>NZ_JBSFSI010000029.1:0-92735 GCF_053589675.1 Streptomyces sp. NPDC003284
CCGGCGAGGACATCGGACGCGGGCTGACCCGGCTGCGCCAGCACGCCACCGCACTGGCCCGCGAGCCCCTGCCGGTCTTCCTCGACGAACTGCTCGACCGGCTGAACGACGACCAGCACGACGACATCGCCGTCCTCGCCCTGCGGATCCCCGAGACCCGCGCGGTGCCCGGCACCGGTCAGCCGACGGACCGCTGAAGCGGCTGCCGGGCGGCCCGCTCCCCCAACGCGCGGCGGCGGGTGAGTTCGGGCAGGAGCGTGGCCAGACCCGCCACGGCCATGACCGCGCCGAGCCAGAGCGGCGCGCGCAGCCCCCGGGCATCGATCGCCACGGCGCCCAGGGAGGAGCCGAGGATGACGCCGAGGGTGATGAAGGAGGAGTGGACGGTGTTGACCAGCGGGCCCGCGTTCCCGGCGCGTTGCACCCGGGTGACCATGGCCGGATTCATGGTGACGCCGACCAGTCCGACGCCCAGCATGCAGACGACGGCGGGCACCGGGAGCCCGGCGAGGAGGGCGAAGCCGCTCAGGAAGACCGTGTTGAGCAGCAGGCCGAGGGCGAGCACCGGCACGGCGTGGCGGTCGGCGAGACGCCCGACCACATGGTTTCCGGCGACGGTGGCCGCGCCGTACGCGATCAGCAGGACGGGCACGGCACCGGGGGAGAAGCCGGTGACCTCGGTGAGGATGGGGTTGAGATAGCTGAACGCGGAGAAGGTGGCGCCGATGACGAGCGTGCTGGTGGACAGCACCAGCCACAGCCGGCGCCGCCTGAAGACGCCCAGTTCGGCACGCAGGCCGCCCGAGTCCTCGGCGCGCGCGAGGCGGGGCACCCCGGCGAGGGTGGCCGCGGCGGCGGCCACGGTGATCAGGGTGACGGCCCAGAACGCCGCGCGCCAGCCGAACCGCTCGCCGACCAGGGTCGACAGCGGCAGCCCGAGCAGGGTGCCGAGCATGAGGCCGTTCAGGGCGACGGCGACGGCGCGTCCCCGCACCTCGGGCCGGGTGAGCCGGGCGCACAGCGATATGCCGAGGCCGAAGAACGCCTGTGAGGCGACGCCGGTCACGATCCGGGCGGCCAGCATCATGGCGTAGTCCCGCGCGGTGGCGGCCAGGACGTTGCCTGCCAGGAAGACGGCGAAGAGCGTCAACAGCGCCGTGCGCGGCGGGACCCGCATCAGGGCCACCGTCAGAAAGGGTCCACCGGTGGCCATGGCCACCGCGAACGCCGTGATGAGGTAGCCGATCTGCGGGACGGTCACGTCCAGTCCCCGGGCCATCTGCGGCATCAGCCCGGCGACCACGAACTCACTGGTCACCATGGCGAAGATGCCGAGCGCCAGGACGTATACGGCACGAGGCACGGTGCGTTCTCCTCTTGGTTGTGAAACGTTCAGTTCAAAACGCGGGCAGGCGAAGGCGGGGGTCCGCGAGGGGGGATGGCGGGCGGCCTGGCGATGGGGCAGCGGGTCGGTGGATCCGTGCGTCAGCGGGTCAGCGGGTCAGCGCGTCCATGGTGACCTCGGCGATCGCCTCCAGGGCGGTCCGGTCGGCGCCGCCCTGACCGGAGACGCGCAGGCCGCCGATCGCCGCGTTCACGAAGCGGGCCAGCGCGTCGGCGTCCCGTTCGGAGGTGATGCTGCCGTCACGTCGGCCCTCCTCGACCGTCGCGCGCAGCGCGGCCAGGCGGCGGGCCGTGTCGCGCTCCAGCATCCGCGCCGCGCGGACGTCCCGGGCGGCCAGTTCGACCGTGGTGTTCACGGTCAGGCAGCCGAGGCTGCGGCCGCCGAGCCGGTGTTCCGTCTCGCTGTCCACGATCACGGCCAGCAGGGCGCGGAGACGGTCGGCCGCGGTGTGCCGCCGGTCCTCCAGGACGGCCAGCTGGGTGGCCGTCGTGGAGTCGATGTAGCGGGTCAGGGCGCGCTCGAAGAGGTCGTGCTTGCTCTTGAAGGTGTTGTAGATGCTGCTGCGCCCCAGACCTGTGGCGTCGCACAGGTCCTGGGTGGAGGTGGCTTCGTAGCCCTTCTCCCAGAACATGCGCATCGCCGATTCCAGGGCCCTTTCCTCGTCGAACGTCCTCGGTCGGGCCATGGTGCGAGCGTAGTGTTTTGAATCGTGCGTTTCAATACGGGTGCCGCACTGTGACTGACGGCTGAGAGCTGACGGTCGAGGGCTGAGGACTGCGGACTGAGGACTGCGGACTGAGGGCCGGTGGTCGGTGGCCGGGGCGGTTCGGGCCGCTATCGGCCGCCGCCCGGATCCCTGCGTCCGGCCAGGCCCGCCTTCAGCGCGTCCCGCAGCCGGGTGAGCCGTTCGATGTCCGCGTCCAGCGCGGCGATCCGCCGCTCCACGACCGTGGCCCCGACGACCCCGGGCCCCCGTGCGCCGGGCTCCGCCGGGGCGCAGCCCGGCGGGCGCCCGGTGAGGAGCGGCAGCCGGTCGGCGATGCCGCGCAGATCCTCGACGGTGAGCCCCAGGGCGAGCAGGTCCCGCACGGTGCGCAGCACGGCGAGGTCGTCGGGTCCGTACTCCCGCTGGCCCGCCGCGGTGCGCCGCGGTGGCGGCAGCAGCCCGCGCTGCTCGTAGAAGCGCAGCGCCCTGGGCGTCGCGCCCACGGCCGCCGCCGCGTCCCCGATCCGCATGCCTGCCCCTCCCGCTCCGCGCGGCGGCTGTCAGCCGTGCGGCAACTCGACGACGACCGTGCCGAAACGCTCTCCCGCGATCAGTTCCTGCAACGCCAGCGGGGCGCGATCGATGCCCGGGACCCGGGTGAGCGGGAAACGGATCCGGCCGGAGCGCAGCCAGTGCGCGAACCGCCCGGTCCACTCCCGCTCCACGTCGGGATGGTCGACGCCGGTGTACCCCTTCAGCGTCACCCCCTTGACGATGAGCCGGAAGGCGTCGACCTCGACCGGGGCCCTGCCGCCGCCGCCCGCCGCCGCCAACTGCCCGGACAGCGCCCCCACCAGGGCGAAGCGGGCACCCTGGCGGGCGGCGTCCACCGCCGCGGTGAGCTGGGGGCCGCCCGTCGTGTCGAGCAGGACGTCGATGCCGTCCGGCGCGGCGGCGGCGAGCTGCTCCGTGAACGCCCGCCGCGCCTCGCGGTGCTCCGCCCCGCTCCCGTCCGCCGCCCGGAATCCGGCGGTCAGGGCCGCGTCGTAGCCGAGTTCGGAGACGAGGCGTCCTGCCTTGTCCGGTGAGCCGGTGGTGCCGATGACCCGGGCGGCCCCCAGCAGCCGGGCGATCTGCCCCGCGAGGGACCCCACGCCGCCCGCCGCGCCGGTGACCAGGACGACATCGCCCTCGCGCACCCCGGTGAGCCTGGTCAGCGCCCCGTAGGCGGCGGACCCGGAGGACAGGTGGGCGGCCGGGTCGGGCAGCGCCGGATCGACGGCGGCGCACTGCGCCACCGGGACCAGGGCGTACTCGCGCCAGCCCAGCAGGTGCGTCACCAGGTCGCCGGGCCGCAGCGCGCTGCCCTCCGG
Source organism: Streptomyces sp. NPDC003284 (assembly GCF_053589675.1). Classification (NCBI taxonomy): domain Bacteria; kingdom Bacillati; phylum Actinomycetota; class Actinomycetes; order Kitasatosporales; family Streptomycetaceae; genus Streptomyces; species Streptomyces sp. NPDC003284. The sequence goes on from NZ_JBSFSI010000029.1 coordinate 3,485, forward strand.
CGCGGCGACCACTTCGCCGACCGCCGGCCCGAACAGCGCCTCTCCCGGGCGTATCCCCGGCACCGGAGTGTCCCGGGCGGCGCCGCCGACGAGCGTGCGCAGCCCGCCGAAGACCAGGAACTGCCGGTTGCGGACGAGGACCTGGCCCGGCCCCGGGACGGGCAGCGGGACCTCGGCGACGCTGAAGTCGGCCGGGGCGGGCAGCCCTTCGGGCACGGCGGTGAGCCGGACCTCGCGGCCGGTGCGGGGCAGCGCTGCGGACATGGATGACCTCCTGGGGCGGGACGGGCGGGTGTGCGCACGGCCCGGCGTGCGCGGACGGCGCCGCCTGGCCGGCCGACGCTAAACCCTGACCCGCACGTCAAGGGCAAGCACGCCCCGCCGGTACCCACCTTTTTGTGGGTACTTGTGGGCGGTCCGGCGCGCGGCGACCCTGGTGGAGGACGCGCGGAGGACAGCGGATCCCGGCCCCGGGGAAAGGAGTTGACGGGCCGTCAAAAAGCTTGCTGATCGGCCCCGTTGAGCTGCTCCAGACGGCGGTGGCCCCAGTCGGAGAGGGGCGCCAGCGCCTCGGAGAGGTCCCGGCCGAACGCGGTCAGGGAGTACACCGTCTTCAGCGGCAGCACGTCGTGCACCTCCCGGTGCACGAGCCCGTCGCCCTCCATCTCGCGCAGTGCCTGGGTGAGCACCTTCTCACTGAGGCCCGGCAGCCGTCGGCGCAGCTCACCGGGGCGGCACGGACCGGACTCCAGCAGCCACAGCAGGGCCGTCTTCCACTTGCCGTCGATCACGGCGATGGCCGCGGTCACCCCGCAGACATTCGGATCCTGCGCACGACCGCGCGTCATCCCCGCCCCCCTTTTTTCTCACAAAAACCTTTGCCGACCATGGAGTTGCATCATGTCATCGCACACCGGGCAGTCCGCCGTCACCGTCCTCGGCCTGGGGCCGATGGGCCGGTCCCTTGCGGGTGCCTTCCTCGACGCGGGAGTGCGCACCACGGTCTGGAACCGCACGCCCGGCCGGGACCGCGAGCTGGTCGCCCGCGGCGCGGCCGGTGCCCGGACCGCCGGTGAGGCGGTCGCCGCGAGCCCGCTGACGGTGGTCTGCGTGGTGGACTACGACGCGGTGGACGCCGTCGTACGGCGCCCCGAGGTCACCGACGCCCTCAAGGGCCGTACCGTGGTCAATCTGTCCGCCGACACCCCGGACCGCGCCCGCGCCACCGCGGGCTGGGCGGCCGGGCACGGTGTCCGCTACCTCGACGGCGCGATCATGACGCCGACGCCCACCATCGGCACCCCGGCGGCGGTGTTCCTGCACAGCGGCCCCGAGGAGCTGTACCGCGCGCACCGGCCCGTGCTGGCCGCGCTGGGCGGCACCCACACCCACCTCGGGGAGGAGATCGGCCGGGCGGCCGCGTACGACATCGCGCTGCTCGACATCTTCTGGACGGCCGTCGCGGGCTACACCCACGCGCTGGCGCTGGCCCGCGCCGAGGGGGTGGGCGCGGGCGAACTCGCCCCGTTCGCCGCGGGGATCAGCGCCATCCTCCCGCCGATCTTCGAGCAGGCCGCGCGGGAGGTGGACAGCGGGCACTTCTCCGAGCCGGGCAACCCGCTCACCTCCGCGGCGTCCTCCATGGCCCACATCGTGCACACCTCCGAGAGCCACGGCATCGACGCGGGGGTGATGCGCGCCGCCGAGGGCTGGGCCCGCCGCGCCATCGGCCAGGGGCACGGCGCCGACGGCCTCGCCCGGATCGCCGAGCTGCTGAGCCGCCGGTGAGCCGCGCCTGAGCCGTGCCCGAGCGGTGCCTGAGCCGCCCCGGTTGTCGCCGTCCGCGCCGCTCCGGGCGCGGGCGGAATCCTTGGTGGCGCGGTGAGGTGCCCGGTATCGTCCACCGTGCCGACAGGGGGGCCATGACCGTACGAAGCGGGCGCACGTCCGAGCAGGCGCGGGGGAAGCTCCTTTCCGCTCACCGCGAAGGGGCGGCGCCATGACGACCGACCCGGCAGGAACCGACCCGGCAGGAACCGACCCGGCGCGAACCGACCCCGCCGGGCGGCCCGTTGCCGCCGCCGAGGCGACTGTCCTCGCCTCGGACGACGACCGCGAGCAGGCGGCCCGGCGGCTGCGGACGGCCGTGGAGGGCGGGCGGCTGCCCCTGGAACTGCTGGCGCCCCGCCTCGACGAGGTGTACGGGGCGCGCACCCGTGGCGAGCTGGCGGACGCGTGCCGCGGCCTGCCCGCACCGGGCCCCAGGGACGACCTGGTGGTGGACAGCCCGCCGACCTCCGGGCGGTTCGTCGCGGGTGTCTTCGGCGGATTCGTGCGCAAGGGCCGGTGGGTCGTGCCGCCCCGGCTGACCCTCTGGTCGATGTGGGGCGGCGGCCGGGTGGACCTGGCGCAGGCCCGCTTCAGCAGTCAGGACACCGAGATCCGGACCGTGGCCCTGTGGGGCGGTACCCGGATCACGGTGCCCGACGACATCGACGTCGAGGTCAAGGGGTTCGGCCTGTTCGGTGTGTTCGGGAAGGGCGCCGCCCGGAGGACCGGACGGCCCGGCGCGCCCCGCGTCGTGATCAAGGGGCTCGCCCTGTTCGGCGCCGTCGTGACCAGGACGAGCACGACCGGCACCGAGCACTGACGCGGCCCCCGGCGCGGCCCCCGCGCGGCCGTCCTGTCGGCCGTCGCGTCGTCGGCCGCCCGGGGGGGGGCCGGTGTCCGGCGGGCCGCCGTGGGTAGGTGCCCTGGATGGACATGATCTTCGACGAATCCGTACGCGCCCGGCTGCGCGCCCCTCTCATCTGGTACGTCGGCACCGTGTTCGCCGACGGAGCACCCCAGGTCAGCCCGATGTGGGTGGATCTGGAAGGCGACGGCGAGCTGTCGTTCAACACCTCGGTGGGCCGGGTCAAGGAGGAGAACCTGCGCCGCGACCCCCGCGTCTACCTCTCCCACGCGGACGCCGCCGACCCCTTCGACCGGGTGCAGATCAGCGGGGTGGTGGACCGCTTCATCGAGGGCGAGGAGGCGCACGAGCGGATGGACCGGCTGGCCCGCAAGTACCTGGGCGCCGAACGCTTCGAGTGGCTGATGCCGGGGGAGCGGCGGGTCGCGGTGGTCGTACGCCCGGTCAAGGTACGGCACATCGTCGGCGTGGAGCGGTTCCGCCCCGGCGGCCCCGTCCCCGCGCCCTGACCGGCACCGCCGCGCCCCGCCCGGGTCAGGGACGGCGCTCGACCGTGGACTCCCGCACGACGAGTTCGAAGCCGGGCAGGATCCGGCGGGGGACCGGCGGGGTGCGCGCGGTGATGCGTTCCAGCACGCAGTCGACGGCGATCTGGGCGATGGCCTGCTTGTCGGGGGCGATCGTGGTCAGGGCGACGGCGGCGTAGCGGGCCTCCTCGATGTCGTCGAACCCGGCGACGGCGATGTCCTGAGGGACGCGCAGACCGCGTTCGGCCAGGACGCGCAGAACACCGAGGGCGACCATGTCGTTGAAGGCGAACACGGCGTCGGGCCGCTCGCCGCGGTCGAGCAGGTCGGCCATGCCCGCCGCCCCGTCCTGGCGGTCGTAGCCGTCGGTGGCCACGACCAGCGCCTCCGGGGGCTTCATGCCCGCCGCGGTGTGCGCCTCCCGCCAGCCGCGCAGGCGCAGATGGGCCGGTTCGCGCGCGCTCTCGCGGCGGGCGCCGAGGAAGGCGATGCGGCGGCGCCCGGTGTCGATCAGATGCTGGACGGCGGCGCGCGCCGCCGCCACGTTGTCGATGGCGATGTGGTCGAAGGGAGCGCCGTACTCGCGCTCCCCGAGGAGGACCAGCGGTGAGGGGTCCGTGCGGGAGAGCAGGTCCTCGCGCTCCATCCGGATCGGGCTGAGGATGAGACCGTCGATGATCTGGGCGCGGAAGCCCTGGCAGACGAGGACCTCCTTCTCCCGCAGCCCCGCCGTGTGGTCGAGCAGGACCGTGTAGTCCTGCCGTGCGGCGGCGTCGATGACCGCCCCGGCCACCTCGGAGAAGTAGGGGTTGCCCAGTTCGGGCACGGCCAGCGCGATGATGCCGGTGCGGCCGTTGCGCAGATGGCGGGCGACGAGGTTGGGCCGGTAACCGAGTTCGTCGATGGCCCGCTGCACCCGGGCGCGGGTGCGCGGGGCCACATGGACATAGTTGTTCACGACGTTCGACACAGTCTTGACGGAAACCCCGGCGCGCTGTGCGACGTCCTTCAGGCTGACGCCCACGGAACTCCTTCTGTCGGACGGCCCCATGGGCCGGGCGGGCTCCGGTGCCGGCGGTCAGTCCGGCTGCCGGGCGCGGCTGAGCAGCGTCTGCGCCAGTACCACGACCGCCAGGAACCCGCCGTTGACCGTGTCGGTGAACGCGGAGCCGTACTGGGAGAAGTAGTGGTCGATCAGATTGTGGATGACGGCCAGCACCAGGACTCCGCTGACCGTGCCGCCCACCGAGCCGCTGCCGCCGGTCAGCAGGGTGCCGCCGATCACCACCGAGGCGATGGCGGTGAGTTCGTAGCCGACGCCGATCGTGGTGACGCCCGATCCCAGGCGGGCGCTGCCGAGCGCGCCCGCGGTCGCGGCGAGGGTGGCGGACAGGACGTAGACGAGGACCTTGGTACGGGCCACGGGCAGGCCCATCAGGGTGGCCGCGTTCTCGTTGCCGCCCATCGCGGTCACGGTGGCGCCGAAGCGGGTGCGGGTGAGCAGCAGGGCGCCGAGGACGAACAGCGCGGCGACGACGAGCACCGGCACCCAGGTGCCCTCGCCCAGCCGCCGGAAGGGCGACCCGGCGGGGACCAGATAGGTGGTGGCGCCCTCGTCGGTCAGCGCCTGCAACAGCCCGCGGGCGCCCAGCAGTCCGGCCAGGGTGACGATGAACGGCGCCATCCGGGCCCGGGTGACCAGCAGCCCCTGCACCGTGCCCCACACCGCGCCGACCGCCGCCGGCAGGGCGATGGCCAGCCAGGTCCCGCCGGTGTGCGCGCCGTAGGCGGCGACGACCCCGCCCAGCGCGTACACGGACCCCACGGACAGGTCGATGCCGCCGGTGAGGATGACGAAGGTCATGCCCAGGGCCAGCAGCCACACGAAGGAGTTGTTGCCGAGGATGCTGGAGATGTTCGACCAGGTCGGGAAGGTGGAGGAGGTCGCCGAGGCGATGGCCACCATCAGGACCAGCACGGCCAGCGCGCCCCGGCGCTGGATGTGGGAGGCCACGCGCTCGCGGAGCGCGGCGGGCTGCGCCGCGTCGGGCGCGGGCCGCGGCGGCGCGGCGGACCGCAGGGCGGACGGGCTCATCGGGTACCTCGCTCCTGTGAGGCGTAGACCGCGCAGCAGATGATGGCGGCCTCCACGAGCTGGGTGGAGGACGTGTGCACGTTGTGCTGGGTGAGGACGGCGGTGATGAGCTGCATGAACAGCGCGCCCGCCACCGTGCCGAGGACCCGGACCCGGCCGCCGGTCAGCGGGGTGCCCCCGACCACGACCGCGGTGATCGCGTTGAGTTCCATGGTGAGGCCCTGGTGGGCGGGGTCCGCCTCGGCGCCGTGGCCGACGATCAACGCACCGGCGAGGGCCGCGAGGACGCCCGAGAGGACGTAGACGGTGACGAGTACGCGCCGGACCGGCAGCCCGGCCAGCTTGCTCGCCCGGCGGTTGTCGCCGATCGCGACCAACTGCCGCCCGAACGTGGTCCGGCGCACCAGCAGCGCGGTCAGCACGGCGCACGCCCCGGCGATCCACGCCATCAGGGGGACACCGGCGAACCTGTCCGAGCCGAGGCTCAGCAGCCCGGCGTCCATGACGGGCTTGGCGGAGTTGCCGTTGACGAGTTCGGCGACACCCCGCAGACCGATCATGAGGGAGAGGGTGGCGACGATCGGCTGGATGCGGGCGAAGGCCACCATCGTGCCGCCGACCGCTCCCGAGACCGCGCCGAAGACCAGGGCGAGCAGCACCGCGAGCGGCGTGCCGTAGCCGAGGTAGAGAGGGACGACCGAGGCGGACAGGGCGATGACGGCGCCCACCGACAGATCGACGCCCTCCGTCCCGATGACCAGGGCCATGCCGAGGGCGACGATCAGGGTCGGGGCGACCTGGAAGAGCTGGATGCGGACGTTGCCCGCCGACAGGAACGAGGTGTCCAGGGCGGCGGCCACGACGAACAGCACGGCCAGCGCGGCGTACACGCCGTACGCCTGGAGCAGCCGGGTCAGCCGGGCCCGGTCCCACCGGTCCGGGGCCGACCAGGTGGTGGGAGTCATCGGGGCTCCTCCTTGGTCTCGGCGGAGCCCGAGCCGGCTCCGGCGTCCGTATCGGGGGTGGTGCCGGCCGTGGCCGCGGTGGCGAGCGAGTCGAGCACGGACCGCTCGGTGACGTCCGCGCCCTGGAGGTGGCCGACGACCCGTCCGTCCTTGAGGACCACGATCCGGTCCGAGCCCTCGATCAGCTCCTCCAGGTCGGAGGAGATCAGCAGCACCCCGAGCCCCTGCCCGGCGAGTTCGTCGATGAGCGCCTGCACCTCCGCCTTGGCGCCCACGTCGATGCCCCGGGTCGGTTCGTCCAGGAGCAGCACCTCGGGATCCAGGCACAGCCAGCGGGCCAGGAGCACCTTCTGCTGGTTGCCGCCCGAGAGGTCGCTGACCTTCTGGTCGGGGCCGGACGCCTTGATGCGCAGCCGGTCCATGAAGAAGCGGACGACCTCGTCCTGCTTGGCCTGCGAGACCACACCGGCGCGGGCCAGCCGGGGCAGCAGCGCCAGGGAGATGTTCTCCCGCACGGACAGGTTGGGCAGGATGCCCTCGGTCTTGCGGTCCTCGGCGAGCATGACGACACCGGCCTTGATGGCGGCGGCCGGGCTGCGCCGGGCCAGCGGTCTCCCGCCCACCTCGACGGTGCCGCCGTCGGTGGCCAGGGCGCCGGTGATGGCCTGGGCGGTCTCGCTGCGTCCGGCGCCCAGCAGTCCGCCGAGCCCCACGACCTCGCCGCGGTGGATGTCGAGGCCGACCCCGTGCACCCGGTGCCGGACGGTCAGGTCCGCGGCCCGCAGCGCCGGTACGCCCTCGCGCCGGTCGTGCTGCTCGCCGCCGAACGCCGTGGCGCCCTTGGCCCGCACGGCGGACATCTCCCGGCCCAGCATCAGCGAGATCAGTTCGAGGCGTTCCAGGCCCGCCATGTCGCCGGTGTGCACGACCGCCCCGTCCCGCATCACGGTGACCCGGTCGCAGATGGCGTACAGCTCGTCGAGGCGGTGGCTGACGTAAACGACGGCGATGCCCTGCCGCTTGAGGTCGCGGATCACCGAGAAGAGGGTCTCCACCTCGCGCGGCTCCAGCGACGAGGTCGGCTCGTCCATGACGACCACCCGGGCGTCGATCTGCACCGCGCGCGCCAGGGCCACCATCTGCTGGGCGCCCAGGCCCAGGGAGCCCAGCGGCCGGGTGACGTCCACCTCCACGCCGTAGCGCCGCAGGGTCTGGGCGGCGAAGCGGTTCATGGCGCGTACGTCGACCAGGCCGAAGCGGCGCGGTTCGCGGCCCAGGCACAGATTGCGGGCCACCGACATCAGCGGGACGAGGTTGACCTCCTGGTAGATGGTCGAGACCCCGGCGGCCTGCGCCTCCAGCGGGTTGCGGAAGGAGCGTTCCTCACCCGCGTACCGGATCACCCCGGCGTCGGGGCGGTACACGCCGGTCATCACCTTGATCAGCGTCGATTTTCCGGCGCCGTTCTCGCCGATGAGGGCGTGCACCTCACCGGGGCGCAGGCGGAAGTCCACCCCGCGCAGGGCGTGGACGCCCGCGAAGTTCTTGTCCACCCCGGCGACGTCCACGATCCAGTCGCTGCGAGGTGCCGGGTCCTGCTGGACCAACGTCGTCCTCCTCATGCGGGCTGCCGGGGCAGCCGCCGGTCCGCCGGGCCGGCCGGAACCACCGCGGTCCGGCCCCGGCCCGTTCCGTCCGTGCCGTCGCGCAGCTCAGTACACGAGGCCCTGGTCGAGGGCCTGCTGGGCGTTGTCGTGCGTGAAGTGGCCGTCCTTGATGATGACCTTGGACTGCACACCGGTGTCGCCGTAGAAGTCCTGGAGGGCCTGGAAGGCGAGCGGGCCGAAGCGGGGGTTGGTCTCGATGTCGGCCACCATCTGGCCCGCGGCGACGTTCTTCACGGCCTGCTCGATGCCGTCGATGGAGACGACCTTGATGTCCTTGCCGGGCGTCTTGCCGGCCGAGCGGACGGCCTGGATGGCGCCGAGTGCCATCTCGTCGTTCTCCGCGTACACCGCGTTGATGTCGGAGTGGGACTGGAGCAACTGCTCCATGACCTTCTGGCCGTCGGTCTGGGCGAAGTTGCCGGTCTGCGAGGCCACCACCTTCATCTTCGGGTACTTGGCCTTGACCTGGTCCTGGAAGCCCTTGGTCCGGTCGGTGGTGACGTTGTTGCCGGGGGTGCCGGTCAGGATGGCGACGTGCGCCTCGCCGCCGGTGGCCCCGGCGAGGTCGTCGGCCGCGAGCTGCGCCTGGTGGTAGAAGTCCGAGCCGATGAAGGCCATGAAGTCCGTGCACGCGGTGCCGCCGACCGTGCGGTCGATGGTGAGCACGGGGATCTTGGCGGACTTCGCCTTCGCCAGGGCCGGGCCGAGCCCGTCGGAGTTCTCCGGGGCGACGATCAGGGCCTTGGCGCCCTGCGCGATCATGTCCTCGATCTGCGAGTTCTGCGCGTTGACATCGGCGTTGGCGTTGCGCTGGATGAGCTTGACGCCGAGCTTCTTCGCCTGCTGCTCGATGCTCTTGGTCTCGGTCGCGCGGAACGGATTGCTGGTCGACTCCGACTGCGAGAAGCCGACGACCGTCTTGCCGTCGGTGAGGTCGAGCCTGGGCACACCGCCGTTGTACGTCCTGTACGTGCAGCCGGGGCCCTTCGCGGCCGGTGAGGCGACCTGCTGCGAGGCCGCGGCGTTGTCGTTCGCCGCCGCGGAGGAGGAGCCGCCGCCGGAGTCGGACGAGCCGGACTTGGTGCATCCGGTGGCGGCCAGGCACAGCCCGGCGGCCAGCACTGCGGCAGTGAGGGTCTTGGCTTGAACGTTCACGCGCCGATCACATCCTCAACGGGGTGGACGAAGGGGCGGGACGGAGAAGGCAGGGGCCGCCCAGGGCCCTCGCAGGGCGAAGGCAGAACCGACAGGCGGGCTTTGCAACGTTGTAGACATTGCGGGAACGCCGAAGCGGATGTCAACCCGCTGTAAACAACTCCTCGTCGGAGGTGACGACGGCGCCGGACGGCGGCCGGGCGGACGCTCCGGCGGCCCTCCCGGCGGCCGTACGCACCCCTCGCGAAGCGGCCAACTCCCTTGTGAGCAGCGGGAACTGTGGTGCGGGCGGCATCCCGGACGGTACTGCCCACGCAATCGCGTACGAGGGGTGGACACCCGGAACGGGGCTGTGCTGTCATGTGGCTGCTCGCGTTTACAACGTTGTCAGGTGCCTGTCGCAGCCGAGGTGCCGCCACCGCGCCGGGGTGAGGCGGACCGAGGCGCGGCGGTGTTCCGGCCGGACGCCCCGGGCCCGCGCCGCGACCTCCTCCGGGGTCCGCGCACCCGGCCGGTCACCGGCATGTGACGTCACGTCAGACAGCGTCGTGGCACAGGACCCAGCCGATGCGCCCCCTCGCACCCGCACCGCACCCGCACCCCCCACGCCCCCACAACCCCCGCCCAGCCCGCACCCGTTGGACACGGCCCCCCGTGGGACACGGTCCTCGAACAGGAAGGGCAGCCCATGGAACGCCGTACGTTCCTGACCGGCTCCATGTCCGCCGCCGGCGCCGCAGCCCTGGCCGGCGCCCCCTCGACCGCCCACGCCTCCGCCGACACCTCCGCCCACGCCGCGGCCCCGCCGAGCCCGACCGGCCCGGCCGCCGCCCCCCGCCCCCACTACACCGCCAACCGGGCCCCGCTGCGGCCGGAGCCGTTCCTGCGGCTGCCGCCCGGCAGCATCACACCCAAGGGATGGCTGCGCGCCCAGCTCGACCTGCAACTGGACGGACTGAACGGACGCATGCCCGAGGTGTCCGACTACCTCGACGAACGGACCAGCGGCTGGTCCGTCGCCGACCACGACGGCTGGGAGGAACTGCCCTACTGGCTGCGGGGGTTCGGCGACCTCGGCTATGTCACCCAGGACAGCCGGGTGCTGGAGACCACCCGCGCCTGGATCGACCGCATCCTCGCCACCCGGCAGCCCGACGGCTTCTTCGGCCCCGCCCGTCTGCGCACCGCGCTGGGCGGCGGCCCGGACTTCTGGCCGCACATGCCGGTCCTGGACGCGTTGCGCACCTGGCACGAGTACAGCGGTGACGACCGGGTCGTACCGGCCCTGACCGGCTGGCTGAAGTACCTGCACACCCAGCCCGGCACCCTCTTCGGACAGGGCTGGGGCGCGGCCCGCGTCGGCGACACCATCGACACCGCCTACTGGCTCTACAACCGCACCGGTGACGCCTGGCTGCTCGACCTGGTGCACACCCTGCACACCCACAGCGCCGACTACACGCACACCGTCCCGACCTGGCACAACGTCAACCTCGCCCAGGGCTTCCGGGAACCCGCCCAGTACGGGGTGCTGGCCGGCGACGACTCCTTCCTCGGCGCCACCCACCGGGTGTACGACACCGTCATGGCCCGCTACGGCCAGTTCCCCGGCGGCGGATTCGCCGCGGACGAGAACGCCCGCCCCGGCTACCACGACCCGCGCCAGGGCTTCGAGACCTGCGGCATCGTCGAGTTCATGCACAGCCACCAGCTGCTCACCCGGATCACGGGCGACACGGTGTGGGCCGACCGCTGCGAGGACCTGGCCCTGAACACGCTGCCCGCCGCCTTCGACCCGCGGCAGAAGGGCACCCACTACGTCACCGCCGCCAACAGCGTCCAGCTGGACAACGTTGCCAAGTCGCACGGGCAGTTCGACAACGACTTCGCCATGCAGGCGTACCGGCCCGGCGTCCACGACTACCGCTGCTGCCCGCACAACTACGGCATGGGCTGGCCCTACTACGCCGAGGAGATGTGGCTGGCGAGCCTCGACGGCGGCCTGTGCGCCTCCCTGTACGGCGAGTCCACCGTCCGCGCGAAGGTGGGCGACGGCACCACCGTGACCGTGACCGAGCAGACCGCGTACCCCTTCGACGACACCGTCACCCTCACCGTGTCCGCGCCGCACGCCGTCACCTTCCCGCTGTACCTCAGGGTGCCGGGCTGGTGCCGCGAGCCCTCCGTCCGGCTGGCCGGACGGCCCGTGCCCGTCCGGCGCAGCGGCGGCCACCTCGTCGTGGACCGGCGCTGGCACGACGGCGACCGGCTCGTGCTGCGGCTGCCCATGCGCACCCGGGTGCGTACCTGGCACGGCAGCGCCGACTCCGTCTCCGTCCACCACGGCCCGCTCACCTACTCCCTGCGCATCGAGGAGGAGTGGCGCCGCACCGGCGGCAGCGACGCCTGGCCGGAGTACGAGGTACGTCCCCGCTCGCCGTGGAACTACGCCCTGGAGCTGGACGCCCGCGACCCCGCCCGGTCCTTCGCCGTGGAACGCACCCGCGCCCGCGCCGCCGACCCCTTCACCCACTCGGGCACCCCCGTGCTCCTGCGGGCCAAGGGGCGCCGCCTGGACGGCTGGACGCGCGACGACCAGGACGTCGTGGCCCCGCTCCAGCAGAGTCCCGCCCGCACCACCCGGCCCGTCGAACACCTCACCCTGGTCCCGGCCGCCGCCGCCCGGCTGCGCATCACCGCCTTCCCGACCGCCGCCGCCAGGGGCAGGGCGAAGGAATGGGCCGCCGTCACCGCCTCCTTCAGCGGCGTCGACAGCCCGCAGGCCCTGCTCATGAACGCGGACGCCGAACCGTCCGGCTCCTACGACCAGTCGGTGCCGCGCTTCACCTGGTGGGACCGGACCGGCACCGAGGAGTGGATCCGGTACGACTACGCCGAGCCGGTCCGTGTCGGCGCGGTGGCCGTGTACTGGTACGACGACACCGGCCACGGCGCCTGCCGGGTCCCGGAGTCCTGGCGCCTGGAGCACCGCGGCACCGACGGCGTGTGGCGGCCCCTCGGAGAGAGCGCCGCCCACGGCACCGCCACCGACCGCTTCAACCGGCTCTCCTTCCCGGCGGTCACCACCACCGCCCTGCGCATCACGGCGCACCTGAAGACCGGGTTCTCCGGCGGCCTGCTGGCCTGGCGCACCGAGTCCTGAGGACCGGGCGCCGGGCCGCCGCAGAACCCCGGGCCCGCCACGGACGGCAGCACACCGCACGGCCGCGCCGCCGCACAGCCGTCCGGCGGCGGCCCCTCCCACCGCACCGACGAGAGGTGACACTCCTTTGAGTCCCGGAAGAACGACCCCCGGCAGCACCCGCACCCCCGCCACCCGGCGACTGGCCGCCCTGGCCCCGCTGCTCCTGGGCGCCGCCCTGCTGACCCCGGCCTCCTTCGCCCAGGCGGAGTCCGCCACCGCGTCCGCCGCAACCCCCGCGCAGGGGCTGCGCAGCGACTGCTACCTCAGCTCCGACAGCACCTCACTGGACTTCGCCACCTACACCAGCACCGGGATCCAGCCCTCCCTGAACGTCAAGGACCTCATCCCCACGCTGCGCGGCTGCGCCGGGTCCACCCTGAACGTCGCCGCGCACTGGACGGGCACCCTGGACGTGCCCGCCGGGGGCGCCTACACGTTCTACATCAAGGGCGACAACGGTTTCCGCCTGTCGCTCGACGGTACGAGCGTCATCGACCACTGGACGACCGACTGGGACGTGCCCACCCAGTCCCAGCCCGTCACCCTGACCGCCGGGCGGCACCAGCTCGCCTTCGACTACAACCAGGGCAACGGCGGCGCCTACATCCAGACCGAGTGGTCCGGCCCCGGCTTCGGCCGGCAGCCCGTCCCGGACTCCGCGCTGCACGTCCCGGACGACTACGCGCCCCTCGACCTGGCGAGCACCGTGGACATCACCGGCCGCAGGGCCGTGGTCCGGCTGCCCGGCCGGGTGGACGCGCTCCCCGCCGACCTGACGCAGCACCTGTCGGTGATCGCCGGGGGCCGACGCTGGGCACCGGCCGTGGCGACCGACCCGCACGACCGCTCGGCGCTGGTCCTCACCGCCGCCGCGAAGGACACCCCCGCGGCCATGAAGTCCGACGTCCGGATCAGCTACGACGGCAAGGGCGGTCTGAACACCTCCGCCGGTCCGCTGGGCGTCTTCTCCAGCCTGGCCCGGAACAACTCCACCTGGTACTTCGCCACCCAGTGGGCCAAGGACGTCTCCCCGTCCAACGCGCTGCCCGACTACCCGCGCCCGCAGCAGACCCGCAGGCAGTGGGCCAACCTCAACGGCACCTGGCAGTTCCAGGCCACCGCGCAGGACGCGCCGCTGCCCCGGGGCAGGCTCAGCGGGAAGATCCTCGTGCCCTACCCGATGGAGGCACCGCTGTCCGGTGTCGCCGAGCACCACGACTGGTCGCTGTACCAGCGCACCTTCACGGTCCCGGCCGGCTGGCGGGTCGGCTCGGGCAACCGGCTGCACCTGAACTTCGGCGCGGTCGACCACGAGGCGTGGGTGTACGTCAACGGCAAGCCGGTGGCCCACCACACCGGCGGCTACGAGGCGTTCACCGCCGACATCACCGACGCGGTCACCCGCCACGGCGACCAGAGCGTACTGCTCAAGATCAAGGACACCACCGACGCCACCGAGCAGGCGACCGGCAAACAGTCCCGCGACCCCAGCGGCATCTGGTACACCCCCACCTCCGGCATCTGGCAGACGGTGTGGATGGAGCCGGTGCCCGAGCAGAGCGTCGACTCGCTCGTGCTGACCCCGGACGTGAAGAGCGGCACCGTGTCGGTCACCGTGCGCCCGAGCGCGGGCACCGGGCGCACCGCCCGGGTCACCGCCACCGCGTACGACGGCCACCGGCGCGTCGGCTCGGTCTCCGGCCGCCCCGGCACCGCCCTCACGCTGCGCGTCCCGCACGCCAAACTGTGGAGCCCGGACAGCCCGTTCCTCTACGACCTGAAGGTCACCCTGGACGACGGCCGCTCGCACGACAGCGTCGGCTCGTACTTCGGGATGCGGTCGGTCTCGATCGGCAAGGCGAGCGGGGTCAACAAGATCGAGCTCAACGGCAGGCCCACTTTCCTGCTGGCCACCCTCGACCAGGGATTCTGGCCCGACGGCATCTACACCGCCCCGACGGACGCGGCGCTCAGGTCCGACCTCCAGCTGCACAAGCAGCTCGGGTTCAACACCGTGCGCAAGCACATCAAGGTGGAACCGGCCCGCTGGTACTACTGGGCCGACCGGCTCGGCCTGCTGGTCTGGCAGGACATGCCCAGCCGCAACACCGACAAGGCGAGCGCCGCGAGCAACGCGGAGTTCGACAAGGAGGTGCACGAGATCGTCGACCAGCACATCAGCAGCCCCTCCGTGGTCATGTGGACGATGATGAACGAGGGCTGGGGCGAGCAGAGCAAGCAGTCCACCGGTGAACTCGCCGACGCCGTCAAGCGCCAGGACCCCACGCGCCTGGTCGACGCCCACTCGGGTGTCAACTGCTGTGCCTCCAAGGGCGATTCCGGCCGCGGTGACGTGATCGACCACCACCTCTACCACGGACCGGCCAACCCGGCGCCCGACGCCACCCGCGCCGCCGTCGACGGGGAGCACGGCGGGTACTCGCTCACCATTCCCGGCCACATCGCCGGGGTCGCGGGCGGCCAGGACTACGGTGACGGCCCCGCCGACATCGCCGAGATGACCAGGACGTACGTGGAGAACACGAGCCGGCTGATCCCCAACGCGGCCGCCGGGCTGTCCGGTTCGGTCTTCACCCAGATCAGCGACGTCGAAGGTGAGCTCAACGGTCTGATCACCTACGACCGGGCCGTCCTGAAGGTCTACCCCGACCAGGTCAGGGACATCAACCGGCGGCTGATCGCGGCCGGGGCCGCGGCGGGCGGCACCGCCCGCTGACAGCGGCGGGAACAGCGGCAGGACAGCAGGGTGCGGGACCGGTCACCGGTCCCGCACCCCTCGCCGTGCCGTGCCGTGCTCAGTTCACATAGACCTCCGCCCGGTCGACGCTCACGAAGGACGCCTGGGACTGCCCGTCGTGCTCACCCGTGACCCGCACCCGCAGGGTGTGCCGTCCCGAGGGCAGCCGCGGACTGAGGTACTGGAGGGTCTCCCCGGTGCGGATCGCGCCGTAGTAGTCCAGCCGCTGCTCGGGACCGCCGTCGATGCTCAGCGCCGCGTAGCCGTTGCCCGTGTCCCGGACGGACAGCAGCGCGATCCGGGTGCCGGTGAAGGTGAACGTGGCGGTGTTCTGCGCCCGGTCGCTCCAGTGGTCGTCGCCCCAGAAGCACTGCACGGCGCAGCCGGACCCCGAGTTCCAGGTGCCGGTGTAGGCGACGCTCCCGGCGCCGTTCGAACGGCCGTCGTCGTTGATCCAGTAGGCCCCCGGACCCGGGTCGCCGGACGGCAGGTCCTGGGTGGCGCCGGTGTCGAGCGGTACGCCGAGGTCGGGGCTGCCGTCCGGGTGCCAGCCGATGCGCTGCGCCCGGGTGGTGCGGTCGCCGTAGGTGTAGGCCGAGGTGGTCTTGGCGTGGTAGACGATCCAGTCCTCGGTGCCGTCCGGCGAGCGGAAGAAGGCGTGGTGCCCGGGGCCGTACACGCCGTGGGCGTCGGCGCGGGAGAAGACCGGTCCCTGGTGCTGCGTCCAGTTGCCGGGCACCAGCGGGTCGGCGCCGGACGGCAGCGACATCATCCACACCTGGTAGTCGGGCTTGCCCGTGTCGCAGGTCGAATACGTCATCCAGGTGCGGCCGTTGCGGTACAGGAACTCCGGCCCCTCCCGGACCTCCGGGCAGCCGCCGGCGCCGTCGATCGCGACGGCGTCGCCCGAGACGGTGTACGGGTTCGACAGCGGTGCGATGTTGAGACCGTTGTGCTGGTACGCGTTGATGCCGCTGTAGGCCAGGTACAGACGGCCGTTGTGCTGGAGGATGCCCGGATCGATGGCGAAGTCGGCGGCGTGGTTGGGCGGTGCCAGCTTCGCCTTGAAGTGGTAGGGCCCGGCCGGGTCGTCCCGGTCGGACTCCGCGACGTAGATCCGGTGGTGGTCGTCGGTGCCGTCGTCGGCGGTGTAGTACAGGTACCAGTGGCCGTCGAAGCGGTAGAACTCCGGTGCCCAGATGTCCCGGTCGCGGGAGGCGTCCGTGTCGGTCCAGACGGTGACCGGATCGGCGGTCAGCAGGGTGCTCAGGGACGGCGAGCGCCACATGCGGATGCTGCCGCCCTGGGTGGTGGTGAGGTAGTAGTTCCCGTTCCAGTACGTCATGAACGGGTCGGGGCCGGTGTTGAGCGGGTTGCGGAACGTGCCTGCGGCGGCGGCGCGTTCGGCCGTCGCCGCGGCGGCGGGGTGCACCGCGCCCGTCCCGGCCAGCAGCAGTCCGAGCGTGGCCAGCAGGCCGAGCAGGCGCAGGCGGAGTGCGCGCCGGTGCCGGTGTGGGGGAGGTGGTGTCCGGTGGAGTCGTGTGCGCATGGGGGGCTCCTTCTCGGGGACCGTGGTGCGCGGAGCGCGAAGGCGCTTTTCATCGTTGCAATGTCGACGGTGCGCCACCGTAGGACGGTGCTGAAAGGCCGTCAAGGCGGCGTGGTGGCCGCACGGCGGGGCGGGGAGGGGCGGCTCCGGTGCGCGGGCGGGGTGTTTTCGCAGGACATGGCTTGCCAGAGCGGAGCCCGGCCCCGTATAACGTTGGAAATCCGGTACCGGGCCGGGCCGCCGGACGGCCGGTGCGCCGGGGTCCGGCTGTCGGGCGGGGGCGGGGTGACCGTCGGCCCGGGGCCCTGCCCCGGACGGGGAGGAACAGCGTGCGGGTGAGCCTGAAGGACGTCGCGTCGCACGCGGGTGTCTCCATCAAGACCGTCTCCAACGTGGTCAACGACCATCCGCACGTCAGCCCGGCGATGCGGGCACGGGTGCAGAAGTCCCTCGACGAACTCGGCTACCGCCCCAACCTCACCGCCCGGCATCTGCGCAAGGGCAGGACCGGGATCGTCGCCCTCGCCCTGCCCGAACTGGGCAACCCCTACTTCGCCGAACTGGCCGCCGAGGTGGTCGACGCGGCGGCCGCCCACGACTACACCGTCCTGCTCGACCACACCGGCGGGCGGCGCGACCAGGAGGCCCTGGTCAGCCAGGGCTTCCGGGCCAGAGTGATCGACGGGCTGATCCTGAGCCCCATCGAGCTGGAGGCCGAGGACCTGCGCGCGCGGGCCGAGCCGGTCCCGCTGGTGCTGCTCGGCGAGCGCGAGTACGACCTGCCCCACGACCACATCGCCATCGACAACGTCGCCGCCGCCCGCGAGGCGGTGCGGCACCTCATCTCGCTCGGGCGGCGCGACATCGCGTTCCTGGGCGCGCGGCGCGGCCGCAGCCAGCCCGCCCATCTGCGGCTGCGCGGCTGGCGGGAGGCGCTGGACGCGGCCGGACTCGTCGCCGACCACAGGCTGGTGGCGGCCACCGACGGCTGGGGCCACGCCGACGGGGCGGCGGCCATGGCCCGGCTGCTGGACGCCGGGCACCGGCCCGACGCGGTCTTCGCCTACAACGACCCCATCGCCATCGGCGCCATGCGCGTCCTGGCCGAACGGGGGCTGCGCATACCCGAGGACGTCGCCGTGGTCGGCTTCGACGACGTGGTCGAGGGCCGCTTCGGCGCCGTCACCCTCACCTCGGTCTCGCCCGACAAGGCGTCCATCGCCAGGATGGCGGTGGAGTCGGTGCTGTCCCAACTGGACGGCGCGCCCCGGAAGGAGGGCCGCCGCATCCACGCCGGCCACCGCCTGGTCCGCCGGGAGAGCACCCTAGGGTTCGACGCCCCGCCCCCCGCTCCGGCCTGACCCCGCCGGGGAGCGGAGCCGTGCGGCCGGTCAGCGGCTGGTGCCGAAGTCCTGCGTCCAGTAGCCGCCGGGCTGGGCCAGGCCCACACCGATCTCCTTGAACGCGCAGTCGAGGATGTTGGCCTTGTGCCCGGGGCTGTCCATCCAGGCCGCCATGACCTGTGCCGCGTCGGGGTAGCCGTAGGCGACGTTCTCGCCGTAGGTGCTCCAGGTGTATCCGGCGGCGGTGATCCGGTCGCCGGGCGCGGATCCGTCGGACCCGGTGTGCGACATGTTCCGGTGGGCCGCCATGTCCTCGCTGTGCGCCTGGGCGGCCGCCGCGAGCGCCGGGTCGGCGGTCAGCGCCGAACAACCGACCTTCGCCCGCTCGTTGTTGACGAGCGCCAGGATCTGGGCGGCGGAGTCCGACGGGGCCGAGGCGCTGGGCGCAGGGCTGTCGGAGGCGGTGGGGGACGCGGGGGTGGTGGTGGCGGGCGTGGTGGGCCGGGCGGTGTGCGAGGAGACCGGAGCGGCGGAGGCGGCGCCGTGGTGCTGCGCGGCGGAGGCGGGCGCGGAGGAGGCGGGGACGGCGGGTGCGGCGGAGCGGCGGGCCGACGCGTCGCGCGGGTGTGGCGCGGCCGGGGTGCCGGGGGAGGCGGACGCGGCCGGGGAGGAGGGTGCGGACGCGCCGGGCAGGGCCGTACCCGCACCGGCGGTCGGGGACGGGGTGGCGGAAGCGGGCCTGCCGCTCGCCGCGCCGGGTGCGGAGCCGCCCCACGCGGACGGGTTCCACTGGACCGAGGGGATCTCCTCGGCGACGCGGTGTGTCTGTTGCGTTCCGCCGCCCGGCCAGCCGCCACAGGCCAGGGCGGCGGACGGGATGCCGACGACGCCCACGGCGACGGCGGCGACGGCTATCCGCCGGTGGTACTGATGCTTGCGATGCTTGCCCATGCGTGACCTCACTCGGTAGTCGCCGAGCGCCTTCCATCGGGTGGTTCCGTGCGGAGTGCGCCTTCTGAACTGCGGCGATGCCTGCGAGTGGTCATCTTGGGACGGCGTCGAGCAGGGACGCAAAGAGCTGTGCTACTACGCTCCCTCGTAGCCTCGCGCGGCCTTGCGGAGCCGCCGCGGTCCGTGCTGATCACCACAGCCCGGCCGCCACCGGGGCCTGGTCACACGTCAGAAGTCCCCGGTGCGGGGGAAGGAGGAGAACGGCGGCGCGCGGTACGACGGCCCGCCGCACACCGCCTCCCGCATCCGCATCAAGCCGGACAAGTCCCCCATGTCCCCGGTGCGGCGCCTACTAACCGCGGGGCGTAGTAGCCGGACGCGCTGTGATCGATGTCACGGCTCCCGGTCGGCCGCAGCCGTGCGGGCAGTGTGAGGTGTCCGTCGCTGACGAGCGAGCACCGCGGCCGCAACGGGTCGGCGGACACGGCGAGTTCGATGCGAGTGGCGGTCCGCGGCGCCGCAGGAGGCGACGCCGCGGGCGGCTCAGACCTCGCCGAACGCGGCGGCGTATCGGATCGTACCGGCCGGAACCGGACGGGTGTCGTCGAGGGACAGGGCCATCATCGCCTCGTCGGGCACCTCGAAGGGGGCGCGGATGCCGAAGCGGGAGGCCGGGGTGAAACCGAACCGCGGGTAGTACGCGGGGTGGCCGAGGACGACGACCAGGTGCTCGCCCCTGGCGCGGGCGGCGTCCAGGGCGGCGCGGACGGCGGCGGAACCGGCGCCGGTGCGCTGAGCCGCGGGCAGTACCGCGCAGGGGGCCAGGGCCAGCGCGGGCCGGTCGTCGATGTGGCACCGGGTGAGCAGCGCGTGCCCGGTCACGGTGCCGTCGGGAGCGGTGGCGAGCAGGGAGAGCCCGTCGATCCAGGCGGCGGGGTCGGCGCGCAGCGCGTCGACGAGATCGGCCTCCGCCGGGGTGGGGAAGGCGGCGAGGTTGACGCCGCGCACGGCGGCGATGTCGGCAGCGGTCTCGGGCCGGGTGGTCCAGTCGGTCATGGGATCCACGGTACTCATGCGGCGGCGGTCGGCCGCAGGTGCTCCCGGTACTCCCGGGCCGCTGCCATCAGCGCGTCGAGGGCGTCCCTGGTGCGCGCGAGCCCGGCGATGTGCGCGGAGAGCCGGTCGCGTTCCTGCGCCATCCGCTCCAGCGCGGCGTCGGAGTGCTCCTCGCTGGGCGCGTCGACGCACGGCAGGAGCTCGGCGATGGTGCGGCTGGACAGCCCCGCGGCGTACAACCGCTGGATGAACGCCACCCGTTCGACCTCCTCCTCGGTGTAGTGCCGCTGGCCGCCGGTGCTGCGGGAACTGCTGAGCAGGCCCTGCTCCTCGTAGTACCGCAAGGACCTGACACTGACCCCCGTGCGCGACGCGAGCTCCCCGATCCGCATACGACCCTCACCTCTGTGACCTGCGGCACAACACTTGCCTCTGACATCAATGTGAGGTTCTAGCGTAACCGTCGTGCCCGAGAGCCGGGCACGGCAGAGCGCGACGGAGTTCTGACATGACGACCCTCTTCGACAGCTACCGGCTCGGGGACCTGACCCTGCCCAACCGGGTGGTGATGGCTCCGATGACCCGGGTGCGGGCCGCCGCCGGGGGACTGGCGACGCCGTCGATGGCGGCGTACTACGCCCAGCGGGCGACGGCCGGACTGATCGTGTCCGAGGGGGTGCAGCCGAGCCTGGTCGGACAGTCGAACCCGGGGACACCGGGGCTGTACACCGACGAGCAGGTCGCGTCCTGGCGTCCCGTGACCGCGGCCGTGCACGCCAACGGCGGCCGGATCTTCGCGCAGATCATGCACGGCGGGCGGGTCTCGCACCCCGACACGACCGGGACGCGGCCGGTGGGACCCTCGGCCGTCGCCGCGACCGGCGACGTGTTCACCCCCTCCGGGCCCCGCCCCGCACCCGTGCCGCGCGCCCTGGACACCGCCGAAGTGCCCGAGCACGCCCAGGCGTACGCCCGAGCGGCCCGCCGAGCCGTCGACGCCGGTTTCGACGGCGTGGAACTGCACGGTGCCAACGGCTATCTGATCTCGCAGTTCCTCTCCTCCAACGCCAACCTCCGCACCGACCGCTACGGAGGCCCGGTCGCCCACCGGATCCGCTTCGCCGTCGAGGCGGTGTCCGCGACCGTCGAGGCGGTGGGCGCCGCCCGGACCGGCATCCGGCTCTCCCCGGGCGGCACGTTCTGGGGCGTCGAGGAGCGTGACGTCCCCGAGCTGTACACCGCGCTCCTCGCCGAGCTGGCCCGGCTCCGCGTGGCCTACGTCCACCTGGAGGCGACCGCCGGTGAGGACCTGCTCAGGGAGCTGCGCCGGGCCTGGCCCGGCACCCTCGTCATGAACCCCGTGGTGCCGATGGGGGCCAGGCAGACCGGGCGCACCGACGCCGACCGCTGGCTCGGGCTGGGCGCCGAACTCATCAGCTTCGGCCGCGGCTTCATCGCCAACCCCGACCTGGTCGAGCGGCTGCGCACCGGTGTCCCCCTGGCCCCCGTCGACGAGAGCACGTACTACCAGGGCGGCGACGCCGGATACCTCACCTACCCCGCCCACCGGTACCCGGCGGCGGGCTGACCGCCCGCACCGGCGCGGTGCGCGGCGGCGCCGAGGCGGCCTCCGCGCCGACGCCGGAGCGCAGGGCGGGGCGCCCGGTGAACGTCCCCGGCTCCGCGCCCCTCAGCGCGGCAGGGAGGCGGTGTCCTCCCTGGCCCGGTCCAGCAGGGCGGCGGGGGCGGGCGCGCCCTGGAGGGCCGGGAGCATCAGATGCCAGAAGGCGGTCAGCCGGTCCTCGATGAGACGCCGCTCGTCCAGCGCGTCGGACAGCGTGTGCAGACCGAAGAAGGCGGACACCAGCGTCGTCGCGTCCCGGACCGGCTCGGCCCCCGCGGCGAGCGTCCCTTCCGCACGGGCCTCGTCCAGCAGGTGCTCCACCGTGGCGATCCAGTCCAGGAACGGCGGGGGCATCTCCACGTTGATCGACCGGCGTTCGGCCCACAGCCGCGCGCCCGCGCGGACGAACACGTCGTCGCGGAACGCGCGGGCGACCGCGTAGCTGAGCCGCACCAGCCTCTCCAGCGCGGGCGCGCCCACGTTCTCGTGGCGGGCGATCAGCGCGGGCCAGGCGGCGAAATGCGCCTCGACCACCGCGCGCGCCAACTGCTCCTTGCCGGCGTAATGGAAATAGATGGCGCCGCTGGTCCGGGCGGACAGTTCGCTGATGTCGGCGATACTCGTCGCCGCGTACCCCTGTTCGAAGAACAGATGCGCGGCTGCCTGCAATACCGCCCTGCGGGTGTCAGCCGCCCGTTCGTGCACGCGTTTTCCTTGCCCTTGGGGAGATCGCGAGGGGGAATATAGCCCATTTGCGGGAAGGCCGGAAAGGCTCGGCATGCGCACCACTGAATGGTCTTATTAGCATCCCTTCATGGGCTCCGGGCGCAGTTCGCACGCGCCGCGTGCCGTGGACGGACCGCAGGGCTGCGGCGCCGGCGAGACGTGCCTGACACCGTCCAGTTGGTCGCGCACCGTCCCCCGTGAACTCGTCCACCGTGTCTCGGTCGCCGAGGTGCTGCTGACCGACGTACGGCCCTGCGGCCGCCGGGCCTTCTGCGCCGCCGCGCTGTGGCCGCGCTCGCACCCGACGTTCCCGCGCGGCCGCGACAGCCGGCACAGCCCGTGGCTGGTCGTCGAGACCGTGCGCCAGCTCGGCATCTACCTCCCGCGGTGCCACTTCGGGGTGCCCGCCGCCGACAGGTTCCTGATCGACGACGTCTCGTACCGGATCGACCCGGCCCGGGAGCCGCGGGCACCGCACGGCGGCAGCGAGATCACCTGCCGGGTCACGGTCACCGGGCTGACCGGGGCCCCCGGCTCCGACCACCCGCGCCGGATGCGGCTGCGGGCCGACTTCCGCAGCGGCGGGCAGGTGTTCGCACGTGCGGACGGCGGGGCGCGCTTCCTGACGGCCGAACGGTACGCGACGGTCCGCACCGTGAGCGCGGCCCCGCCGTCCCGCGCGGGCACCGCCCGCCCGCGGCCCCAGCCGGCCCTGCTCGGCGTCCCGGCGGAGGCGGACGCCCTGGTCGCGCTGGACGGCGGCACCCTGGTGGTGGACCCGGCCGACCTCCGCCACCCGTTCCTGTTCGACCACGAGACGGACCATGTCCCCGGGATGGCCCTGCTGGAGGCGGCGCGGCAGGCCGTGGCCCTGCGCAGCGCGGGACGCCTGGTCCGGCCGCTCGGCGGGCGGATGACCGCGTCGCACTTCACCGAACACGCCCCGCCCGCCGTCGTGGAGAGCGCCGCCTACGGCCGTACGGCGGTCTTCCGCTTCCGCCAGGGCGGCGTGGTGACCGCCGGGGGCGTGCTCCGTTACCAGTGAGGCGTCACCCACAAGTGCGTATTGCGCTGGCAAATGCCTACAGATGAGCCGGTCGAGCGTAACGTTCATTATGTTCCGGTTCCGGAAGCAGGACGGCGCTTCTCGTCCGCGCCGCCCGCCTGTCCGCGCCTGCCGACCGGCCGTGATCGGCAGTGCTTCGCGCTTTGGCCGGCGAAGCACCGCAGCGGCCGGGTCCGAGCCGCTGACGGGCGCCCCCACCCCCCAGATGGCACCTCACGCCAAGAACGGCGAAGCACATGACGAAACAGCACACCCTCGATCCCGACTGGGCACCCGAGGCAGTCGTCTTCGACTGCGACGGCACCCTCGTCGACTCCGAACGGCACTGGGAACGCGCCCGTGGCGTCGTCCTGCGCGGCTTCGGCCACGCTCCCGGCCCGGAGTTCGCCGAGCGCAGCAAGGGCCTGCACTACACCGAGTGCGGAGCACTCATGGCCGAAGTGATCGGCAGACCGGACTGCGCCGAGGAGCTGGCGGAACAGCTTCTCGCCGCGTACCGCGCCCTGGTCGCCCGCGATCCGTCGCCCATGTCGGGCGCACGGGAGCTGGTCACCGTCCTCAGCCGCACGGCATCCCTGGCCGTGGCCAGCAACTGCCCCGCGGACCTCGTGGAGTTCAGCCTGGAGTCGGTCGGCCTGCTCCACCACTTCGAGCACGTGGTCGTCCCCGAGGGCCCCATCCGGCCCAAGCCGTACCCGGACACCTACGCCGAGGCCGTCCGCCGCCTCGGCTCCAACGGCGAGAACGCGCTGGCCGTCGAGGACTCGGTCAACGGGCTCCGGGCGGCCAAGGAGGCCGGACTGCGCGTGGTCGGCGTCGGCGCCCGCCCCAGCGCGGACGCCCTCGACCTGTCCTCGCTGTGGGTCCGCGACCTGGAGGACCCCGAGCTCATGGCCTGGGCGAACGGCCTTCCGCCCGCGACCCGCGGTCGCTCCGGTGCCGCCTTCGAGCCGAGCGTGCCGCCTCCGGGAGGCCCGCCCGACACCGACGCCGACGTGCTGCGCTGAGCCTTCGGCCACCGGGCGGTGACCACGCGACGGCGTGCACCCGCCCGGTTCCGGAAGTCTCCAGGACCGCCCGGCCCGCCGTGCCTTCAGCGGCATCGGCGGGCCGGTGCGCACACACCCGGGCCGCACGCACTCGGGCCGCGCGGAAGGGGCCGCGCGGTCTCAGTTCTCCAGCAGCCGGATCGCGGCGGCCGGGCAGACCGCCGCGGACTCGCGCACCCCTTCCTCGTGCGCCGGATCCGGGTCGCTGCTCAGCAGCAGCACGATGCCGTCGTCGTCCTGGTCGAAGACCTCGGGAGCCATCAGGACACACTGCCCGGACGCGACGCACCTGGGCTGGTCCACTTCCACACGCATGGGTTCCTCGTTCCGTTCGGAGGGGTGTGCTACCAGGTGACCGGGAGTTCGTAGACGCCGTAGACCAGGCCGTCGTGCTTGAACTCCAACCGGTCCATGCCGGTGGCCAGTTCGAGGGTGGGGATGCGGGAGTACAGGGTGCTGTAGACGACCTGTAGCTCGACGCGGGCCAGCGGCTGGCCGAGGCACTGGTGCACGCCGTACCCGAAGGCCACATGACGGCGGGCGTCGCGGGTGAGGTCGAGCCGGTCGGGTTCGGGGAAGGCCTCCGGGTCCCGGTTGGCGATCTCGTTGGCGAAGACCACACCGTCGCCCGCGCGGATCACCTGGCCGTCGATCTCGATGTCCGCCACCGCCACGCGCCGCCGCCCGGAGTGGGTGATGGTGAGATAGCGCAGCAGCTCCTCGACGGCCCCGGCGACGGTCCTGGGATCGTCGGTGTCGCGGAGCAGGGCCAGTTGCTCCGGGTTGCGGAGCAGGGCCAGGGTGCCCAGCGCGATCATGTTCGCGGTGGTCTCGTGGCCCGCGCCGAGCAACAGGACGCCCGTCTCCGCGGCCTGACGCTGTGTCATCTCACCGGTGGCCACCCGCTGCACCGCGAGCTGGGAGAGCAGATCGTCGCCGGGATCGGCGAGCTTGACGGTCAGCAGATCGTCCAGGTAGTCGGTCAGCGCCTCGGACGCCGCGAGCAGTTCCTCCGCCGTGGAGGAGCGGCGGACGATGACCCTGGTGTTGCGCTGGAAGAAGTCGTGCTTCTCGTAGGGGACGCCGAGCAGTTCGCAGATCACGAGGCTGGGCAGCGGCAGGGCGAAGGACTCGACCAGGTCCACCGGCCTGGGCCCGGCGAGCAGGTCGTCGATCAGGTCGTCGACGATCTGCTGGATCGAGGGCCGCAGCGCCTCGACCTTCCTGATCGCGAAGGGAGCCGTCACCATGCGCCGCAGCCGGGCGTGTTCGGGGTCGTCCATGGTGATGAAGGTGCGCCGGGTCTGGTCGCGCACCTTCAGCCCGGCCGTGCGGTGCGGATAGCCGGGCAGGCTGGGGTCGGCGCTGATGCGCGGATCGCCCAGCAGCGCGCGTACGTCCTCGTGACGGGTGATCAGCCACGGACTGCTGCCGTCCCAGATGCGCACCCGGGAGACGGGCCGGCCGGCCTGGAGGTCCCGGAGCGCGGGGGGCGGATCGAAGGGGCAGCCGGACGCCCGGGGCATCGGGTGCTCGGGCAGCTGGGCCGGCGTGTCCGTCAGTGTGTCGGTCATACCTGCCTCCTCGGCAGAGGGAGCGGTCCCATCACTCCTTACAGTGTTAGGTGCTCAGGGCAACTATATGGACGGGGTCCGGGACGTCAACGACGGCGGGCGTTCGCCGCTGCTATCCGGCCACCATGCGATCGACCACGGCATCCGCCCGTTGCTCGATCCCGTCCGTGTCGACCTCGTAGGGCAACGCCATGGCGATGGCCACGATCCCGTGCAGCGCCGCCCACAGCATCAGGGCGTCCTCCTTGGCGTCCACCTGCGCGGAGCGCGCCCGGTGGCAGGCGGCGAGCGCCTCCTCCCACGCCGCGAGCACCAGCCACACCGGATGCCGGGGCAACTGCTCGCGCGGCCCGGCGACCCGCTCCACGCCGAACATCAGCCGGTAGCGCCGCGGATTCTCCACCGCGAACGCGCAATACCGCCGTGCCATCGCCCGTACGGCCGCACGCGGCCCGCCGTCGCCCCGCCCGGCCTCCCGCAGCTCCCCGACGAGCCGGTCGTAGGCCCGCTGCGTCACCGCCGCCACCAGCTCCGACCTGTCCTTGAAGTGCAGATACACACTCGGCGCCGAGATCCCGACCTCCCGTGCGACCGCGCGCAGCGACAGCGCCTCCTCCCGGCCCGACTCGGCCAGCAGCCGGGCCGCGGCCATCAGGATCTCCTCCTTCAGGGCACCGCCCGCGCCGCGCCGGCTCGGTGCGCGCCGCTTGAACGTGTCGGACACCTCGGCTCCTTCCCGCCGCCCGTGGGGTCACGGCCGCTCGCAGAGCATTATCGGAAACTCCGCAGGCGGCCGGATCCCGCCCTGGCCGACCAGCCCTGGCCGACCCACCGTCCGACCCACCGCCCGGCCTGCGCGCCGGAGCGCGTGTTCCGGTGTGCGCCCCACACCGCACATGTGCCCCCACGCCCCTCACACCGGTTCGCGCGCCGGTCCGCACCCGCGCGCCGGTCCGCACCCGCGCTGCGGGCCGCGCCGGGCGCGTACCGCACCACCCGCGACGCTCCGGGAGCCACCCGCGCTCCCGCGCTCCCGCGCGCAACATAGCTCCCGCGCGCAACATAATGGGTGGATGGAGCCCGAGCCGACCCCGCACCCCGGCGGTCCGACGCTGGCCCACCTCCTCACCCTGGCCGGGCCCGGGATGCTCGACGTGGTCGCCGCACCGCTCGGCACCGACGTCCCGGTGGCCGACGTGGTGGTGCACGACGTCGGCGAGGACCGCGACGACGACTGGGCGGCGCCCGGACACGTACTGCTCACCCCGGGCACGTCGGCCGACTCACCGGAGGCGGCGGACGTCCTGCGCGCCGCCGACCGGGCCGGGGCCACCGCCGTGGTGCTGCGCTCCGGTGCCCGCAGGCCGCCCGCGGCCCTGGCCGCGGCCGCCGCCCGGGGCCGCACCGCCCTGCTGCTGCGCGCCCCGGGCACCGACTGGACCGAGGTGCTCGGCCGGCTGCGCACCGCCCTGGCGCACAGCGGCCCCGCTGCCCCGGCCGGAATGGCGGGGCTGCGCCTCGGCGACCTGGCGGGACTGGCCAACACCGTGGCCGACCTGGTCGGCGGTGCCATCACCATCGAGGACCCGCGTTCCCGGGTGCTGGCCTACTCCCGGCTGGAGCACGCGGCGGACCCGCTGCGCCTGCTGACCATCCTCGGCCAGGAGGTGCCCCGCTGGCGGGTCGCCGAACTGCGCGAGCGGGGCTTCTTCCAGGCGCTGTGGAGCAGCGGCGACGTGGTGCGGCTGCCCGCCGACGACCGCTACGCCGAGCGGCTGGCCATCGCCGTACGGCACGGCGGCGAGGTGCTCGGCTCGATCTGGGCCGCCGCCGACGGGCGCCCGCTCGCCGAGGACGCGGCGGCGGCGCTGCGGGCCGCGGCACGGGCCGCCGCACCGCATCTCGTGCACCACGAGACCTGGGGGCGGGAGGAGGCCGGACGCCGCGAGCAGGCGGTGAAGGACCTGCTCGAAGGCCGCCCCGGCGCGCAGCAGGCGGCCCGCGGGCTCGGCGTGGCACCCGAGGGGCCGTACACGGTCCTCGTCGCCGAGGTGCACGACACCCGGAACCCCGGCGGACCCGCCGGTCCGCGTCCGTCCGGCTCCGGTGCGGCCTCCGGCGCACCGGCGGCGGCCACGGACACCACCGGGCACCGTGTGCTGGATCTGCTCGCCCTCCAGGCCGCCGCCTATCTGCCGGGCTGTGTGAGCGCCCGCTCGGGTGGTCGGCTGTTCGTCCTGACACCCGCCGCCGGGGGAGCCGAGGCCGACCCCGCGCGCCGTATGGTCGCCGCCGCCCGCTCCGTACCGCACAGCGTGGTCTTCGCCGGGGTGGGGCAGCGGGCGGCGGACCTGTCGGAGCTGCCCGCCTCCCGCGCGTCGGCCGAACTGGTGGTACGGGTCCTGCGCGAGCGGGCGGCCGCGGCACCCGGGCCCTGGACCTCGGCCTCGGCGCTCCACCGGGACGTGGTCTCCGAGGTCGCCCTCCTGCGGGTGCTGGACAGCGTCGAGCCCACCTGGCAGGAGATGAACGGTCCGGTGCACGCGATGGTCGCGCACGACCGGGCGCACGGCTCCGCGTACGGCGCGTCGGTCGCCGCCTTCCTCGACGCCTTCGGCGACACCCGGGCGGCGGCGCGCGCCCTCAACGTGCATCCCAACACCCTGCGCTACCGGCTGCGCCGCGCCCGGGAACTGTTCGGCGTCGACGTGGGCGACCCCGTGGGCCGGCTGCTGGCGGGCCTCGGCCTCCGCCTCGCCCGGCGCGGCGGCTGACCCGGGCGCGGAAGCCGACCCGGGCCCGGGTCCAGGCGCCCACCGGCCCGGACCCGGGCCGGACTCGGCCCGGTGGATGGTCGCCCATCAAGATCGTTCAGTTGTCGGGCCGGACAATTCCGAGAGTGAGTCCTGGTCGTCTCGGACGAAGACGAGGCCCGCCACCGCGCCCGAAGCTGTTCGTGCGGCCCGGGGCCCGCCCGGTGAACCCGGGCGATGCGCGGCGCACGGCCGCGGCCTGCCCTGCGCCGAGCGGCTTCCGGCAGGCGTCTTCCGACACATGTGTGAGGTGTGATTCAACGTGACTTCCGCTTCGGCCCGGCGACGGCGTACGGCGCGCGATGCGGCCCTGGCCGCAGCAGTCGGGGAAGGGCTCCTGGACGCCCGGTCGCCCCTGGTCGGCCTGCTGGACGTGGACGGTGTCCTGGCCGCCGTCGACCGCCTGCACGAGGCCTTCCGCGGCCCGGCCGCCGTGCAGCACACCTTCGCGGCCAAGGCGTGTTCGCTCGTGCCGGTGCTGCGGCTGCTCGCCAGGGCCGGTATGGGCTGCGAGGTGGCCTCGCCCGGCGAACTGGAACTGGCGCTGGAGGCCGGTTTCACCGCCGACCGGCTGGTCTTCGACAGCCCCGCCAAGACGGTCGGGGAACTGCGGTTCGCGCTCGACCAGGGCATCGCCTTCAACGTGGACAACTTCCAGGAACTGGAGCGCGTCGACGCCCTGCTGGCCGGACACACCCCCCGAGGCCCCGTCGGACTGCGAGTGAACCCACAGGTGGGCGCCGGTGCCATCGGTGCGATGAGCACCGCGACCAGCACCTCCAAGTTCGGTGTCGCGCTGCGCGACGAAGGCGCCGTCCAGGCCGTGGTCGACGCCTTCGCGGCCCGCCCCTGGCTGACCCGGCTGCACGCCCACGTCGGTTCCCAGGGCTGCCCGCTGCCGCTCATCGCCCAGGGCATCCGCGCGGCCCACGAACTGGCGGAGCACATCAACACGGCGCTCGGCCGCCGCCAGGTCACCTCGCTGGACATCGGCGGCGGCCTGCCCGTCGACTTCGACAGCGACGAGGACCGGCCCGGCTACGCCGACTACGTCACCGAACTGCGCGCGGCCGTACCCGAGTTGTTCGACGGCCGGTACAGCCTGGTCACCGAGTTCGGCCGTTCGCTGCTCGCCAAGAACGGCACGATCGCCTCCCTCGTCGAGTACACCAAGTCCGCCGGCGGACGCCGGATCGCCGTCACCCACGCGGGCGCCCAGGTCGCCACCCGCACCGTGTTCATGCCCGACGCCTGGCCGCTGCGCGCCGGGGTGTACGACGCCGCGGGCCACCCCAAGCGGGGTGCGACGGAGACCGTCGACATCGCGGGCCCCTGCTGCTTCGCCGGAGACCTCACCGCCGTGGCGCGCGAACTCCCGGCCGTGGCGCCCGGCGACATCGTGGCGCTCTACGACACCGGCGCGTACTACTTCTCGAACCACTTCTCCTACAACTCGCTGCCGCGGCCCGCCGTCCACGGCTACCGCGCGGACGCCGAGGGCCGCATCCGCTTCGCCCTGGTCCGGGCGGCGCAGACCGTGCGCGAGGTGGTCGAGGAGAGCGGCGCCGCACAGGCCGACGCCCTCGTCGGACTGCTGGCCGCCGACCGCCCGGGAAGCGGTGCCGCGCACGAGGACGGTGCCGCCGCATGACCCTGGTACTGATCTCCGCCGACATGGAGGGGGCCACCGGAACGGTCCTGCCGGCCGACGTGACCGCGGGCACCGCGCGCCACGAGCGCTTCCGGCGGCTGCTCACCGGTGACGTCAACGCGGCCGTGGCCGGGTTCGCGGACGCGGGAGCCGACGAGATCGTCGTCAACGACGCCCACTGCGGCATGGACAACATCCTGATCGAGGAACTCGACCCGCGCGCCACCCTGATCGTGGGCCGGCACAAGCCGCTCGGCATGATGGAGGGCCTCGGCGCCGACGTGGACGCGGTCGCCTTCGTCGGCTACCACACCGGCGCGGGCGAGGACGGCGTCCTCGCGCACACGTATCTCTCGCACAGCGTCCTGGCCGTACGGGTCGACGGGGAAGCGGCCGACGAGGGCCGCCTCAACGCCCTGGTGGCCGCCGAGGCGGGCGTCCCCGTCGTCCTGGTCACCGGTGACGACCTCACCTGCGGCGCGGCCCGCCGGTACGCGCCCGGCTGCCGGACGGTCACCGTCAAGACGGCGATCTCCCGGCACGCGGCGCGCTGCCGCACCCCGGCCGCCACCGGCGCGGACATCCGCGCCACGGCGTCGGCGGCACTCGCCGAGGCCCCGCGGCCGCCCGCCGCGCGCCCCGTACCGCATGTCGTGGAGGTCGACGTGGACAGCCCCTATCTCACCGAACGCGCCCGCGCCCTGGCCGGCGTCACCGCGGCGGGCCCGCGCACCCTGCGCTTCGAGGCGGCCGACGCCGCGGAGGCGCTGCGCCGCTTCCGCGCCGTGACCTGGGTGCTCGGCGGCGGCCGGGAAGCGGACTGGACCTGACCCGCTCCGGTCCCCGACGACCGCGCCCCCCCCGTATGCCCGACCCGTGAACCAGTGAATCCGTGAACCCGTGAACCGACGACCGAGGGAGACCCCCGTGCCCCCTGCCGACCCCCGCAGACCACAGCAAGCACCGGCACCACGACCCCAGCTGAGCCGTTCCCTGCGCAACCGGCACATGTCGATGATCGCCATCGGCGGTGCCATCGGCGCCGGACTCTTCGTCGGCAGCGGCTCGGTGATCAAGGCCGCGGGACCGGCCGCCATCATCTCGTACTGCCTGGCCGGCGCCCTCGTGCTGTGCACCATGCGCATGCTCGGCGAGATGGTCGTGGCCCGGCCCTCCGCGGGCTCGTTCGCCGACTACGCCCGCACCGCCATCGGCCCCTGGGCGGGCTTCACCATCGGCTGGCTGTACTGGTACTACTACGTCATCATCGTCGCCGTCGAGGCGGTCGCGGGCGCGTCGATCCTGCACGCCTGGATCGGACTGCCGCTGTGGGTCATGGCGATGGGCCTGATGGCGGTCATGACCGCGACGAACCTGCTGTCGGTGCGCTCCTTCGGCGAGTTCGAGTTCTGGTTCTCCTCGGTGAAGGTGGCCGCCATCGTCGCCTTCCTGATCGTCGGCGGCCTGTACGTCTTCGGCGCGTGGCCGGGCAGCTCCTTCGACTTCTCGAACCTCACCGCGCACGGCGGCTTCGCCCCGCACGGCTTCACGTCGATCTTCTCGGCGATCGTCGTGGTCATCTTCGCCTTCGGCGGAGCGGAGATCGTCACCATCGCCGCCGCCGAGAGCAAGGAACCCGAACGCTCCGTCGCCCGCGCCACGACCGGCATCATCTGGCGGATCATCCTGTTCTACGTCGGCTCGATCGTGCTGGTCGTCACCATCGTGCCGTGGGACAGCGCCAAGGTGCTCGCCAGCCCGTACGTCGCGGCCTGGGACATCATCGGCCTGCCCGGCGCCGGCACCGTCATGGACATCGTGATCCTCACCGCCGTGCTGAGCGTGCTCAACTCCTCGGTCTATGTCTCCTCCCGCATGCTGCTCGCCCTGGCCGCCCACGGAGACGCCCCGGCCTGGTCGGCGTCGACCGGGAAGCGCAACGTCCCGGTGCGTGCCATCCTCGCGGGAACGGTCGTCGGCTGGGTGTCCGTGGTCCTCGCCTACCTCTCCCCGGACACCGTCTTCAGCTATCTGGTCAACTCCTCCGGAGCCATCGCCATCTTCATGTACCTGATGATCGGGGCGTCCCAGTTGCGCATGCGGCGGCGCCTGCAACGGGAGGCACCGGAGCGGCTGACCCTGCGCATGTGGTTCCACCCGTATCTGACCTGGGTGGTGATGGCGGGCTTCG
Source organism: Streptomyces sp. NPDC003284 (assembly GCF_053589675.1). Lineage (NCBI taxonomy): Bacteria > Bacillati > Actinomycetota > Actinomycetes > Kitasatosporales > Streptomycetaceae > Streptomyces > Streptomyces sp. NPDC003284. Next base: position 36,145 of record NZ_JBSFSI010000029.1, read on the forward strand.
CCGTGGTGCTGGTGGCCATGGCGGTCATCCACGACCAGCGGACCCAGCTGTTCACCAGCCTCGGCAGCCTCGCCGTCGTCCTGATCGCCTACGCCGTACGCCGGGTCAAGGGGCCGTGCCCCGAGCCGACGGCCGCCGTCGCGGACCAGGACACCGACGCCCGGACCCAGGCACTGCGCACCCCCTGACGGCGGGCGGTGCGGATCACTGCGGCGGGAGTCCGGCGCCGGGGGCCGGGGCGGGCAGCTCCCAGGGGGCGGGGCCGGTGCCCTCGCTCCAGGCCCGCAGCGCCTCGCCGTCCAGACAGACGATCCCGCAGTGCGCGGCGTACTCGACGGCCGGTGCCGTGAAGCCGCTGGTGGTCACCACGGCCGCCACGTCGGCCTCGTGCACGGTGAAGCAGGTGCCGCCGAAGCGCTGGAGGTCCTGGGAGCCGACGCGGTTGTCCTCGCCGTAGCGCTTGCACTGGACGATCAGCCGCCGCCCCTGCGGGTCCACGCCCACGACGTCGGCGCCGAGGTCACCGGCCCCGCCGACCACCTCCACGGACCCGCAGCCGTCCCGCTCGCACAGCGCCGCCACGGCCTGCTCGAACGCGTCGGCATCGAGAGCGGCGTAGTCGACGACGACGGTGGGTTCCGGCTCGTCGGCGGGGACGACGGCGACCGTGGGCGCGGGGGAGGGGCACTCCCTTCCGGCGGGCGGTTCCAGCGCGTCGAGCGCGGTCCGCGTGGCCTCCTGGAGCGCGGTGGCGGCCCGGTGGGCGGCCCGCGCGGCCGAGCGCCTGCGGTACCGGCCGTGCACGCCCGCCACCAGGGCCGGGGCGCAGAGCAGACACAGGACGACGGTCCAGACCGGGCGCCGCTCGGCGACGGCGCCCGCCGCCCGCGCCACGACTCCCAGGACGATCAGGAGCAGGGCGAGCAGGGTGAAGAACACGGCGGTCGCGCGGAGATCGAAGCGCGGCAGGCCGGGGTGTCGGAGTCTGCTGCCGCGTATGCGGCGGGTGGGCACGGTCACGGCGGGTGGTTTCCCTCCTCCGGCGGATCCCCGCGGCCCCCGAGGGGCCCGGCGAGGCTCCGAGGGGATCCATGGGGTCCTCGGATCTCCACGGGTGTGAAGATCACCTTTTCCGTCTGCCCCCGTTCTCCCGTTTCACCGCCGCACGCATCGCGCCGGAGAGCCAAGCGCTTTGCGGTATCGGCAAGTTCGCGTGCCGGATCCGGGGCGCGGGGCAAGGCTGGGGCGTGTTCCGCGACAGGTTCCACGACCGCGACCGATGGAGGAAGTGCCCCGATGAGCACCGAGGATGCCCTGGAGTTCTGGGACGGCGTCTACGCGGCCCGGCCGGTGGCCACCGAGCCCCGGCCCAACGCGCGGCTGACCGAGACCGTCACGGGTCTGCCGCCCGGTGACGTACTGGACCTGGGGTGCGGCGGGGGCGGCGACGCGCTGTGGCTTGCCCGCCAGGGCTGGCGGGTCACCGCCGTCGACGTCTCGGCCGTGGCGATCGACCGGCTCACCGAACTCGCCCTCGCGCACGGCCTCGGCGACCGGATCCGCGCCGAGCGGCACGACCTCGGCGCGTCCTTCCCGGACGGCCGGTTCGACCTCGTCAGCGCCCACTATCTGCAGACTCCGCTGGCCCTCGACCGGTCCGCCGCCCTGCACGCCGCCGCTCTCGCGCTGCGGCCGGGCGGACGGCTGCTGGTCGTCGATCACGGCTCGACCGCGCCCTGGTCCTGGGTGCGGGACCCGGACATGCGCCACCCGTCCCCGCAGGAGGTCGCCGAGGGCATCGGTCTCGACCCGGCGTCCTGGACGGTCGAACGTGCCGACGCGCCCCGCCGGACCGCGACCGGCCCGGACGGGAGCACCGCCGAGGTCACCGACCACGTCCTGATCATCCGCCGCACCGCCTGAGACGGTTCCCGGCACACGGCGCCCAGGCAGCCGAGCGCGTTGCCTGACCTGGCGTCAGAACCGTTTCCCTGCACAGGAGAACACCATGCCCACCGCGCGCCGTCGCCGCAGCGACACCCCGCCGCCCCGGACCGGAGACAGCGAGATCGAGGTCCTGCGCGGCTTCCTCGACTACCTACGGCACTCGGCCGCCGCCAAGGTCGAGGACGCTCCCGAGCCCGGGATCCGGACCGCCGCGGTGCCCTCGGGCACCAACCTGCTCGGTCTGCTCGGCCACCTCACCCATGTCGAACGGTCGATGTTCCTCGGGGACCGGGTCACCGACTGGCAGGCGACCTTCCACGCCGCACCGCAGGACAGCGCCGCCGACGTCGTCGCCCGCTACCGGACGGCCGTGGAGCAGGCCGACGCGGTCCTGGACCGGTGCACCGACGCCGGTGCCCCGGTACCCCGCCCCCGGTCGGACCGGCCCGCGCCCAGTGTCCGCTGGGCACTCACCCACATGATCGAGGAGACCGGCCGGCACGCCGGGCACATGGACATCATCCGCGAACTGCTCGACGGGGCGACCGGCCGCTGAGGAAGGACGACGACGTCGTCCGTGGCCGGTGTGCGCGGCCGTCCTTCGAACGGTTCGCCGCCGGGTCCCGGACCGGGGCCGGGCAGGGTCGGGCGGGGTCGGCAGGCCGGGCGGCCCCCTTCCGGTCCCAGGGCTGCCCGGCCTGCCGTGCACCGGTGTGCGTGCCGCGCCGTACGCGGTTCAGTGCGCGCCGGACTCGCCGGGGCGTGCGTGGCGCGGCAGGAGGAAGGCGAGCAGGAAGGTCAGGACGAGCATGCCGTCGACGATCCACAGCACCGTCTTTATCACGGTGCCGAAGCCGCTGCGGAAGGCGGAGGACGCCGTGTCCTCCAGCGCCGCGGGTATCCGGGCCGCGTCCTGGGGCGACGTCACCGCCGACCGGGTGTCCTTCTCCAGCCGGGTGCAGGAGGCCGGGGTCGTCTCGGGGTCCTTGGCCACGGCGCGGTCCGAGGCGCAGGTGCGCAGGTCCATGACGACGCGGTCCTGGGCGGCCGGTGCGACGTGCGCGGCGGTCAACTGGCCCCGCAGGGTGTCGGAGTGGTCGTCGACGGCACTGGCGATCCCGCCGCCCAGCAGGCCGAAGAAGACGGTGCCGAGGAGGGCCACGCCGAAGGCGCCGCCGAGCTGCTGGATCGCGGTCATCGTGCCGGACGCCGAGCCTGTCTCGTGCTGCTCGACGCTGGCCAGCACGATGTCGAAGAACGGGGCCATGAGCAGTCCCATGCCGACACCGGTCACGAGCAGGGCCGGCAGGAGCTGCCAGGGACCGACGCCGCTGCCTGCCATGTCCAGGGTCAGCCAGATACCGAACACACCGAGCGCCATCAGCAGCGTGCCCGCCTGGAGCACGGCGCGTCCGAACCGGGCGACGGCCTGGGCGAGTCCGAAGCCGACGATCATGCCGCCCGACCACGGCACCATCACGAGACCCGCCTTGAGGGGCGAGTAGCCGAGACCGATCTGGGTGTAGAGGTTGAAGACCAGCATGAAGCCCTGCATGGTCGAGAAGAAGACCAGTCCGAGGGCCATGCCGCCGCTGAAGCCGCGCTTGCGGAAGAGGCCGGGGATGACCAGCGGGTCCTGCCCGGCCTTGCTGCGCCGCGACTCGTAGGCGCCGAAGGCGATGAAGACGAGCACCGAGGCGCCCATCATCAGGAACGTCCACAGCGGCCAGTCGTACTCACGGCCCTGGACCAGCGGGAAGATGATCAGCATCGCGGCCAGCGAGACCAGGATCATGCCGGGGATGTCCAGGCGCGGCTTGCTGGCGGAACGGCCTCGCGGCAGATAGCGCACGGCGCCCAGCAGGGCCGCGGCGCCCAGCGGCAGATTGATCAGGAAGATCATCCGCCAGCCGGTGCCGAAGTAGTCGGCGTCCACGAGCCAGCCCGCCAGGATCGGTCCGCAGACCGCGGACAGCCCCATGACCGGGCCGAACAGGCCGAAGGCCTTCTGGGACTCCTTCGGCGGGAACATCTCCTTGATCATGCCGAGGCCCTGCGGCAGCATCACCGCGCCGAACAGGCCCTGGACGACGCGCGCGCCGATCAGCATTTCCGGGGACATGGCGATCGCGCACAGGAACGAGCCCAGGGTGAAGCCGCCCGCTCCGACGAGGAACATCCGGCGGCGTCCGTGGATGTCGCCGAGCCGTCCGCCGGTGACGAGACCGACGGCCATCGAGAGGGTGTACGCGGCGGCCAGCCACTGCAAGGTGGAGGCACCGCCGCCGACGTCGGCCCGGATGGAGGGGCCGGCGATGTTCGTGACGACGGCGTCGAGGAGATCCATCACCTCGGCCGCGAGGATCACGAAGAGCGCGGCCCAGCGCCACCGGTAGGGCGCCGGTGGATCGGCGTGGGATGTCTCGGCGGACGCGACGCCTGTGGTGGACATCGGTACTACTCCTCGCGGACGGGCGGGCCCGGGAGCAGAACCCCACGGGCGCGGCGGGACGGACGGGTGTGCCTCCGGTGCGCGGGCACGCGCCGGGGACGGCAGATCGGCCACCACCCCCGGAGAACACTGTTCACTGTACCTGAACACTGCTCATCCAGAGAACGGCGTTCATCAAGATATAGCGCAACTCGGCGACCCGGACAAGATATATCGCGTACTGTTCATCCTCCCGGTGCGTACCGGCGCCCGGCCGGAAGGTGAACAGTGTTCTCCGGTTGCCTAGACTGTGCTCATGAACGACGCGGCCGCCGACACCCCCGGGTCCCCTCCGCCCACTCCGTGGGAGCGCAGGCGCCCCTCCCGCCCCCGCCTCACGCCCGCGCGCACCCCGCTGTCGCGCGAGCGCATCGTGGACGCCGCCTTCGACGTGCTGGACCGGCAGGGGCTCGACGGGCTGTCGATGCGCCAGGTGGCGGCCGGGCTGGACGTGACGGTCTCCGCCCTCTACGCGCACGTCAGTTCCAAGGACGACCTGCTCCAGCTCATGTACAACCGGCTCTTCGAGGGCGTCGAGATGCCCGAGCCCGACCCCGGGCGCTGGCAGCAGCAGTTGCGCGACTACGCCCGCTCGGGGCGCCGGCGTCTGCTGGCCCACCGGGACATGGCCAGGATCTCCATGGCCCACGTCCCCTTCACCGCCGAACTGCTGCCGCAGGTCGAGTCGTTCCTCGGCATCCTGCGGACCGCGGGACTGCCGGACCGTATCGCGGCCGAGGCCGGTGACCTCATCTCCACCTACATCGACAGCTTCGTCATGGGCGAGACCATGTGGCAGGGGCGTGCCGACCGGGACGAACACGGCGTGTCCGCCGACGCCGGTCCGGACTGGAGCGAGATCGCCGAGGAGATGCGGACGTACTTCGCGTCCCTGCCCGAGCGCGACTTCCCCCATCTGCACGCCCTGGCCGGGCTGATGGTCACCGAGTCCGCCGACGAGCGGTTCGACATCGGCCTGGAGATCATCCTGCGCGGACTCGCGAGCTATCTCCCGGACGCCCGGACCGGCACGGCCCCGGACGACGGCGAGCCGCCGCGCGTCGGCTGACCGGCCGGCCTGTGCCGACTGACACGTATCACCCGGGTGCCGCGCACGGGTGTCCGGCGCTCCGGACGCGCACGAGCGGGCCGCGCCGGGACTGGACGCGGCGCGCGGCGGGGAGACTCGGGGCAAGCGCGCCGGTGACTCGCGTACCGGCGCGGCCGTCGGCGGAAGGAATCGGTGGCCTCGGATGGATCCGGTGTCGGTGGCTCTGCTCGGCGCGCTGGCGGGCGGTGCCGGTGGTGAGCTGGGACAGCAGGCATGGGCGGGACTGACCGCGCTGGTGCGGCGGCCGTTCCGGCGCTCCGCCGAGGACGGCGGCGCGGACGGCGGTGCGCCGCCGGTCGTTCCGGGGCAGCGCGAACTGGCCAGGCTGGGCGAGGATCCGGGCGATCCGCGGCGGGCGCAGGAGCTGAGCGCGGCACTGGCCCGGCGAGCCCTGTGGGACATCGGCTTCCGCCACGACCTCGAAGCCTGGTACACGCGGACCAGGACCCTCGGCATCGAGGAGGGCGCGGTGCGCAACACCGTCAGCGGCGGCACCCAGAATGGCCCGGTGCTCCAGGGCCGGGACTTCTCCGGCGTCTCGTTCGGCGCCCCGGCGCCGCCCCCGCCCCCGGCTCCTCGCACCGCCGCCCCGGACGAGGATGCGGGGGACTGAGGCCCGCCCACGGTCCGCCCGCGCCCGGCGGACCGTGCAACCGGCTCCCTCCCCGGCGGTGGGATGATGGCGGGGTGAGCCGGGCCGTGGAGGAGAGCAACCGCCGTATGCTGCGGGCGCGGGACGCGATGGACCGCGACTACGCGCGTCCGCTGGACGTGCCCGCCCTGGCCCGGATCGCGCATGTGTCACCGGCGCACTTCGCGCGGACCTTCCGGGCCGCCTTCGGCGAGCCCCCGCACCACTACCTGCGGCGCCGCCGGGTGGAGCGGGCGATGTTCCTGCTGCGCGGCACCAGTCGCAGTGTCACGGACATCGGGATCGAGGTCGGCTACGCCAGTACGGGCACGTTCAGCCGCACGTTCCGGGACATCGTCGGCAGGTCTCCGCGGACGTACCGCAAGGAGGCGGTGGCCGCGCGGGTCCCGACGTGCTTCACCATGGCCTGGACCCGGCCCGGTTCCTGACGTCGCGTCAAGCACGGTCCGGGGCCTCGGTGATCGAGCAGTTCCGGATAAGTTCTCCGTCCCGCCGCTCGGTAGCGTGAGCGTCATGTTCAACGCCATCACGCACTCGCAGATATACGTCCTCGACCAGAACGAGGCCCATGACTTCTACGTCGGCAAGCTCGGCCTGGAGGTCGCCGCCGACATCGACATGGGCTTCATGCGCTGGCTGACCGTCAGCGTCCCCGGCCGTCCCGAGCGGCAGATCCTGCTGGAGCGGCCGGGTGCCCCGGCGATGTCGGAGGAGGTCGCGGAGCAGGTGCGCGAGCTGGTGACGAAGGGGGCGATGGGCGGCTGGCTCATCCTCACCACCGACGACTGCCGCAAGACCTACGAGACGCTGCTGGCGCGCGGGGTGGAGTTCACCGAGGAGCCCACCGAGCGCCCGTACGGCATCGACTGCGGTCTGCGCGACCCGTTCGGCAACCGGATCCGCTTCACCCAGCCGAAGGACTGACCACCGGGGAGGGATCCCGCCGGGGGTGTCGGCTCACGCGCCCTCCCGCGTGGCCCCCGTGTCCCGCACCACGTAGGCGCCCGCCCGTGCGGCGGTCGCGGCTGCCTCGGCGGCCCGGTCGGCGGTGGCCTCGTCGAGCGGGTCGCCGCTGATCAGCAGCCGGTGGTAGAGGGGGGCGGAGACGGCGCGGATCACCTCCCGGGCGTCGGTGCCCGGGGGCACCTCGCCCCGCTCGACGGCCTGCCCGACACAGGGGGCCCACTCCTTGAGCCGGATGTCGTAGAAGCGGTGCAGCGCCTCGGCCGTCCGCGCGTCACATGTGGCGGCCGCGATCAGGGCCCGGAACAGCGCGCCCTGGCGCGGATCCGTCAGAGTGCGCCGCACCAGGCGGGCGTTGGCCCGCAGATCACCGAGGAGCGAACCGGTCTCGGTGCGCGGTACGGACTGCTCGGCCATGTCCGTCAGGAGATCGGCCAGCAGTCCTGTCACGGTTCCCCAGCGGCGGTAGACGGTCGTCTTGCCCACATCGGCGCGGCGGGCGACGTCGGCCAGGTCGAGGCGGGCGAAGCCGTGCTCCGCCAAGGAGTCCTCGGCCGCCCGCAGCACCGCCTGGCGCACCCGGGCGGTGCGCCCGCCCGGCCGTACGGTTCCCGGTTCGGCTTCGTCCGGCATAACGGCACTCCAGTTCCATTAACTCCACGGGCCTGCTACCTTTGGCGGCGGCTAACGAAACTATAGACCCGTTAGCCGGATCGTCGGTGAAAGGGGTCAGTCATGGAGTACAGGCGACTGGGCGCGTCCGGGCTCATGGTCCCGGCGCTGAGCTTCGGTGCCGGGACGTTCGGCGGGCAGGGACCGCTCTTCGGCGCGTGGGGCACGACCGGCGCGCAGGAGGCGCGGCGTCTGGTGGACATCTGCCTGGACGCCGGGATCACGATGTTCGACACCGCCGACGTCTACTCCGCCGGCGCCTCCGAGGAGGTGCTGGGGCAGGCGGTCAAGGGCCGCCGCGACCAGGTGATCATCTCCACCAAGGCCGGTCTGCCGACGGGGGACGGGCCGGGGGACGCGGGCTCCTCGCGCTCCCGGCTCATCACCGCCTGCGAGGACGCGCTGCGCAGGCTCGGCACCGACCACCTCGACCTGTTCCAGCTGCACGCCTACGACGCCGGAACACCCGTCGAAGAGGTGCTGTCCACGCTCGACACCCTGGTGCGGGCAGGCAAGGTCCGCTACACCGGGGTCTCCAACTTCTCCGGCTGGCAGGTGATGAAGTCCCTCGCCGCAGCGGAGAAGCACGGCCACCCGCGCCCTGCGGCCCAGCAGGTGTACTACTCCCTCCTCGGCCGCGACTACGAATGGGAGCTGATGCCGCTCGCCGTCGACCAGGGACTCGGCGCGATCGTGTGGAGTCCGCTCGGCTGGGGGCGGCTCACCGGCAGGATCCGCCGCGGAGCGCCGCTGCCGCCCGGCAGCCGTCTGCACCGCACCGCCGACTACGGGCCGCCCGTCACCGACGACCACCTCTACGGCGTCATCGACGCCCTGGAGGCCGTCGCGGCCGAGACGGGCAGGGCAGTGCCGCAGATCGCCCTCAACTGGCTGCTCGGGCGCAAGACCGTCTCCTCGGTCATCATCGGCGCCCGCGACGAGGAGCAGCTGCGGCAGAACCTCGGCGCCGTCGGCTGGAGCCTCACCCCCGAGCAGACCGCCCTGCTCGACGCGGCCAGCCACCGCACGGCGCCCTACCCGTACTTCCCCTACGAGCGCCAGGAGGGATTCGCCCGGGTGAACCCGCCGCTGTATCCCGCGCCCTGCTGAGAAGGCTCCGGAGAAGGGCGCCCGCTCCCGCGAGGGGGGGTTCCCGCTCCCGCGGAGCGCGAAGGACCGCCGTCCGTGCCGGGCGGGTCAGTCCCCGGCGGCGGCCCCTTCGAGCAGTTCCCGCACGAGCGCGGCGACCTGCTCCACCTCGACGAGGAAGCCGTCGTGGCCGTACGGGGACCGGATCGTGCGGAACCGCGCGGCGCGGATCCCGGCCGCCAACTCGGCCTGCTGGTACGGGGGATAGAGGCGGTCGGAGTCGATCCCCGCGACGAGGGTCCGGGCCGTCACCCGGCTCAGCGCGGACCGTGTCCCGCCCCGGCCGCGACCGACGTCATGGCTGTTCATGGCCTCGGTGAGGGCGACATAGCTGCCCGCGTCGAAGCGGCGCACGAGCTTGGCGGCGTGGTGGTCGAGGTAGGACTCGACCTGGTAGCGGCCGCCGCGCCAGGGGTCCTCCGCACCCTGCGGGGTACGGCCGAAGCGGTCCCGCAGCTCCGGTTCGCTGCGGTAGGTGAGGTGGGCGATGCGCCGGGCCAGCCCGAGACCCGTGTGCGGGCCGCGGCCCGGACCCGCGTCGTGGTAGTCGCCGCCCTGCCAGTGCGGATCGTCACGCACTGCGTGCAACTGGGCGTTCGCCCAGGCCAGTTGCTCCGCGCTCGCCGCGGCACCGGTGGCGAGCAGCAGCAGCGCGCCGGTCCGCTCCGGACGGCTCACCGCCCACTCCAGCGCCCGCATGCCGCCCATCGACCCGCCGACGACCAGCGCCCAGCGCCCGATGCCGAGCGCGTCGGCCAGGTGTGCCTCCGCCGCCACCTGGTCCCGTTGCGTCAGGAAGGGGAAACGGCTGCCCCAGCGGCGCCCGTCCGGGGCCGGGGAGGCAGGACCGGTGCTGCCCTGGCAGCCGCCGAGCACGTTCGGCGCGACGACGAACCAGCGGCGGGTGTCCAGGGCCCGCCCGGCGCCGACGAGTCCGTCCCACCAGCCGGGCCCGGGGTGGCCGGGCTCGGCCGGGCCCGCGACATGGCTGTCGCCGGTCAGCGCGTGCAGCACGAGCACCGCGTTGGAGCGGTCGGGCGCGAGCCGTCCCCATGTCTCGTACGCCAGGCGCACCCCGGGAAGCTCGCCGCCCGCCTCCAGGGGGAGCGGTGCCGCATGCTCGTACCACAGGCGGCGCCCCGGCGGATCCCCTTCCCGCCAGGCCCCGGAGGCCGGCGGCAGGGGGATCCCGGTGGGCGTCGGCACGGTGCTCAGGACGCGCCCTTCGCCGCGCGGAACCCCGCCTCCAGGTCGGCCTTGAGATCGGCGAGGCTCTCCAGCCCGACCGACAGGCGCACCAGACCGGGGGAGGCGCCGGTGGCCGCCAGTTGCTTCTCGTCGAGCTGGCTGTGCGTCGTGGACGCCGGGTGGATGATGAGGCTGCGCACGTCGCCGATGTTGGCGAGGTGGCTGAACAGCTCGACCGCGTCCACGAACCGCTTGCCTGCCTCGATGCCGTCCCGCAGCTCGAAGGAGACCACGGCACCGGCGCCCCGGGGCAGATAGGTGCGCGCCGCCGCGTGCCACTTGCTGGACTCCAGCCCCGGATAGTGCACGGCGGCGACCTCGTCCCGCTGCTCCAGCCACTCCGCCAGCGCCAGGGCGTTGGCCGAGTGCCGTTCGACGCGCAGGCTCAGCGTCTCCACGCCCTGGAGGAGCAGGAAGGCGGAGTGCGGGGAGAGCGCCGGGCCGAGGTCCCGCAGCAACTGGACCCGAAGCTTGACGGCGAACGCCCCCGGACCGAGCGCGGGCCAGTACCGCAGCCCGTGGTAGCTGGGGTCCGGTTCGGTGAAGTCCGGGAACCGCTCGGGGCGGGCCCCGAAGTCGAAGGTGCCGGCGTCGACGACGACACCCGCGATGGCCGTGCCGTGGCCGCCCAGGAACTTGGTCGCCGAGTGGACGACGATGTCCGCGCCGTGCTCGATCGGACGCAGCAGATAGGGGGTCGGGATGGTGTTGTCCACGATCAGCGGCAGCCCGGCCGTGTGCGCCACGTCGGCAACCGTCCGTACGTCGAGCACGTCGCCGCGCGGGTTGCCCAGCGTCTCGGCGAACAGCGCCTTGGTGTTCGGCCGGACCGCCGCCCGCCATGCCTCGGCGTCGTCCGGGTCGTCCACGAACGACACCTCGATGCCCAGCCTGGGCAGGGTGTGCCGGAACAGGTTGTAGGTGCCGCCGTACAGCGACGTGCTGGAGACGATGTGGTCGCCGGAGCCGGCCAGGGTCAGGATCGCCAGTGTCTCGGCCGCCTGCCCGGAGGCGAGCGCGACCGCCGCCACCCCGCCCTCCAGCGCGGCGACGCGCTGCTCGAAGACGTCCTGGGTGGGGTTGTGGATACGGGTGTAGATGTTGCCGGGCTCGGCCAGCGAGAACAGGTCCGCGGCGTGCTGCGTGTCCCGGAACACGAACGACGTGGTCTGGTAGACGGGCGTCGCCCGCGCACCGGTCGTCGGGTCGGGTGCGGCGCCCGCGTGGATCTGCTTGGTCTCGAAGGACCAGGCGGAGGTGTCGGGACCTGCGGGTTCCTCGTCCGCGGTGTGACCGGCGGTGACGGAGTCGACGGGCTGGCTGCTCATGGCGGTTGCTCCTTGTACGGGGAGGGTCGTGCGGGGAGGGCGGGAACGCCCGGGGCACGGGGGAGGGGAGGCGGGGCGCGCGTGGCCGTGGAGGGACGCGCCGGGACGCGGGAGACGCCGGGGAACCGCACGGCCGACCCCGCCCGCCGCATGGGCGGGTGGACGGAGCGGTGCGGAACGGGGGAAGGACGCGGTCGGAGACCGGAGCGGGGGCTCAGCTCACGACGGAACAGGCCGTGGTGGTGACACGCACGTAGTCGACGTGGCGGCGGGTCACGAGCACGGTCATGGGGCCAGGTAACCACAGGGGAGCGCCCGCGCACCAGCGCCTCGCGGCCGTTCCCCCGTGCGGGCGGCGGGCCTGGCGCGCCGTTGACACCTTTCGCGCCGCGTGCTTGCATCCCGGCATGCCTCCGTCGGAGCCGCTGACCCGCCGCCGTGCCGTGGACCTCGTCCGCGTGGCCGCCGCGCTGTGTCGTCCGCTCGCGGACTGACCTCCCTCAACTCCCCTGTTCCTGGCGGGCGTTCCCCGGCGTGGCGGGACGCTGCCCGGAACCGGTGCCGCTCGTCCCGTCCCCGGGCGCCGCCGCACGCACCGCACACACCCGCACATCCGGCAAGGAGCACACATGACCGTCCAGGACACCGGCCGGAACACCGGCCGGAACACCGCCCGGTCCACCGATCGGTCCACCGGTCAGGACACCGCTCAGGACGGCGGTCAGGACACCGCCCAGGACACCGGTCAGGACGTCGACCGGAAGAGCTTCGTCGCGGCCTGGGAGCGATGGCACCGGCAGAAGGAGGAGGTCCTCTCCGCCCCGCACGGATTCCTCGCGATCACGAGCCTGCACCGGCTGAGCGCGCGGCCCACCCGGTTCGAGGACGCGCCGGGAGCCTGGTCCAGCACCGACGAGGGGGTGGCGGTCGACCTCGCCGAGGGCGAGGAGCTGACACTCGACGGCCAAGTCCTGCGCGGCCGCCACGACTTCGGGGTGATCGCCGAACGCGACAGCCTGTACCCCGCCGCCGGTGACGCGGTCGTCGAGATCGCCAGGCGCGGCGGCCAGGACATCCTGCGCCCCCGCCACCCCGGCAACGGGCTGCGGACGTCCTTCATCCACACCCCCGCCTACGAGCCGGATCCCCGCTGGGTCCGCACCGGCCGCTTCCTGGCGTTCGAGGAGCCCCGGCCGGTCACGGTCGGCGCCGCGGTGCCCGGCCTCGAACACGTCTATGACGCGCCCGGTCAGGTCGAGTTCACCCTGGACGGCGCGGTGCACCGGCTCACCGCCTTCAACGGCAGGGCACCCGGCAGCCTGCTGGTGCTGTTCACGGACCGCACTTCGGGCGTGACGACGTACGCGGCCAACCGCTCCCTCCAGATCGCCGCGCCGGACGCCGACGGCCGGGTGACCGTCGACTTCAACCGTGCCGGGAACCTGCCCTGCGCCTACACCGACCTGGCCACCTGCCCGCTCCCGCCGGCCGGGAACCGGCTGCCCGTCGCGGTGGAGGCGGGGGAGCGGATCCCGCTGGAGCGGGGCGGGAGCGACTGACTCCCGCGCGCCGGTCCGTACCCGATCCGCGCGGGGACCGGCGTGAACGTAACAGCGGGACCGACCAAGATCATCCGAATTGCACCCGTATACCGGGATGTTTGCTACAGCGACATGTCGACCTCGTGGCGGCACCGGCGAAACGCTGGTGCCGCACCCTCGGTACGGACCAGGCTGACCCGCACACCCCGTGTGTCACTGTTCCGCACCCGCAGAAAGCCGCACCTCGCATGTACTCGACCTGTTCCTCCGGCGCGCCCCGAACGGCGCACACCCCCAGTGCGGTGAGGAGGTGCCGCGCATGCTGCGCCATGTGACACGCAAGGCGGCGGGCTGGCTTCTGATGATCGCGATCGCGACCAACGCAACGTATTTCCTGGCGAGTTGGTTCCTCGACCCGCGTTCGAACTACCGCGAGCTGCGGCCCGTGCGCACCGAGGAGCAGATCGACCGGGCCCTCGCGCCGTACAACCTGGACCCCCGGGTGCCGCTCGTGCACCGCTGGTGGGACTGGCTCACCTCGGTCACCCTGCACTTCGACTGGGGCACCTCGCCCACCGGGGTCCCCGTCAACGGCGAGGTCGGCTATCGCGCCCTCGTCAGCGCGGAACTGGTCGTCGTCGCGACCGTCCTGTCCGTGGTGATCGGCGTGGCGCTCGGCGTCCACACCGCCGCCCGCCAGTACGGCTGGGCGGACCGGGTGACCCAGGCCCTGTCCGTCCTCGTGTTCAACATCCCCACCTCCGTCGCCGCCCTCGCCGTCGTCTTCGTCGCGATCTGGCTGAACCAGCACGCCGGACTGCACTTCCTCTACGTCGCCGGTGAGAACTCGCCCGACGTACAAGGGCTGTTCCCCACCCTGGGCGACCGGTTGCTGCACCTGATCCTGCCGACCCTGACCCTCACCCTGATGGGCTACGTCGGCTACCACCTGACCCAGCGCTCCCTGCTCCTCGACACGATCGACGCCGACTTCGTGCGCACCGCGCGGGCCACCGGGCTCACCCGCGCCCAGGCCATCCGCAAGCACGCCCTGCGCTCCGCGCTCATCCCGACCGCGGCGTCCGTGGCGTTCAGCGTCCCGGCGGTCTTCACCGGCGCCGTCATCACCGAGACGATCTTCGGCTGGAACGGCATGGGGCGGTACTTCGTCCAGACCATCAGCAACAACGACGTGCACGGCACGGTCGCCACCGCCGCCTTCGCCGCGGCGCTCACCGCCGTCGGCGCGATCCTCGCCGACCTCGCCACGGTCTTCCTCGACCCGAGAGTGCGGGTGAGCTGACATGTCCACCGATGCGACTCCCGGCCCGGCGGCACACCCGGTCCCCGCACCGGGGCCTGTACCGGGGCCCGTACCGGCGACCGGCCCGAGCGGGCGGCGGCGCACACCGCGCGGCACACCCGGCGCGGACCGGCCCGCACACCTCGGCCTCGGCCGCCTCTACCTGCGGCGCTTCCTGCGCAACCGGCTCGCCGTCGTCGGCGTGCTGATCCTCCTGCTGCTGGTGCTGTTCAGCGCCCTCGGCGGCCGGTTCACCCCCTACAGCCACACCGACGCCGACTTCGCCGCGCTCACCCGGCCGCCGAGCGCCCTGCACTGGTTCGGCACCAACCAGGGCGGCAACGACATCTACGCCTGCGCCGTGCACGGGCTCCAGCGCTCCCTGACCATCGCCGTGAGCGTGTCGGTGCTGACCATCGCGCTCGCCGCGGTGATCGGTTCCGGCGCCGCGTACTTCGGCGGCCGGGTGGAACGCGCGACGCTCGCCGTCATCCACTTCCTCCTCGTCGTGCCCTCGTTCCTGATCCTCGCTCTCGTCTCGCACCGGCTGGCCGGTGACTGGCGCGTCCTGATCGTCGTGCTGACCGTGTTCGGCTGGATGCCGACCGCACGGATCATCTGGTCCGTCTCGACGTCCCTGCGCGAACGGGACTATGTGAAGGCGGCCGAGTTCATGGGGGTCGGCCCGCTGCGCGTCATCCTGCGCCACATCATCCCCAACCTCGGCTCCCTGCTGATCGTCAACCTGACCCTCGGTGTCGTCGCGACCGTCCTCAGCGAGACGGCCCTGTCCTTCCTCGGGTTCGGCGTGCAGACACCGGACGTCTCCCTCGGCACGATGCTCGCGGACGGCGCGGGCACCCTCACCAGCGCACCGTGGCTCTTCGCCTTCCCGGCGGGGCTCGTCGTCCTGCTCACCGTGTCGATGACCTTCATCGGCGACGGACTGCGCGACGCCCTCGACCCCACCTCGGTGACCGGCTCGGCAGGAGGCCGACGATGACTCTCGCCACCCCCCTGCCCGCCCCGGCACCCGCCGCCGGGCCCGTCCCGGTCCTGTCCGTACGGGACCTGCGCGTCACCTTCCCCTCCGAGGCGGGACCGGTCGAGGCGGTACGCGGCGTCAGCTTCGATCTGCTGCCCGGCCGCACCCTGTGCGTCGTCGGCGAGTCCGGATCCGGCAAGTCGGCCACCGCCATGGGCATCATGGGGCTGCTGCCGCCCGCCGCCGAACTGCGCGGACAGGTACTGCTCGGCGGACAGGACCTCGTCGGCCTCGACGACCGGGCGCTGTCGAAGATCCGCGGCAACTCCATCGGCATGGTCTTCCAGGACCCGCTGTCCGCCCTCACCCCCATCTACTCCGTGGGCAGGCTGCTCTCCGACGCGCTCCGCGTCCACCAGGACCTGACGAAACGGGCCGCCTGGGAGCAGGCCGTCGCCCTCCTCGACCTCGTCGGCATCCCCGACCCGCGCGGCCGGGCCGGTGCCTTCCCGCACGAGTTCTCCGGCGGCATGCGCCAGCGCGTCGTCATCGCCCTGGCCATCGCCAACCGGCCCGCCGTGCTCGTCGCCGACGAACCCACCACCGCGCTCGACGTCACCGTGCAGGCCCAGATCCTGGACGTACTGCGGCTGGCCCAGCGGGAGACCGGCGCCGGGCTCGTCCTCATCACCCACGACCTCGGGGTGGTCGCGGGACACGCCGACGACGTCGCCGTCATGTACGCGGGCCGCTTCGTGGAGCACGCCGGCGCCGGAGAACTCTTCCGGCGGCCGAAGATGCCGTACACCGCGCGGCTGCTGGCCGCCGTACCCACCGTCGACGGCGGCACCCGCCGCCCCCTGGTCCCCATCGGCGGGGAACCGCCCGCCCTGGTCGGACTCACCGGCGGCTGCCCCTTCGCGCCGCGCTGCGCCGTCGCCCTCGACAGCTGCCGCACCGCCGAACCGGAGCTGCTCCCCGTCGCCGGGCACGGCAGCGCGGCCTGCCTGCGCGCCGCCGAGATCGCCGACGGCTCCCTGGACCCCACCGGCGGCGCCGCGCCCGCCGGGTCGCCCGCCGCCCCGGACCCGACCGCGACCGGTGAGGTGGTGCTCCGGGTCGAGGACCTGGTCAAGACGTTCCCCGTCACCAAGGGCGCCCTGCTCAAGCGCCGCGTCGGCACGCTGCGCGCCGTCGACCGGGTCGGCTTCGAACTGCGCGCGGGGGAGACGCTCGGCCTGGTCGGCGAGTCCGGCAGCGGCAAGACCACGACCCTGCTGGAGATCCTGCGGCTCGCCCGGCCCGAGGGCGGCCGCATCGAGATCGGCGGCACCGACGTCGCCACCCTCGACTCCCGTGGCCGCGCACGGGAGTTGCGGCGGGACGTGCAGATCGTCATGCAGGACCCGATGGGCGCCCTGGACCCCCGGCTGCCCGTCTTCCACTCGCTGGCCGAACCGCTGCGGGCGACCGGCCACGACCGCGACTCGATCCCCGCCCGGGTCCGCGAACTCCTGCGTCTGGTGGGCCTGGACGACACGGTCGGCGACCGGTTCCCGGCCGCGCTCTCCGGCGGCCAGCGCCAACGGGTCGGCATCGCCCGCGCCCTGGCGACCGAACCGAAGCTGCTCGTGCTCGACGAACCGCTGTCCGCGCTGGACGTCTCGGTACAGGCCGGTGTGATCAGCCTGCTGGCCCGGCTCAAACGGGAACTCGGGCTCGCCTACCTGGTGGTGGCCCACGACCTCGCCGTGGTCCGGTACATCGCCGACCGCATCGCGGTGATGTACCTGGGACAGATCGTCGAGACCGGGGAGACCGAGGCCGTCTTCGCCGGGCCGCGGCACCCCTACACCCGGGCGCTCCTGTCGGCGGTCCCGGTCCCCGACCCGGAGCGCGAACGCACCCGCGAACGTGTCGTGCTGGAGGGCGAGCCGCCCAACGCGGCCCGCCCGCCCGCCGGTTGCGTCTTCGTCGACCGCTGCCCGCTGTACCGCCTCGCCGACGAGGAACTGCGCCGGCGCTGCCGTACCGAACGTCCGGCCCAGACCCCCGCCGCCGACGACCCGGGCCACCGCTACGCCTGTCACGCCGTCTGAGCATCCCCGGCGACGGGCATCCCGCCCGCTCCCCGAGTCCGTACCCGGCACGCCGCCCCGCGCCCGTCACCGGCGGCGCCGCGCCGTGCCCTCACCCACCCCACTCCCCGAAGGAAACACCCCGCCATGCGCGCAAGACTGGCCCTGCCCGTCGCCCTGATCGCCGCCGTCACCGTCACCGCCACCGCGTGCCGGTCCGCCACCGGCACGGACTCCGCCGCCCCGGGCGCGAACAACAGCCCCACGGCCGCCTCGTCCGTCGCCGACTACAACCCGGTGCCCTACGACCGGATCAAGGACGGCGGCAGCTACACCACGGTCGGCACCTTCGACGACCAGGGCAACCCCTTCCATGTGAACTCCACACTGACCGCGTCCCGCGTCTGGGCCTGGTACAACGCCGTCGCGATCACCTACTCGCCGACCGGCGAGGTGCAGTACAACCCGGACTACTTCAGTGAGGTGAAGGTCTCGGTGAGCGGCGGCGACCAGAAGGTCGTGCTGACCATCAACCCCAAGGCCGTCTTCAACGACGGCACCCCCATCGACTGGACCGCCGTCAAGGCCACCTGGCAGGCCAACAACGGTTCCGACAAGTCCTTCTCCGCCTCCTCCACGGACGGCTACTCCCAGATCACCTCGGTCGTCGAGGGCGCGGACGCCAAGCAGGCCGTCATCACCTTCAAGGGCGTCAACGCCTCCTGGTCCGCCCTGTTCACCACCTTCCTGCACCCCAAGGCAGCGACCGTCCAGAACTTCAACGACGCCTACGTCAAGAAGGCGCACCCGGAGTGGGGCACGGGCCCCTACACCGTCGGCACATGGGACACCCACTCCGGCAACATCACCTTCGTACGCAACCCCAGGTGGTGGGGGAAGAAGGGCAAGCTCGACAAGCGCGTCTACGTCAACCTGGAGTCGGCCGCGGCCGTCAACGCCTTCAAGAACGGGCAGCTCGACTACGTCGCCGTCGGCGACGCCGAGAGCCTCAAGCAGATCAAGGGACTCAAGGGCACGGAGATCCGCAGCGGCGGCAGCCCCTTCGAGTACTCGCTCTACTTCAACACCAGGTCCACCGTGCTCGCCGACCCGGCCGTGCGCAAGGCCATCGAGGAGAGCATCGACCGCGCGCAGATCGCGAAGATCCAGTTCCAGGGCCTCGACTACACCGAACCGCTGCCCGGTTCGGCCATCCTCTACAGCTTCCAGAAGAATTACCGGGACAACGTCTCCGCCGTCCTCAAGTACGCGCCCGACGAGGCCGGCAAGGCGCTCGACGCGGCGGGCTGGAAGCCCGGATCCGACGGCATACGCGCCAAGGACGGCAAGAAGCTCGAAGTCGGCTACACCCTCCTCGGCGACGACGCCCTGGGCAAGGCGACCGCCGGCGCCTTCGCGGCGATGCTGAAGACCGTGGGCGTCCGCCTCGACATCAAGAAGGCCGACGAGTCGGAGTTCTCCAGCATCCTCAGCGACCGCAAATTCGACCTGTTCCTGTCGGGCAACCGCTCCATGGACCCGTTCGGCGCCCGCTATCTGTGCGACTTCTACTGCTCCGACCGCGACTCCAACCTCACCGGCGCGGGCTCCCCGGCCCTCGACAAGGAGATCCGCTCCGTCGCCCAGGTCGCCGACCTCACCGCGCAGGCGAAGAAGGCCAACGAGGTGGAACGCCGGGCGCTCCAGCAGTACGCCTTCCTCCCGCTGTTCAGCGGCCCCTCCACCTACGGGGTGAAGAAGGGCCTCGCCAACGTCGGCGCGACCATCTTCCACAACCCCCTCCCGGAGACGGTCGGCTGGCAGAAGTGACGTACCACCGGGGACGGCGGGCCACGCCCCGGCCCGCCGTCCCCGGTCCGCTCAGCGGGGCGCGTCCCCGCACCCGCGGCCCTGCCCGCGCCGGACGGGTCAGCGGCGCAGCCGGTACCCGGTCAGCCGGGAGCGGGCCGCACCGGCGCTGATGCCGAGCCCCTGGCCGACCGTCTCGGCCGACAGCTCGTCCGCCTCGGCGGCGTAGGCGGCCTCGTGGCCGATGTCGCGCGTGAGCTGCTCCAGTTGCCGCACGGCCCGCAGCGCCGCCACCGGAGCCTGGTCGACGAGCCGGGAGAGCCGCGCCTCCAGCCGGACCAGGGTCTCCGCGATCTCCTCCGGAACCGGCACGGCCCGGCGGTCCACGGCGTCGATGTGCGCGGACCAGTCGTCGTGCGCCGCACCGACGTCCAGGTCCTCCAGCCCGCCGTCGCCGAGGTCGTCCCAGTCGACGGGATGGTCCGGGCCGCGCCAGTCGCACGAGCACGCCGCCCGGTAGGCCGCCGCCCTCGGCCTGCCCCACTTGCCGCTGTAGGCCCACCACTCACTGGTCTGGTACATGTTCGTCCCGCTGCCGATGTCGATGATGACCGGCTTCGGTTCGCTGCCGTCGGCCAGGACCGCGCCGACGTACCCCTCGTGGGACGCCTCGAACTCCTCCGTCTGCCACACCACGACCGTCTCCCTCCCTCGCGTCCCGCCGGGGCGGCGGGACCGCGTCCGAACCAACGAGGATGCCGCAACCCGGCCGCCGCCGCCGGGGAGTCCGCCACTCACCCGGCTGAAACCCGCGGCTCGGGTGAAGCAGTCGGCCCGGACCGTACGGGAGTTCACTCGGACGACGGCACGGGCTGCGCGGCACGGGTACGCGCACGGGCGCGGACACCGGCGACCGTCGCCGACCGGGTGAACGCGGCGGTGACCTCCAGCAGCCAGGCCGCCTCCGCCTCGACGGTCCGGGGCAGCGGCACCGGCGCACCGCCCGCGCCGCCGCGCGCCGGGACGGCCTCGTGCGGCCGGTCCGCGCGCTTGTGCTCCAGGGCGGCGGCGATGACCGCGGCCTCCACCACGGCGTGCCGGTCGAAGGCGTCCTCAGGTCCGGCGGCCCGTGCCAGGGCACGCACCACCTCCTCCGGCAGACCGGGCTCCTGGTGGGGGCGGAGCGCCAGGTGCGCGTCGCGGATCTCGATGACCCGGCGGTACAGCGCGAACTCGGCGTGCCGCGGCCCCCGGCGCCACACCGCGACCGGCCCGTCGAGCGCTATCTCCGGGAGCACGGAGTGCAGTTCGGCCCAGAGCGGCTCCAGCGCCCGGTAGGTGCGGCGGGCGCGCAGCCAGCGCAGCGGGGCGGTCAGCCGGCCGCCCCACAGACTGGTGGTGGCCCCGCCGGTGGCGAGCAGCGCGGTCACCGCGCCCAGCACGGCGGAGACGAGGTCCTCACCCAGCCCCTGCTCGCCACGGGACAGATCGGACGCCACGTCGTTGAACGCCCACAGCGTCCACAGCGCGCCGGACGCGGCGGCCAGCATCATCATCCTGAGCCCGGCCCGCAGCGGTCCGGACGTGGTCCGGCGGGCGTGCCGGGCGAGGGCGCGGACCAGGACGAGCAGGCAGCAGCAGCCGTAGCAGGCGAACACCGCGTTGTAGGCGGCCAGTGCCCAGCCCCGGTCCGCCCGCAGCACGTCCCGCCCGGCGTCGGTCGTCACCGCCGCCAGCAGGAAGAGAACGGCCGAACCCGCCTGCACGGCCCCGGCCAGCAGGAGCTGGCGGCGTCTGCGGCGCCGCGCCGCGTCCGGATCGCGGTCCGAGGCGGTGAGGGCGTGGGCGACCAGCACCAGGAACGTCAGGGCTGCGGTCTTCAGTTCGTGCGTGACCAGCAGGTCCGCGTAGTGCCGCGGCAGGAGGCGGCTCACCGCGTCGAGGGTCGCCCGCGCGTTGAACAGCAGTGCCGTGCCCAGACACCACGCGAACCCGGCGACATGGCGCTGCGCGGGATCGGCGCCGTCGCCGCGGGTGGTCCACAGCCGGTGCCCGGCGAAGACGAGCAGGACGGCGGCGGCCAGATAGACCGCGAGGTCAGCCATCGGCGGGGCCGTCCGGGGCGCGGCGCTCCCGCCGGGGCCGGACACCGGACGCGCCGCCGGGCGGCCCCGGCGGCGGCGCCCCGAACAGCGAACGCAGCCGGGCCTCGTCCTGCCCGGCCGGGACGGCGGTGTCCGTGCCGCGCTCCAGGCGGGCGGCGCGGTTGAGGATCAGGGAGGCGACCAGTTCCGCCTCGGCCTCCTGGGGCAGCGTGTAGACGGTGCGGCCCAGCACCCGTTCCACCAGGGCGGCGGGCAGGTGCGGCAGCAGCAGTTCGGCGGCGGCCGAGGCGGCGGGGGAGGTCTCGTGGTGCCCGCAGATGAGGTGCGCGGCCTCGTGCAGCAGGATGTGCTGCTGGTGCAGGGGAGTGGTGTCCGCTGCGTACACGATGCAGTCGGCGCGGTCGGTCGTGATCAGCAGCCCGCAGGGGGTGTGCGGGCGGTAGGCGACCGGCATGAGCCGGATGGCGCGGCCGCGTTTCCCGGCGAGCAGCGCGATGAAGGCGCCGGCGTCGAAGGGGGTGGGCAGCTCCAGCCCTTCGACCAGGCGCGTACATCGCCGCCACAACCGTCTGCCGCTCCGGTCCTCCCCCACGAGCCACCCCTTCTCGCGCCCTCGCCGCGGTCCGTCCCGGCCGGTCAGCCGGTGGTGCCGTCCCTGGTGTCCGGCGCGGTGCCACCCCGGTCACGGTGGCCGCCGGCGGCCTGTTCACGGCGGGCGAGCACATCGATCATGTCATTGATCGTGTCCACTCCCTCGGGGGACAGGTTCACCGCCCGCAGCGCCACGCTGCGCACCCCGGCGTCCCGCATCGCGCCGAGCAGCTCCAGCTCCTTGGCGATGGCCTCGCCCTGCTCCTCGTCGAAGAAGTACGCCACCGGCACGTCGAAGAACTGCGCCAGTGCCTCCAGATGCCGCTTGGTCGGATTGTCCCGGCGCCCCGTGCGCAACTGCCACACGTACGTCGCCGAGAAACTCGCCCCAGTGGTCTCCCGGCACGCCCGAGCGACCTCCTCGTTGCTGAACTGCTCCCGGTTGGGCCGCCGTACGATCCGGAACAGCGCCTCGATCCGGTCGGCCAGGCTTGCCGGAGCGGTCTCGGAGCCGGTCATCCGCACCCTCCCCTCCCATGAGCCGATGTGGGATGTACCGCGTACGCGTGAATCCTAGGGCCTGTCGTCAGATTCCCGTCGTCCGCCCGGAGGGCGGGCCTCGCGGCGTCAGGTGCGTGCTCTCGGCGTGCCGGGTCCTGACCCGCGTACTGGACGTACTCGGGTCTGGGCCCGGTGCGGCGAGAGTGCGTGCATGGCGTCGCGGGGCAGGCGGGAATCTGACGACAGGCCCTAGCCGCCCCCGTGATCCGCCGGCCGGGTACGTGGACGTGGTGGCGCCTGGCCTCACCGGGCCGAACGTGCTCGGGTGGTGCCGTGCCCGGCCGCCCCGCCCGTCCCGGATCCGGGAGGCCGCGTACGGCGGACGGCACCCGCCCCGCCCGCCCGGCGCCCGCAGGAGAAGCGACATGACACGTCAGCAACGCGCCGCCCCCGGCCCTCCGTCCGGCGTCGTCATCGTCGGCGGCGGAGCGGCCGGACTCAGCCTCGCCCACCGGCTGGCGGCCGCCGCCGTCCCCGGTGTGACGCTCGTGGACGCCCCCGCCGGACCGCTGACGCCGCCCGAGCGGACGTGGTGCTACTGGGACCGGGGCAGCGGCGACCTCGACGAGGCGGTCAGCGCCTGCTGGTCCCGGCTGCGCGTCCACGGCGCCGACGGCCGGGCCGTCACCCTGGACCCCGCCCCGCTGAGCTACCGCATGCTGCGCTCCACCGACTTCGAACGGCTGGTGCACGCCCGGCTCGCCCGGACCCCCACCGTGCGCGTCCTGCGGGCCACGGCCCGCACCGTCCGCGACACCCCCGGCGGCGCCGAGGTGCGCTGCACCACGCCCGACGGGCGGACGCTGTCCCTGCGCGCCCGCCATGTGTACGACTCCCGGCCCCGGCCCGTCCTGCCCCCGGCCCGCACCCATCTGACACAGCACTTCCGCGGCTGGTTCGTCCGCACCCGGACCGACCGCTTCGACCCGGCCGTCGCCGACCTGATGGACTTCCGCGTGCCGCAGCCGCCGCACGGGCTCGCCTTCGGCTACGTCCTGCCCCTGGCACCCGACCGGGCGCTCGTCGAGTACACCGAGTTCTCCCGGACCCCGCTGACCCGCGCGCGGTACGAGGCGGCGCTGGCCCACTACAGCGAGGCCGTCCTGCGGCTCGGCCCGCTCACCGTGGACTCGGCCGAGCAGGGCGCCATCCCCATGACCGACGGCCGGTTCACGCGCAGAGCGGGAGACGCCGTGTTCCGGATCGGGACCGCGGGCGGCGCCACCCGCCCGGCGACCGGCTACACGTTCGCCGCCGTGCAGCGGCAGACCCGGGCCATCGCCGCCGCCCTGCGCGCGGGCCGCGCGACCGCGCCGCCGCCGCACCGGCGGCGGGCCCTCGCCATGGACGCGGTGCTGCTGCGCGCCCTGGACACCGGGCGGATCGACGGCCCCGACTTCTTCACCGGCCTGTTCCGCCGCGTCCCCGCCGAACGCCTGCTGCGCTTCCTCGACGGCACCACCACGCCCTGGGAGGACTGGGGTGTCGGCATACGCACCCCCGTGGTCCCCATGCTGCGGACCGCCGTCGAACTCCCCTTCCTGCCCCGCCGCCGCCCCCGCGGCTCCCCACCGAGCGGAGAGAACCACCGATGACACTGCTGCGCGACCACGACCTGGCCCGCGCCTTCGACCACGCCGCGCCCACCTACGACCGCCTCACCGCCCTCAACCCCGGCTACCGCACCGACCTCCTGCGCTCGGCACGCCGACTGCGGCTGCCCGGGGGCGGCGCCGGGCTGCGCGTACTGGACCTCGGCTGCGGCACCGGCGCCTCCACCCGGGCGCTGCTGCGGGCCGCGCCCCACGCCCGGATCACGGCCGTCGACGCCTCCTCGGGGATGCTGCGGCGCGCCCTGGCCAAGCGGTGGCCGGCCGGAGTGCGCTTCCGGCATCTGACCGCCGAGGAGGTGGCGGCGGCCGGGGAGGGGCCGTACGACGCGGTGTTCGCCGCCTATCTCTTCCGCAACGTCACCGACCCGGACGGCGTCCTCGCGGCCGTCCGCTCGCTGCTGCGCCCGCACGGCCGGCTCGCCGTCCACGAGTACAGCCTCAGCGGCTCGCCCGCCCACCGCGCCCTGTGGACGGCCGTGTGCCGGGGCGTCATCGTCCCCGCGGGCACCCTCACCGGCGACCGCGCGCTCTACCGGCATCTGTGGCGCAGCGTCCTGGACTTCGACACCGCGCCCGCCTTCGGCGCGCGGCTGGCGGCGGCGGGGTTCACCGATGTCCGCGCCGTGCCCGTCGCCGGATGGCAGACGGGCATCGCGCACACCTTCCTGGCCCGCGCGGGGGCCGCCGCACCGGCGGCGGGCGCCCGGTGAGCGCGGCAGGCCGCACGGCCCGCCGGGGCCGCGACCGCAGGGCCGAGACCGTGCCGGCCGCGCCCGGCCGGGACCGCTTCGCGCGCGGGGACGCGCCCCGCGTCGCCGTGGCCGGCGGGGGCGTGGCGGGACTGGCCGCGGCCACCCTGCTGGCCGAACGCGGCGCCCGGGTGACCCTCTACGAACGCGAGCGGTCCCTCGGCGGACGCCTCGCGGGCCGCCGCGTTCGCCTCGCCGACGGATCCGCCGCGACCATGAGCCGCGGCTTCCACGCCTTCTTCCGCCAGTACTACAACCTGCGCGGCCTGCTGCGCCGCACGGACCCCGGCCTCGACCGGCTGCGACCGCTGCCCGACTACCCGCTGCGGCACAGCGGCGGACTGACCGACAGCTTCGCCCACGTCCCGCGCACCCCGCCGTTCAGCGCGCTCGGCTTCGTCGCGCTGAGCCCCACGTTCGGCTGGCGCGACCTCACCGCGATGGACGCCAGGGCCGCGCTGCCGCTCCTGGACGTCCGGGTGCCCGAGGTCTACGAACGCTTCGACGGCATGAGCGCCACCGCGTTCCTGGAAGGGGTCCGCTTCCCCGCGGCCGCGCACCACCTCGCCTTCGAGGTGTTCTCCCGCAGCTTCTTCGCCGACCCGCGCGAACTGTCCGCCGCAGAACTGCTGTTGATGTTCCACATCTACTTCCTCGGCTCGGCCGAGGGCCTGCTCTTCGACGTGCCCACCGAGCCGTTCCCCCAGGCGCTGTGGGAACCCCTCGGCGACTACCTGCGCCGCCTCGGAGCGGACCTGCGCCCCGGCACGCCCGTACACGCCGTCCGCCCCGACGAGGGCGGGGGAGTGGAGGTACGGACCGACCGCGGCACGGACCGCCACGACGCGGCGGTGCTCGCCCTCGACCCCGGGGCACTGCGCGACCTGGTCGCCGCCTCACCCGCCCTCGGCACCCCGGCCTGGCGCGCGGACATCGCCGCCCTGAGCACCGCGCCGCCCTTCCTCGTCTCCCGGCTCTGGCTGGACCGCCCGGTCCGCGCCGACCGCCCCGGATTCCTCGGCACCAGCGGCTACGACGGCCTCGACAACGTCAGTGTCCTCGAACGCTACGAGGGCGAGGCCGCCCGCTGGGCCGCCCGGACCGGCGGTTCGGTCGTGGAGCTGCACGCCTACGCCGTCGCCCCGGGCACCGCGCCGCAGGACATGCGGCGGCGGCTCGTCGACGGCCTGCACCGCGTGTACCCGGAGACACACCGGGCCCGCGTGGTGGACGCCCGGCACGAGTGGCGCTCCGACTGCCCCTTCTTCCCGGTCGGTTCGCACGCCCGCAGACCCACCGTCCGCACCCCGCACCCGCGGGTGACGCTGGCCGGTGACGCGATCCGCTGCGACCTGCCCGTGGCCCTGATGGAACGCGCCGCCACCACCGGCTTCCTGGCCGCCGGTGCCCTCCTCGCGGCCTGGGGCGTGCGCGGCCAGACGCTGTGGACGGTCCCCCGGGCCGGCCGCTCACCCGTGCTCAGGGCCGTCTGCCGGGCCGGGAGGCGCTGACCGTCCGGCGCGCTCAGCCCGGCGCGCCGTGGTCCTCGGCCGCCTCGGCGGGCACACGGCGGTGTGCTGCCGTGCCCGCTCCGGGGAAGCGGCCCGTACCGCGCAGTTCCCAGCGCCGCTCGGCGTAGGCGAGGTCGTCGCGCCACAGCCGCCCGGCCGTGTGCCGGATCAACGGGCGCAGCAAGGGCGCCGCGGCCCGCGCGAGGGCGAAGCCGCGCCGGTCCGAGGCGGCCACGACTGCTTCGACGACAGCCGTCCGGGGCGACGCGTGCGCCGTACCGGTCAGCGGCGTGGCGTGGGTCTCCACCACCGACGTGGCCCCCTCGCCCTCCGTGATGCGCATGACGACCGTACGCGGCCCGGGAGCGGTGAACTCCGCACGCACCGGCACCACCAGACGGTCCGTCAGCCGGAAGGACACATCGACGACGAAGGCGTCGTCGCCCCGCTCCCGCGGCGGCCGGACCACCGTCAGGTCCACGAACGCGTACGGATGGAACCACGAACCGTGCCACGGGTCGAGCCGGTTGGCGACCACGTCCTGCGGTTCGCAGCGCCCGACGGCCGTGAACACGGCGTCCACCGCGCTGCCCGCCGCCGGACGCTCCGGCACCCGGGGACACTCCGACGGCTCCTCGCCGCCGACCGCGTCCAGCCGGACCCACACCAGCACACCGTCGTCGTGCGCCGGGTACGGGTCCCAGCCGGTGAACGGCCCGCCGTCCAGGGCCAGTCCGTGCCAGCGGCACACCAGTGTGCCGCACACCACCCGGCCCTCCCGCAGCGGCGCCCCGAGATGCGGACAGGCGCCCGGCCCCGCGTGCAGCTCACCGGTGTCCGACCGCCACAGCACGACCTCCGTCCCGCCCACCGTCCGGCCGAGCGGCGGGCCCCCGGCGGGCACGTCCCGGGAGGCACCGACGACGAACCAGTTGCCGGTCGGCCGCGCCGAGGCCCGCGCGAGCGCGGCGGCGATCAGCGCCGGACGCGCCTGCCGCCAGGTCGGTGCCTGCGCCGCCCAGCGCGAGCGGCGCCGTCGCCGCACGGGCGGCGTCCAGCCGGTGCGGTCCGCCCGCCCGCTCACCCCCGCTGCCCTTCCCGCCGCAGCGCCGCCCCGGCCACGGGCGGCGCCGGGCGCCCGGCCCGTGCGCGGTGGCGCGCGGCGGCGACCCGTACGATCCCGGCCGCCGCCACCGCCGCCCGGCGTCCGCGCGAGACCACCGCGCGCCGGTGCAGCACCGGATAGCCCTGGTCCGCGATGGCGTCCAGGATGCCGCCGTAGAGCGTGAACGCGGTCCGGATGCACGGCCGGGTGCGCGGGTCGAGCAGGGCGATGCCCGGCTCCGCCGCCCGGTACACCCCGCGCGTCAGCTCCTCGGCGGCGACCAGCGCCGCCCGGATCCGCGCGTCGGTGCGGCCCGTACGGCGGCTCCACTCCAGCAGCGAGCGGTCCGCGCCGTGCGCGGCGAGCAGGTCCGCGGGCAGATAGACGCGCCCCCGGTCCAGGTCCTCGCCCACGTCCCGCAGGAAGTTGGTCAGCTGGAACGCCACCCCGAGGGCCGCCGCGTGCGGTGCCGCCTCCTCGCGGGGCACGACCGTGCCGAGCACCGGCAGCATCTGGAGCCCGATCACCGCGGCCGACCCGTGCATGTACGCCCGCAGATCGGCGTACGTGGCGTAGTCCGTGACGTGCAGATCGCTGCGCATCGACGCCAGGAAGTCGGCGAACAGCGTGTGCGCGATGCCGTACCGTCCCGCGGTGTCCGCGAGGGCCCGCACCACGGGCTCGGTGCCCTCCCCGGTGCGCAGCCCGTGCGCCAGACCGTCCTCCAGCCGGCGCAGCGCGCGGTCGCGTTCCTCCGCCGTCCCGGTCCCGTCGAGATCGTCGACGATGTCGTCCGCCCGGCGGGCGAAGCCGTACAGGGCGTGCACGGCCGGCCGGCGCTCCACCGGGAGCAGCCGGGTGGCCAGGAAGTACGTCCTGCCGTGGCGGGCGTTGAGCCGTCGGCACCGCTGGTAGGCGGCGCGCAGGGCGGGGTCGTGGATACCGGCGGCGTCCAGTTCACGACGGGTCATGGGCGCCCTCCGCGGTCGCTGCGACGGCCCGGACGGTGCGGGACGGGGGACGGGCGGGGACGGAGCGGCGGCGCGGGGCGCCGCCGGTGACGCGGGCGGCGGCGAGCTTGCCGCTCAGCAGGACCGTGGGCACGCCCACACCGGGGGTGGTGCCGCAGCCCGCCAGGACGACGTTCTCCAGGCCGCGGACCAGGTTGCGCGGCCGGAACGGGCCGGTCTGCGCGAAGGTGTGCGACACCGAGAACGGGCTGCCCGCCGCGTGCCCCCGCGCCGTCCAGTCCAGCGGTGTGACGAGCAGTTCCTCGCGGACGCTGCCCGCGAACCCGTCCAGGCCCCGGCGCTCCAGCTCGGCGACCAGGCTGTCCCGGTAGCGGGGCCCCAGGTCGCGCCAGGCGGCGGCGCCGGGACCGACGTCGGTGTTCGGGCAGGGCGCCAGGACGTAGTGGAGGTGGCCGCCCGGCGGTGCCAGGCCGGGGTCGTGGGCCGTGGGGCGGGTGATCAGCAGCGAGGGGTCGCTCATCAGCCGTCCGGAGCGGGTCAGCTCCTCGAAGGTCCGCTCCCAGGCCGCGCCGAAGGACAGCGTGTGGTGCGCGAGACCGGGCCAGGTGCGGTCCGTACCGGCGTGCAGCACGACGGCCGACGGCGAGTGCCGCAGGGCCACCGGCCGCTTCGGGGCGCGCCCCACGAGCCGGTGCGCGACGGGCAGCTCGCAGCTCAGGACCACGGCGTCGCAGGCGATCCGCTCGCCCGTGGCCAGCCGTACGGCGCGGACCCGGCCCGCCGAGCGTTCCAGCGCGGTCGCCTCGGCCGACCAGCGGAACGCGGCGCCCGCGCGGGCCGCGGCCTGGGCCATGCCCCGCGGCAGCGCGTGCATGCCGCCCTTGGGGAACCAGACCCCGGCCACGGTGTCCATGTAGGCGATCACCGCGTAGGCCGCCAGGGCGCGGGCCGGGGCGAGACCGGCGTACAGGGACTGGAAGGAGAAGACACGGCGCAGGCGCGGGTCGGACAGGAAGCGGGCGATCCGCCGGTCCAGCCGCCCGAAGCCGCCCAGGGCCGCCAGCCGGGCCAGGTCCGGGTGCAGCAACTGGAAGGGCGAGTCGAAGTTCGTGTCGATGAAGCGCCGCATCTGCGCCCGGTACAGCCGGGTCAGCCAGTCCCGCAGCGCCCGGTAGCCGGCCGCCTCCGCCGGACCCGCGAACCGTCCGACCTCGGCCTCCATGGCCTCCGCCGCGGTGTGCACGTCGAGCGAGCTCCCGTCCGCGAAACAGGCCCGGTAGGCCGGGTGCAGGGGGATCAGCTCCACATGGCGGGCGAGGCTGTCGCCCACGGCCGCGAACGCCTCGTCGGCCAGGTGCGGCATGGTCAGCACCGTGGGCCCCGTGTCCAGCTCGTAGCCGCCCAGGCGCACGCGTCCCGCCCGGCCGCCGGGCAGGGCGTCCCGCTCGACGACCGTGACCCGGCGGCCCGCGCCCAGCAGATGCAGCGCGCAGGCGAGACCGGAGAGACCGGCGCCCACCACGACCACGTGATCCGTCGGACCCGGCACCGTCCTCACGCCGCCTCCGGCACGTACCGGCATGCGCAACCCCCTCTCGCGGGTGCGGTTGCGCAGATGCCTGCCCGGTACGCGGGCCGTTGCGGACGCAGGTCACCCCACCGGCGCAACGGCGTCCGTGCGGAGCCACAGCCCCGGCCGCCGTGACCAGGGTGATCGGGGTGGTCGCGCTGCGCAGGGGCGCGCTCCTCCTCAGGAGCCGGGTGGGCCGTCCGGTGACGGGTCACTCGAAGGGGGTCATTCGAGGGCTGCCCCGGCAAGGCGGTCCCGGGCAGGCGGACGACGCGCGCGCTCGCCGCGGCCGCCGCCCGGACGGCGACCGCACCGCGGCGCGGGCCGCCGGGCGGAGGACAATGGAAGAGCCAGCAGCACACCGCTCCAGCCCCGCCGGATCCCGTATGCCCTCATCCCGCAGCCCCCGCAGCCCGCGTCAGGCGAGCCTGTTCCCCCTCGACGACCTGATCGACGCCTCGGAGCCCCGGACCGCGGCCGAGCCGTCCCCGCGGGCCGGGGAGGACATGTCCTCGGCCGCCGCGCGCCTGCTGCGGATCCGCGAGATCGTCGCCGAGCCCGCGGCCGCCGTGTCGCCGCGCGGCCGCCAGATCCTGGCGCGGTTCCCGCAGGCCCGGGTGACGGAGGTCGACTCGCACTGGCGCATCCCGCACCTGCACGGCAACGAGGGGAACGTCGAGCGCTGGGTGCGGGTGAAGACCGAGACGCTGATCCTCGGCGTACGCGGAACACTGGCCACCCGCCCCAACGGCCGCTCCGCCGACTGGATCGCGCCGGGCGCCTCCAACGGTTGCGCCATGGCCTGCGCGTACTGCTACGTACCGCGCCGCAAGGGCTACGCCAACCCGGTCACCGTCTTCACCGACATCGACCGCATCCTGGCCCACCTGGAGCGGCATGTCGCCGGGCAGGGCCGCAAACCGGCGCCGAACCAGTGCGACCCCACCGCCTGGGTCTACGACATCGGAGAGAACGGCGACTGCTCGGTCGACGCGCTGATCAGCGACAACACCGCCGACCTGATCCGGGCCTTCCGGTCCTGGCCGACTGCCAAGGCGAGTTTCGCCACCAAGTTCGTCAACCGCGACCTGCTCCGCCTCGACCCGCGCGGACGCACCCGGGTCCGTTTCTCGGTGATGCCGCAGGAGGACGCCCGGCTGCTGGACGTCCGCACCAGCCCGGTGCCCGAACGGATCGCCGCCGCAGCGGACTTCGTCGAAGCCGGGTACGAGGTCCACTTCAACCTGTCGCCGGTCGTCCTGCGGCCCGGCTGGGAGGCGGCCTGGGCCGAGCTGCTGCGGCAGCTGGACGACGTGCTCCCGGCGGCCGTCAAGGCGCAGGCCGCCGCCGAGGTCATCCTGCTCACCCACAACCGCGCACTGCACGAGATCAACCTCGGCTGGCACCCGCGTGCCGAGGAGCTGCTGTGGCGCCCGGAGATCCAGGAGGCCAAGCGGTCGCAGAACGGGGACGACAACGTCCGCTACCGCACCGGTCTGAAGGGTGCCGCCGTGGGGCGTCTGCGGGAACTGATCGCGGTCCACGCACCCTGGCTCACCGTCCGCTACGCCTTCTGATCCGCGGGCGCGGCGGCACCGGCCCGCGCGGTCAGGGCCCGGGTGGCGCGCACCAGCTCCGCGGGGCCCTCGACGCGGTAGGGCAGGCCCACCGAGGCGAGGGCGCCCGCCAGCCAGTCCCAGTCGTCCGTGCCGGTCAGATACCGGCAGCGGCCGGGCCCGGCCGGTTCCAGCGTGCCCGCGCGGGCGGTCAGCCGCCGGGCGACCGCCCCGGCCGGTGCCAGGAACAGCACGGCGCCCCGCGCCGGGCCCGGACCGGGGAACAGCCCGGCGGACCCCTCGGGCAGCGGGCGCGCCGGGAACGTCGTGCCCGGCACCCGCAGACCCGAGATCCGGTCCACCCGGAAGGTGCGCCAGGCCGCGCGGTCCTCGTCCCACGCCAGCAGGTACCAGCGGTGCGCCAGCAGCACCAGGCGGTGCGGCTCCGCACGGCGCCCGCCGCTGCCGCCGTCCCGGGCCGCGTACTCGAAGCCCACGCGTGAGCGCAGGTGCGTGGCCGTGGCCAGGCGCTCCAGCGTGCCGAGGCCGTCCGCCGGGCCCGTCCCACCCGGCACCTCGGTGGCCGCGAGCAGCGCCTCGATCCGGCCGCGCAGCCGTGCGGGCAGCGCCTGTTCCAGCTTGCGCAGGGCGCTGTCGGCCGGACCCGGCCCGTCCGTGCCGTACGCCGCGGCGGCGTGCCGCAGCCCCACCGCCGTGGCCACCGCCTCCTCCTCGGACAGGTGCAGCGGCGGCATGCCCTGCCCGGCGGGGAGCAGATAGCTGCCGCCGGTCCCGCGCGCCGACTGCACCCGGTAGCCCAGGTCCCGCAGCCGTTCCACGTCCCTGCGCAGGGTGCGCGGCGAGACACCGAGCCGCGCCGCGAGGTCGGCCCCGGCGCGCGGGACCCCGGGGGCCAGCAGCGACAGCAGCTCCAGCATCCGGGCACTCGGGTGATTCATGGGCCCAGCCTCGCACCCTTGCGGTCAGATTCCGGCCGCAAGGGCCGTTACGGTGCCGGGCACACCGGACCACGCAACCGAGGAGAGTCCCATGACCGTCGTCGTCACCACCCCCACCGGCCACGTCGGCTCGCGGGTGGTCAGGCTGCTGCTCCAGGCCGGCGTACGCCCCCGTGTCCTGGTGCGCGATCCGGCCCGGCTGGCGCCGGACGTCCGGGAGCGGGTGGACGCCCGCCGCGGCGACCTCACCGACGCGGGCTTCGTCCGTGCGGCGATGGCGGGCGCCACCGCGGCCTTCCTGGTGGACCCGACGCCGCACACCGCCGAGGACCCGGTGGGCACCTCGCGCCGCACCGGTGCGGGCCTGGCCGCCGCCGTGCGCGAAGGGGGCGTGCGGCGGGTGGTGTTCCTCAGCAGCATCGGCGCGGAACTGCGGCACGGCGCGGGCCACATCGACGGACTGGCCGCCGTCGAGGAACAGCTCGACGCCACCGGCGCCGATGTGCTGCACCTGCGCTGCGGCTACTTCTTCACCAACCTGCTCCTCTCCCTGGACGACCTGGCCGCCGGGCGGCTGACCACCGCCGACGACCCGGAGCGGACCATGCCCTGGACCGACCCCCGCGACATCGGCGACATCGCCGCCGCCCGGCTGCTCCGCGACACCTGGCACGGCCGCGCCGTCCAGGGCGTCCACGGCCCCGAGGACCTGTCGTGGCGGCGCGTCGCGCAGATCCTCACGGTGGCGCTCGGGCGCGGGATCCGGCTCCGTACGGTGTCCGACGACGACGTGCGCCGGACGCTGGCCGCCGCCGGTCTGGCGCCGGACGCGGTGGACGCCCTCGTCGGCATGACCACGGGCACCCGCACCCTGGTCCCCGAGCAGCCCCGCGACGCCGTCACCACCACGCCCACGGCCCTGGCGGGCTGGGCCCACGCCCACCTGCGGCCCCTGCTCGCCGCCCGCGGCGGCGACGCCGGGCCGGTACCGGGGACGGACCGCTGACGGCCGGCCTCCGCCGCGCGACGCTCCGTGTCACCATCCCGTCACAGTCGGCTCCCGCTGAAACCCGCGCCCGCGGACGGCCCTCTCCCTCGACGTCAGCGGATCCCTCGGAGCAGAGGATGCTCATGAACCACCGTCACGCCGCCGTCGCCGTCCTGGCCTCCACCGCCGCGCTGCTCGCCACCACGAGCGGCACCGCGGGCGCCGCCCCGGGCCCGGCGGCCAAGAGCCCGTCCGTGTCCGCCACCACCTGGAAGCCGTGCCATCTGCCCGCCGGTTACCGGCACTTCCTCGAACTCAGGTCGGCCGCGGACGTCCGGGGCAGGACCGTCGTCCGCGTCACCCCGCAGACGTGCGTGGTGAACACCGAGAACGACGAGGACGTCATCTACACCCCGAGCGGAGCGACCCGGTCGCTGTCCTTCGCGCCGGGCGCCACCGTCGAGGTCCTCCACGACACCGACACCGTCGAGGTCACCCCGCGGTGGCTGGTGCACCACAAGCTCGCCAACAGCCCCTACTTCTCCTACCGCGTCGACGGCCACGGCCGGATCACCGCCCTGCGGGAGATCTACCACCCGTAGGCGTCCGGCGTCCGCGCAGCCGGTGCACCGCGCCCGGTCCACCGGCTGCGCCGACGCCGCCCGGCGTCGTCACCCCTGCAACGCGATGAGGGTCTTCCCCGGCTCCGCGGCCGCCGGGCTCCCCAGATGCGCGGCGAGTTTGCTGAGCCCGACGCGCCGTGCGACCACCGTCCCCAGACGGCCGTGGCGCAGATGCTCGAAGACCGGCGCGAACAGCGCGGGCAGGTGGCGGCCGCAGGTGGGCCGGACGACGTCGCGCAGCCGGAACAGCTCCACGCGGGCGCCCCGCCCGGTGAAGCACTCCGCCGGGAGCGGCGTCCCCGACAGCAGGCCGTAGTGCACGAACACACCGGCACGGGCCGTCAGCGCGTGCACGGCGCCGCCCACATCACCGCCGACGCAGTCGAGGACGACATCGGCGCCTCCCGGGCCGGTCTCCGCCCGCAGCCGTTCGCGCCACCCGGGGTCGTCCGACGTGATGACCGCCCGCCAACGGGAGGGTTCGGCCACCGTCCGTCCCGGTGTGCCCCGCACGATGCCGACCGGGGCGATCCCGCGCCCGGCCAGCAGCTCCGCCAGTTGCCCGCCGATGGCCGAGGCCGCCGCCGTGACCACCACGCGGCGCACGCCCGGCCCGCAGAACCGCTCGGCCATCGTCACGGCCGTGAGCGGATTGACGTAGGCGAAGCAGGCCACCTCGTCGGGGAGGTCGTCCGGCACCGGGACGCACCAGGCGTACGCGAGCCGCTTGTACTGCTGCCAGGCCCCCGCCGAACCCAGCGGAAGCACCCGCAGGCCGACCGCACCGGACGGCACGCCCGGCCCGGCGGCTTCGATCACGCCGACGCCCTCGAAGCCCGGGACCAGGGGGAACGTGGTCCGCGACCCGTACGCGCCCGACACGGTGACCGCGTCGGAGGGATTGACGGTCGACGCGACCATGCGCACCACGACCTCGCCCGCGCCGGGCGCCGGGGGCGCCTTCACCTCGCGCACGGCCACCGCCTCCGCGAGCCGGCCCGGCGCGTCGGCCACGGCAGCCAGCATGGACAGCCTCCCTCTCGCACATGTGTCCAGGACGTCTCATCCTAGATCGGGCCGCACCAGGCGGCTCTCGTAGGCGAGGACCACGGCCTGCGCGCGGTCGCGCAGCCCGGTCTTCTGGAGGATCCGCCCCAGATGGGACTTCACGGTCGCCTCCGCCAGATGCAGGGCGTCCGCGATCTCGGCGTTGGACAGACCGCGGCCCACCTGGGCGAGCACCTGCCGCTCGCGCGCGGTGAGCGGCCGCAGCCGCTCCTCCTGCCCGGTGCCGCCGCCGCTCGGCAGAAGCGCCGCACAGGTGTCCAGCAGACGGCGGGTGACCCGCGGGGAGACGGCCGCGTCGCCCGCCGCCACTTCGCGGACGGCGGCGAGCAGGCGCTCGGGGTGGGCGTTCTTCAGCAGGAAGCCCGACGCGCCCGCCCTGAGCCCGGCGAACGCGTACTCGTCGAGATCGAAGGTGGTGAGGAGGAGCACCCTGCTGTCCGGTGCGGCCCGCACGATCCGCCGGGTCGCCTCGATCCCGTCCGTCCCCGGCATCCGTACGTCCATGAGGACCACGTCGGGCCGCAGCCGCCGGGCGAGCCGCACCGCCTCCTCGCCGTCGGCGGCGCCGCCGACCGGTTCCATGTCCGGCTGCGCGCCCAGCACGGTGCGGAACGCCATGCGCAGCAGCGCCTCGTCGTCGGCGAGCAGGACACGTATCACCGCCGCAGGCCCCCTGCCGTCCCGTCGCCGGGGCCGAGGCGTGCGCCGACATGCCAGCCGCCGTCCGGGAGCGGCCCGGCCAGCAGCCTTCCGCCGTGGGCGGCGGTCCGCTCGCGCATCCCGGCGATGCCGTGCCCCGGCACCGGGCCGGTGCGCCGTCCGCCGGGGCCGTCGTCGACGACATCCACGGTGACACCCTCGGCCAGACACACGACCCTGACCCGGGCCCTGGTGCCGTGCGGGGTGTGCCGGAGCGTGTTGGTCAGGGCTTCCTGCACCAGGCGGTACACGGTCAGCTGGGCCGCGGCCGGTACCCGGCTGGGGTCCCCGAGCACCTCCAGGGCGGTGGGCAGTCCGGCGGCCCCCATCTGCTCGGCCAGCACCTCCAACTGGGCCATGCCGGGCAGCGGTTGCGACTCCGTCTCGGCCGGGTCCGCCCGCAGCACCCCCAGCGCGCGCCGCATGTCGGCCAGTGCCTGCCGTCCCGTCCCGGAGATCTGCTCCAGCGCCGGACGGGCCAGGTCCTCGTCCGGCGGCGCGTATCCGGCGGCGTCCGCCAGCGCGACCATCACGGACAGGTTGTGGGTGACGATGTCGTGCATCTCCCGGGCGATGCGCGACCGTTCCCCGGCGACCGCCAGCCGCGCCCGCTGGTCCCGTTCGCGCTCCAGATGGACCGTACGCTCCCGGAGGGCGCGTGTGTACGCCCCGAGCAGGGCGGCAGCGGCGGCCAGCGCGGTCAGCGCGACCGCGCTGGACCCGAAGCGGCCCTCCTCCGCCCAGCGGTGGCAGGCCAGGAGGATGCCGCCCTCCAGCACCGCACAGGCCACCAGCACCTCGCGCCCGGCCGTGTGCGCGGCCACCGTGGCGAGGGCGACCAGCAGGGCCGCGTCCGCCGGGAGCTGACAGCCCGCCAGCCACTGGACGAACGCGGCGGCGGCCACGGCACAGAACACCGGCAGCGGCGCACGCCGACGCCACAGCAGCGGCAGCAGGAGCGCCGAACTCAGCGCCACCGACACCGGTTCCCCGGCCGTCGCGGGCAGCGTCGCCCCGCACAGCACGGCCACCAGCAGGGCGTCCCGGACGAAGGCCGGTATCCGGGCGACGACAGGTGCGGCCATCGTTCCCCCACTTCGTCGGTCCGGTACGGCGCACTGGAACGTTAGGCCGCCCACACGCGGACCGCGTACGCCGCCCGGCGGAAAGCATCCGGTCCGCTCTGCGCCCCCAGGATGAGCCGCGTTCCTCCCCCAGTGGCAAATCCGTGCGCTGACCTGCACGGACGCCCGGTCTCCCGGGCCGCTGCCGGACGGGCGCGGTGCCTTCGCCGCCCCGACCGCACCCTCAGTCGTAGGGGACACCCCCGAGGCGCAGTCTCCCCGGAGGGCGAAGGCGCAGGTCATCGCCCGTCCGCGAGCGCCGGACGGGAGGAGGACGCCGGGGGCGGCACACCGGCCGGACCACCGACCGCGGGCCGATGTGCCGGCCGGTGACCGCGGCCTAGCGTCGTCGGGCGGCGGACGGCGACGTGCGTGCCGTGACCCGCTGCCCCGGACCCGAAGGAGAAGACACGACGATGCTGTCCCCACGCGGAAGAGCCATGTGCGCCGCCGCCCTGGCGGCCCTGACGAGCGCGTCCCTGATCACCGGATGCACCACCCGGGCCGGGGCCGCGACCGACGGGCGGGGCCCGGCCCGCTTCGAGCACCAGACCCTGGCCTGGCACAGGTGCGCGGACGGCCCGAAGGACACCGAGGGCACGGCGCTCGACCGGGCCGGAGCCCGGTGCGCCGAGGCCACCGTGCCCCTGGACCACCGCCGCCCGGAGGGCCGCACCCTCACGGTCGCCCTCGCGCGACTGCCCGCCACGGACACCGCCCACCGGCACGGCACCCTCTTCTACAACCCCGGCGGCCCGGGTGTGCCGGTCCGCGCCCTCGCCCTGCAACTGCGGGCAGCGGAACCCGAGTTGGCCGCACGCTATGACGTGATCGGCATGGACCCGCGCTTCGTCGGCCGCAGCACCCCCCTCGACTGCGGCTGGCCGTCCGTCTCCATCGGCTCCGCCGGGACCGGCCGGGCCGGCTTCGAGAGGACCGTCGCACGCGCCAGGGACCTCGCGGCCCGCTGCGCGGACCACCGCACGGAGCTGCCGTACGTCTCGACCCGCGACACCGCCCGCGACATGGACGTGATCCGCGCCGCCCTCGGCGAACGCAGGATCAGCTATCTCGGCTCCTCCTACGGCACCTATCTGGGCCAGGTGTACACACAGCTCTTCCCGGGCCGCACCGACCGGGTGGTGCTCGACAGCACCCTGGACGCCGACACGTACGGCCCCGACCAGACCGCCGCCCTGGGCCCGGCCGTCACCCGGGCCCTGCGCCACTGGGCCGCCTGGGCGGCCCGCCGCGACCGCGCGTACGGCCTCGGCTCCACCACCGGCGAGGTCATGGACAGCGTCGGCGAGCTGAACCGGGCCGTCGCCCGCGCCCCGGTCCGGCTCGGCGCCCACACCGTCGACAGCGGCAACCTGCCGCAGCTCCTGTGGAACGTCACCGCGGGCGACAGCGACGAGACGTACGCGGGCTACGCCGCCGACGTCCGGGTGCTCCTGCGGGCCGCCCGCGGCGACGGCGCCGACCCCACCCCGAGCCTGGAGCAGGCCCTCACCGCTCTGGCCGCCCCGGACACGGACGGCACGTTCGCCGTCCAGACCGCGAGCCAGTGCGCGGACCGGGCGGCGGCCTCCCGCGATCCGGAGACCTACTACCGCGACATCCGGGCCCACCGCGCCGACGACCCGCTCTTCGGGCCGCTCACCCGCACCGTCACCCCGTGCACGTTCTGGCCGGCCGCCCCGGCGGAGCCGCCCACAGCGGTCCGCAACGACGTCCCCCTGCTGATGGTGGGCGACACCGGGGACCCGGCAGCCGTCTACCAGGGGCAACTGGCGGCACACCGCGCCCTGCGGGGCTCCCGCCTGGTCACCCTGCGCGGCGCCTTCCGCCACACCGTCTACGGCGGGCTCTTCGCCCCGAGGAACCCCTGTGTCGAACACGCCGTCAACGCCTACCTGACGACCGGTGTCCTGCCGTCCCGCGACAGCACCTGCCGGAACTGACCGCCGCCCCGTGCCTTTCGGCCGATCGGCCCTGCGGCACCGGCGATCCTGTGGAACGGACCGCTCCCGCGGGTACCCGTCCGTTCGGCGGACGGCGGGAGCCACCGGCCGGAACCCGCCGCCGCCCGGACCGTGCACCGACACGGAAAGGAACCCGATGTCCGTCGACACACAGCAGGCGCACACCCCCTTGACGGAGGAGGAACTCAGGGCACTGGACGCCCACTGGCGGGCCGCCAACTACCTGGCGGTCGGTCAGATCTACCTCCTCGCCAACCCGTTGCTGACCGAGCCGCTGCGCCGGGAGCACATCAAACCGCGGCTGCTCGGCCACTGGGGCACCTCACCCGGACTCAACCTGGTCCACACCCACCTCAACCGCGTCATCAAGGCACGGGACCTGGACGCGCTGTGCGTCTGGGGACCCGGGCACGGCGGGCCCGCGGTGCTGGCCAACTCCTGGCTGGAGGGCTCGTACACGGAGACCTACCCGGACGTCACCCGGGACGCGGCCGGGATGGAGCGGCTGTTCCGGCAGTTCTCCTTCCCCGGCGGGGTCCCCAGCCATGTCGCCCCCGAGACACCCGGCTCCATCCACGAGGGCGGCGAACTCGGCTACTCCCTCACCCACGCCTACGGCGCCGCCCTCGACAACCCCGGGCTGCTGGTGGCCTGTGTCATCGGCGACGGCGAGGCGGAGACCGGACCGCTGGCCGCCTCCTGGCACGCGAACAAGTTCCTCGACCCGGTCGACGACGGAGCCGTGCTCCCGATCCTGCACCTCAACGGCTACAAGATCGCCAACCCCACGGTGCTCGCCCGGATCCCCGAGGCGGAACTCGACGCCCTGCTCAGGGGCTACGGACACGACCCGATCCATGTCACCGGCGACGAACCGGCCGCGGTGCACCGGGCCCTGGCCGCCGCGACGGACACCGCCGTCGACCGGATCACCGCCCTCCAGCGCGCCGCCCGCGAGGACGGCGCCACCGAGCGGCCCCGCTGGCCGGTGATCGTCCTGCGCACCCCCAAGGGCTGGACCGGACCCGCCGAGGTCGACGGCCTGCCCGTGGAGGGCACCTGGCGCGCCCACCAGGTGCCGCTGGCCGCCGTGCGCGACAACCCCGCGCATCTGCGGCAACTGGAGGAGTGGCTGCGCTCGTACCGGCCGCGGGAACTCTTCGACGAGCACGGCACGCCCCGCCCGGACGTCCTGGCCTGCGTCCCGCACGGCACCCGGCGGCTCGGCGCCACCCCGCACGCCAACGGCGGACTGCTGCTGCGCGAACTGCCCCTGCCGCCACTGGAGAAGCACGCCGTCGCGGTCGACCGGCCCGGCGCGACCCTGCACGAACCGACCCGCGTCCTCGGCGACCTGCTCCGCGACGTCATGGCCGCGACCGCCGACCGCCGCGACTTCCGCCTCGTCGGCCCCGACGAGACCGCCTCCAACCGCCTCCAGGCCGTCTACGACGCCAGCGGCAAGGCCTGGCAGGCCCGGACACTGGACGTGGACGAACACCTCGACGGGCACGGCCGGGTCATGGAGATCCTGTCCGAACACACCTGCCAGGGCTGGCTGGAGGGCTACCTCCTCACCGGGCGGCACGGGCTGTTCTCCTGCTACGAGGCGTTCGCGCACATCGTCGACTCGATGGTCAACCAGCACATCAAGTGGCTGCGCACCACCCGACGGCTGCCCTGGCGCGCGCCCATCGCCTCCCTCAACTACCTGCTGACCTCGCACGTGTGGCGCCAGGACCACAACGGCTTCTCCCACCAGGACCCCGGCTTCGTCGACCACATCCTCAACAAGAGCCCCGAGGCGGTACGCGTCTACTTCCCGCCGGACGCCAACACCCTGCTGTCGGTGGCCGACCACGCCCTGCGCAGCCGCGACTACGTCAATGTGATCGTCGCCGGGAAGCAGCCCTGCTTCGACTGGCTCTCCATGGAAGCGGCGAAGGCGCACTGCGCGCGCGGAGCCGGTGTCTGGGACTGGGCGGGCACCGAGGACGGCTCCCGCGAACCGGACGTCGTGCTGGCCTGCGCGGGCGACGTGCCCACCCAGGAGGTGCTGGCCGCGGCCCGGTTGCTCCGCCGCGAGCTGCCCGGACTCGCCGTGCGCGTGGTGAACGTCGTGGACATCGCCCGGCTGCTGCCGAGCGAGGAACACCCGCACGGCATGAACGACTTCGAGTACGACGGCCTGTTCACCGCCGACAAGCCGGTGATCTTCGCCTACCACGGCTACCCGTGGCTGATCCACCGTCTGGCCTACCGCCGCTCGGGCCACCGGCACCTGCACGTCCGCGGCTACAAGGAGATCGGCACCACGACCACCCCGTTCGACATGGTGGTCGGCAACGACCTCGACCGCTACCGCCTCGTCATGGACGTCATCGACCGCGTCCCCGGCCTCGCGGTGCGCGCCGCCGCCGTGCGCCAGCGCATGGAGGACGTGCGGCTGCGCCACCACGCCTGGATCCGCGAGCACGGCACGGACCTGCCGGAGGTCGCCGACTGGACCTGGGACGCCTGACCGCCCCGAAGGGCGGGACAATCGGGTACGAACCACTCTTTCCGGCGGGCGGTGAGAGAGGGTGGTGTCGCCAAGCGCAAGATCTGCGGGACCTACCGGTCCCGCCGCCCGGTGGCGTATCCCTGGAGAGCGGCCCCGGCCGGGGCCGCCCCCGCTGGAAGGAGCCCTGCCATGAACGGCTGGTACGTGGACGACCGGTGCACCAACTGCGATGTCGCGCGGCAGTTCGCACCGGAGCTGATCGGCGAGTCGCAAGGACGCTCGCACATGCTGCGGGCGCCGCGCGACGAGGCGGAGACGAGGCGCTTACACGCCGCCGCCTTCGCCTGCCCCACCCGCTCGGTGCGCCCGGCGACCGGACGGCCGGACCCCGCGCTCGACCCCTTCCCGATGGCCCTGGACGACGGCGTGCTGATCTGCGGCCACAACTCCCGGCACACCGCGGGAGCCAACTCCTACCTGCTCAAGCGGCCGTCCGGCACCGCGATGATGATCGACACCCCGCGCTGGAGCCCCGCCCTCGCCGCGCGGTACGCGGCCGTAGGACCCGTGACCGACGTCCTGCTCACCCACCGGGACCACGCCGCCCACGGCCGCGACTACGCCGACCACTTCGGCGCCCGGCTGTGGATCCACGAGGGCGACCTCGACGCGGCCCCGGACGCGGACCGGGTGATCCGCGGTCTGGACGCGGTGGACGTCGGCGAGGGCGTCACCGCTCTGCCGCTGCCCGGCCACACCCGGGGGAGCGTCCTCTACCTCGCGGACCGGCGGTACTGCTTCACCGGGGACAGCTTCTACTGGTCGCGCACCACCGGTGACCTGGAGGTCGCGGAGAGCGTGACGTGGTACTCGGTCGAGGAGCTGGCCGCCTCCCTCGCCAGGGTGGCCGGAGAACTGCGGTTCGAGTGGGTCCTGCCGGGCCACGGTGACCGCCGTCGGCTGCCCGCCGACGAGATGTCCCGGCGGCTGCGCTCCCTCACCGAGCGCACCCGGCTGCTGCGGCCCCGCCCCATCGACTTCACCGCCGTCCGCTGGTGAGCGTGCGCACCGCGAGTGCCACTATCGGATGCAAAAGGCTAACCGTTTTTAAAACCTAACCGATAGTGTTAGGTTCGGCGGCATGAAGAAAGTGAGCTTCGCCGAGTTCGGCGGCCCGGACGTGCTGCGCCTCCTGGACGCCGAGGAGCCCCACGCGGGCCCAGGCCAGATACGTGTCGCCGTACGGGCGGCAGGTGTGAATCCCGTCGACTGGCGTGTCCGCGAGGGCCAGATCCTGGCGGCCCATCCCCTCGAGTTGCCCGCCGGAGTCGGCCTGGACGCCGCGGGGGTGGTGGACGAGGTCGGAGAGGGCGTCGAAGGGGTCGCGGCCGGAGACCGGGTGTTCGGCGAAGGGTCGAGCACCTACGCCGAGTTCGCCGTGCTGTCGGCCTGGGCGCTGATGCCCGAGCGCCTCACGTTCGAGGAGGCGGCCGGATACCCCTCCGTGGTCGAGACCGCGCTGCGCATCATCCGCGAGGTCGGTGTGCGGACCGGGCAGACGCTGCTGGTCAGCGGCGCGTCCGGCGGCGTGGGATCGGCGGTGCTCCAGATCGCCCGCGAGCGCGGCATCACCGTGATCGGCACCGCCGGGGCGGCGAACCAGGACTATCTGCGGAGCCTGGGCGCCCTCGCCACGACGTACGGGGACGGGTGGGCCGAGCGGGTGCGGCGGCTCGGCCGCGTCGACGCGGCGCTCGACC
Source organism: Streptomyces sp. NPDC003284 (assembly GCF_053589675.1). NCBI lineage: Bacteria > Bacillati > Actinomycetota > Actinomycetes > Kitasatosporales > Streptomycetaceae > Streptomyces > Streptomyces sp. NPDC003284. The sequence continues at coordinate 79,463 of NZ_JBSFSI010000029.1, forward strand.
TGGCCGGGTCCGGTGTGATCCGTGAACTCGTCGAACTGACCGGCGATCCGCACAAGGTCGTCTCCATCGCCGACCTCGGCGCACCGGAGTTCGGAGCCCGCTTCTCCGGCGTGGCCGGCAGCGTGCCGGACGCGCTCACCGAGGCCGTGGACCTCATCTCCCGGGGACGGCTGCACATCCCGGTCGAGAAGACGTATCCGCTCCGCGACGCCGCGGCGGCACACATTGACAGCCAGGCCGGGCACACCCGCGGACGGCGCGTCCTGGTCGTCTGACCCGCCGCCGGACGGCACGGGACCGCGGGCCCGCGGGCCGGTGCTCGGGGCCCGCGGTCCCGCGCGGGGGACATGTGCGCCCGCGCCCGCGCGCTCGCCGTCACGGGAACGGGTGCGGATGCGGGTTGACCTCCTCGGGGCGGAGCGGCGCGGTGGTGTGGCCGAGGGTGTGCGGGGCGGTCAGCACACGGTCCAGACCGCTGATCCGGCGCAGATGATGGCCGAAGGTCATCGGCAGCAGGCCCGGGACGAGTGTCTTGACACAGGAGAGACCGGCCTCGGCGTGCACCGGGGTGGTCTGGTCGACGACGATCGCCTCCAGGCCGGACGCGGCGAAACGGCCCACCAACTCGTCCAGATCCGCGCGCAGATCGGCATGGCGCGGCCAGGCGTGGCGGTCGGTAAGCTCCCGCAGACCGGTGCGCTCCCGGGGCGGCCCGCCGCCCGGACCGAGCAGGAAGTCCAGGCGGCGGGCCGCCACCGGATCGCAGTACAGCAGCGCGTGATCGTCCATCAGCCGCACCTGCTCGGGGTCGTCGCGCATCCGGGCGGCGTCCGCCACACGCTGCGGATAGACCATCCGGTACGCCTCGACGGCGGTGACCAGCTCGTGCAGCGCGCCGAAGACACCGCGTTCGGGATCGAGCCCCGAACCCCCGGCGCACAGCACGCCCGGACGCGGCACCCCCGGACCGGATCCGGCGTCCGGCCGGGTGTCGACGGCGGCGGCCCAGAAACTGGGGATGCCCTCCGCGCCGGTCACGTCGAACACCTCGACGCGGTAGCCGGTGCTCTCGCGGATCCGGTCGGCGAGCAGACCGATCCGCCGGTCGCGCGCGGAGCGCAGATCGAGCGCGGGCGCCGGCAGCCGGGCGTACCAGGTGAGCAGGAAGGCGTCGCGCTCGGCGAGTTCCAGCAGACCGTACAGGGCGGCCTCCTCCACACAGCCGCCGAGCGCGCAGCCGTTGGAGATCTCGGAGACGAACGGCCGGACGTCCCCCGGGCTGTGCCGTCCCAGCCGGTAGTAGGCCAGGTGCTCGGGGACCAGGACCGGGCGCTCCCGGGTGAGCGAGTAGCCCCAGACCCAGGGCAGGTCGAGATCGGCGTGGTACGGCTGGAAGGGGAAGCCCGGCTCCCGGTAGCGGTGCGGTTCGTGGGCGCCGGTGGTCGCCGGGTCCAGGACGCCGCCGGGGTGCAGGGCGGCCAGTTCGCGGTGGCTGCCGCGCACCACGGTGCGCCGTCCCCCCGGACGGCCCCCGCCCAGCCGCTCCAGCGCCTCGGCGAGCGCGGTGACCCTGGCGGTACGGAAGTCGAGGGCGCGGCCGTACCCGCCGTCGACCGACTCGGGCGGGCCGACCTTGGCCTCGGCGAACGGCAGCGTGTGCAGGCCGCGGGCGCGCAGCCCCTTGAGGACGCCGGTCTCGTCGTCGGCGTAGCGGGCCTCCAGCTCCGTCCGCTCGGCACGCAGGTCCCGTACCCGCAGGACCGCCGGGTCCGGTTTGGGCCGGGGGACGCGCGGGATCACGGCACCGGCGGCGCAGTCGTCGGGCAGGCCGCCGCAGTGCGCGCAGTGCGGATCGGGCCGGAAGGCGTGGCGGCTGATCCCCAGATCGGCGAGGCGGAGCATGGTGACGGCGGGAGCGGTGTCGTCCGCTGCGGTGAGCCGGTGCAGGGCGAGGGTCGCGGCGAGATCGGCGGCCGCCGGGGTGAGCAGCGGGGACACCATGCCGGTCAGGCGGCTGCCGTGAGCGGCTTCCAGGGCCGCGGCCTCGGCCGCGTCGGCCCGCGCCCCGGCGCGCCGGGCCGCGAGGCACCGGTGGCAGCCGGGGACACCGGGCCGGACCAGCGGCCCGACGACCACGCGGTCCAGCTCCGCCACGACGAGCAGGAAGGGCGCTTCTCCAACGTCCTTACCGGAAAGTAGTGCTGACAGGGCGTCAGGTGTGTCGGCGGAGAAGATCCTGATGCCCGACCCGTCTGCCGGGGACGCGGTCGTCAGCCGCCGGGCCAGGGCACCGCCGACAAGGCCGCCGTCGTGGTGCAGTCGCGCGGCGACGGGCAGCAGGGTCTCAGTCATCGCAGCGCACCGCTTTCAGCAGGTGGGGCAGGACGTCGGTGGCCGCCGGGTCGTGGTCCAGCGGAACGACCAGCGCGCCGCGCGCGGGGCCGCGCAGATCGCTCAGCGCCGCCGCCAGCGCCTCGTCGAACGTGGCGCCCGCGCCGAGTCCGCGCGGTACGCGCGGCGCCTGAGCGGACACGGAGGCCGCCGGGACCAGGCGGGCCGTGCCCACCTCCGGGGACCAGGCCCATAGCGCGGGCCCCTCGGGAGTGCCGACGAACCGCCTTGGATCGAGGGCGAGTTGAGCGTAGTGGAGCAGGGCGCGTCGCGCGGTGCGCAGTCGTGCGGCGGTGAAGTCGCGGCCGGTGGCGTGGACCCGGTGCCCGGCCCGGCCGGTGTGCGGATCGCGTATCAGGGCGCTGGACGCGTGCCGGGGGAACTGTGGCAGCCCGCCCTCGTCCAGCTCCGCGAGCAGCCCGGCCCGTGGGTCGATGCAGTCCGCGGCACGCCGGGAGAACTCCTCGTCGCCGACCGCCGGGCCGCCGCGCAGGGCCGCGATCCGGGCGAGGAACGTCTCGGCGGACTGCGGTGCGGCCGGGAGCGCGGCCGGATGGGGCCGGTAGCGGTGCCGGGTGGTGGTGAGCGCGGCGGCGTCCAGCCGTACGAGGGGTTCCGGCGCGGCAGGGACCAGGACGGCCTGCCGGAACCGGTGCGCCAGCAGCACGGCGGCCGCCTCCGCACCCGGGGCGGGGCCGGGGACAGGAGTACGGGGCTCCGCGGTGCGGTCGGCGGCCCGGGTGCCGTGGACCCGCAGCCAGGCACCCGCCCAGCCGCCCGCCGCACGCTCCGCGCCGGGGGCGAGGGTCGGGCCCAGCCACCAGGCGGCGGCGTCGCGGACGGCGGCGGCGAACCACAGGCCGTGTCTGCGGCAGTCCTCGTCGAGCCGGGCGACGGACGGCGCGTCGGCGTCGGCCGTGAGCAGCAGCAGCGCGTCGTGGCCGCCCGCCGCCACCGCTGTCCGGGCCGCGTCGAGGTCCTCGACCGCCGTGGTGGTGTGCAGGCCGGTCAGCCGCAGCGCGTCCGCCTGGGCGCGGGTGTGCTCCGGGGCGCCGAGGAGCAGCACCCGCATCCTCGCGTGGGCGGCGGCGCGCGGGTCGGGCCCGGCGGCGGACCGCTCGTCGAGCAGACCGTGCGCGTCGAGGAGCCGCAGGACGCGCAGGACCACCGTGCGGCGGTTCTCGTCGAGACCGCCGACGAGCTGGTCGACCGTACGGGTGCCGTCGAGGAACGGTGCGAGCCGGTCCAGCCAGGCGGCGATGCCCGGCGCGGCGATCAGATCGGTGCCGCGGCTGGAGCGCACGTGCACGGTGCCGCTGCCGCTCGGGGTGAGGAAGACGTCGGGACGCAGAAGGGGAACGGAGTCGGAGGCGAGCACGGTGTCCTCGGCTGGGGAAGGGGGGAACGGTCGGCTGATGCGCTGAGGGCGGGCCGGGTCACCCGGTGGGAGGCGGTGGAACATCCGGGCCGAGGAGCAGGCGGTGGGAGGGCGCGCCCGCGCCGCGTTCCGGCCCGAGCAGCGCGGCCAGCAGCGTCGTACGGTCCGGAGGTGTGCGCAGGACGGCGTCGGCGGCCCCGGTGTCGGTGTCGCAGCGCAGCCCGGCACCCAGTCCGGTACGGGCCGTCGCCAGGCCGATGCGCTGGCCGAGGACGCCCGCCCGCAGATTGAGCATCCGGTACCAGCGGTCCCCGTACACCGGGTAGCCCGCCTCGTAGTTCCCGGTCACCACCACCGCGCAGGCGGCTTCGAAGGCGGCCAGCTCGCCCGGACCGCCCGCCGGGAACAGCTCCCGCGCGCCGACGCCGTCGGCGACCGGCACCAGCCGCCCGGTGCGCGGATCGCGGCGGTGGCAGCCGGGCGCGAGCCCGGTGACGCGGTGGGCCACCACGTAGAGGTCGCAGTCGGCGGGCGGGGTGTGGTCCAGTGCCACCGGGCGGGCCGCCCGGTCCAGAACGCCGAGCACCTGGGCCAGCGGGACCGGGGCGGGCTCGTAACCGGACCTGGCCGTACGGCGGTTCAGCAACGCGGCGTCGGACGCCACGGGGCCCGGCCGCCCGGCGGTGACGACGGCGTGGACGCGTTCCGTCTCCGCGTCCAGGCCGAGCAGCCGCCCCACGTGCTCCTGCGCGAACAGCGCGTGCGCCGTCGGCGCGGCACCGGCCGACTCCAGCAGGGTGAGCGCCTGCCCGGCCAGCACACCCGTGTCGAGCGCCTGGAGGCGGTGGCCGAACGGTCCGTAGCGGGCCAGGTTCGCCCCCAGCCGGCTGCTGATCAGCAGCAGCACCTCCGGCGGCGCCGCCGGAGGCGGGCTCAGCGCACCGGCGAGGTCGGCGCGCAGGTCGGTCTCGGAGAGCAGTTCGAGGGCGTGCGCCGCCGGCAGGTAGTGGCAGAGACCGGAGGAGGTCGCCACGTACACCTCGCCCGGATAGGTGCCGCCACCGGACGGCACCGGACGTCCGGCGCGTACGCGGCCGTCCGTCCAGTCGGCGCGGGTGACGCCGTTCAGCAGCGCGAGGAGGGCGCCCAGGTGTTCCAGATCCCGCGGGTCGGGGGCGAGGTCCGGGTCCGGGGACGGCGAAGGGCGGTCCGCCGTGGGAGCGGGCGGGAAGGCGGGCGGATACGGCAGCGGGAGGACGCGCGCCCCCGGATGGTGCTTGGGCGGGGTGCTGCCCGCCGCCGGGTCGATGGCGGGCAGCACACTGCCGTACCGGGCGTGGTAGCGGCGTGCCGCGGCACCGCCGGTCTCGTCGGACGGGGGACGGGTGCCGGAACCGGCAGCCGGTGCGGGGGCCGTCATCCGCGGGTCCGCGCGGGTACGGCGACGGCTCGCGGGGCACCGCCACCGCTCTGGCCGGTCTCCTCGCTCTCCTCGCTCTCCTCGCTCTGCTCGGTCTCCTTGGCCTTCTCGGTCTCGGGGCCGCGCGCGGTGCCGGTGTTCTCGGCGGTGGCCAGGACGAGTTGGAGCGCGCTGACCCCGTAGACCTCCTCCACGGCGTCGGCCGCCAGATGGCAGAGCAGATAGCGGCTCAGTCCCGGAAGGCCGAGCCGGGAGAGGTGGAGATAGGTGTAGTTGAGCATGAGGCGGTATCTCAGGAAGCGCGGATCGCGGTACATCATCCGCTTGTACGTCGGGCTGTCGCTGATCGCCCGGTGCAGCGGACTGGCGGAGAGCAGACCGCCGATGCCGTTCTCCTCGTCGTCCGGTATCTCCGCCTCCGGGATCTCACCGGCCTCGTAGAGCGCGGTCCAGCGGCTGCCCAGCGGGTCGATCGCGGCCACCCAGCGGTGCAGCGTCGCCGCGCCGCCCGGCTCGGCGAGGGCAGCGGCACCGGACGTACCGGACGCGGGCACATCGGTCGAGGGCAGGCCGGTGCCGGGCGGGACGGGTCCGGTGGGGACGGGTCCGGTGGGGACGGGTCCGGGCGGGACGGGGTCGAAGGCCGCGACCACGGCACGCACCTGCGCGGTGAGCACCGCGCGGTTGGCCGCGTAGCGCTGCTCGAAGCCCTGCCGCGCCCGCGGACCGGCCGTGCTCAGGTACCCCTCGGCGTGCGAGCGGAAGGAGACGAACCCGCGCCGGATCGAAGGGTCCTGCGGATGCCGGCACAGCGTGTGCGCGGTGGCGAGCATCAGGCGCAGGGCCAGTGTCTCGCGCGGCAGACCGGCGGCGACGGCCTCCAGGTGCTCGAACAGCAGGTCGTTGGTGCGCTCGTAGAACAGGGCGAGTTCATCGGCGCCCACCGGGCACCCGAGCACATCGATCCGGCGGTCGTGCTCCTCCCAGGTGATGGAGTTGTCCGGGGAGAAGGGAGTCAGCGGGCCGGTCTCCCGTTCGGCCTCGGCCAGGCGGCGGTGCAGCGGCAGCAGCGCGTCCTCGTCGGGCGCGGGCGCCGTGGACGGGTGTGCCCGCAGATGGCCGCCGATCAGTTCGCGTACGGCGGGCTCCACCACCTCGGCGAAGACGGCGGGTGTGGCCCGGACCACCAGGCGCAGATGCGGCCCGCGACGCCAGTGCCGCAGCACATGGGCCGCGGCGCCGTGAGCGGCGCACCGCTCGATGACCGGCCGTACGGCCCGCAGGATCAGCTGGTCGGTGTCGTCGCCGAAGTACGCGACATGAGCCGCGCGCCACTGGGGTTCGGCCGTCGGCGGGTTGCCTGCCATGGGGGAGTGCCTCCTTCGTGGTTCTCGGTCGGCCGGGGCTTCCCGGCGGGGGGCCGCGGTCATGCGGGACCGGTGCTGCCGGTGAGTTCCGCAACGGCGAGCCGGGCCAGGCCGCGCAGGGTCGCCTCCTGGTCGAGGCGTACGCCCAGGCGGTTGCAGGCCAGGTGGGTCAGGTGCCCGGCGAGCCGGGCGGGATCGGCGGCCTCCCGCTGGGCGCGGCGGCAGCCGGTGAGCCAGCGGGCCACCGGGTCGGCGGCGGCCCGCTCGTGTGCCACGGGGGTCTGTTCCGGGGCCGCCGCGTGCGCCGCCCGTGCCGCGCGGGCGACGCCGAGCAGCGCGTCGCGTCGGCCCCGGTACTGAGCCGCCACCGCCGGATCCGGCCGCCGCGCGGGCGGGGCGGTGCGCGGGTCCAGGGTGCCGGTCAGCAGGGCGAAGCAGTACGCCATCCGCTGGGCCGTGCTCCGGCGGGCGGCCACGGCGGCGGTGGCCAGCTCACTGCACACGCCGAAGGACTCCTCGGCCGCACGCAACGCCGTTCCCCGGCCGTACTTGGCGTGTTCGGGGCGGTAGGGGAGGAACGCCAGGCTGTCGTTGCGCGCCAGGGTTCCGGGTTCGCTCTCCGGTTCATGCGCGGTCAACTGCGCTGCGAGCGAATAATACTGACGTTCCGTCATCGGCGACGAGGCGGGCAGGACTTGGAAGAACGCCTCGGTGTGAGCGGTCAGCACGGCGCGCACCTCGGGTTCGGCGGCCGGTGCGGTGAGGCGTACCCGCAGGCGCAGATGCGGGCCGCCCTGCCAGTGGCGGAGGAAGAAGAGCAGGTCGATCAGGCCGCGTCGGCGCAGTTCGCCGGAGACCTCGCGGACCAGGTCGCGTATCACCAGGTCCAGCGGGTGGGCGGTGAAGACGTGAGCGCTCACCCATCGGTCCGTCGACCCTGCGTCGTCTGCGTCGTCGGCGGTAGGGGTCAGCATGTTTCCGACCGGCCCTGTTGCGCCGGGACCGTGGTGGCGGGCAGCTCGATCAGGAATTCGGCGGCGTGGCGGCGGCCGTCCCGGTGGGCGGGCGCGTCGTGGAGGTCGGGCAGGGCCTCGGTCAGGAGCAGCGGCCGGTTCGTGGCCGCCGCCCGCTCGAACACACGCAGCAGATGGGGATGGGAGAAGTCGAGGTAGACCGGCTTGCGGTCCTTGTCGTGCAGCGCGGGGCCCGCGAAACCCCCGGCGGGGCGCGGGGTGAGCACGCGCAGGAAGCAGCGCCGGGGCAGGCCGAGGGCGGCGCGCCAGGCGTGTACCCGGACCAGGTGGGCGGCGTCCTGCTCCCCGGCGGCGCGTACGGGCGCCTGTCCCCGGCCGACGAACCATGCCGCGCGGCGCAGCACCACGCTTCCGAGCGCGAGCCGGGGCATCTTCGTCCAGCCCGTCCCGGGTGCCGTCCCCGCGCCGGGGCGGGGCGGAGCGGCGGCCGGGTCCGGCTGGAGGAACTGCCAGAGCTGGGGCCAGTCCGACCAGAAGGTGTACGAGGCCGGGCCGAAGACCTCCACCAGCAGCCGGGCCGGCAGCGGAAGCAGCGGGGTGGCGAGCAGGCCCAGGTGCAGTGGTCGTACGACGCGGCCGGTGGGGCGGTGGGTGAGGCGCAGGTGCCCGGTGTGCCGGTCGTGCGCGACGTCCAGGTCGGCGGGTCGGATCAGCCGGCCGGGGGGCCGGTGCGAGGTGGAGCCGTGGAGGTCGATCGCGTACCGGGTGGCGGGGGCGCGCTGGTTGAGGGCACTGCCGAAGGCGGCGTCGAACTCGGCGTACAGGATGCCGCTCTGTTCGCTCTCGGGTGCTGTGAGGGTCGTGGCCGGGTCCGGGTGCGTGCGCGGTGCGCCGAGGAGGCGGGCGGTCCGGGTGCGGCCGGTGCCGTGGCCGCCGGTGACCGTGTTGAGCACCAGCGCGGGACCAGTGCCTGTGTCCGTGTTCGTGGCCGGGTGTGTGTCTGTGTCTGTGCCGGGGAGTGTCTGGACGTAGCAGGTGTGGCGGTCGTCGGAGGTGTGCGGGTCGGGCCAGGCGGCGCACAGCTCGCGGACGGCTCGCGGGTCGAGCCGGACCGTGCCGTCGGGGCCGGGCGCGGTATCGGAGATCAGACGGCGCAGTTCGTCCTGCCGTCGCGTGTCCCGCGCGGTGGCGAACACTGAATCCGGTGCGTCCGGGGTGTTCGGTTCGGCTCGGTCCCAGTGGGCGCCGAAGTCCTTGAGGAAGGTGGACAACGGCCGTACGAAGCCCGGCCCGTAGGCGGTCGCGGCGCGCTGTCCCAGCGCCTCCCGCCGGGGCGCGAGGGTGTCGAAGGGGGCGAGCAGGGCGGGCACCAGGGCGAGATCCGCGAGGGCGGTCCGCCAAGCGGCCGGGTCGAGGACGGCGGCGGTACCGGTGACGACGGTGTTGTGGAAGTACGGTGTGCCGCGCTCCGGTCGCCCGGCCGGACCGAGCAGTCCGAGCCGGTGGGCCGCGTCCGTGGTGCGGGTGTGCACGGTGGCGGCGAGACGTCCGTGGGATCCGGGCTCGGCGTCGCGGGCGGCGTCCGCTGCGTCGCGGACCGCGCGCAGATCGGCGAGCAGGAGCCTGACGCGGTCGGCCGCCTGAGTATTGGTGGGCTGTGCGCCGGTCGGTTGTGTGTCGGCCGGTGCGGGCAGGCGCTTGCCGAGCCAGTCGCAGAGCGAGGCCGCGTCCAGTTCCTGGTCCGGGAGGCCGAGGCGTACTTCCAGCAGCCCCAGCCGGACGAGCTGTGCGACGACGGCGTCTGCGGCGTCTGCGGCGTCGGCGGTGTCTGCGGTGGCCGCCCCGGGCCGGGCAGTGGTGCCACCGGTCGGGCCGGGGGCGCCGAGCAGGGCGCGCAGCCGCCGGGGACTTCCGGCCTCGGGGACCGCCGCCAGGATCGCCTCCAGCGCCGGTGTGGCGGGCAGCGAGCGTACGGCACCGGACGGGCCCGGCACGGTGAACAGCCACTCCTCGTCCCCGCCCGGGGAACGTACCCGGGTGGCCCACGGGTTGACCCGCACCACGGCCTCCTCCAGCTCGGGCAGCAGGGCGAGGGCGGCGGCGATCCGGGACAGCGGCAGCAGACCGGCTTCGGCCACCTCGGTCCGGACGGTGCTCTCCAGGCGTACCGCGGCGTCCGCGTCCGCCGCCCAGCGGCCGAACCCGCTCGCGGCGAAGGTGGTGAGCGGGCTCGGTTTGGCCATCGCGCGGGCCGCGTACTTGGCCAGCCGGACGGCCGCCCCGTCCAGTGGCCGCCGTCCGGCTCGGGCGCGTTCGCGCCAGCGCAGCACGTCCGCGTACAGATCGGCGCTGGCATACCCGAGACCGGCGGCGAACGCCCGGTCCTCGACGAGCCCCGCCAGAGCCGCCGCGGCGGAACGGGTCTCGGCGGGGAGGAGACGCCCCAGCTCGGCGAGGAGTTCGTCCCGGGTGCCCAGCAGGGCGGTGTGCCGGTGCAGGTCCTCGGCGAGGGCGGCGCCGAGGATGTGCGCCGGGGCCGCCCTGTCCAGCAGCGCGGCGATACGGGCGCCTTGATGGACGGCTCGGCGCAGCCCCACCAGCCGGGCCTTGAACGGGCGCGCGGCCTCCGTACCGATCACCCCGTGCAGTTCCTCGCCGAGGCGCGCCGCTTCGAGGGCGAGCCGCTGGTCCAACGAGGCGATCCGCACGGCGAGTTCGGTGCTGTGCGGGATGCGGGAGGCGTCCAGCGCGGTGGCGGGCAGACCGGCGACGCGTACGCCGAAGGGGGCGGAGAGGACGTCGGCGGAGGATGCGGGGCGCGGACCGGGAGCGGGGCAGGTGGCCGCGGGGGCGGGGCGGACGGGTGGAGTCCCGGCGCTCATCAGAAGACCACCGGGACCCGGAAGGAGGCGCCGGGCCGCGCCGTGCCGAGGGCCACCTGGAAGAGGACCGTCTCCTCGTCCGGGGACAGGCCCAGCAGATGTGCGGCGCGGGCGGCGTCGTAGCCGTTGTGCACCCGGGCGGAGAGCCCGTGCCGGGCGGCGACGACACAGATCCGGTGGGCCACCGCCCCCGCGGTCAGATGCAGCCTGCGGAACGCGTCCGCGCCGTACTTCGCGACCGCCTCGCCGCGCCGGACGGCGATGTAGGCCGTGCAGGCGGTGGCGCGGAAGTTCATCGACACCCGGCCCTCGGTCTGCCCGATCTGTTCCAGCAGCGGAAGCGGGTCGCCGTCCTGGACCCGGCGGGTCTGTCCGCTGTCGTGCACCAGGTGCCCCGGCTCGGTGCCGGTGACCCGGCTGACCAGCAGATGGCAGGAGAAGTCGTCGAACGGCGCGTCGGCGAGGGCGGCGCCGAGGTCGGTGAGCAACCGCGCCGGGGCGGCCACCGGGGCCGGGTCGAAGATCGCGGCACCGGAGTGGCGGGCCCGCAGCACCGAGGCCAGGTCGGGCGGCAGCCAGGGCGGGCCACCGGCCCTCGGGGAGGCCGGATCGGCAACGGTGGCCGGATCGGCAACGGTGGACGAATCGGGGCCCAACTCCACGTACCCCATGGGGTGTTCACCGGTCTCCGGCAGCCAGTTCGCGCACAGCCCGAGCAGGGTCCCCAGGTCCGCGCCGGGCCGGGCGGGCAGGCCGAGCGCGGCGGCCACCAGGTGCACCGCCCCCAGCAGCATCCCCGCTTCCTGGGCGCACAGGCGCGGCGCGTAGTCGCCGTAGAGGCGCGCGGTGCGGGCGAAGCGGCTGGTGATCGCGAGGAATGCGGGCGGGCCCGGGGCGAACGGCCGACGGGCCGCCGAGGGGACGCCGAGGCCGACGAGCTGATGACGAAGCGGATCGAAGCGGTACGCCGCCTCGGGGGTGACCAGGGTCAGTTCGCTCGGGTAGCGGCAGCGGGCGGAGGCGACCGCACGGTGCAGTGGGCGGCCGCCCGGGGTCGGATCGTGCTGGAGCAGACCGTAGGAGTAGTGCAGCAGCGCGGCGAGGACGGCAGGGTCGGCGAGGCCGGCCGGGGAACCGGGGGAGGGCGGGAGCCGCAGCGGTGGCGGCGCCAGCGGCAGGCGGGGACCGGCGGGAAGCGGGTCCTGGCCGGGGTCGGTCATGCCCGGGACCGGGGCACCGGCGGCGAGCGTGTCCGGGATGGCGCGGCGGGAGTAGACCGCCTCGGACCAGAGGGCCATGGGGAACGGGCCGTCGGGCACCGTCACCTCGGCCGGGCGCGCAGCGCTCGCTGTGCCGGTCACGCCGCGTCCGCGCCGACGAGGCGGCCGGTGCGCAGGTCCAGTGCCACCGGCTCGGCGACCGGTGAGGGGCGGCCGTCGAGGTCCGGGCCGTCCAGCCCTGCCGTCCGGTACAGCAGGTGCAGGCAGAGCTGGTCGGCGGCGAGTGCGGCGACCGGGCCGCCGAGGTAGGAACTCGGCTTCCGTGTCCGTGTGTTGCCGCCGGTGCTTGCGGTCGTCTCCCGTGCGGTTCCGCCGTTGTCGGACGAGTCGCCGGGGGGTGGTGACTCCGACGAACCGCGGGGCTCGCTCACGGCGCTGATCACGATGTGGTCCCCTCGGCCCACCGCCTGCCCGTACCGGACTCCGGCGCGTTCCGCGAGGGTGTGGGCCCGCGCCATGGAATCGGGGGTGAACACATCGGAGCCGAGCAGTAACACGCCTGTGTCGGGAGGGAGTCGGTCGAGAGGGCCGTCCAGTTCCTCGTATCGGAAGGAATGGTCCTCCTCGCGCAGCAGCGCGACGCAGTCCCGCAGCCGGGCCGTGCCGTCGTCCGCGGCCTCGTCGATGTGCAGGCGTATGTGTGCCACACCCGAGGCGATCAGGGCGAGAACGAGGGCACCGGCCAGCCGCCCCGCACCGACCACCACGGGGGCGCAGTCGCGGTACCGCTCGAAGCGGTGCTCGGGCGAGTCGGCGCGCGCCGCGACGAAGTCGATCAGCGAGGCGTGCCGTGCGCGGACCTCCGGACTCAGTCCGTGCGGCAGATCCCGCGCGGCGTCCCGTGCGAAACCCTCCCTGACCAGCAGGTCCACCAGTGTGCGGACATGCCGGGCGGCCTGCGGCGCGAGGCCGGCGGTGAGCTGGTCCAGACTGCTCCGGCCGTCCAGGAACGGGCGCAGCCGCTCCAGCCAGGGATACATGCCCGGCAGTGCGAAGGCGGCGGTGTGCCGGGGCCCGCTGATCACCACGCCTCGGTCGGAGGGCAGCAGATGTGTGTCGGGAAGCAGTCTCGGCCTCATCGCCACCTCCATCGGGACGCCGCTGCGGGAAGGTGCTTCCGTGGGCGAGCAGCCGCCGACGGAAGCCGTGATGCGTGGCCTCTCGGCGGCCGACACTAACCGATTCAAATGGTCTAGTCCATCCCCTTCACAAGGGAGGACCGCCACGCTAATGTCCCAACTCGTTGTCGCCAACACATTGTTGACGGCATGTCAAATCGGGAAGGAGGGTTCTGATGAACGAGTTCAGCAATGGCACGCCCTCGCTCGCTGACGCGGTCGCCGACCTCGCGCTGGACCTCGACCTCGGCTCGCTGGCCGAGGACGAGCACAGCCAGTCGCTGACGGCGGGCCACGGCATGACCGAGGTGAGCGCGTCCTTCTGCTGTGCCCCGCCGCCGAACTGCTGCAACTGCAGCTGTTCCTGAGCCGGCCGGCGGCGTGTGCCGGGCGGGGGGGGCGGCCCCCCCCCCCCGCCCCCCACCCCCCCCCCCGCAAACATAACGAAGGAGTAAACAGTGGT
>NZ_JBSFSI010000030.1:0-85088 GCF_053589675.1 Streptomyces sp. NPDC003284
CCGTGGGGGTCGGCGGTGAAGCGTTCGGCGGTGAGGGCGGGTTGGGTGAGGTAGCCGCGGGCGAGTTGGGTGCCTGCGAGGTAGAGCTCGCCGGGGACGCCGACGGGGGCAGGCTGGAGGTGGGGGTCGAGGACGTAGACGCGGGTGTTCCGGACGGGTGTTCCGATGGGTATGGAGTGGTGGCTGTTGTCGGTGGGGCGGGCTGGGGCGCGGGTGACGTCCACGGCTGCCTCGGTCGGGCCGTACAGGTTCTCCAGCGCGATCCGCAGCTCGCCCGCCGAGGCGTGGAAGCGGGCCGCCAGTTCGGTCGGCAGGGCCTCCCCGCTGCACACGACCAGCCGCAGACTCGGGCATGTGCTCAGGTCGGTGTCGGCCAGGAACGCGGCGAGCATCGACGGGACGAAGTGGCAGACGGTGACGGCCTGTTCGCGGATGAGCCCGGCCAGGTAGTGCGGGTCCTTGTGGCCCTCGGGCCGTGCGATCACGAGGGTGCTGCCGAAGGCGAGCGGCCAGAACAGCTCCCACACCGACACGTCGAAGGTGGTGGGTGTCTTGAGCAGTACCCGGTCCGCTGCCGTGAGCTGATAGGTGTCCTGCATCCACTGGAGGCGGTTGACGATGGCGGCGTGCTCGATGAGGACGCCCTTGGGGCGTCCGGTGGATCCGGAGGTGAAGAGCACATAGGCGGGGTGGGAGGGCAGCAGAGGTGCACGGCGGTCGGCGTCCGTGACCGTGTCCGCCGCCAGCCCCGCCAGCTCCTGGGCCACGGCGGGCGTGTCGAGGAGTACCGCGCCGGGCCGGAGGCGTTCGGGGAGTGTGTCGAGTGAGGGCTGGTCCGTGATGACGCATGCCGGTGCGGCGGTGTCGGTCATGTAGGTGAGCCGGTCGGCGGGCAGAGCCGGGTCCAGTGGCAGGTAGGCGCCTCCCGCGCGTACGACGGCGTGCAGGGCGACGAGGAGATCGACGGAGCGGGGGAGGGCGACGGCGACGACGGACTCGGGGCCGACGCCCCGGCCGATGAGCAGCCGGGCCAGCCGGTTGACCCGCTCCTCGAAGACTCCCCGGCTGACCGGCGTCCCTTCATGCACGAGCGCGACGGCCTCGGGATCGTGGACGCCGTCCGCCACCAGGGCGGCGAGGGTGGCCGGACCGTCCAGGGCGCGCGCGGTGTCGTTCCAGTCGTGGAGCACCCGTGCCCGCTCGCCCGCGTCCAGCAGTTCCAGCTGAGCCAGGGAGACGTCCGGCGCGGCCACCACGCGCTCCAGCAGCCGTACCAGCCGGGACAGCAGCCGTTCGGCGCCGGAACGCTCGAACAGGTCGAGGGCGTAACGGACCCCGCAGGTCAGCACCGGACCGTCGGCGCCCGGCAGCCGCCGGAAGAGAATCTCCAGGTCGAACTTGGCCGCACCGGCGCGGACCGGGAACTCCGCCGTGTCCGTGCCCAGCAGCCGGCTGTGGTCCGGGCCGCCGCCCTCGTAGGCCACCATCGTCTGGAAGAGGGGGTGGCGGGCGAGCGTGCGGTGCGGGTCGAGGGCCTCCACCATGCGGTCGAAGGGCAGGTCGGCGTGGTCCAGGGCGGCCAGGTCGGTCGCCCGCACCCGGGCCAGCAGATCCGTGAAGCTCGGGTCACCGGAGAGGTCGGTACGGAGCACGAGGGTGTTGACGAAGAAGCCGACGAGGTCGTCCAGCGCGGTGTCGGTGCGTCCGGCGACCGGGGTGCCGAGGGGGATGTCGTCACCGGCGCCGAGCCGGTGCAGCAGGGCGGCGACCGCCGCGTGCACCACCATGAACATGGTCGCCCCGGAGTCCGCCGCGAGCCGTTCCAGCCCGGTCAGCACCTCCTCGGACAGCTCCACGGTCAGGGTGCCGCCCCGGTGGGAGGGGACGGCGGGGCGCGGCCGGTCGGTGGGGAGCGTGAGTTCCTCCGGCGCCCCGGCGAGGGCCTGGCGCCAGTACGCGGTCTGGTGTGCGGCTGGTGAGGCGGTGTCGTCGGGGTCGCCGAGGAGGTCGCGCTGCCAGAGTGCGAAGTCGGCGTACTGGAGGGGGAGTTCGGGGTATTCGGGGGCGGTGCCGGTGAGTCGGGCGCGGTAGGCGGTGTCGAGGTCGGCCAGCAGGGGGCCGGTCGACCACTCGTCGGTGGCGATGTGGTGCAGCAGCACGACCAGCACATGATCGTCGTCCGCCACGTCGAGCAGCGTCACCCGCAGCGGCAGACCGGCGGTCAGGTCGAAGGTGCCGGTGGCGGCGGTCTCCACCGCCTGCTCCAGATCCGCCGCGGCGACCGCGCGCACCGCGAACGGCACCCGGCACTCCCCGGGGGCCGGCACCCGCTGGTACGGCTCCCCGTCGATCTCGGTGAACACCGTGCGCAGCACCTCGTGCCGGGCCACCACGTCGGCGAGGGCCGCCTCCAGCGCCCGTACGTCGACGGCGCCGCGCAGCCGCAGCGCGACCGGGACGGTGTAGGTGTCGCTCGGGCCCTCCACCTGGTGCAGGAACCACAGCCGGCGCTGCGCGTACGACACCGGCACCGGTGTGGGACGCTCGGCGGTCCGGGACGGCGCCGGACGGGCGGCGGCCGACCGTTCGGCGAGCCGGGCGGCGAGCGATCCGACCGTGCGGGTCTCGAAGACGTCCCGCACCGAGCAGGCGGTGCCCCCGTCGCGGACCAGGGCGGCGACCCGGGTGGCGAGCAGCGAGTGCCCGCCGAGGGCGAAGAAGTCGTCGTCGGCGCCGACGGCGGACACGCCGAGGACCTCGGTGAACACGGCGGCGAGCCGTTCCTCCACCGGCCCGCGCGGGGGCCGGGAGGGCTCGGCCGCGGCGAGCACCGGGGCGGGGAGCGCGGCGCGGTCCAGCTTGCCGTTGACGTTCGTCGGCAGTACCTCCAGCGGCACGACGGCCGCCGGAACCATGTACTCGGGCAGCTCGGCCGCCAGATCGCGGCGGAGTGCGGCGGGCTCCGCCGTACCGGTCACGTAGGCGACCAGGCGGGGCACCCCGGGGGTGTCCTCGCGGACCACGACCGCGGCCGAGGCGACACCGGGGCGGGCCGTCAACGCCTGCTCGATCTCGCCGAGTTCGATGCGGAAGCCCCGCAGCTTGACCTGGTCGTCGGCGCGTCCGAGGAATTCCAGCAGGCCGTCCGGCCGCCGTCTGGCGAGATCGCCCGTGCGGTACATGCGGGTGCCGGGCGGGCCGTAGGGGTCGGCGACGAACCGCTCGGCGGTCAGACCGTGGCGTCCCAGATAGCCGCGCGCGTGCTGCGCACCCGACAGGTACAGCTCGCCCACCACCCCGGGCGGCACCGGGCGCAGCCGCGCGTCCAGCACCTGGGCACGGGTGTTGTCCAGGGGGCGGCCGACGACCGGGGTGGCGCTGTCGGTGACCCGGGCCATGAGCGCGTCCACCGTGAACTCGGTCGGACCGTAGTAGTTGACGGTCTCCACCCCCGCAACCGCGGCCAGCTCCGTCCACAGCGCGGGCGGCACCGCCTCGCCGCCGAGCAGGAACAGCGGCGGCCGCCAGCTGCCGGTGAGCAGTCCGGCGTCGAGCAGCTGACGGGCGTAGGACGGGGTGACGTCCAGGGTGTCGATGCGGTGCTCGCGGACATGGGCGACCACGGCGTCCGCGTCCCGGCGGCCGAACTCGTCCAGGATGTGCAGCTCGTGCCCGGCGACCAGCCACAGCAACTGCTCCCAGGAGGAGTCGAAGGCGAACGACGCCGTGTGCAGTGCCCGCACCCGCCGGCCCAGCCGCTCGGCGACCGGCCGGTACAGGGCGCGCTCGTGGTCCCGGTACAGGTTCGTCAGCCCGGCGTGGTGCAGTCCGACGCCCTTGGGGCGGCCGGTCGAGCCCGAGGTGTAGATGACGTACGCGAGGTGGCCGGGACCGGCCGGGCGGGGAGCGGGCAGGTCCATGGCCGTGCCGAGGCGGGCCGTGAACGCGGGCTCGTCCAGCAGCAGCCGTGCCACGCCGGGCAGTTCGGGCACCGACGCGGCGACGGCCGCGGACGTCAGTACGCACACCGGTGCCGCGTCCCGGAGCATGAACTCCAGCCGGTGCGCCGGATGGTCCAGGTCCAGCGGAAGGTAGGCGCCGCCCGCGCGCAGGACGGCGAAGGCGGCCACCACCGCGTCGGCCGAGCGGGGCAGCGCAAGCGCCACCACGGTGTCCGGGCCGACGCCCTCGGCGGCCAGTGTCCGTGCCAGCCGTTCCACCCGGTCGTCCAGGACGGCGAAGCTGAGCCGGTCCGCGCCGCAGACCAGCGCCGTCGCCTCGGGGGTGTGGGCCGACCGCTGGGCGAGCAGTTCCACCACGGTCTCCACCGGCACCGGGCGGGCGGTGGCGTTGCACTCCGCGAAGCGCTCGCGCTCGGTGGCGTCGAGCAGGTCGTACCCGGAGACGGGGAGCGCGGGATCGGCGACCGCCTGTGCGAGCAGGCGCAGGAGGCGGTCCGCCAGCCGTTCGGCCGTGGGCCGGTCGAAGAGGTCGGCGGCGAAGAACAGCTCCAGGTCGATGGCGTCCGCGTGTGCCGTGTCGGAGAAGGTGAAGTCGAGGTCGAACTTGGTGGTGCCGGGGTCGATCCGGTCCACGCGGGTGTCCCGGCCGAACAGGCGGCGCACGTCCTGGGTGACCGTGCTGTGCGAGACCATCGTCTGGAAGAGGGGGTGCCGGGCCAGGCCGCGACGCGGGTTGACGGCTTCGACGACCGTGTCGAAGGGCAGGTCGGCGTGGTCCAGTGCGGTGAGGTCGGTGGCCCGGACCCGCTGGAGCAGGTCGGCGAAGGTGGGGTCGCCGCTCAGGTCGGTGCGCAGGACCAGGGTGTTGACGAAGAAGCCGACGAGGTCGTCCAGCGCGGTGTCGGTGCGTCCGGCGACCGGGGTGCCGAGGGGGATGTCGTCACCGGCGCCGAGCCGGTGCAGCAGGGCGGCGACCGCCGCGTGCACCACCATGAACACACTGGTGCCGCTCTCCCGCGCCAATCCGCGGATACGGGAGGCGAGTTCGGCGGGAAGCGCGCGGTGCACCATGCCGCCCGCCTGGCCGGGCTCGGCCGGACGCGGCCGGTCGGCGGGCAGCGCCAGCTCCTCGGGCAGACCCGTCAGCACCGCACGCCAGTGGTCCGCCTGCCGGGCGGTCGGCGAGTCGTCGGCGCCGTCGAGCAGGGCGCGCTGCCAGAGCGCGAAGTCCGCGTACTGGACGGGGAGTTCCGGGAACTCGGGTGCGGTCCCCGTGGTCCGCGCCGCGTAGGCCGTCTCCAGGTCGCGCAGGAAGGGGCCCATGGACCACTCGTCGCTCGCGATGTGGTGCAGCAGCACCACCAGCGCCTGCCGCCCGGTCGCCGGGTCGTGGAGCAGCGTGACCCGGACGGGCGGCTCGGCCGCCAGGTCGAAGAGGTGCCCGAGGGCCCGCTCACGCTCCGCGTCGAAGCGGGCCTCGGACGTCTCCACGACGCGCAGCCGCACGCCCGCCTCCCCGGGGGAGAGGATCCGCTGGTACGGCTCCCCGCCCGCCTCCGCGAACACGGTGCGCAGCGTCTCGTGCCGGGCCACGACGTCACCCAGCGCCGCGTCCAGGGGGCCCGGATCCAGGGGCTCGGTGAAGCGGGCCGCGAACGGGATGCTGTAGGCGGCGCTCGGGCCCTGCATCTGGTGCAGGAACCACAGCCGCCGCTGGGCGTGCGACAGGGGCAGCCGCTCCGGGCGGGCGGCGGCCGTCAGCGGCGGGAGCGCGGAGCCGTCCCGTCCGGCCAGCCGCTCGGCCAGCGCCGCGGCCGTACGCGCCTCGAACACGTCACGGATGCCGCACTCGGTGCCCAGCGCGCCGCGCACCCGGGCGATCACCCGGGCGGCGAGCAGCGAGTGCCCGCCGAGGGTGAAGAAGTCGTCGTCCGGGCCCACCGACGGCAGGCCGAGCACATCCGCGAGGATCCCGGTCAGGATCTCCTCCCGGGCACCACGCGGCGCCCGCGCCCCGGCCGTGGTCAGCCCGGACAGGTCGGGGGCGGGCAGCGCGCGCCGGTCGACCTTGCCGTTGGCGGTCAGCGGGAAGGCGTCCAGGACCACCACGGCCGAGGGCACCATGTACTCCGGCAGCCGGGCGGCCGTCAGCTCCCGCAGGGCGACCGGGTCCGGCACCCGGCCCTCGCCCGCCGGGACGACGTACGCGACGAGATGCTGTGTGCCGGGCACGTCCTCACGGACCACGGCCACCGCACGGCCCACGGACTCCGCCGCGCCCAGCACGCTCTCGATCTCGCCGAGTTCGATGCGGAAGCCGCGCAGCTTGACCTGGTCGTCGGCCCGGCCGACGTACTCGATCCGGCCGTCCGCGCGGCGCCGCACCAGGTCGCCGGTGCGGTACATGCGGGTGCCGGGCGATCCGTAGGGGTCGGCGACGAACCGCTCGGCGGTCAGCCCGTGGCGGCCCAGATAGCCGCGCGCGAGCTGGGCACCGGCCAGGTACAGCTCCCCGGGCCGCCCGTTCGGGGTGTGCCGCAGGGAACCGTCGAGGACATGGGCGCGGGTGTTCCAGAACGGGGTGCCGATGTCGGGTGTGCCCGTGTGGCCGGGGGAGAGGGTGGCGGAGGTGGCCCAGACGGTCGCCTCGGTCGGGCCGTAGACGTTGGTGACCCTCCTGGCGGTCCGGGCCAGCCGCTCGGCCAGGTCCGCGGGGACCGCCTCGCCGCCGACCAGCACGGACGTGCCGACCAGGGACGCCGGGGCCCCCTCGGCGAGCAGCGCCTGCCACAGCGACGGGGTCGCCTGCATCACCGCCGGCCGGTGGGCGTCCACCAGGGCCGAGAGGGCGGCCGGGTCGCGCACGGTGTCCCGGTCGGCGAGGACCACGGTGGCGCCGCTGATCAGCGGCACCCACAGCTCCAGCGCCGCGATGTCGAAGGAGACCGTGGTGACCGCGACCAGGGTGTCACCGGGGCAGAGGGCCAGCTCGTGCGCCTGCATGCGCAGGAAGTTGGCGAGCGCCGAGTGCGGCACCACCACGCCCTTGGGGCGTCCGGTGGAGCCGGAGGTGTGGATGACGTACGCGGGGTGCGCGCCGTCCGGCGGGCCGAGCCGCTCGGTGTCGGCGACCGGGTGCGCGGGCAGGGCCGCGAGGGCGGCCAGGGTGTCGGGAGCGTCCAGGACGACGGTCTCGGTGCCCGGCACGTCCGGCGCCGAGGGGGCGGCGGCCAGAGTGGTCAGCACACACACCGGGCGGGCGTCGCGGACCATGTGGTCCAGCCGGTCGGCCGGGTAGTCCAGGTCCAGGGGCAGATAGGCGCCGCCCGTCCGCAGCACCGCCAGCAGGGCCACCAGCAGGTCCGCGGTGCGCGGCAGCGCGATGCCGACGTAGGACTCGGGCCCGGCACCGCGCGCGATCAGCAGCCGGGCGATCCGGTTCGCGCGCTCGTCCAGCTCCGCGTAGGTCAGTTCGCGGCCGTCCGCGACGACGGCGGTCCGCGCGGGGTGCGCCGCTGCCTGCGCGGCGACCGCGTCCACGACCGTGCCCGGCTCCACCTCCCTGGCGGTGGCCTCGGCCGCGTCCCGCAGGGCGCGCCGGGTCCAGCCGTCCACCAGCTCGGGCGCGCTCACCGGGGTGCCGGGTCCGCCGGCCGAGAGTTCGGCCAGGAAGCGGTTGAACTCGGCGCCGCGCGCGGCGAGTTCCTCCGCGTCGTAGGCGAGCGGGTTGGCGTCCAGCTCGAAGCGTATGTGTCCGTCGGCCGCGTCGTGGTACAGGCCGAGGGTGAGATCGTGGACGGGTCCGGCGGCGATGTTGTGCGCGGTGCCGGGCGCGCCCGCGAAGTCCAGGGCGTAGTCGAACGCCTTGATGTTCACCATCGGGCCGAGCAGCCCCTGCTCCCGGCCGACGAGTCCGAGGTCGCGCCGGATGTCCTCGGCCCGGTAGCGCTGGTGGGCGCGGAGTTCGCGGACCAGCCGGGCGGTCCCGGCCGTCAGCTCGCCGATGGCCGTGCCGGGCCGTACCGGGACGCGCAGCGGCAGTACGTTCACCACCATCGCCGGCACCCACAGGGCCGCCGAGCCCAGCCGGGACATGGCGGGCAGGGACAGCAGCACGTCCCGGGAGCCGGTGGAGCGGTGCAGGAACGCGGCGAACGCCGCCGTCACCGTGTCCGCCCAACTCGCCCGTGCCGCCCGGCCGATGGCGTGCAGCCCGGCGGTCGCCTCGGGGGTGAGCACGGCGCCGTCGCGCAGGAAGGTCTGCGAGGCCGGGTGCGCGGCACCGGCCAGCAGTTCCGGTTCGGGCCGGTCGGCGAGCCGCGACGACCAGAACTCCCGGTCGGCGACGGCCTGTCCGGAATCCCGGTAGGTCTGTTCCTCGGCGAGCACGTCGGCCAGCGGGCGGAACGGCGTGGGCTCGGGCTCCTCGCCCCGGACCAGGGCGGTGTACACCTGGGCGACGCGCCGGGAGACCAGGGAGAAGGCGTAGGCGTCGAGCGCGATGTGGTGGGCGCGCTGGTACCACAGGGCCCGGTTCGGGCCGACCAGGTGCAGCGCGTACGCGAACAGCGGTCCGGTGGCCGGGTCCACGGGACGGCCCATGTCGGAGCGCATCAGCTCCAGCGCGGCCGCGTCCGGATCGGTGGCGTCCCGGTGGTCCACCACCCGCAGCGCCGGGCCGTCCAGCGCGGCGCCGTGCGGGGCGAGGAACTGCCAGGGCTCGCCCGCCCCGTCCTCCTCGAACCGCACCGTGAGCGCCTCGCACTCCCGGACCGTGCGGCACACGGCCGCCTCGAAGGCGGCGACCTCGACCGGACCGTTGATCTCCACGTACTGCCCGACGTTGTAGACCGGGGAGTCGGGGGCCAGCCGCTGGCCGTACCAGACGCCGGTCTGGGCTCCCGTGAGGGGGAGTCGCCGCTGGGCACGCTCGGTCATGGGTCTCGCTCCAGGGTGGGGCGCGGCACGATGGGGCATCGTCCGCAGGGGAGGGGCAGGAGTCGGGGCGCCGCGGTGGACGCGCGGCGCGGCGGAACGGACGGGAGGGCCCGCAGGCTCTTCCGCCCGGGTGGGGTGTCGGTGTCGGTGTCGGTCGGTCCGGTGACGGGGACGGCGGCCGGGGGCTCTGCCGGTGACGGCCGGGGGACTCAGCCGACGACGGTCGGTGCGTCCCGGCCGGGACCGGTGCCGGACGGGCCTTCGAGGGCGTCCGCCCCGGCCTCGTCCTCGTCGCGGGGGAGGGTGGCCCGGCGCAGTCCCGGGACCAGGACGGCGGCCAGGACGGCGGCGACCGCGCACACCGCGCCGTTGACGACGGCGGCACCGGCCGGGTTGAACCAGCGTGCCACCAGGGCGACTTCGACGTCCCCGAGCACGTTGCCGGTGGTGCCCTGCGCGGTGACGACGCTGACCACGCGTCCGCGCAGCCGGTCCGGGGTGTGGTGCTGGACCAGGGCGTACTCGAGGATCTCGTACACCGTGCCGGCGGCGCCGCCGACGGCCAGCATGAGGACGGCGATCCAGACGCTGTGGCTCAGGCCGAAACCGATGGTGGCCAGGCCGCCGGTGAGCGCGGCGGTGAGCAGCAGCCGTCCGGGCCGCCCGTGCCGGGTGACCCAGCCGCTGGTGGCGGAGACCAGGACGGCGCCCACGGCCGGGGCGGTGTAGAGCAGACCAAGGATCACGTCGCCGCCGCCGAAGCGGGTGGCGACCAGCGCCGGGAAGAGCACCACCGGAAGGTTGAACAGCACGGTGATCCCGCCCAGGCCCAGCAGCGCCCCCACCACGCGGTTGCGCAGCGCGAACCGGAAGGCCACGAGGGGGGAGCCGCCGTCCTCGCCGTCTTCGCCGTCCTCGTCCGCCACCGGTGGCAGGGGGCGTACGCGCAGGATGAGCAGGGCGGTCACGGCGGTGGTGACGGCGGTGAACGTGAACACCGGCCCGGGGCCCCCGGCGGCGAGCAGCACACCGCCGAGGAGCGGGGCGCAGATGGAGCCGATCTCACCGGTGAGGGAGATCAGCGCACCGGCCGCCGGGAGCTGGTCCGGGCGGACCAGGGTGGGCGCCACCGCCATCAGGGCGGTGACACTCACTCCGGTGGCCAGTCCGTCCAGGGCGACACACCCGTAGATCCCCCACAGGCTGGGGTCGGCCAGGAACGCGTTGACCGCGAGGCCCGCGAAGGCCGCAGCGGCGCCCGCGCGCGCCCGCAGGATGAGCCTCCTGCGGTCCGTGCGGTCGGCCATCCAGCCGCCCCACAGCGAGCCCAGCAGCACCGTCACGCTCATGACCATGCTGGCGACGGCGACGCTGAAGGTCGACTCGGTGAGGTCGTACACCTGCGCGGACAGGGCGACGGTCGCCATGCCCAGGCCGAACAGGGACACCACCCGGGCGACGAAGATGGCCCGGAAGTCCCTGCTGGTGCGCAGGGGTTCGACGTCGACCAAGAGGTCACGCACCCGCACGGGGCGCTCCTGCGGGGGCGAGGAGCGTGGCCCAGTCGGCGAGGGTCGGGCGCTGGGCGAGTTCGGCGAAGCCGACCTCGGCGCCCTGCGCCCGCCAGCCCTCGACGAGCGTCATCATCCGGACCGAGTCCAGGCCCTGGTCGAACACGTTCTCGTCGACGGCGACCTCCTCGGCCTCGACGTAGAGGAGCTCGGCGAGGTCGTCGCGGAGGCGGTCGAGGGTGAAGGGCTGCGGCCCGGAAGTG
This sequence comes from Streptomyces sp. NPDC003284, assembly GCF_053589675.1. Lineage (NCBI taxonomy): Bacteria > Bacillati > Actinomycetota > Actinomycetes > Kitasatosporales > Streptomycetaceae > Streptomyces > Streptomyces sp. NPDC003284. The sequence continues at coordinate 10,675 of NZ_JBSFSI010000030.1, forward strand.
TCGGTCATGGTGCTTCCTCTCCTGATCAGTGATGGCGCGTTCTGGTTAGGTAAGGCTTACCTAACAATCTATTCTTGGCCCGGTCAAGTCGGTCCGTCCCCGCCCCGGTTGCGGCCGGTGCCGGCGAAACCCCCCGAGTGAAAGAGCCGATGACACGGTGACTCCTCCCCCCGCGCTCCGTCCCGCGCAGACCGCGCTCCGCCCCCCGCACCCGGTGGTGGTGCGCGCGGCCGGACCCGGCGACGTGGCCGCCCTGTACCGCCTCTCGCGCGCGTTCGCCCGTACGGGAGAACTGCGCGCGCGCTCCGCGACCGAGTACGCGCGCGACACGGGCGACTTCCTGATCGCCGAGTCCGCCGCGGGCGGGGTCGAGGGATGTGTGGGGCTCGGCCGCGGCCGGGGGGCGGCGGCCCGTACCGCGGTCGTCTACAACTTCTGTGTGGCGGCGGCCAGTCAGGGCCGGGGTGTCGGTACGGCCCTGCTGGGAGCGCTGCTCGCCGAGGCGGCGGCCCGCTCGGTCGGCACGGTCTTCACCGCGACCAGCGGCGGGGCCGCCCTCTTCCTGCGGCACGGCTTCACCGTGGTGGACCCCGCCACCGCGGCCTGGCCGGCCGGCCTCGATCCCCGCCCGGGGTCGAGCGTGCTGAGCCTGCGGCTCTGACCCGGCGGGGCGGGGTGGTCCGGCTCAGGACCGCCCGGCCAGGCTCGCCGGGCGCATGTCGGTCCAGTGCTCGTCCACGTAGGAGAGGCACTCCTGCCGGGAGTCCTCGCCGTGGACCACGGTCCAGCCCGCGGGAACCTCGGCGAAGGCCGGCCACAGGGAGTGCTGGTTCTCGTCGTTGACCAGGACCAGGTAGCGGGCGTCGTCGTCCTCGAAGGGGTTGGTGGCGGCCATGGGTGATCTCCTCGTGGGGATGGTGGTGTCGTGTGCGCGGGAGAGAGGGCGCGGCCGGCCGGGTTCGGATGGCCGGTGCGGCGGCACCGGCGGTCTCCGCCGGGTCGTGCACAGGCCGCACACAAGATTCTTACTTAGGTAAGGCTGGCCTAACATTTCCCAAGTTCGGAGAGGTGTCAAGCCCCGTCCCGGCGGTGTGACGTGCGTCCCGAAGGAGCTGTTGCGTGCTCAACTTCTGGCCGTGTTCGGGGAGATCGCGGGCGCGCCGCGGCACGGCGGCGCACCCCGCGCACGCGGACGCTACCCGACGACGGGCGCCGTCCGCTCCCGGACGTACGCGCCCGGCGTACGGTCGAAATGGCGCCGGAACGCCAGGATGAAGCCGTTCGCGCTGACGAAGCCGACCCGGGTCGCCACGGCCCCCACCTGGTGCCCTTCGGCGAGCAGGGACAGGGAGCGGTTGAGCCGCGCCCGGGTGCGCCACTCCGAGAAGGACAGGCCGGTCTCCACCCGGAACGCCCTGCGCAGACTGGTCGAGCTGGTGTACAGCGCCTCGGCCCACTCCGTCGCCGTCCGCTGGTCGCCCGGGTCGCGCAGCAGCGCCACGGCCACCGCGCGGGCCGCCGTGCTCACGGGGCGGGGCAGGGGCAGCCGCCGCTCGTCGCCCGCCAGTTCGGCGAAGAGCGCGGTGTCCCCGGGGGTCGCTCCCGAACTGCGCATGCGGGCCAGCAGCAGCCGTCTCCTGGCCTCTCCGACGGGCACGACCGACGCACGTGTGTAGGGCAGCCGGTAGCGCTCGGCCTCGAAGCTCTCGCTGACCACCAGCGAGTCGGGGTCGAAGCGCGCGCTGTGCGGCACACCCGCCGGCATCCACAGCCCCACCGCCGGAGACAGCACATGGTCCGCGTCCCGCACCGTCACCACGATCCGGCCCAGGGGGACGTACAGGAACTGGTGGAAGTCATGCACGTGTACGGGGTGCCCCTCCGTCGTGATGCACATGTCGTCCGCGTGCTGCGCCGACTTCGTCCGAACCGCGCTCTGTGTCACGAGATCCCCCAGGTGTGCGGGGCCGGGCATACGACCCCTGGATTCGAGGCCTGTGCCTCTGCGTTGTATCGACGCCAGGCAAGGTAAGGGTAACCTAACTTGCCGTACGACTCGTGAGGAGCGGAAGAAATCATGACAACCACGTCCCCGCCGGTGGCGACGTCGCCACCACCGGCCAGGACCCGCTTCTCCCGGGGCGCCGCCTGCATGCTGCTGGCGGCGGTCGCGGTCGCGGCGACCCTGATCGCGAGCATCGGACTGGGCTCACGCCACATCTCCCCGCTCGACATCGTGCACATCCTGCTCCACCCGAACGGCGACCTGTACAACTCCCATGTGCTGTGGACCGAACGCATACCGCGGACCTTCCTCGGGCTGCTCGTCGGCGCGGCGCTGGGCGCCTCCGGACTGATCATGCAGGCGCTGACCATGAACCCGCTGTCCGAACCCGGCCTCCTCGGCATCGAGCAGGGCGCGGCCATGGCCGTCGTCGTCGGCATCCTCTACTTCGGGGTCACCGACCTCCGCGGCTACTTCTGGACGGCGCTGATCGGCGCCGCGCTCAGCGCCGTACTGGTCTACCTCATCGGCACCCGCACCAACACCGGCAGCTCCACCATCGGCCTGATCCTGGCCGGGGTCGCCCTGGCCGCCGTGATGTCCTCACTGATCACGCTGATGGTCGTGCGCGACGACGCCGCCTACGCCCATCTGCGGTTCTGGTCGGTCGGCCAACTCACCGGCCGCGCCGCCGTACTGGACGACGTACTGCCGTTCGCCGCCGCCGGACTGCTGCTCGCCCTGCCCCTCGGCCGCACCCTCAACGTCCTCAGCCTCGGCGACGAGACCGCCCGCGGACTCGGCGTCCCCGTCGAACGCGCCCGCCTCGCCGCCGCCGCCGTGGCCGTCCTGCTGTGCGCCGCCGCCACCGCCGCCACCGGCCCCGTCGCCTTCGTCGGACTCGTCGCCCCGCACTGCGCCCGCATGCTCGTCGGCCCCGACCACCGCTGGTCGCTCCCGCTGTCCATGGCCCTCGGCGCCGTCCTGCTCACCGGCGCCGACACCGCGGGACGGCTCGTCATCGACCACGGCGAGATCCAGGTCGGCGTCATGACCGCGGTCGTCGGCACCCCCTTCTTCGTGTGGCTCGCCCGCCGCCGCAACCTGGTACGGGTGTGATGGCGACCGCGATCCGCGACATACCGTCCGCACCCACCGTCCCCCCGCAGGCCACCGCCGCCCGGCTGCGCGCCCGGCGCCGCGCGCACAACCGCAGGACCGCCGTGGTCACCGCCGTGCTCGTCGTGTTCCTGCTCGGCTTCACCACCGCCTCCGTCCTGCTCGGCGGGGTCGCCCACATCGCCGCCGCCGACGTCCTGCCCGCCGCCCTCGGCCTGCGCACCGGACTCGCCGACTACCTCATCTTCCAGCTGCGCATGCCCCGCGCCCTGGCCGCGCTGCTGTCCGGCGCCCTGTTCGGGCTCGCCGGTGCCCTCTACCAGCGGATCGTCCGCAACCCGCTGGCCACCCCGGACATCGTCGGCATCTCGGCGGGCGCCGGGGCGGGTGCCGCCACCGTGCTGCTGCTCGCCCCCGCCGCCTTCACCTCCGGGCCGCCGCTCGCCGCGCTGGCCGGGGCCTTCACCCTGCTCGGCGCCGTGTACGCGCTCAGCCACCGGGGCGGCGTGGACACCTACCGGCTGGTGCTGGTCGGCATCGGACTGAGCGCCGTGTGCACCGCCTACACCAACTACCTCTTCACCATCGCCGACCAGAACGACCTCGCCGTGGTGATGCGCTGGCTGATCGGCAGCACCAACGGCGCCGACTGGCAGGGCGTGCGCACCCTCGCCCTCGGTCTCGTCGGCTGCCTGGTCTGCACCGCCCTGCTGTACCGGCCGCTGTCCGGGATGGCACTGGGCGACCAGCTCGCCACCGGTCTCGGCACCCGGGTCCGGCCGGCCCGCGCCGCCGCCCTGCTGGTCGGCGCCGCCGCCGCGGCCCTGGCCACCAGCGTCGTCGGACCCATCGGCTTCGTGTCGCTGATCAGCGGCCCCATCGCGGGCCGGCTGGTCGGCGGCGACCGAGCCCTCGTCCTCGCCCCGCTGGTCGGCGCGGTCCTCGTCGTCGGCGCCGACGTCCTCGCCCAGAACGCACCCCTGATCAGCCCGGTGCCCACCGGGGTCCTCACCGCGCTGCTCGGCGCGCCCTACTTCGTCTGGCTGATCCTTCGGCGCAGGCACGGAGCCGTCTCGTGAACGAACAGACCCTCACCACCGGCCCGCACACGCTCCAGGCGCGCGGCATCACCGCCGGATACGGCGACGCCCCCGTCATCGAGGAACTGTCGCTCACCGTCGAGACCGGACGCGTCACCGCCCTCGTCGGCCCCAACGCCTGCGGCAAGTCGACCCTGTTGAAGTCCGTCGCCCGGCTGCTGCCCGTCAGCCAGGGCTCGGTGCTGCTCGACGGCGCCGACATCCACTCCCTGCGCACCCGGGAAGTGGCCCGCCGGCTCGGCATCCTGCCGCAGTCCCCGATCGCACCCGAGTCCATCACCGTCGGCGACCTGGTGTGGCGCGGCCGCCACCCGCACCGCCGGTTCGGGCAGCGCCGCACCGACGCCGACGACCTGCTGATCGCCGAGGCGCTGACGGCCACCGGCACCGCCGAGCTGATCGACCGCCCGGTCGACGCCCTCTCCGGCGGCCAGCGCCAGCGCGTGTGGATCGCCCTCGCCCTCGCCCAGGACACCCCGACCCTGCTGCTCGACGAGCCCACCACCTATCTGGACATCGCGCACCAGATCGAGGTGATGGACCTGCTGGCCGACCTGAACGAACGCACCGGCAAGACCATCGTCCTCGTCTCCCACGACCTCAACCAGGCGGCCCTGTACGCGCACACGATCGTCGCCATGCGCGACGGACGGATCGTGCGCCAGGGCCCGCCGGCAGATGTGCTCGACGAACGCACCGTGGCCGAGGTCTTCGGCCTGGACTGCGTCGTCGTGCCCCACCCCCGCACCGACCGGCCCCAGATCTTCCCGCTGGGCAGCCGCCATCTCATCCAGGAGAACAGAACGTGAACCGCCTGACCAGAGCGGCCGGCCGCCGCGGCGCCGTACGCACCCTCCTCGCCGTCGCCACGGCCCTGGCCCTCGCCACCGGCTGCTCCGGATCCGGGGACGACAAGGCCGACTCGAAGCCCGCGGCCACCGCCGCCGGTTCCGCGGCCTTCCCCGTCAAGCTCACCAACGCCTGGGGCACCACCGAGGTCGCCAAGAAGCCGGTCCGGGTCGCCACCGTCTCCGACGGCGACACCGACATCGCCCTCGCCCTCGGCATCGTCCCGGTGATCACCCCGGACGCCGAGGACGGCGGTCCCGTCCCCGAGTACAAGCAGCAGGCCATCGACAAGCTCGGCAAGACCAAGCTCAAGACGTACGACGACACCGACGGCACCGACTACGAGGCCGTCGCCGAAGCCGCCCCGGACATCATCCTCGGCGTCAACACCTGGGCGATGAACACCGATTACGCCAAGCTCAAGCCCATCGCTCCCGTCGTCACCTACGCCGACAAGAAGGACGCCGACACCCTCACCTGGCAGGAGCGGCTGAAGACCGCCGCCAAGGCGCTCGGCATGACCGACAAGGCCGAACAGATCATCGCCGCCAACGAGAAGGCGTTCACCGACGCGGCCGCGGCCCACCCCGAGTTCAAGGGCAGGACGTACACCTACGCGGTCGTCCACCCCGAGCAGATCACCTACGCCTCCTACGCCGACCAGGATCCCGGCGTCTTCGAGGGACTCGGCCTGACCAAGGCGCCCAACGCCAAGAAGTACAGCGCCGACAAGAACGCCGTCAGCCTGGAGAACCTCGACGAACTGGAGGCCGACGTCCTGCTCATCACCTACCCGTTCGGCGACAACGGACTGGTGTCCGCCTCCGAACTGGAGAAGAACAAGCTCTTCGCGTCCCTGAAGGTGGTCAAGGGCAAGCACTACGCCGTTGTGCCGTCCGAGAACACCCTCGCCTCCGCCGTCGCCTACCCCGACGCGCTCAGCTCGCCCTGGGTCGCGCAGAAGCTGACGCCGATCCTGGCCGACGCCGTCGCCGGCAAGTAGCACCCACGCCACCCGTCACCCGTCACCCGTCACCCGCCACCGCCGTCCGCCGGACCGCGCCCGCACCGGTGGCCGGACCCCGCCCGGGACCCGGCCACCGGCGGGTGCCACGCCACCGGCCGCACCACACCCCGCCCCCACGGGAACGCCCGTGGTACGAAGGAGCCCGCATGCCCACCCGCAGCCCCCGTTCGGTCGCCACCTTCCCCATCGTGCTCAGGGAACTGACCGTGCTGCGCGCCGAGAACATCACCCCGGGAATGCGCCGCCTCACCCTCGGCGGAGAACAGCTCCGCACCTTCACCCGCGACGGCCTCACCCTGCCCGAGCTGCGCACCGAGGGCTTCGACGACCACGTCAAGTTCTTCTTCACCGACGAGGACGGGCGCCTGGTGCTGCCCCGGCAGAACGTCAGCAGCCTGGACTGGCCCGCCGACGGCCGTCCGGTCTCCAAGGACTACACACCGGTGCGCTTCGACCCCGACGCCGGAGAGATCGACTTCGACTTCGTCCGGCACGAGGGCGGCATCGCCTCCGGCTGGGCCGAACACGTCAAGCCCGGCGAGAGCGCCTGGATCGCCGGACCCAAGATGTCCCACAGCCACCCCGAGGGCGCCGACTGGCTGCTCATCGCCGGTGACGAGACCGCACTGCCCGCCATCGGCCGCTGGCTCGCGGAGATGCCCGAGGGCACCCGGGCCAAGGTCTTCGTCGAGATCGGCGAGGACAGCCACCGCCAGGAACTGCCCACCCGCGCCGACGCCGACATCGTCTGGCTCTCCCGCGACGGCGCCCCCGCCGGCACCACCGGCCTGCTGGAGCAGGCGGTCCGGGACACCGAGTGGCTGCCCGGCACCGTCTTCGCCTGGGTGGCGGGCGAGGCCGTCACCCTCAAGGGCATTCGCCGCCATCTGGTGACGGAACGTCAAGTGCCGCGCGAGCAACTGGACATCACCGGATACTGGCGGCGTACCGAGCCCACCGCACCCGGCGTCCCGGCGGCCGAGGAGGACGAGGAGGACGACGCCCACGAGCGGCTGCACGAACTGACCGACCTCGCCCCCGGCTACGCCATCCGCGCCGCCGTCACCCTCGGCGTCTTCGAACTCGTCGCCTCCGGCGTCCGCGACCCCCGCCGACTGGCCGCCCGCACCGCCACCGACCCCGCCACCCTCACCGCACTGCTCGCCTACCTCGCCTCCCTCGACGTCCTCGCCGACGACGGAGCGGGCGGCTACCGGCTGGCCCCGGTCGGCGAGGAACTCGTCGACGACGACCACTCCGCCTACGAGTACCACCTGGGCGGCGCCCAGGCCGCGCTCGACGCCTCCTTCAGCGGACTCCTGCACACCCTGCGCACCGGCGAGGCCGGCTACCGCACCCACGACGGCCGGACCCTGGCCGGTGCGATGACCGACGACCCCCGCCTGGCCGGCACCGCGCGCGCGGCCGTCGAGGACCACGCCCGCTGGGTCGCCCCCGGCGTCGTCGGCGCCCACGACTGGGCCGCGGTGCCCGTGCTGACCGCGACCGGACACGGCTCGGCCACCGTCGTCAACGCCCTCGCCAAGGCGTTCCCCCGGCTGCGCGCCCGGATCGTCGCCATGCCCTCCGCCCTGCGGGTGCTGCGTGAGGAACTGCTCGACACCGATGTGCTGCCGCGCGTCGAACTCGTCCCGCGTGCTTCCGGCGTACCCGAGGGCGCTCAGACTCTGCTGATGTGCAGGCAGTTGGAGTGGCTGCCGGACGACGACGCCGTACAGGTCCTCGCCGAGACCGGTGCCGGACTGGCCGCCGACGGCACACTGGTCCTGGTGGAACAGGTGGCACCGGCCGACGCCGACGACATCGACGCCGTCGTGCACCACCTGCGTCTCAAGTGCGCCTTCGGCTCGGGCGTCCGGGACGCGGAACACGTCGCCCGCCTCGCCGAGCGCGCGGGACTGACGGTGCGCACCTGCCGGGACATCGGCTGGGACCACCGCCTGTGGGTCATCTCCCCGGCGCGGGACTGACACCCGGGGACGGCGGATATTCGCTGGACACCACGCAGGGGCAGCGGCAAGCGTGGGAGGCATGCAGCAGGCAGAGCAGGCAGAGCAGGCAGAGCAGGCAGAGCAGGCAGAGCAGGCAGAGCAGGCAGAGCTCTGGGACGAGGACACCGCGCAGAGCTACGACACACCCGGTACCGGCATGTTCGCGCCGGAGGTCCTGGGACCGGCCGTCGAGTTCCTGGCCCGGCTCGCGGGGGACGGGCCGGCGGTCGAGTTCGCCATCGGCACCGGCCGGGTGGCCGTCCCGCTCGCGGAGCGGGGAGTCCCGGTCACCGGCATCGAACTGTCACGGCCGATGGCGGAGCGGCTGCGCGCCAAGGCGGACGAGGCGACGATCCCGGTGGTCATCGGTGACATGGCGACGACCGTCGTACCGGGGGAGCACACCCTCGTCTACCTCGTCTACAACACGATCTCCAACCTGCTCACCCAGGCCGAGCAGGTCGAGTGCTTCCGCAACGCCGCCCGCCATCTCGCACCCGGCGGGCGGTTCGTGGTCGAACTGTGGGTGCCCGAGCTGCGCAAGCTCCCCCCGGGCCAGGCCGCCACCGTCTGGCAGTCCGAGCCCGGCTACATCGGCCTGGACACCTACGACACCCTGCGGCAGCGGGTCGTCTCGCACCACTTCCGCTTCGACGGGACCCGGCAGGCGCGGCTGGCCCGCAGCCCCCACCGCTACATCTGGCCGGCCGAACTCGACCTCATGGCCCAACTGGCCGGCCTCGAACCGGAAGCCCGGTACGCGGACTGGACAGGAGCCGAGTTCACCGCCGAGTCACGGTCCCATGTCTCCGTGTACCGGCTCCCGGAGCCGAGCTAGCAACCGCGCCCGCGCCCTGCCGATCGGCCGGGTCGGCCGCCGCGACTGCACGCATCGTCGAGAAGGGCCGCACGCGCTGCACACGCCCGGCGCCCGGTTGTGCCTAGGCTCCCTTGCTGAGTCCGGGCGGGGGATCAGGCCACCCGCCCCCCGTCGAGAGGAGACCGGTGATTCGCCGTCTCGCCACCGTTGTCATCGCTGTCGCTCTGCCGCTGATCGCCGCCACCGATGCATTCGCGGGCGCGGTCCTGAACTGCCCGTGACGCAGTGACCCGGTCCCGGTGACCGGCCGGCCGGAGGGCGCCCCGAGGGCATAGGGGCGCCCTTTGACGTGTACGGCACGGACGATGCCGGGGCGGAGGAGAGGCCCCGTCCCCGCCCCGCGCACCCTCAGACCGTCACCGTCTCGCCGTCCGGGAACGTGACCGTCACCAGCCCGTCGTCCCCGCGCACGCACCGGACCGACTCGCGCAGGACCCAGGGGTGCACGACGTCACGGGTCAGCACCACCAGGGTCACATGGACGCTCTCCCCGCCCGGGTGGCGCACGGCGCGCAGGTACGGCGTCGCGGAGTGGGGACCACAGGCGTTCGCCTCGGCCTCGCGCGCGACGCCCGCCTCCTCGTCCCAGCCGTACAGCGCGGCCACGGCACTGGTCAGCCCCGACTCCGTACGGGCCAGCGCCCAGCCGGGTCCCTGCTCCGCCTGCGGGCGTACGCCGTCGGCGACCGCGTACCCGCCCTCGCGCACCGTCACGCCCTCGGGCGCCCGCACCCGGTGCACGCGCAGCTCCCACGGACCGTGCAGCACACTGGTCGACTCGATCGGGAACTCCTCCTCGCGATCGGGGAGTTGTGCGAGGTGGCGGGACGACGCCCGGCGTCCCGCGCAGGCCAGCGGGACGATGCGGCGGCGCCGCGAGGGGGTGCCGTCGGCGGTGAGCAGCGCGATGTGGTTGTCGACCGTGCGGGCCCAGGCGTGCGGCGCGGACTCCGGCGCGGTGGCCGTCGAATAGGCGAGCTTGGCGTAGTGGGGATCGTCGCTCCCCGCTCCGTCCGGCGGGTTGTGGTCGCTGCCGTGGTTGACCAGGCGCACGACTCCGTCGTGCGGGGTGCCGTGCAGCAGCCAGCCCGGCGCGGGCAGTGCGGTGTACTGCGTGGACTGCTCGACCGGGAGCGGGAGTTCACGGTCCGTCCACACCGGATGGTCGGCGGGCAGCAGCAGGCCGAGGAATCCCTTGCTCGCCCAGTACGGCGACGCGGGCCCCGAGTACGCCTGCGTCGCGGGCAGGAACGTGCCGTACCAGCCCAGCGGGAGCAGCCCCCGCTCGTCCGGCACCCCGCGCTCGGCGAAGTGCCGGGCCGCACCCGAGGCGAGGCGCCGGGTCAGGCCCGGGGCGAGCGGGGTGCAGTCGGCGAGCGCGCCCAGCCACACCGGCGCCGTCGCCGCGACGCGGTACGTCAGCGACCGGCCCTGGTGCACCGGCGCGCCGTCCGCACCGAAGAACTGCGGGTAGGTGGTGAGGAACTGGGCCAGCCGCTCCCGGTACACGGCGCCGCGCCCGCCGTCCCCGTCCGGTCCCGCCATGCGGGCCCACAGGAGCGGGTACAAGTGCATCGCCCAGCCGATGTAGTAGTCGAAGTTGCGGCCGTCGCCGTCCGTGTACCAGCCGTCGCCGACGTACCAGTCCTCGATCCGGTCCAGCCCGGCGTCGATGTCCTCCTGGCTGTACGGCGCGCCGACCGAGGCGAGGAACTGCTCCGACACCACCTGGAAGAGGCGCCAGTTGTTGTCCCAGGTCCGGGCGCCGACGAATCCGGAGAACCAGTCGACGACCCGCTCCTGCACCCGGGAGTCGAGCCGGTCCCAGATCCAGGGGCGGGTCTCGTGCAGGGCGAGCGCGACCGAGGCGGCCTCCACCATCTGCTGGGAGCAGTCGGTGAGCACCGGCCAGGCCTCGTCGCTGTCACGGTCCGTGCCCGTTGTCAGACCCTGCGTGTACCTTTCGATGAGATGGGAGACGGCCGTGGGATCAGCGCCCTCGCGGTTGTCCTCGCCGCCCGCGCCCGCGATCCGGAAGGAGGCCAGCAGAAATGTCCGAGCGAACCCTTCGAGGCCGTCGGAGACGACCCCGGACCAACTGGCCCGGCCCGGCAGCCGGTACTGCGCGAAGCCCGGAGTGGCGTACGGCAGCAGGGCCGCGAGCTGCCGGTCGGCCAGGGCCTCCCAGTGCGCCCGCGTCCAGCCGGTCAGGGGGGAGCGGACACGGTCGGTGGGCGGGAGGGGGAAGTGCGGGGCGGGCATGGCGGTTCGCTGACTCCTTCGTCGGACGCTGTGCGATACGGGTGGCCGGGAGTGGCGGGGCAGGGGGGGCCGAGGGTACCGGTCTCACCGGAGCCGGGCCGTGTGGGTATGACCCCGTGAGCCGCCCACGCGGACGGTGAGCACGGGGCGGCGGCCCGGCACCACGGACACGGTGTCGTCGGCGTGGACCACCTTGCGCACGGCGAAGGGCAGCCGGACCGTCAGCTCCGTCGCCGTACGGCCCGGATCGGCCACCGCCACCGTCACGTCCCCGCCACGGCGGCACACCAGGACGGTGCCGGGGCCGTCGGTGCCGAGCCCGTCGACCGAACCCGCCGCCCAGAAGTGCGCCGCGAGCAGGCCGTGGCGGGGTGCGGCGACGGCCTGGACGGTGGCGTCGTTGGCGAGCACGCGCGCCGGGCGGGAGCGGGACCAGGCCAGGGTCGCGGCGGCACTCGCGCGCGGCAGCAGGACATAGGAGTAGGAAGCGGAGGCGGGGGAGGGCCCGTGGTCGAACCAGAGAGTGGCGTAGCGGCGCGTGACCGGGGTGGTGCTGCCCGCCGTGTCCGCACCGGTGTTGAGGGCGCTCCATGTGCCGGTGCGTTCCTCCCGCAGCGCGCGCAGCGGCCCGCCGGAGGGGAAGACGTACCCGCCCGTGCCCTCCAGATGGGCCCAGCGGGCGTCGTCCAGCGCGGCCGACCACCCCTGCCGCGAGGACTGCCGGTGTCCGTCGACGACGAGCCGGGGCGCGCCCTGGGCATGCAGGTTCCGGTTCTCGACGACGGTCTCGACGGTCCTGCCGTCGCTCGCCGTGATCCCGGCGCCGAGGGCGACGACCGCGTTGTCCAGGAAGAACCACGCCTTCTTGGCCCGCAGCGTCGATCCGTCCGCGATCAGCTCCATCGCGGCGGCACCGAGGCGGGCGTCGAGCACCGCACCGCCCGCGACCGCGTTCTGCGGGCGGAAGGTGCCGGTCCCGCCGCCGGTCCCGAGATCGGCCCGGACCCGGGTGTCCACCGTCGTCCCCGGCAGCCGGTACGGGTCGACGGTGGGCCAGAAGGCGTCACCGAAGACGTCCGTGTCGTCGCCGTCGTACAGGTACGTCATGCCGTCGCCGGTGTACCAGCCGTGCAGGTTCTCGCCGTTGCCCGCCTCGTAGGCGGCGATGCGCCGCGACGACAGCGACAGCGCGCACGCCCACGACCGGCGCCGGTGCACCACCCGGTCCATGTCGGCGAAGACGAAGTGCCCGTCGGGGCGGTCGGCGGGCCGCACGGTCCGATCGCCGAGGACGGCCTTCGCACGGGCCAGGTCCGGGATCCCGACGAGCGTCCGGTACGGCGTCCTCGTGTTGCGCAGGATCCAGCCCTTGGCCGCGGCACGCCAGCGGTCCGCGTACGCGTCCGGTGCCCCCTCGGCGAGCTGGAGGATGTGCGCGACCGCGGCGGCCCCGTCGACATGGTCCCGCGCGCGCTCGCGGGAGACGGCGCGGCCGCGCACCGCGTCCATCATCACGCCGTCGAACAGGAGCGGCTCGAAGGAGCGCTCCACGGCCTCGTACAGCACCTCGACCGCCGGGTCGGTGACGGCCCAGTCGGAACCGGCGAGCAGCGCGATCAGCTGACCGGCGCCCCCGAGCAGGACACTGCCGTACGTGCCCGTGTACGCGACGTCCGAGTGCTGCACGAACGAGCCGTCCCGGTAGAAGCCGTCGCCCGAGGTGACGTACTGGAACAGGCTGTTCTTCCCGTTGTCCCGGACGTCCGACAGGCCGTCGCGGGCCAGGGCGAGCGCGGCGGGGTCGCCCGCGAGCAGCCCGCGCAGCGCGACGATGACGGCCTTGTCGGTGCGGTTGGCGCCCGTCTCGGCGAGCGTGGGGGAGTTGGTGCGGCGGTCCGGGTCGGGGACGAAACGGGCCACCGTCGCCACATAGGCGTCGCGGTCCTGCGCGGGCAGTTCCGCGCGCAGCAGGACACAGACGTCCATCAGCGCGCGGGGCGCCCCGATCTCCCAGAACCACCAGTTGCCGGTCTCGCGGCGGGAGGCGTTGTAGCCGGTGGTGTGCAGGAAGCGGAGCGCGTCGAGGAGGCCGTCGCGCACCGCCGCCTGCCCGGTGAGCGAGGTGCCGGGCGTGGCCCACGCGGTCGCGATCGTGCGCAGCCGCGGGTAGCTCTGGCCGAACATGCCCGGATCGGAGGCCGGGGACAGGTCCGCCCACAGCGCGGTGCGGCCCGCGGAGGTGTCGAGCTGCCGCCACCAGGCGGCGGCCTGGGTGTCCAGGGCGGTGAGCGCGGCGGCGAAGTCCGGGTCCGCCGGGTCGAAGGCGCCGCCGGTCAGCTGCTGCGCGGCGCGTGCGAGCAGCGGCTCGTACGGGTCGTCGCCGGATGCGGCGGCGGCGCTCGCACCGCCCGCGCGGGCGACGAGTCCGGCGGCGGCGCCCGCCGAGGCGAGCGCGAGGGTCTGGCGTCTGCTCAGTTCCATGGCGGATCTCTTCCTGCGGGATCAGTCGGCCAGCGTGGCCGGGTCGGTCGACGGTGCGGGGAGCTGGAGTGCGGCCAGTTCGGCGCGGCCCTCGGCGTCGATGGGGAACGCCCAGGTGGTGACGAAGAAGTCGGTGAGGTCGCGTCCGGCGACCCGGCTGGCGTATGTGGCGAGCGCCCGGTAGCGCAGGGCCGTCTCGGTGGAGTCCGACTGCGGGTTCTCCTCGCGCACCAGCTTGTGCAGCCGGGGCCAGAAGTCCGCGCCGAAGGCCAGCTCCAGCTGGCGCAGCGGCACCAGCTTCTCGTACGCGCCGAAGGACTTCTCGTACGTCAGCCCCGCCGTGCCGAACTTGGCCCGCGCGGACCGGAAGTAGTCCAGGCCCGTCTTCGGGTCGACGGTGAGGAGATTGGAGGTCCGGCCGAGGGCGCGCTGCACGGCCAGGGAGTAGATGTTCACCGTGACCTCGGTGAGCCCGGACGGCTTGTACGCGAACTGCTGATGCAGATGCCCCAGTTCGTGGTACAGCCCCCAGCCGCGGGTGAGCAGCCCCTCCACGGTCGTGGCCCGGTCGAGATAGGCGCGCGGGAACCCGTTGTACCCGTGTGTCGCGTACGCCCCGACGCCGGACGGCACCACCGACACCTCGGTGAAGTGGTAGCCGCCGGCCTTGGGCCGGTGCACCGGCTGCGAACCGTCCAGACCGCTGATGTCGGACTCGGCGTCGATGATCCGCTCCAGGAGGCCGAGCAGCGCCGCGTGGTCCTCGTCGCGGTACAGCAGCGCTCCGTCCCGGGTGAGCGTCACGATCGAGCGCGGCCCGTGCAGCTCGACGACCGGCACATCGGTGCAGGTGTCCAACTGGTGCTGGTAGCCGGCCTCGGAGGTACGCCCGAGTGTGAAGACCGGCATGGGCACGGAACCGCTCCGCAGCCGGACCGCTGCGCGTTGCCCGTCGCCCTCCAGGGTGAGATACACGGGTCCGCCGTGCGGGTCGGTCACGGTGTTCGCGCCGGGCCGGAGCGGATAGGCGCGCGGTGCGGTGACGGTGCCGTAGTAGTCCCACTGCCCGATCCACAGGGTCGGCGCCGCACCGTGGTGGGGCAGTACGTCGCAGCGCAGCGCGGTGCCCGGCGGGACATAGCGGCCGGTCGGCTGGAACTCGGTGGCGCGCAGGGCCTGGCCGAGGCGCAGCCGCTCCGCCTCGGCGGAGGGGCGGGCGACGAGCGGCACGACGAGGTCGCCGTGGCCATGGGCGGCGCTCGTGGTACCGGCCGGGCCCGCGGCGCGGGCCGAGCCGGCGCCGAGGCCGCCGACGGTGAGCGCGGCGCCCGTGGCCGCGGCGAGGACGGAGCGGCGGGACGGGGATGCGGGGGTGCGCATGGACATCGTCTCCTTGGGGCGATCCGTACGGTGGGCGGAGTGAGGGGGCGGGGCGCGCCGCGGCCCGGCCGTCGCCGCGTCCTCGGCGCGGGGAGGGGACGCGGTGGCGCGGGGGAGCGCCGTCAGTCCGAGAGCGTGCTCGGGTCCGTGTCCGGCTTCGGCAGGCGCAGGGCGGCGATCTCGGCGATGCCCCGCGCGTCGACGGGCATCGCCCATGTGCCGACGAGGAAGTCCGTCAGATCGCGGCCCGCCGTGCGGGAGGCGTAGGTGGCGAGGGCGCGGTACTGGCGGGCTTCGACCTCCGGCGGGTGGTCGTAGTCCTCCACCGGCGCGTCGTGCTGGTGCTCCGTGCGGACCAGCCGGTGCAGCCGGGGCCAGAAGTCGTCGCCGAAGGCGAGTTCCAGCTGGCGCAGCGGGACCAGCTGCTCGTAGGCGCCGAGGCCGTCGACGTAGGAGAGGCCGGGGGTGCCGAGCTTGGCGCGGGCGGACTGGAACCAGTTCAGGCCCGTCCGCGCGTCGACCGTGAGGAGGTTCGAGGGCTGTCCCAGGGTGCGCTGCGCCGCCAGCGAGTAGATGTTCACGGTGACTTCGGTGAGGCTGCCGGCCTGGTACGCGGCCTGCTGGTTGAGGTGTCCCAGCTCGTGGTAGAGGCCCCAGCCGCGGGTGGTGAGACCGCTGACCGTGCACAGCCGGTCCATGTAGGCGCGGGGGAAGCCGTTGAAGCCGTGCCAGGCGTACGCGCCGACACCGGCGGGGACGACGCTGACCTCGTTGAAGTGGTAGCGGCCCGCCTTGGGCCGGTCGAGGGGCCGACGGCCGTCGAGGCCGCTGACGCGGTCGTGCGAGCCGATGACGGTGTCGAACAGCGACATCAGGGCGGTGTGGTCCTCGTCCCGGTACAGCAGCGCGCCCTCGCGGGTGAGCGTCAGGACGGCCCGTGCCGTGACGAGTTCGACCCAGGGGACGTCGGTGACGGTGTCGAGCCGCCGCTGGAACTCCCGCTCGCTCGTCCGGCCCAGTTCGAAAACGGCCATCGGCCGGGCGCCGGAGACGAAGGTGACGGCGGCACGCCTGCCGTGTCCGGCGAAGCTGAGGTACACCGGCCCGCCGTAGCGGTCCACGACCTTGTTCAGCCCCGGACGGAGCCGGAACACCCGGGGGGCCTTCAGGTCCGTGTTCGGGTGGTAGTCGTCGAAGGTGCCGATGTGCAGCACCGGGAGCGCCCCGTGGACCGGCCGCACCCGGAGCGTGACGGCCGCGCCGGGTGCGGCGTAGCGGCCGGTGGGGATGAACTCGCTGGCCCGCAGCGACCGGTCGAGCCGCAGCCGCTCCGTCTCGGCGTCCGGAAAGGCTTCCACGAGCAGTGTGTCGCCGCTCCCGGCGCCGTGCGGCGCGGGAGAGGCGGCCGACGCGGGGGAGGCGGCCGCGGATCCGCCGCCGAGGGCCACGGCCGCACCGGCACCCGCCAGTGCGGCGAGCACGGCACGGCGACCGGCGACGGGCGGCTCGGCGGGGGCGTGGAGAGGCTTGTGGGCAGGGCGCATCCGGGAACTCCCATGGGGACGAACGGCGTCAGGGCGACGGACGGGACGAGCGGGCGGCGCTGCACGTCAGCATGTAAGCGTTTGCTGTCCGGTCGCAAGGGGGTGCGCCGAGTTTCTGCTCGTTACTATGCGAACCAGCGCTCTTGCGAGCAGGATCGAGCACGCTCCTGCGTCCGGCACCGCAGAAGAGCGGCGGCACGCGCGTCCAGGAGCCCCCGGGCCCAGGTGCCGACGCCCCCGCGCCCCCGGTACCCGAGGGCGCGCGCAGGCACGGAGACCGCGTGCGTCAGCCCCGGCGCGCGCGCCCGCTCCCCGGGAACCCACCACGCGGCGGCCCCGCCGACTCCCGCACGACGATGTGCGTACCCAGGCGCAGCGTCCCGGTCGTCGGGGCGCGCCAGTCGTCCTCGTCCCCGCCGTTGAGCGCCACCCGCACCGCCTGCCGGCCCATCTCCTCCAGCGGGATCCGGACGGTGGTCAGCCGGGGCCGCAGCTCCTGGGCCACCGGGATGTCGTCGTAGCCGACCAGCGACATGTCCTGCGGGATGCGCACCCCGGCCTCCTCCATGGCCTGCGCCGCGCCGGCCGCCACGATGTCGTTCGCGGCGAACACGGCGGTGAACTCCGGTCCTTCCCGGAGCAGTTCGGCCATGCGCCGGTGACCGAAGGCGCGGCTGAAGGCGCCCGGCTGCTCCAGCAGGGGGTCCCGCCGGATGCCGCGCAGTTCGAGCGCGCGCCGGTGTCCGGCGAGCCGGTCCCGCGCCGTGGAGAGGCCGGGCGGCCCGCCCAGGTAGAGGATCCGCTCGTGGCCCTGGGTGATCAGATGGTCGGTGATCGCGAAGGCGCCGCCCTCGTTGTCGTACTCCACCCCGACCGTCGGGACGTCCTCGCCGAGCGAGGGCCGTCCGCACAGCACCAGCTTCGAACCGCCCGCGTCCAGTTCGCTCGCCCTGCGCGCCAGTTCGGCCTTGTAGGCGCGGTCCTCGACGCTGCCGCCGACCAGCACCACGGCATCCGCGCGCCGCTCGTGCATCAGCTCGATGAAGGCGAGTTCCCGCTGCGGGTCTCCCTGGGTGCAGCACACCAGGCAGAGCCGGTCACCGGCGGTGGCCTCGCGTTCGACGCCGCGCGCGATGTACGCGTAGAACGGGTCGATCAGTTCCCCGACGATGATGCCGACGGTGCGGCCGGAGGCACCGGCCAGCGCCCGGGCATGGGCGTTGACCACATAGCCCAGCTCCCGCATGGCCGCCTCGACGCGCTCGCGTGTGGCCGCGGCGACCGGGTAGTTGCGGTTCATGACCCGCGAGACGGTCGCCGTGGACACACCGGCCCGCCGCGCGACGTCGACGACGGTCGCGCGGCGCTGCCCGCTCCGCTCCCCCTGCCCGTCGCCCTGTACCTCGCCGTCCGGCCCGGGTGCCGTGGAACTCTGCCGGGACATCCGGTCCACCCCCTGATGGTCGTGCTGGTCTGCCTGTGCTCGGCCCGCCGCCCCAGAGACTATGGCGTGCGGCGCGGCTGCGCTCACGCGATCCGCTCCAGGTCCTCCAGGAGCACGGCGTGCGCCAGCGGCACGCCGCGCGCGTACCGCGCCAGTTCGTCGACGGCGAGCGCGCCGAGCCGGCCCACCTCGTTGCCCTGGGCACCGGCCAGATGCGGGGTGATGAAGACGTTGGGCAGGTCCCACAACGGGTGCCCGGCGGGCAGCGGTTCGGGATCCGTGACATCGAGAACGGCGTCGATCCGGCCGCTGACCAGGTGGTCCGTGAGGGCGGCGGTGTCCACGAGCGGACCGCGCGCGGTGTTCACGAGGAGCGCGCCCGGACGCATCAGGCCCAGCCTGCGGGCGTCGAGCAGGTGCCGGGTCTCCGGGGTGTCCGGCGCGTGCAGGGTGACCACGTCGCTGGTCGCCACCAGGGTGTCCAGATCGGTGCGGGTGGCGCCGAGCAGCCCCGCCTCGGCGTCGCCGATGTACGGGTCGTACAGCAGCACCTCGGCGTCCAGGGTGCGCAGCAGCTCGGTGACGCGGCGCCCGATGCGGGAGGCGCCGACCACGCCGACGGTGATGCCGCGGGTGCCGAGCCAGTGGTGGCGCTCCAGGTCGGCGTCGGTGCGGTGGGTGCGCCGGTCCTGGAAGAGACGGGCGAGCGGGAAGGCGCGCTTGGCGCCCAGGATGATCGCGGCGAGCGTGAACTCGGCGACCGGCACCGCGTTGGCCGCCGCCGCCGAGGAGACGGCGATGCCGCGCTCGTAGGCCTCCCGGCCCAGGAACGTCTTCACGGTGCCGGCCGCGTGGATCACCGCGCGCAGCCGGGGCGCCCGGTCGAGCGCGGCCCTGTCGACCGGCGGGCAGCCCCAGCCGGTGAGCAGGACCTCGCACTCGGCGAGGGCGGCGCGCGCCGACGGGCTGGCGAACTCCGCCACGACCGACGGAGGCCGGATGTCCGCGGTCTCCTCCAGGCGCGCCCGTACGGACGGCGGGAAGACGTCGTCCACGACGGAGGAGTCCATCGCGAGAACCGTGCGGGGCCGCCGCGGGGGCGGTGTGGCGTCGGCGGCCGTGGCCTCGACCGGCGCCTCGTCAGTGGTACGCACCCTGCCTCCGGACAGTAAACGTGTTCTATGGCGGACCGAACGCTAGGGAGCACGCCACAGGACCGTCAAGGTCGGGAAGAAAATCTGACAGCCGAGTTGCCCCGTTTGCAGCAGAAATACCCCGCATAACTGACCTGTTCGCGCCGTCATCACGAC
This sequence comes from Streptomyces sp. NPDC003284, assembly GCF_053589675.1. Taxonomy (NCBI): domain Bacteria; kingdom Bacillati; phylum Actinomycetota; class Actinomycetes; order Kitasatosporales; family Streptomycetaceae; genus Streptomyces; species Streptomyces sp. NPDC003284. The sequence continues at coordinate 30,088 of NZ_JBSFSI010000030.1, forward strand.
CCGTCAGATCGCTGGATCTATTGACGATGGGGTTAACCGCTTACTAACTTGCCGCCGCAGATACCAGTTCCTGCGCCAACCGGCCGAACAGGACCGCTCCATGACTGTCTCCGTACCACCGACCGCCGTCGACCGCGTTCCCCGCAAGACCCTCTGGCAGCGCGTCAAGCGCGACAAAGTGATGCTGCTGCTGTGCCTGCCCGGCTTCCTGTACTTCGTGGTGTTCCACTACGTACCGCTGCTCGGCTACCTGGTGGCCTTCCAGGACTACCAGCCCTACCTGGGCTACATGCACAGCGCCTGGACCGGCTTCACCAACTTCTCGACGGCCTTCGCCGACCCCGACTTCTGGTCGGCGACCGGCAACACGCTGGAGATCGCGCTCGTCCAGCTCGTCCTGTTCTTCCCGGTGCCGATCGGGCTCGCCCTGCTGCTCAACAGCATCGTCAGCGACAAGCTGCGCCGCTTCGTGCAGAGCGTCGTCTATCTGCCGCACTTCATCGGCTGGGTGATCATCGTCTCGATCTTCCAGCAGATCCTGGGCGGCGCGGGCGTCGTGCCCGACGTGCTCGGATCGCTCGGCCTGCCGCGCTACGACATGACGACCGACCCGAACGCCTTCCCCTGGCTGCTCGCGCTCCAGGTGATGTGGAAGGACGCCGGCTGGGGCACCATCATCATCCTCGCGGCGCTGCTCTCCATCGACCGCGGCCTGTACGAGGCGGCGGCCATGGACGGCGCGGCCCGGTGGCGCCGCTTCTGGCACGTCACCCTGCCCGGCCTGTCCCCGGTGCTCGTCCTGCTGCTCATCCTCAACCTCGGCAACATCCTCACCGTCGGCTTCGAACAGATCCTGCTCCAGCGCGACGCAGTCGGACCCGACGCCGGTGAAGTCCTCGACACCTACGTCTACTTCCACGGCATCAAGGACAACCAGTGGGGAACGGCCGCCGCCGTCGGCCTGGTGAAGGCAGTGATCGGCACCGTCCTCGTCATCGGTGCCAACAAGTTCGCCCACCGGCTCGGTCATGAAGGGGTGTACCGCGGTGCTGACCGTTGAGACGTCCGCTGTGAAGACGCGCCGCGTGCGCGCAGGCCGGCCCGTCCCCGAGGCGGGAGAGCTGCGCCCCTCCGGCGCCCGTCCGCCGTGGATGGAGAAACCCACCCGGGTGGGTCTCGTCCTCAAGGGCCTGGCCCTGGTGCTCGTCGTCGGCCTGGTGGCGTACCCGCTGCTCGGGGTGATCGGCACGAGCTTCGCCTCGCAGAGCGACATCATCAAGTCCAACGGGCTCGTCCTGTGGCCCGACCACCCCAGCCTCGACGCCTACCGGACCGCGTTCACCGGCGGCCGGGTGACCCGCGCCCTGTTCGTCAGCGTCGGCGTCACCGTCGTGGGCACCGCATGCAGCCTCCTCGCCACCATCGGCATGGCGTACGGACTGTCGCGCCGTGGCATCGTCGGCGGCCGGTCCATCCTCATGACCGCCCTGTTCACCATGCTCTTCAACGCGGGCGTCATCCCCAACTTCCTGCTGGTCAAGGAACTGGGCCTCTACAACACCTTCGCCGCGCTCGTGCTGCCCACCATGGTCAGCGCCTTCAACCTCGTCGTGATGCGGGCCTTCTTCATGAACCTGCCCGAGGAACTGTACGACGCGGCGAAGGTGGACGGCGCGGGCGACCTCCGGACCCTGGTCCGCGTCGTCCTGCCGCTCTCCAAGGCGGTCATCGCCGTCGTCGGACTGTTCTACGCCGTCGCCTACTGGAACGCGTACTTCAACGCGCTGCTGTACCTCGGCGACAACGACAAGTGGCCGCTGCCCATGGTCCTGCGCACCTTCATCCTCCAGGGCCAGAACCTCGACACCGCGGCGGCCGGCGAGGTGGTCGCCCCGCAGCAGGCCGTCCAGATGGCCGTACTGGTCATCGCCGTCGTGCCGATCCTGCTCGTCTACCCCTTCCTCCAGCGGTTCTTCACCAAGGGCGTCCTCACCGGCGCCGTCAAGGGCTGACCGCGCCCCGATGGACAGGGCCACCGTGTCCGGCCCAACACCCCCAACCGTCCCGCACCCCCCCGCACCCCGAATCTCCCGTGCCCGCCTCGTATTGAGGAGTCCCGCCATGTCCGGCACCACATCCGTCGACCGCCGCACCCTGTTCCGCTGGGGTGCGGGCGCCGGTCTCGCCGTCGCCGCGGCACCGCTGCTCGCCGCGTGCGGCGACGGCGGCACCGCCGCCAAGGCCGAGGCCAAGAGCGCCGGTCTGCTGCCGAGCACCACGGTGCGCAACATCGGCATCAAGGCCGACCTGCCCGGCACCGCGGCGGGCGTCCCGAACGCCTTCCTGAAGTACCCGTCCGAACTGGCCCGCGCCACCACGGGGACCCCGCTCAAGGGCGCGCAGAAGATCACCGCCGTCACCGAGACCTTCGCGCCGCTGCCGCCCGAGCGCGGCAAGAACGCGGCCTGGCGGGAGATCGAGAAACTGCTCGGCACCGAGGTCGACTTCACGGCCGTACCCGCCGACGACTACCCGGCCAAGTTCTCCACCATGGTCGCCGGCGACCAGCTGCCGGACATCTTCATGTACCCGGAGACCGGCGGCGTCGACAACATGGGCTCGTTCCTCGCCGCCAAGTGCGCCGACCTCGGCCCCCACCTCTCCGGCGACAAGGTCAAGGACTACCCGAACCTCGCGGCCGTCCCGCAGTACGCCTGGCGCGACGCCATCAAGGGCGGCAAGCTCTACGGCATCCCCATCGCCCGCTCGGGCACCGGCGGCGCGGGCTTCTACCGGGCCGACCTGCTGCGGCAGGCCGGTGTCACCGGCCTCGACCAGATCGACAGCATCGAACGCCTCGTCGAGCTGGCCAAGGACCTCACGAACACCGGCAAGAAGCAGTACTTCTTCACCGGCAGCGGCACCATCCTGCTCGCGATGTCCGCCGGGGCCCAGCACTTCTGGCACTTCGACCGGCAGACCGGCAAGTGGCGCTACCAACTGGAGGACGACAAGTACCGCTACGCGGTCGAGACCGCCGCCAAGCTCTACAAGGCGGGCTGCTACTACCCGGGCACCGTGCAGATGTCCGGCGCCCAGAAGGCCCAGTACACGGACCTGTTCAAGAACGGCAAGGCCGCCTACGTCTACGACGGCATGCCCTCGTACCTGACCACGGCCACCGGCTACGTCGACTCCATGGCGGCCATCGACAAGTCCTTCGACGTCCGGCCCATGGTCCCCGTCGGCAAGGACGCGGTCACCTGGACCGACAACGTCTCGCTCCAGAACTGCTACATCACCAAGGCCGGAGAGCAGCGGGTCAAGGAGCTGCTGCGCCTGGCCGACTTCGCCGCCTCGCCGTTCGGATCCCTCGAATACACCCTCATCAACTACGGCGTGGAGAACACCGACTACCGGCGCGACGCGAACGGCACGCCCGTCCTCACCAAGCAGGGCACCCAGGACGTGACCGTGCCGTGGGGCAAACTCGCCTCCGCGACACCCGCGTTCTTCAGCGCGACACATCCCGAGGCCGCCCGCTATGTGCACGAGGCGTACACGGTCCTCATCCCGAGGCTCATCGAGGATCCCACCCTCGGCTACTCCTCACCGACCTGGGACTCCAAGGGGTCCGGCAGCCTCTACACCATCCACCTGGACGGCCTGAAGGACCTGATCACCGGGCGCAAGCCGATGTCCGCGTACGACGCGCTGGTCAAGAAGTGGCGCCGCGCCGGAGGCGACACCTGCCGCGCCGAGTTCGAGCAGGCCTCGCAGAAGGGGAAGAAGTGACCACCAGCAGACGCGCGTTCCTCACCAAGACGGCGGTCGCCGCCGCGGTCACCGTACCGGTGCTGGGCTCGCCCGCCCAGGCCGCGGGCTTCGACCCCCGCCCCGGCTCCGACGGCGTCGGCGACCCCCTCTTCCCGACCCTCGGCAACGGCGGCTACCAGGTCGACCACTACGACCTCACCTTCGACTTCACCCCGGTGACCTACGACTTCACCGCGCTGGTGAAGCTGAACGCGCGGGCGACGCAGGACCTTTCGGCGTTCAACCTGGACACGGACGGCCACACCATCGACTCGGTCACCGTCAATGGCCGCCGCGCCTCCCACAGCCTGTCCCTCGGCATGTCGGGCCAGGAACTGACGGTCACCCCGGCCGCACCGCTCCACCAGGGCGCCCCGTTCCAGGTCACGGTCGCCTACCACGGCAACGGCAAGGCGGCGCGGTCCGGACTCACCGGCTGGCGGTTCGGCTCGGACGGCGGCTTCGCCTCGGCCGCGCAGTCGTCGCGGGCCGACACGTTCCTGCCGTGCAACGACACCCCCTCCGACAAGGCCACCTGGACCTTCCACCTCTCCGCGCCCGCCGGATACGTCGCGGCCGCCAACGGCGTCCTGACCGGCAAGGACAAGCGTGCCGACGGCGCGACCGTCTGGCACTTCGCCCTGCGCGAGCGCATGCCGACGGAACTGCTCGGCATCGCCGTCGTCAAGGGCACCTACCTGTACGGCACCTCGCACACCGGGCTGCCGCTGCGGCACATCGTCCCGCAGGGCCGCGAGGACGAGTACGCGCCGGTCGTGGCCCGCACGGCCGACCATCTCGCCTGGTTGGAACGCAAGTTCGGCCGCTACCCGTTCTCGGTGTACGGCATCCACATCTACGACGGATACACCGACGCCCTGGAGAACACGACCCTCACCCTGATGGGCACCAACTGGTTCAAGCCCGACGCCGACGGCCACCCCACGTACGAGAACACCATGGTGCACGAGCTGACCCACCAGTGGTTCGGCGACAGCGTGACGCCGCACGACTGGCAGCAGGCATGGCTCAACGAGGGGCCGGCCGTGTACTACGCCGCGCTCTACAGCCAGGAGCGCGGCTGGTCGGACATGGCCGCGAAGATGAAGGCGACGTACGCCAAGCTCGACGCGGTCCGCGCGAGCGACGGGCCGCCCGGACTGCCCACCGCCCTCGGCGGCACCAACATCTACGACGGCGGCGCACTCGTCCTCTACGCCCTGCGACTCCGCGTCGGCACACGGAAGTTCGACCGGATCATGGGCCTGTGGCCGCGCCGCTTCAAGGGCCGCACGGTCACCAGCGAGGACTTCATCGCCCACGCCGTGACCGTGACGGGCGACCGGTCGCTGGACCGGTTCCTGCGGGACTGGCTGTTCGGCGCGAAGAACCCGCCGATGCCGGGCCACCCGGACTGGACGACCACGGCATGACCGAGCCCGGCGTGGTCGAGCCCGGCGTGACCGGCTACGTAAGGACCCGTCCCGGCACGACCGGCCACCGGCTCGTCCCGGTGACCGGCTGACCCGGCAGGACGCGCGCCGCCTTATCCCATCCGCCCCTCCCCCCCAAGCGCGAAAGAAGCGTGCCTCCCACCCCGCACCCGAACGCCGCACCCGAACGCCGCACCCCATCGTCCCGGCCCGTCCCGTGCGGCGGGCCGTCCGAGCGGAAGGTCCTCGCATGCGACCATTCACCCCCGCGGCCCGCACCGCCGCAGCCGCCCTGCTCACCGGCGCCGCCCTGCTCCTCGGCCCGCTGCCCGCCGCCCAGGCGGCCCCCTCGCCCAAGGTCCTGCACGCCGCACCCCACGGCTCTGGATCCCGCTGCACCCAGGGCCGCCCCTGCTCCGTCGAGGGGGCGCGGAACGCCGCCCGCGCCGTCGGCGCCCGGGACGTACGCGTCGAACTCGCCGACGGGACCTACGAACTGGACGCCCCGCTGCGGCTCGGCGCCCAGGACTCCGGAGTCACCTGGACCGCCGCGCGCGGCGCGCACCCCGTGCTCTCGGGCGGCCGCACCCTGACGGGCTGGTCCGTGAACGCCGACGGCACCTGGACAGCGAAGGTGCCCGGGGGCATCACGCCGCGCCAGCTGTTCGTCGACGGGCGACGCGCCGTGCGCGCCCGGGGAGGGGCCTGCGCCGCCGCCGTCTGCGACGCCACCAAGTCCGGTATGACCGGGGCGGAGAAGACCGGCATCGCCCACTGGGCGCGCCCCACCGACGCCGAGGCGGTCATCAGCGTCCGCTGGCGCAACTACCACTGCCGCATCGCCGCCGTCACCGGCGACCTCATGACCTTCGCCCAGCCCTGCTGGACCAACTCCGCCTCCGGAACCGACCGCACGGGACCGTCCTGGGACACGACGACCGTGGACTCCGCCCGCTACAGCGGAGTCGCCCACTTCGAGAACGCCCGTGAACTCCTGGACACACCGGGGGAGTTCGTGTGGGACTCGGCCGCGCACACCGTCACCTACCTGCCCCGCGCGGGCGAGAGCCCGCGCCGCTCCCGCGCCGTCACCCCGGTCACCGAGGGGCTCCTCGTCCTCGACGGCGCCCATGACGTCCGCGTCAGCGGCATCGGCTTCGCCTACGCCGCCTACCGGCAGCCGGACACCGACGAGGGCTACGCGGGCACCCAGGCCGGACTGACCCTGACCGGCGCCACCGGCCCCGTCGACCACGCGGGCCGCTTCTACACCAAGCCCGCCGCCGCCCTCACCGTGCGCGCCGGCCGCCATGTGGTCATCGACCACGGCGACTTCACCCACCTCGGCGGTGCGGGCGTCACCTTCGAACGGGGCACCCAGGACTCCACGCTCACCCGCTCCCGCTTCACCGACCTCTCCTCCGGCGCCGCGTACATCGGGGACACCGAACCCAGGCCGGCCCCCGAACTCACCGGGGCCCGCAACACGGTCTCCTACAACACCGTCAGCCGCACGGGCGTGGAGTACACGGACTCCGTGGGCATCTGGGCGGGCTACGAGGCCGGCACCGTCATCGACCACAACACTCTCGACCACCTTCCCTACTCCGGCATCTCCGTCGGCTGGGGCTGGAACCAGCCCGAGGCCCGGCAGTCCGTGCTCCGCGACAACCGCATCACGGACAACCGGATCACCGACGTCATGCTCGTCGAGGACGCACAGCACGACGGGGCCGCCATCTACACCCAGGGCGCCCAGCCCGGCACCGTCGTCTCCGGGAACTACATCAACCGCAGCGCGTACGGGAACACCGAGCGCGACGGCAACGGCATCTACCTCGACGAGCAGTCCAGCCACATCACCGTCACTCGCAACGTGATCACACGGGTCGGCTACAAGTGGGTGTCCAACTGGGCCGACTACGGCATCGACAACCACGCCACCGGGAACTGGACCGACACCGACGCCCCGGCCCTCGGCGGCACCGGCTCGGCCATGACCGGGAACCACACGAAGCTGGACCGCCTCCCGGCCGAGGCCCTCCGGGTCGCCGCGGCCTCCGGCGCCGGACACGCGGGCGGCGTCGAACCGCTCCGCCCCGACCTGGCCCGTAACGGCACCGCCACCCAGTCCTCCACGGACGGCACGGCGGCAGCGGCCGGCGCCACCGACGGCGACACCTCCACCGACACCCGCACCCTCTCCGAGGCGGGCGCCTGGTGGCAGGTGGACCTGGGCGCCGTCCACCAGGTCGGACAGGTCGAGATCTGGAACGACAGCGCCATGACCACCTCCGACTTCGACGTACAGCTCGCCGCCTCGGCGGACTTCGCCGACGCCGTCACCACGCACATCACCGGCAAGGCACTGCGCCCCACCCTCCTGGGCACCGACACGGACGCCCGCTACCTCCGCATCCGGCTCACCGGCACCGGACGGGTCGCGCTCGCCCACGTGCTGGTGCACCCATAGCTCCCGCCCCCGCAGCGACGCGCCGCGGACCGCTCACCGGGTCCGCGGCGCACGCACGCTCCCTGTTCCATCGCCGTACGGCACCACTGTCCCCGCGCCGCACGGCACCACTGATCCACGATCCAACGGAAAGGCGGTCATGCCATGACCGACGCCCCCAGCGACCTGCGCCTCGGCGTCATCGGCTACGGACTGCGCGGCAGCATCGCCCGCACCGCGCACCGGCCGGGCGACGGCTCCCGGGTCACCGCGCTCGCGGACCACGACCCCGCCGCGCGGGCGGACGCGGCCCTGGCGTTCCCCGGCGCGCTGATCTGCGGCGACCACCACAAGGTGATCGCGGACCCGGACGTCGACGCCGTCCTCGTCCTCACTCCCGACCACACCCACACCGACGTCGCCCGCGAAGCGCTCGAAGCGGGCAAGCCCGTCTTCGTCGAGAAGCCTCTCGACATCACCGTCGAACGCTGCGACGCCCTCCTGCGCACCGCCCACGCCACGGGCAGCCGCCTCTACGTCGGCCACAACATGCGCCACATGCCCGTCGTCCGGCTGATGCGCGACATCATCGCGCGCGGCGAGATCGGCGAGGTCAAGACCGTCTGGGTACGGCACTTCGTCGGCTACGGCGGCGACTGGTACTTCAAGGACTGGCACGCCGAACGGCAGTACACCACCGGCCTGTTGCTTCAGAAGGCCGCCCACGACATCGACGTCCTGCACTGGCTCGCGAACGGCTACACCCAGCGGGTCCAGGCCCTCGGGGACCTCATGGTCTACGGCGACAGTCCGCACCGGCGGGCACCCGGTGAACCCAAGCACGAGGACTGGTACACGAAGGACGGCCACTGGCCGCCGCACACCCAGCGCGGCCTGAACCCCGTCATCGACGTCGAGGACGTGTCCCTCGTCAACATGCGTCTCGACAACGGCGTGCTCGCGGCCTACCAGCAGTGCCACTTCACCCCCGACTACTGGCGCAACTACACCCTGATCGGGGACGCGGGACGGCTGGAGAACTTCGGGGACGGCCCCGGGGCGGTGGTGAAGGTGTGGAACTCCCGCCGCTCCGCCCACCGGCCCGAAGCCGACGCCGAGTACCCCGTCCCGGACGCCGAGGACGACGCCGGACATGGCGGCGCCGACCCCCTCCTGATCGACGAGTTCGTGCGCTTCGCCCGCGACGGCGGCGTCACCGACACCTCGCCGGTCGCCGCGCGCATGGCCGTCGCGGCCGGAGTGCGGGCCACCGAGTCGCTGCGCGCGGGCGGCACACCCCACGAGGTCCCCGCCCTCGACCCCGAACTGGCCGCATACTTCGAGCGGGGCCAGACGAAGCGGTAGCGCGGAGCTGTGCCCCCGGCTGATCCGGGGGCACAGGCGTGATGCCGGACGCCGACCAGGACGCCCTGGAACCCGTACTGCTGCGGCACGCCGAGGAGCAGACCGGCGCCCGGGTCCGGTTCGGGTTCGGCGCCCGTCTGGTCTTGTACGGCAGACGGGGATCCCCCTCGCTCTCCGCGCCGTCCGCACCGCCGTGCGGCGGGAGGCCGATCCCGGCCGGTGGGCGCGCCGCCTGGCGCGGGCCCTGCCCGGCGGCCCCGTCGGCACTCACGGCCCTCGTCCGAGTCGTCCTCGCGGCACCGTGACCCTCGTGGAGCGGTGCGTCCAGGTGCAGGCGTCACACGGAGCGGGTGTCGGTCTCAGCGCACACCGGCCGCCTTGAGGAGCTTCAGCGCTCCGGTCAGCAGGGCCGCCCAGGTCTCGGGACTGATGCGCGCGGGCGGGGTGAACCCCTGGACGCGCTGATGGGCGACGGTCTGGGCCTCGGTGTACTTGAGGATGCCCTCGGCGCCGTGGCGGCGGCCGAGTCCCGAGTCGCCCATGCCGCCCATCGGCGCGTCGATGCTTCCCCAGGCGGCGGCGAAGGCCTCGTTGACGTTGACGGTCCCGGCGCGGACCCGCGCGGCGACGGCCCGGCCGTGGGCCCCGTCGCCGCTCCAGACACTGGCGTTGAGGCCGTACGGGGAGGAGTTGGCCTGGGCGATCGCGTCGTCGACGTCGCGGAAGGGGTGGACGGACACGACCGGGCCGAAGGTCTCGTGCGCGAACAGCGTCATGTCGGGAGTGACCCCGGCGAGGATCGTCGGCTCGTAGAACAGTGGCCCCAGGTCCGGACGTGCCGTCCCACCGGTGAGGACGGACGCGCCCTTGGCGACGGCGTCGTCGACGTGCGCGGTGACGGTCCGGAGCTGGGAGGCGTTGGTGAGGCTGCCGACGTCGATGCTGTAGTCGTACGCGGCGCCGATCCTGAGCTTCTCGGTACGGTCCACGAACGCGGCGACGAACCGGTCGTAGAGCGACTCGGCCACGTACAGGCGCTCGATGGAGACGCAGAGCTGGCCGGCCGAGGGGAAGCACGCCGTCACGGCTCCTTCGGCGGCCTTCTGGACATCGGCGTCGTCCAGGACGATCATGGCGTTCTTGCCGCCGAGCTCCAGCGAGGCGCCGATGAGGCGCTCACCGGCGTCCCGGGCGATCTTGCGGCCGGTGGCGGTGGAGCCGGTGAACATCATGTAGTCGGCGTTGTCCATCAGCGCGCCGCCGAGGGAACCGCCCCGGCCGACGACCATCTGCCACACGCCCGCGGGCAGACCGGCCTCCTCCATCAGGTCCAGGGACCACAGCGCCGTGAGCGCGGTCTGGGTGTCGGGCTTCTGGACGACCGCGTTGCCCGCCATGAGCGCGGCGACGGCATCTCCGGCGGCCATGCTCAGGGGATAGTTCCACGGAGAGACGACCGCGACGACGCCCTTGGGATGGCGCAGTTCCGTGGTGCGGGTCAGCACCGGGACCGCGCCGCGGCGGCGCTTGGGCGCCAGGTGCCTGGGGCCGCTGCGTGCGTAGTACCGGGAGGTGATCGCGATGTCGACCACCTCCAGGAACGCGTCGCGGCGGGTCTTGCCGTTCTCGGCCTGCATCAGATCGAGGGCCTCGACCTGGCGGGCCATGACGAGGTCGTGGAAACGCAGCAGGATCTTCTTGCGCTGCCCCAGCGAGGTGGCCGCCCACGCCTTCTGGGCGACACGGGCACGTGCGAACGCGTTCTCGACATCGGCCGGAGCGGAGACCGGAAGGTCGGCCAACGGCGCACCCGTGTAAGGGGCGTTGGTGGTGACCCGCACGGCGTCGGGCGCCGCGGCGACACGTGCCGCCAGCCGCTCGATCCGGGCCGGAGTCAGCGACGCGGGCAGCCCGGTGCCGCGGGCGGAGCCCGGTGACACGGCGGTGGCGATGGCGGCGGTGGCGGCGTGATCGGTGGCCGTCAGAGGGCTCCTCACTTCGGGCTCCGGACCGAGGTCGGGACGGGCATGTGCAGAGCGAGCTGGCCCTCGGTCATGACATCGAGCTGAACCGGTCGGACGGGCCTGAGGGAACGCAGGTCGTCGGACATGCGGCCCTCCCCGGTCTGGAGCGTGACACCGCGCGGGAGGAGCGTGGTCCCGGCCGACAGCACATTGGTCTGGCTCAGGGTCGAGTGCCACGCCCCGCCGATCGACGTGTACGAGGTCAGGGACGAGACCCGCTCACCGCTGCGGTACGGGGTCTGGGCCGGTGTCGCCGCCGAGAGCGCCAGGTCGGTCCCGCCGGTGTCGTTGGCCACGCGCGCCGTCGTCCGGTCGGCGTCGATGCCGACGTCGAGCCCGGTGACCCACTTCGGGAAGCCGTAGCCGTCGTGACCGCGTACCTGGGCGATCTCCGTGCTCACCGGCAGCGAGAGGACGTAGGAGTCGAGGTGCTCGTTCTTGAGGGCGGCGACCAGATCGACGAACCCGAGCCTGCCGTGCCGCGCCGGCTTCACGGCGACCCCGACGGCGGCTTCGGTGTAGAAGTCGATGTCGCACACGTCGTACCGGAAGAACATCACCGACACCAGTCCCAGACCCGGCGCGACCTCCAGCGGCGCCAGCTCCCGGGGCAGCCGGGAACGGATCGCGCGGGAAGGCGCCGGCATCGTCAGCCGGGCGGTCGAGACGCGGTAGTAGAAGTTCGGGGTGAGCGTCGGGCCGACGGGGGAGTCGACACGTGTCTTGGGCAGCCGCCGGAAGAAGTCCACACCACTGACACGGGAATCACGGGCCACCTCGTCGAGATCGGTGTCCATCCGGTACCGGTCGTACAACCCGCCCTTCGGAACCGTGACCGTTCGGCCACCCAGATCGACCTTCACTGACTCCTGCCGGGGCGATGACATGCCACTGCTCCCTCGCTCGCATGTTAGCGGTGATTACATCAAGGTAGCCATGGATGTAAGCACCGTCAACAACGAGGGACACGCCACGTCGCCGGACGGCCCGGACCGGCGGCGGACCGCTTCCGCCGTGCCCGCAGAGGCACCGGGGCCTCGCCGAGTCCAACCGCCCGGCAGCGGTGTTGGCACGCACGTTCAAGAGCGCCGGATGCGCAGCTCCCGGTCCACCGCCGCGTGCCCGTGCATCCTGATGCCGCACACGAGGCAGACCGTGTCCTGGGAGTTCTCGATCCGTCCAGCCGTTCCGGTGCACTGGCGCTGGACACCGATCGGGACGAGAAAAAGATGCTCGTCGCCCGCTGATGACGCCAGGCAGCGGCCGCGGGTTGACCGGGAACGAGTGTGAGCAGGCCACCGACGCCGTCCAGCGGTTGGTCCAGCAGGAGTTGGACAGGACTGTCGCGCTGCTCATCGATGTGAGGACGACGACGCGCTGGTCCTGTACGGCCGGCTGCCCACAGGTCCGCGCCCGGACCGAGTGCAGTTCCGGACGGACCGACTCAGCGCCGTCCCGGCCGTTCTCGCCGGAGCAGAGGTGACGGACCTCGGCAACGGGCTGAGTGCAGTCCGCTGGCAATGATCATCGTGCCGGTTCGCGGAGCCAGAGGATGACCGCTGCGAGGCGGAGTCCGCCCCGGTACCGGGGCGGCAAGTTCCTCGAACCGTGTCGCGACGGCGCGGAACTGCTTGCAGGGCAGCTTCGCGGTCGAGGCCCTCGGCTCCGTCGGCGCGAGCCTGGGGCTGAACGTCCAGGTCAACTACACCCGCACGTCCAGCACCTCCCGGACGATCTCGTGGAACTTCCGAAACTCTGCCCCGAGCGCAGCCTCGGGGGACTGGTGCCCGCGCTGAGTGCCCCCTGCCGACGGGGACACCGTGAGCGAGATCCCGCACGCCCGGTGGTGTCAGTCGGCCAGGGCGGCGAGCGTGGCGTCCAGATCGGTGGCGGTCGGCCGGTTGTAGGGGAGTTTCCCGAGGACCTTCGCCATGGCGCAGGTGTTGGTGCGAGCGGAGAGGACCAGGCCCCCCGCGACGCCCGCGGAGAGCCAGCGGGCCGCGTTCCAGCGCTGTCCGGCGATGAGGCCGGTCAGGACGAGGGCACCGGCGGCGAGGCGGACTTGGCGGTCCATGGCCCAGGGGGCGCGGGTGCCGGTGGGGCGGTCGATGGCGTGGCCGAGCTGTGTCCAGGCGGTGGTGCCGCCGGTGAGGGTGGCGGCGTTGACCCCGTGATCGGCCAGGCGTCGGCAGGCGGTCGCGGAGCGGGTGCCCGAGGCGCACACGATGAGGAGGTCGCCACGGGCCGCGGCGGTCTTCAGGGCGGGCAGGGCGGCGTCGAAATGGTCGAGGGGGATGTTGTGGGCGCCGGGCAGGTGGCCGGAGGCGTATTCGCCGGGAGTGCGCACGTCGATGACGGTCAGCTCGTGCAGGCGGACGCTGGCCTGGTCGGCGGTGAGGGCGGTGGTGGGGGCCACGGGGATCTTCCTTCGCTCGGGTCAGGGCACCCCTTCGCTAAGATACCCAAGGGGGTATCTCGAAGGAGTGTGGGTCATGGAACTGGCGATGGCGGCTGAGGAACTGAAGACGGTGGTCAACCGGCTGCGCCGGGCGCAGGGCCAGATCGCGGGTGTGATCAAGATGATCGAGGAGGGCCGGGACTGCGAGGACGTCGTCACCCAACTCGCCGCCGCGTCCAGGGCTCTGGACAGGGCCGGATTCGCGATCATCGCCACCGGTTTGCAGCGCTGCCTGACCGACGAGGACATGGCCGCGTCCGGCGACCGGGAGCAGATGCGTTCCCGGCTGGAGAAGCTGTTCCTGTCCCTGGCCTGAGCCGTGGTGCCGATCGTCCGTCCGGCTCTTCAGGTGAGGGTGTCGATGAGCATGGCGACCGCCACGACCAGCAGCACGGCGGCGAAGATCCGTTGCAGCAGAGTGCCTGTGACCTTGGCGGCCAGGCGCTTGCCGTCCCAGGCACCCAGGATCGCCGTCCCGGTGAAGGGCCCGACCACCGCCCAGTCGACGCCGGCGGTGGTGGCGCCGCGGGTGGCCAGGGAAGCCAGTGAGTTCGCCGAGATGACGAGCAGGCTGGTACCGACGGCCGTCTGCATCTCGAAGGCCAGCACGGTGGCCAGGGCCGGGACGGCGAGGAATCCTCCGCCGACCCCGAGCAGTCCGGTCAGCGCACCCAGTCCCGCGCCGGTTCCGGCGGCCTTGGCGGGCCGCACCTCGCCGGTCGCCGGGCCGGTGGCGGCCCGGCCGGGGCGCAGCATCCTGACCGCGGCGAGCGCGGCGACGACGGCGAACCCGATGGTCAGTACGGGCTGGGGCAGCCGGGACGCGGCGGCTCCCGCCACGGCCGCGGGCAGGAGTCCGGCCGCGGCGAACAGGGCACCGGCTTTCCAGCGGACCCTGCCGGTACGGGCATGGGCGTACAGGGCGGTGAGCGAGGTGGCCGTGACGATGATCAGGCTGGCGGTGGTCGCGGCGGCCGGGGTGAAGCCGAGCAGATAGACCAGCGCCGGGACGGCCAGGACGCTGCCGCCCCCGCCGAGCGCGCCGAGCGCGAGTCCGACCACCGCCCCCGCGACCAGGGCGAGGACCAGAGCGCTCACGCTATGACGCCGTTGCCGTTGCCGTTGCCGTTGCCGTTGCTGTCGCCGTTGCCCGGACCGCTGACCGGCAGGCCGGCACGCGCCCAGGCGGTCATGCCGCCGGTGACGTCCTTGGCCTGTACGCCGCGTCCGGCGAGCAGCCTGGCGGCCTGCCGGGAGCGGTGCCCCGAGCGGCAGATCGCGACCACGGCCATCGGCCTGCCCCGCACCGTTGCCGGGAGCGGCGCCCCCGTCACCAGGCGGGAGAGAGGCAGGTGCAGCGCCTCGGGCGCGTGCCCGGCGTTCCACTCCGGCGTTTCGCGGACGTCCAGCAGGAGGGCGGTGCCGTCACTGACCTGCTGATGGGCCGCCTGAGGGGTGAGGCGGCCGGGGCCGCGGCGAAGAAGGGAGAACATCGGTTGATCACTTTCATGCAGGTGGCGGCGCGGTGGAGAGTGTCAGTCGGTGTGGTCGGTGTGGTCGGTGTGGTCGGTGAAGGTGTGAGTGAGGGGCAGTCCTGCCTCGGCGGCGGCGCCGAAGGCGTCGTCGATGGCGACCACGTCACGGCCCGCGGCGTCGAGGAGGGAGGCCGCGATCGCGGCGCGCATCCCGCCGGCGCAGTGCACCCACACGCTTCCCTGCGACACCTCACCGATGCGGCCGCGCAGCTCGTGGACCGGGATGTGGACCGAGCCGGTCACGAAGCCGCCCGCACGCTCGGAATCCCGCCGCACATCCAGGACGACCACGTCGTCGCCGCGTTCACGGACATCGGCGAGGTCGGCGAAGCGAGCCCGGGAAAAGGAGGCGAGCTGCTCGCCGGGACGGACCCAGTGGGCGGGGTCGCCGGTGGCGGCGGCGGCCGGGCGGTCGATGCCCACCCGGGCCAGCTCTCGCTGCGCGGCGGCGATCTGCTCCGGGGACTCGGCGAGCAGGGTGACGGGCTTGCCCCACGGGATCAGCCAGGCCAGGTAGGCGGCGAGCTTGCCCTCGCCCTCGAAGTTGAACGAGCCGGCCACGTGTCCGGCGGCGAAGGCCGTACGACTGCGCAGATCCACCACCCACTCGCCCGCGGCCAGCCGGGAGGCGATCTCCTCGCCGTCCGCGCGCCTCGGCGGGGTGAGGTCGACCGGCGCGGGGCCCGCGGCGTTGGCCGGGCCCATGTACGCGTAGTAGGCGGGTACGTCGTCCAGCCCGGCGAGCATCCGCGCGACGAAGGTCTCCACGTCCAGGGTCAGCGCGTCGTTGGCGGCGCGCTCCTTGCCGATCGTGGTCGTGGTCGCGTCCCCCTCGGCCTGTGCGGAGGAGCAGAAGCTGCCGAACCCGTGGGTGGGCAGCACTGGCGTCTCGTCGTCCAGTTCGTCGGCCAGCCGGTGCGCGGAGGCGTGCTGGGCGCGGGCCAGCTGCTCGGTCAGCCGCGGCTCGACCAGGTCCGGGCGGCCCACGGTGCCGATGAGCAGTGAGCCGCCGGTGAACGCCGCCACACCGTGCCCGTCCTCGGCAAGGACGTAGGAGGTGTGGTGCGGCGTGTGTCCGGGAGTGGCGATCGCGCGCAGTACGAGCCCCTCGTCGACCGTCACGGTGTCGCCGTCGGCAACCGGTGTGCGGGCGAACGACACGTGTGCCCCAGCCGGCACCAGGTATCTGGCTCCGGTGACTCGCGCCAGCTCCAGGCCGCCGGTGACGTAGTCGTTGTGCACATGGGTCTCGGCCACGAAGGCGATCCGAACCCCGCGGCGAGCCGCCGCGGCCATGACCTGGTCGATGTCGCGCGGCGGGTCGATGGCCACGGCGGCACGGGGTCCACCGGCCAGGTAGCTGCGGTTGCCCAGACCCTCGATTTCCAGGGTGTCGACGAAGAACACGACTCATGACTCCTCTCCAGCGATGTACCCCCGGGGGTATCTGAACCCACCATAACAGCAATACCCCTGGGGGTATTTTCGAGGCGGTTCCCTGCGCGATGTGCGGAGGGAGTGCCGGGCGGCGCCGAGGGCGCCGGGGCGGACAAGAATCTTCCCGATGCGGCCGTGCGTCAGTTCCGCGGACCGCTGGCTCAGGCCCGGGGGAGCAGCCCGTACAGCAGCACCCGTACGCGGTCGCCGATCTCGTCCCGGATCCGCCGCACGGCGTCGGGGCCCCAGCCCGCCGGGTAGGCGAGCTTCCAGACGAACAGGACCGAGAGCCTGGCGCCTTCAGACGCGGGGGGAGCCTTCCGGAGGGGCGCCCGGCGAGACCGCCGGGGAAGGGGAAGGGGCAGGGGCAGGAGAAGGGACAGGGAAGCCGGGGAAGCAGCGGCGCGCGGCGAGCGCCACGTACACGAGACCGATGAGGACCGGCACTTCGATGAGCGGGCCGACGACGCCGGCGAGGGCCTGACCGCTGGTGGCGCCGAACGTGGCGATGGCCACCGCGATGGCGAGTTCGAAGTTGTTGCCCGCGGCCGTGAAGGCGAGCGTCGCCGTCCTGGAGTAGCCGAGGCCGACTGCCCTGCCCAGGGCCATGGTTCCCGTCCACATCAGCACGAAGTACGCGAGCAGCGGCAGCGCGATGCGGACGACATCGAGGGGTGCGGAGGTGATGGCGTCGCCCTGGAGGGCGAAGAGCACGACGATGGTGAACAGCAGTCCGTACAGGGCGAACGGCCCGATGCGCGGGATCAGCCTGCTCTCGTACCAGGTGCGGCCCTTGGCCTTCTCGCCCAGACGCCGGGTCAGGAATCCCGCGGCCAGCGGGATGCCCAGGAAGATCAGGACACTGCGGGCGATCTCCCAGGCCGAGACGTCGAGGGCCGTCTGCTCCAGGCCCAGCCAGCCAGGCAGTACGGACAGATAGAACCAGCCGAGCAGGCCGAATGCGATCACCTGGAAGACGGAGTTGAGGGCGACCAGGACGGCGGCGGCCTCACGGTCGCCGCAGGCGAGGTCGTTCCAGATGATGACCATGGCGATGCAGCGCGCCAGGCCGACGACGATCAGGCCGGTGCGGTACTCGGGCAGGTCCGGCAGGAGGAGCCAGGCGAGCGCGAACATCAGTGCCGGGCCGCACACCCAGTTCAGCAGCAGCGAGGGGATCAGCAGGCGACGGTCGCGGGTGACGGTGCCGAGCCGGTCGTAGCGGACCTTGGCGAGGACCGGGTACATCATCACCAGCAGGCCGAGCGCGATCGGCAGGGAGACGCCGGTGACGGTGACCTGGGCCAGCAGGTTGCCGAGGCCAGGGGCGAGACGGCCCAGTCCGAGCCCGGCGGCCATCGCGACGAGGATCCACACCGCGAGGTAGCGGTCCAGGAAGGACAGCCGCGCCGCCACCGGCGCGGTGGCGCCGTCGCTCACGAGGACGTCTCCACGACGGTGGGCTGTCCGGGGCGGGTGAGGACGTCGGCGAGATTGTCGGTCGCCTCGGGCAGCAGCCAGTAGTAGACCCAGGTGCCGCGGCGCTCGCAGTCGATGAGCCCGGCCTGCCGGAGCAGCTTGAGGTGGTGGGAGATCGTCGGCTGGGAGAGGTCGAACGCGGGGGTGAGGTCGCAGACGCAGATCTCGCCGCCCGCGCGCGAGGCGATCATCGACAGCAGACGGAGGCGGACGGGGTCGCCGAGCGCCTTGAAGACCTTGGCCAGCTCGACCGCATGCTCTTCGCCGAGCGGTGCGCTCAGCAGGGTCGGGCGGCAGTCGCTCTCTTCCTGCTCTTCCTGGCCGAGCACGACCAGCTCTTGTTTCGACATTCTTCTATGTTGAAGAACTTCGATCCAAGATGCAAGGCTGTATCGACATCCATCGAAACAAGACGGTCCGGGGTTCCGGTTCTGTCCCCTCTCGGAGGAATGCCATGCACGATCACTCCACCGACCTGCGTGAAACCGTCCGCGAACGCTACGCCGCCGCTGCCGTACAGGTTACCGAAGGCGGCTCGGCCTGTTGCGTCCCACAGGCCGTCGAGGTCGACGACAACTTCGGCCCGTCGCTCTACGCGGCCGACGAGCGAGACACCCTCCCCACCCAGGCGGTCGCCGCTTCCCTGCGAACGTCGAGGTCCTCAAGGGCACCATCGAGGCGATCCCGCTGCCCGCGGGCACCGTCGACGTCGTCGCCGACGACTCGCTCACGCCGGTCCAGCGCGCGGAGCGCGGCGACCACGTCGGCTGCATCTCCGGCGCCCTCTCCTTCGCCGAGTATCGCCGGGGCCTGGAGGCAGCGGGCTTCACCGGCATCGAGCTCAGACCGGCCCACGCGGTCGCGGACGGCATGCACTCCGCCATCGTCCGCGCCGTCAAACCCGCCACCGCCACCGGTACCGCCCCCGCGCCCTCAGCGGAAGCGAGCCCGTGCTGCGGCTGACCGAACCGAGGCCTCGGCGGCGCGGCTGCCGCCGGGGCCTCACCTGAACTGGCGACAGCACCGCGCCTGTTGTGCCCGCCGACCTGAAACAGACCGGCGCCGAGCTGCATGACCCCCCACCGGCCGGCCTCGCGCCGCACACTGCGCCCACGGGCCCGAGCCGTCTCTCTCTCCCCCCCCCCGCGGGCAACCGCCGGGCGGATTGGTCCGGGACCGCTTTTTCACCCGATGAGGTCACGGACCAATCCGCCCGTCGGCCGGACTCGGATTCCCACCGTGAGGGACGAAGCGAAGGATCAGCGACCACGGCCGGTCCGGCCCCGTTTCGCGCTGGGCGCGGTGAGCGGGGCGCTGGCCGGTTTCGCGGCGCTGGCGGTGGCCGAGCTGGTCGCCGTGCCGGTGCGCCCGCAGTCCAGTCCGGTCGTCGCGGTGGGCGGCGCGGCCATCGACGCGGCGCCCGCCGCGGTCAAGGACTGGGCGATCCGCCACTTCGGCACCAGCGACAAACTCGTACTGCAATCCGGCATCCTCGCCGTCCTGACCGTACTGGCTCTCGTGTCGGGTGCACTGGCCGTACGGTTCCGACGGGCCGCGGCTGCCGGAATCCTTCTCTTCGGCGCCGTCGGGGCGTCGGCCGCCGTCGACCGGCCCGACTCCACCGGCCTCACCGACGCCCTGCCGTCCGTCGCGGGAGCCATCGCCGGAGCGCTGCTCCTGTACGTGCTGGCAGGTCGGCTGGCCGTCGTGAGGCGGTCACCGGCACCGGCACCGGCGCCAGGACCCGTGACCGGGGAAGGGGGAGACGGCCCGCCCGCAGACGCCGGATGGGACAGGCGGGGGTTCGTCGTCGCGGCGGCTTCCGCGGCGGCGGCCTCCGCCGTGCTGGGAGCGACCGGCCGGTCGCTGAACGCCTCACGCGGCCAGAGCGCCGTCGTCTCCCGGAGAACGGTTGTGCTGCCCTCTCCAGGGTCACCGGCACCACCCCTGCCCGAGGGGACTGGGCTGCGCGTTGCGGGCATCGGTCCCTTCGTCACCCCGAACAAGGACTTCTACCGGGTGGACACCGCGCTGGTGGTGCCCAAGGTGGACGCCACTGCCTGGCGGCTGCGCATCCACGGCAGGGGCGTGAGCCGGGCCGCCACATACTCCTTCGACGATCTGCTGCGCCGAGACCTGACCGAGCGGGACATCACCCTGACATGTGTGTCGAACGAGGTCGGCGGCCCCTACGTCGGCAACGCCCGCTGGATCGGCGTACGCCTGGCCGGACTGCTCGCCGAGTGCGGTGTGCAGCCACCCTCCCGCGGCGGCCCAGCGGACCAGTTGGTGGCCCGTTCCGTGGACGGCATGACGATCGGCAGCCCGGTCGAGGATGTGATGGACGGCCGCGACGCCCTGCTCGCCCTCGGCATGAACGGTGAACCGCTGCCCTTCGAACACGGCTTCCCCGTCCGGATGGTCGTCCCCGGCCTGTACGGATATGTGTCGGCCTGCAAGTGGATCGAGGACATCGAACTCACCACGTTCGACTCCTACGACCCCTACTGGGTCAGGCGCGGCTGGTCCCGAAGGGCGCCGGTCAAGACCGAGTCGCGCATCGACACCCCCAAACCGTTCGCCCGGCCCAGGGCCGGCCTGGTGATGATCGCCGGAGTCGCCTGGGCCCAGCACCGGGGCATCGACAAGGTCGAGGTACGTGTCGACGACGGCCCCTGGCAGGAGGCCCGCCTGGCCGCCGAGGACACCCGGGACACCTGGCGCCAGTGGTCCCTGCCCTGGCAGGCCACCGAGGGCGGACACACCCTCACGGTGCGCGCCACCGACCGCACCGGCGCGGTGCAGACGGACGAACGCACCCGCACCATCCCCGACGGCGCCAGCGGCCGGCACTCCGTGGTCGTGACCGTCGACTGACCACGCCCGGTCCGCCTGCCTCTGACTCCCTGCCTCTGACTCCTTGCCTCCCATCCCCTGCCTCCGCGACACGGGCCTCGTGCCCCCTCGAACCACCTTCCGCAACAACCCCGACGCGGCCGCACAGCGCCGCGCAGTTCAACAGGAGAACAAGATGAACACCCGTATCAGTCGTGCCACCGGCCTCTTCGCAGCCGCGGCTGTACTGCCGCTGGCCCTGACCGCCTGCTCCGGCGACAGCAGCGACTCCGCCAAGTCCGGACCGTCCGGCAACGCGTCGGCCTCCGCCACCAGGAGCAGTGACGACATGGGCGGTTCGAGCAGCGCCACGAGCGGCATGGACCAGCCCTTCGGCACCGCCTGTTCAGCCGTGCCGGAGAATGGCGCCGGCTCCTTCGACGGCATGGCCAAGGACCCGGTGGCCACCGCCGCCTCCCACAACCCCGTCCTCTCCACCCTCGTCACAGCGGTGAAGAAGGCCGGCCTGGTCGACACCCTCAACAACGCGCAGAACATCACCGTCTTCGCACCCACCAACGACGCCTTCGGCAAGATCCCGAAGGCGACCCTCGACAAGGTTCTCAGCGACAAAGCCGAGTTGACGAAGATCCTCACCTACCACGTGGTCGGCAAGCGGCTCACTCCCCAGGACCTGGCGAACGGCTCCTTCGGCACCCTGGAGAAGTCCGGGCTCACCACCTCCGGATCCGGCGAGTCCTACACGGTCAACGGCTCCGCCAAGGTCGTCTGCGGCAATGTCAGGACCGCCAACGCCAACGTCTACATCATCGACACCGTCCTGATGCCGAAGATGTGACGCCCCGGCGGCGCAGGCCACGTGTGAGCGGTCGGCCGACGCCCCACGGGCCGGTCCGTCTCCGCCTTCCCCGGGCGGAGACGGACCGGCCCTGACACAGCTCCGACGACGACCTAGGTGCGGGGGAGCAGCATCCAGGAGCCGTCCGGTGCGACACGGCACGCCGAGGAAGAAGACCGATCAGGCGAAACGGCGACCGGGGCACGCACCGCACGACCGCCACCGCCACCAGCAGCGGCATCGACGCCGACCACGTCCAGGTCCACGTCCACGTCCAGGTCCAGGTCCACGACGGTGCGCGGATCACGACGCTGACGGTGCCACGGTCCTCCGCCGCGTCCCCTCCCGGCCCGGGGCGACTCGCACCGGTTCCTGGCCCGGGGCGCCCCGCACCGGTCGGCGCCGGTGGCTCCTGGCCCCACGCGAACGACCGGCCGCAGGCCCGTAGCGCCCAGTACGGCGCAGACCACCGCGCTCAGCAGCCCGAGAACACCCCGGCGGCTGCCCTGACGACCGGCCGACGGCGCGGTACGCGCCCGTCCCGGCCGGTCGTCCGCCGCGTCGGCGCCGCCGTGGGCGGCCCGACCGCAGCCGTCCGCGAGTCGTTCACGACGGGATGTCGAGCAGCCCGACGGGCTCGGTGGTCGGCCGCGGCGAGCCGCCGGCCGGCTCCACGGTGATGCCGACCCCGGAGGCATGCTCGACGGGTCCCCGCATCAGCACCGCCTGACTGGCCCGGTCAGGCTTCAGCAGACCGGCCGGACGCATCCGGCCGCCGTCGGCGAACCACAGCTCGTACACCTTGCCCCGGGGCGGTTCCGCCAGCCCCGAGGCGACGAACACGGCCCGGCCACGAGCAGTGGAGACCACCAGCGTGCCCGTACCGCCCGCCAGTTGGGCCGAGCGCGTCCGGGCGTCCGGCGCGGCCAGCACCCCCGCCACCTCGTCGGCGTGCCGCTCTGCCTCGGCCGTCTGCCGATGGGCCTCCTGGGCCCGCTCGTACTGCCACACGGCCGTGCCCCCGAACGCCGCCGCGGCGGCCGCACAGGCAGCCAGTGCCCATCGCAGGGGGCCGCCGAGGCGCGGCACGCGACGCCTGGCCTGATCGACGGCCGCGGGACCCGGCGGCGCCTGCCGCACCGTGGTGATGCGGTGCAGCACCTGCTCGCGCAGCGCGGGACGGGCCGCCATGCCGGAGGCCGACGCCAGCCGCGCGGCCGTGGCGGTGAACTCCGCCACCTCCCGCTCGCAGTCCGCGCAGCCGGCCAGGTGCCGTTCGAAGGCCGCGCGCTCGTCGTCGGGCAGCGCGTGCAGGGCGTAGGCACCCGTCAGCGTGTGCGGATCGGTCGTGGTCACGCGGTCACCCCCAGGCAGTCACGGAGCCGGATGAGGCCGTCGCGCAGCCGGGTCTTCACCGTGCCCAGCGGCAGCGTCAGCGCCTCGGCGACCTGCCGGTAGGTCAAGCCGCGGTAGTAGGCCAGGGTGACCGACTGCCGCTGCAACTCGGTCAGGGTACGCAGGCAGCGCCGTACCTGTTCCCGCTCCAGCCGCGTCTCGACCTGCTCGGTCACCTCGTCGTACGCCGGAGTCCGTTCCAGCAGGGCGGCCTTGGTGTCCCGTGCGGCGGCCGCCTCCACGGACCGCACCCGGTCCACCGCGCGGCGGTGCGCCAGCGTCAGGATCCAGTTGATGGCCGTACCCCGCTCGGGCCGGTAGCGCGGGGCCGTGCGCCACACCTCCACCAGCACGTCCTGCGCCACCTCCTCCGACTGCGCCCGGTCACGCAGCACCGCCCGGACGACACCGAGCACCGGTCCGGCCACCGCGTCGTAGACCGCGGCGAACGCATCCTGATCACCCAGCGTCACCGCGTGCAGCAGTTGTTGCAGGTCAGGCTTGGACGACGGATGGGCGCCGATGTGAACGGCTTCTTCCACAAGAAGTCTCCTTGAGTGTGACGGTGCGGACTTCCCCGGGTAATCCGAGGCCGCACAGCCCGGGGATTGGTCACGCCGCCCGCATCCGCCGTCCGTGCTCGTGCTCCGCGGCCCCCGTCGCACGCCCCGCAGCGCTGGAACCGTCCCGGCGGCGTCCGGCGCTGCGCGAGCGGGCCCGGTCGGCGCGGACGAAGCGGCCGACATCCTCCGGCTGGAGATCCTCGGCGATACCGGGACCAGTGTCGCTCATCTCCGCGCAGGCGGTGGGCCGTCCCTGGCGAGGGAGAGCGTCACGTCAGTGCCGGGCGATGTGTGGCGGGTGCGTGCGTCGGCGAGAAGGCCGCCAGTTCGACCGGGCCCAGTTTCGACAGCAGACGCTCGTACGCGACTGTGTCCGCTGCCTGTCCGCTGCTCACCCCAGGTGCGGTCCGCGCGGCCGTCCAAAACCGGAACCGGGATCGGGACCAAAACCGGAACCGGGATCGGGACCGGGACCGGAACCGGGATCGGGCCGCCCGGAGACGCCGAGGAATTTCGCGACGGCCTCGGTCCGACTGGACACTTTGAGCTTCCGGTAGATCTCGTGGAGATTGTTTTTGACGGTACGCTCGGCTATGCCGAGATCGCGTCCGATCTGCCGGTTCGACATTCCGGTCAGAAGGAGTCGGAAGACCTGTCGCTCCCGCTCGGTGAAGGAGCACGTGATTTCCTCACGACGGTCTTCGTCACGGCCTGGGGAACCGGTGGCAGCACCCGGCTGTGGAACTGATCGGCCCGGCAGGGCGAGCTGCGCCGCCTCATGCGCGTCCAGCAGTTCTCTCAGGAGGACGGTCAGCACTTCGAGATCCGTGAGCACCTGCCGAAGAGTGCGTGCGATCTCCTGACGGCAGGCTTCTTCCTCAGTGGGCACGGCGCCGCTCCCAGGGACGGAGCTGTCACTCGGGACCGGGCCGCCGACCCGAGCAGGACAGGGCGGGACAGGGCAGGACAGGGCGGGACAGGGCGGGACAGATGTCAGTACGGCAATCATTCCCCCTTTCCCGGCGCCGGATGGCTTGCGATCCGGTCAACTCCCTTTTCCGCCGCCTTCGCCGATGTGGGGTCACCATAACGCCCGCGCCTGTCGGTCCGTAACGCGGTCACCAAGTGCCGTATCGAAGGTACCGAATGATGCGCCGTTATCCGGAGAGAGGCTCGGGCACCCGTGGCCGTGAACATTCGTCAGAACGAGATCCCAGGAAGAAACAATCATGAATGGCGATTCCGCCTGTACCGCCGAAGGGCTGCTCAGGCGTCACGATGAGGTCATCCGGCAGCACGACAATCCTCTGCTGCGGTCGGCCCGTTCCGGAAGGGTCGAGCAGGCACATCTCCTGCGCATGGTCCAGGCGGACCTGTGGTGCATGGAGGCCGAGACGGTCGCCTACGCCGTACTCCTCTCCCGGTTCCCGAACGGCCCGGCGGGCGATCTGTTCGCCGAGCTGAACTCCACCCTGCGCACGCTCAGGCCGAGGCTCGACACCTGTGCGCGCGCCCTGGGTCCCCCTTCCGGTGAGGCGTCCGCCTTCCCGGAGGACGATGGCGCCTTCGCCTTCCCCGCCGCCGTCTCCTGGATGGGCCTGCACGCCGAGCGGGCCGCTGCGGCGCTGGCGCTCCGTTCGGACTTCGCGATCTACGCACGGGAGTGCCGCGAACTGGTGCACACGCTGGCGGACACGGCGGCCCCCGTGCCCGAAGCCTTCCGGGACTACTACGACATGCCGGCCCCGACGAAGCTGCTCGACCTGGCCGCGGCCACGGTGGAGGACGGCCTCCGCCACGGCGACGCCCCCGAGCGCGCGGATTCCACCACCAGGCTGCTGGTGTCGGGACTTGACGGCTTCTGGCGGTTCGCGGCGGGCCTGCGGCCGTCGTCGGCCGCCGGGAGCGCGGCCGCACCCGCACGCGCATCCGTACCCGCATCCGCATCCGCATCCGCACCCGCACCCGCACCGGAAGGCTCACGCACATGCGCGTAGGCATAGCGGGCGGCGGGCTGGCGGGGCTCACCCTCGCCTGGTTGCTCGACGGAACCCATGAAGTACTGCTGCTGGAGGAACGCCCCAGGCTCGGAGGGAACGCCGTCTCGTTCCTCACGACCGAGGGGGGACTGCCGTACACCGTCGATCTCGGTGTCAGGGAGACACCCGTCGAGCTGTCTCCGGTCTGGCGGCACCTCGTGGCCGAGGTCGGTCTCCCGGCCGAGGACCTCGTGCCGAGCAGCACCTCCCGGGTGGTGTTCGACCCCCGTGAGCCCTCCGCTCGATGGGTCTCGCCCGCGGCCTGCGCAGACACGGCGCGGCAGGTGACGACCGGCGGGCAGGCGTACGAGGCCATGGTCCGACTCGCCGAGGAGTCCGCCCGATGGGAGGCGGAGCGGATGTCCTGGGACATCACGTTCGGTGACGTCCTCGACTCCTGGCGACTGGCGTCCGCGGCCGAACACCTGCTGTGCGCCCTGCCCGCGTCGCTGTACGGCACCACGCTGACGGCGGCGCGTGCCCTGTCGGCACGGGCCGTGGGGGCGACAGCCGCTCAGCCGGACCGCCCCGGGTGCACAACCTATTTGCGCTCGGGCACCGGTTCACTCGTCCAAGGGCTCGCCTCCGGCGCACGCTCGGCCACGATCCGGCTGGGCGCCCGGCTGCGCACCGTCCGCCGGGCGGCGGACGGTCTCGAACTGGTGGAGACCGGCGGGGCTGTCCACCGCGTGGACGCCGTGGCGCTGGCGCTCCCGGCGGACCGCGCCAGAACGGTGCTCGCCGGCCCGGCGGACATGGAGGACCGGCGAGCCGGCCCGGCGGACACGGTGGACCGGTTGGCCGACCTGGAGGCCGTCGAATACCGCGACGTGACCTACGTACTGCACCGTGATCCCTTCGGGATGCCGGGGGAGCGGCCCGCGTGGTCCGCCTCCAACATCACGCTGGAAGGGCAATGGAGCGAGACGACGACGTGGTACGGCCCCTCGCTCGGGCTCGGCCTGTTCGTCAGCCAGCTCGGCCACCGCTCCGGCCGCCCTCGGCGGGAACTGGCCCGCGCCTCCTTCCGGGCGGCACCTCCCACCCCGCGGGCGAGCCGTGCCCGGCACAGGCTCGGGGCGGTACGGGACGGGCAGCGGGTCTTCTTCCTCGGACACTGCACCACACCCGTGGAGACACAGGAAGCGGCCATGGCCTCGGCCTTGACCGTCGCACACCACCTGGCGCCCCGCGGCGAACGGCTGCGACGGCTTCCCCATCCCGACAAGGCGGACGACTGATGCGACCGACAGAATCCCGGCGGAGCCCCTCACCGGCGCTCCTGGCCCGGCAGATGATCCCCTGCATCGACGTACGGGAGGGAGCGGCGACCAGCCCGTCCGGTGCCGGGGGCCTGTCCGATCCGTGCGACGTGGTCGGCATCGCCGCCGGATACGCCCGTGACGGCGCGGAGCAGGTGTTCCTGGACATCGTCGACGCGTGGCCTGAATCCGGCTATCTGCCCGGACTCCTGGGCGAGTTGAAGGCGACCGGTCTCGACCTGCTCGTCTCCGTGCAGCACGGCACCCTGCCCTCGCCCCGGACCTGCGCGGAGATACTGACGGCGGGCGCGACCGCGGTCTCGGTCAGCACCAGCATGGTCGCGGAACCCGACCGCGTGGCACAGACGGCCCAGCTGATCGGGCCACGGCGGCTCATGGGCGTCGTCAACTGCTCGGGGGACCGGCGGCACGGCTGGCACACCCTCGTCGACGGCGGTGCCACCCCCACCACCGTGGACGCCCTGCACGTGGCCCGGCGGTTCGGCGACCTCAAGGTACGCGCCCTGCTCGCCAACAGCGTGGACCGCGAAGGCACGGGCAGCGGCTACGACCTGGACCTCACACGGGCCATGGCCCGCGCGTCCGGGCTCCCGGCCATCGCCTCCGGCGGTGCCGGGTCGGCGGAGCAACTGGCCGACGCGCTCCGGGACGGCGATGCCGCCCATGTGCTCGTCAACGACGTGGTGCACAGCGGCCGGGAGACCATCGGCTCCCTGAGCGAGGCCCTGTGCCGGTGTCTCGCCGACGAGGCGGACTGAACATGCGTGCTCTGGCCTTCAGCGGATACGGCGATCCCGCCCGCGTCCTGCGCATGGCGGAACTTCCCCGCCCCGAACCCGGCCCGCGCCACCTGAGGATCAGGCTCGCCGCACGCCCGGTCAATCCCTCGGACCTGCTGTTCGTGCGGGGGGCCTACGGCCGGGAGGCATGTTTCACCCCGCACCAGAGCGACGGCGCCGGAAGCAGCGGCTGGGCCGTCGCGGGCTTCGAGGGCGCGGGCACCGTGCAGGCACTGGGCGAGGGGACAGGAGGACCGGCCCCCGGGACCCGGGTGGCCGTCTCGGCCACGGGGACCTGGCAGGAAGAGGTATGTGTCCCGGAGAGAGACGTGTTCCCTCTCCCGGACGGCGTTCCCCTGGACGTCGGCTGCCAGTTGACGGTGAACCCGTACACCGCTGTGCTGCTGCTTCGCGAAACCGCCCTGGAACGGGGTGACACGCTGCTCCTGACCGCGGGCGCCTCCGCGGTGAGCCGCATGACCGTCCACCTGGCCCGCGCACGCGGCATCCGCTGCCTGCCCGTGGTCCGGCGCACGAAGCAGGCCCGCGCGCTGGCGCACCTGGGCGCGGAGCCCGTACTGGCCACCTCGGCCCGCACGCTGACCGGGACGGCGCTCGCCATCGCGGGTCAGCGCCGGGTGGACGCCGTCCTCGACGCGGTGGGAGGCGCCATGGGCACCGCCGCACTGCGCTGCCTCCGCCCCGGCGGGCAGTTCCTCTCCTACGGCATGCTCTCCGGCAACCCGATCCGTGTGTCCCCCGACGAACTGGTCTTCCGCCAGGTGACCCTGCGCGGCTTCTGGCTTCCCGAGGGCATGAAGCGCCTGGACGGCCCGGAGTCGGGGCGGCTCACCGGGGAGGTCGAGGCGGCCGTGGCGCATGGCCTGCCCGGACTGGAGGTCGCGGAACACCATGACCTCGCCGACTTCCACGCCGCGCTGCGCCGCACTCGGCGCCCGGGGCGCACCGGGAGAGTCGTACTCACAGGGTGACCGGCTCGCTCCTCCTTCCCCCGCTCTCCCCCCACCCCCCCCCGCATTTCATCCGCCGCACGAGAAGGGACCGACCATGCCCTCCACCGGGCTCGCACCGCACGGGTGTGCCCCCGCGCGGGACGACACAGGCGCGGGCTACCCGCGTGACGCCCTCCTCCCGGAACTCTTCACCGAGCAGGTACGCAAGACACCGGACAGCGTCGCTCTGGTCCGGGGGAACGACCGGTGGACCTTCCGTGAACTGCACGAGCGCACACGCCGTGCCACCGCGTGCCTGCACGCCCGCGGGGTGCGGCGCGGAGACGTCGTCGCCGTGCTGCTGGAACCCTCCGCGCCGTGGGTGACGACCGTGCTCGCCGTCCTCGCAGCGGGCGCCGTCTACCTGCCCGTCGATCCCCGCACCCCGCGCAACCGCCTCGCCACCCTGGTCGAGGACGCGTCACCGAAGTGCCTCGTGACCGCACCGGAGACCGAGGTCCCCCCGCCGGTGCCGCCCGTGGCCCGGGTCACCACCCGCGACCTGGACCGCGCGCAGCCGCCCCGGTCCGGCGCGTCCCGGCCCGCCGGAACAGTGGCGACCGACGCCGCGTACCTGATCTACACGTCCGGCTCGACCGGTGTCCCCAAGGGTGTGCTGTGCTCCCACCGGGGACTGGTCCGCTTCGTCACCGCGGACCATCCGGCGGTGCCTCGGCCCGGTGACCGCCTGCTCGCCACGGCCAGCCCGGCGTTCGACGTCTCGTGCTACGAAGTGTTCTGCACCCTGCTCAACGGCGCATGCCTCGTACTGCCGGAGCCGGGCGACCTGCTCGACACCGAGGCACTGGCACAGAGCCTGCGGGACCACCGCATCACCACCCTGTGGCTCGGCGCGGGACTCTTCCACGTGCACGCGCAGACGGCACCGCGTCTCTTCTCCGGTCTGCGCTGCCTGATGGTCGGCGGCGACACGGTCAGCCCCGGCGCGGTCCGCGCCGTGCTGGCCCACGGCGCCCCGGACACCCTGGTCAACGGCTACGGACCGACCGAGAACGGTGTCATCAGCACCTCGTACGTGGTGCGTGAGCTGCCCGAGGACGCCGAACTGGTGCCCATCGGCACCGAGGTGCCCGCCACCACCGCCCATGTGGTGCGCCCGGACGGCCGCCTCGCCGCACCGGGCCAGGAGGGAGAGCTGTGGCTCGGCGGAGACGGCGTGGCGCTCGGCTACCTCAACGACCCGCGACGCACCGCGGAGCGCTTCGTCGCCGACCGCTTCGGCGGTGACGCGCGGGCCCGGCTCTACCGCACGGGCGACATCGTCCGCCGACGGGCCGACGGGGTACTGGAGTTCCACGGCCGCAAGGACAGGCAGGTGAAGCTGCGGGGCTTCAGGGTGGAACTCGGAGAGGTCGAGGCGGTGCTGTCCGCCCATCCCGACGTCCGGGAGGCCGCCGTCGGCGTACTGGGCGAAGGGCCGGGACAACACCTCGGCGCGGTCGTGGTCGGTGCCCCCGGGGCGGAGTCCACCGCACTCGTCCGGCGCCTGTCCGAGCACGCCCGGGACCGTCTGCCGGACCACATGGTGCCCAGCACGATCGTATGTGTCCCGCATCTGCCGCTGACGGTCAGCGGAAAGACGGACCGCGGCCGTCTGCTGGCGCGGCTCGCCCGGCCGGAAGCCCGCAGCCCGGCCCGAGACCCCGAGGAGGACGCGGACGAGGCGGCCGCGCCCCATGTCCCGCCGTGCGCCCGGCCACGTACCGCGCAGCCGAGCGACCGCCCCCCGCCGCCCGCTCGACCCGGGCCCCCGCCCGCCGCGCCGTGAGCCGCGGCCCCCGCCCCCACGACAACGACACCCCAGCGCACCGACAGAAGGGAAACACATGTCCTCCCACACCCACGTCGACGCCAAGTCCCTGGCCGACCAGGTCCGGCAGTCCGTCGCCGGTACGGAACCCGGCAGTCCGCTCACCCGCACGCCCGTGACCGGCCCCGGCACCGTCGAACCGCTGCGGCGCCTGGTCCAGATCGAGTACCAGTCGCACGCGGTCGAACTCGTCGCGTACGGAACCCTGCTGAGCCGGTTCCCCCATGATCCCGCCGCCGAACTCTGGCTGAGGCTGGGCCGCGTCGTCCGCGAGGCGACCCCCAAGCTGCTGCACGTCGCCCGGTCGCTGCACATGGACGAGGCGGACCTGGCGGACTGGTCGACGGAACTCGGCGCCTACTCCTTCCACGGCGCGGTCTCCTGGATCGCGGCGTCCGGAAGCCAGGCGGCGGCGGCCCTGGCGGCCCACACCGACATGCAGGTCTACTACGCCGGTGCCACCGCCGTGGCACGACGCCTGCGCGACACCGACGCGGAAGCCCCGCAGGAGTTCATCGACTACTACGACGACCCGGGCGACGACGCGCTGAACGAACTCGCCCTGGCCGTCACCCAGGACGGTCTCGACCGCGGCGACGACCCCCGCGGGGCCCTGTTCCACGCCCGGCGCGTCGCGGACTCGCTGCTGGCGGTCTGGCGGGTGGCGTCCGCCGAGGCGGCCACGGGACGGCGCACACCCGGGAAGGAGCACCGGTGAGCCCCGTCGCCGGTCCGGGGTACGAGGTGGTGCCGGGCGGCCCCGCCGACGCGTTCCGTGACCACGTGGTCCGTGCCTACCAGGACGCGCCCGGTGACTGGCAGAAGGTCCTCGGGGAGCAACTGCACTTCCAGTGGGGCGTCTTCGGCCACCCCGACTCGCCCCGCCCGGTGTCCCTCGACGAGGCCGGCCTCAGGCATCTGCGGTGCCAGCTCGCGGTGGCCGGCGCCTTCGGGCTCCGGCACCCGGCCCCGCGGCGCATCCTGGACGTGGGATGCGGCTGGGGCGCCACGCTGCGACACCTGGCGGCCGACTTCCCCGACTGCCCCCGGCTGGACGGCATCAACATCAGTGCCGAACAACTCGCCTACTGCGCCGGGCAGTCGGACGGAACCGACCGGATCCGCCTCTATCTCTGCGACGCCGCCGACATCGCCGGACTGCCCGACGGCGCACAGCCCTACGATCTGGTGCTGGCCCGGGGAGCCATCACCCACTTCCCCCCTCAGGTGTACGAGAGCGCCGCCGAGGCACTGGCCCGGCGCATGCGGCCCGGAGGACTGCTCGTCGTCTCCGAGACGCTCTACAGCGAGGAAGTCCTGGCTGCCGAGCAGCAGTTGCCCCCGAGCGAGGACCATCTCGCCCTGGGCCACCGCAAGTCACTGAAATATGTCACCGAGGTCCTGCGGGACAACGGCTTCCGGGTCCTGGACGAGCGCCCGCTTCCGTCACCGGAGGACGCCGCCCGCTGGGTGCTGGAGCTGAAGAGCAACATCGACGCGCACTTCCCGCACGGAGCGAGCCCGCCGCTCGAAGCGATCAGGGCCATGGCCGCGGAACTCGCCACCGCCCTGCTCCAGCGCCGGGCGTCGGTGCACAGCATCGTCGCCGAACGGCGGGAGGCGTAGCCCCCCCAACCCGCGCGTCACCCCCGCCCCCACCCCTGCCCCCGCCCGCGTCTCCTCCGCCCCCGGCGTCACCTCCGTGACGGAGGAGACCGGGCAGGCGGCACGCGGCACACCCGAACTCCCGTACCGAGGAGCAGTCGTCATGACCACCCAGGACACACCCACTCCCGACCCCGTGCCCCGGCACGCGCGCAGCTGGAACCAGGCGTCCGTCGCCTACCCCCGGGACGCCACCATCCCCGCCCTGTTCACGGAACAGGCCGACGCCCACCCCGAGGCACCGGCGGTGGAATGGGCCGACGGGGCCTGGACGTACGGGGAACTGGCCGCGCGGGTCCGGCGCGGCGCCGCCGGACTGCGGGCCCGCGGAGTCCGCGCCGGGGACGTGGTGGCGGTACTGATGCCCCGGTCCCCGGAGGCCGTGGCCACCCTTCTGGCCGTCCTGCACGCGGGCGGGGTGTACCTCCCCCTCGACCCCGACCAGCCCGCCGAGCGCACGCACCGGATCCTGCGGGACGCCCGCGCACGCCTGGCCGTCCACCGCACGGACGACACCGTGGAAACGCCCGAGCAGACCAGGACGGTCGCCGGAGACGAACTGTTCGCCGGATCCGCCGACGCCGACCCGCGGTGGTGGCAGGAACGCGACGCCGGTGAGGCGGCCTACATCATCTACACGTCCGGATCGACCGGCGCCCCCAAAGGCGTCATGTGTCCCCACCGCGGTCAGACCAGGATGGCCCGCGGACCCGGCGACCTGCGCGTCCTGGACGACGACCGGGTGCTCGCGACCACCGACCTGACGTTCGACGTCTCGTGCTTCGAGATCTTCTCCACCCTCGCGAACGGCGCCTGCCTCATCCTCGCGCAGGACGGGGACCTGCTGGACCCGAAGACCCTGGAGAACGTCCTGCGCGACCGGCACGTCAGCGTGATGTGGCTCAGCGCGGGCCTCTTCCACCAGCACGCCCACATCGCGCCGCAGATGTTCTCCGGACTGCGCTGCCTCATCGCGGGCGGTGACGTGCTCAGCCCCCGCGCGGTGCGTTCCGTGCTGGAGAAGGGCCGGCCCCGCACCCTGCTCAACGGCTACGGCCCCACCGAGAACTCCTCCCTGTCCACCGTGCACCGGGTGGACGACCTGCCGGCTCGGGCCGAGAACGTACCGATCGGCGTGCCGGTCCCCGGATCGACCGCCTATGTGGTGCGCGAGGACGGCCGGATCGCGGCACCGGGCGAGACGGGCGAGCTGTGGGTCGGCGGGGACGGCGTCGCCCTGGGATACCTCAATGACCCACGGCGGACCGCCGAACACTTCGTGCCGGACCACTGGAGCCCCGGCCCCCTGGGCGGACGGCTGTACCGCACCGGTGACCTGGCACGCTGGCGCGAGGACGGAGCGCTCGAATTCCTCGGACGGCGCGACCGGCAGGTGAAGATCCGCGGCTACCGCGTGGAACTGGACGAGGTCGAGTCGGTGCTGTCCGCGCACCCGAGCGTGCAGCAGACCGCCGTCGACGTGGTGGGCGAGGGCGCGGGGGAGCGGCTGGTCGCCGCTGTCGTGGCGCCCTCCGGAGAACAGCGCGACTCCCTCGTACGCCGACTGCACGAGCACCTGCGTGACCGGCTGCCCACCTACATGGTCCCGACGCGCCTCACCGTGGTGGACACGCTGCCCCTCACGTCCAGCGGCAAGGTCGACCGCCGCTCGCTGGCCTCGCTGACCTCACCCGCGCCGGCCGACGAGGACGACGCACCCCGCGGCGAGACCGAGCGGATCCTCGCCGGAGTGTGGCGCGACGTGCTGGGGCTCGACGCGGTCGGGCGCGACGCCCGCTTCTTCGGCCTGGGCGGCACCTCCCTGCGCGCCACCCAGATCACCGCCGCGGTCCGCGAACGGCTCAAGGCCGGAGCCGGATCCGGACGCGCCATGATCCGCAGTCTGGTCGCCGATCCGACCCTGAGCGAATTCGCCACGACCGTGGAGGGACTTCTCGCCGGACGCGAGGAACCGGCCCGCGCCGAGACCGACTTCACGGCCGAGAGCCACCTCGCCCCGGAACTCCGCTACCACGCGCCCCGGTCGGCCGACCCCCGGGCGCCCCGCCAGGTCCTGCTGACCGGCGCCACCGGATTCCTCGGGGTCTACCTCACCGACCGGCTGATCCGCGGCGGCGTGGACCGGGTGCACTGCCTGATCCGGGCGGACGGTCCCGCCCAGGCCACCGGACGGCTCGCCGCCAGGATGCGACGCTACGGAGTGGACCCCGAACCGCTGCTCGACCATGTCGTACCCGTGCCCGGCGAACTGGCCGAGCCGCACTTCGGACTGGCTGACCCCGCATGGGACCGCCTGGCCCGCGACACCGACCTGATCGTGCACTGCGGCTCCCGGGTGAACTTCGCCTACCCCTACCGCGCGCTGGCCCCGGTCAACGTCGGCGGCACCCGCACCGTACTGGAACTGGCGGACCGGCACACCACCAAACCGGTCCACTACATCTCCACCATCGCGGTGATCGCCGGATTCGGCACCGCCGGTGTCGGCCACGTCGACGAGGACACACCTCTCGACCACGCGGACCGGCTGTCCCTGGGATACCCCGAGACCAAGTGGGTCGCCGAACGCCTCGTCGCCGAGGCCGGCCGACGCGGACTGCCCGTGGCCGTCCATCGCCCCTACGAGGTGACCGGCACCGTGGACCGCGGCATCTGGAACACGGACACCATGATGTGCGCCCTGTTCCGCACCATCGCGGAGACGGGGCTCGCCCCCGACATGTGCCTGCCGCTCGACTTCGTGCCCGTGGACCACACGGCGGACGCGATCACCCACATCATCACCCACCAGGAACCCGACGGCCGGGTCTACCACCTCACCAACCCCCGCGACGCCCGGCTGCCGCTGCTCGTGGAACGCCTGATCGCCATGGGGTACGAGATCCGGACCGTCTCCTACGACGCGTGGACGGAGATGCTCGCCGACCTGACGGCCCGGCTGCCCGACCACCCCATGGCCCCGTACGTGGCGATGTTCGCCGAACCCGCCCACGACAGCGAGGTCTCCGTCAAGCAGATGTACACCGACGGCGTCTTCCCCTCCTTCGGCCGCCGCAACGCGGAGGCGGCGCTCGCCGACAGCGCACTCGTCTGCCCGCCCGTCGACGCCCGACTCCTCGACACCTATCTGCGTGAGTTCCGGCGCACGGGATTCCTGGCACCGCCCGACGCCCTGCGATGACCGCGCTCCGCCGCCGCCCCCGCCCGCTCTCGCCCCGACTCCCGGCGAGGCCCCCTCATGACCCGCCACGCCGACATCCGCACGTCACCGAAACTGTCCGGCATCTCCTACAGTCTGCGCGGACCGCTGGCCGCGCAGGCCGAACGCCTGCGAGCGGCCGGCAAGGACGTCCTCGCGCTGAACCTCGGGGACCCGGCGGCGTACGGACTGCCCCCCGGCCCCGAGGTGGTCCGCGCCGTACGCGACAACCTGGACCGCGCATGCGGATACAGCGCCGCGCAGGGACTTCCGGCCGCGCGGGAAGCGGTGGCCCGCCACTACCGGGCCAAAGGACTCGGTACGGTCCGCCCGCGCGATGTCTCTCTGGGCAACGGCGTGTCGGAGCTCGCGGCACTGTCCCTGCACGCGTTGCTGGGCCCGGGTGACGAGATCCTGGTCCCGGCACCGGACTACCCCATGTGGACGGCCTCCGCCGTCCTGGCCGACGGCTCGCCCGTGCACTCCGCTCGCGACCCGGGCCCGGACGTCCCCTGCCTGACGTTCGGCGGGCTCTCCAAGCGAGGCCGTGGGACGACGCGTCCCTGGCCGATGAACTGCGGTGCGAGGAAGGGCTGTTAGTCGTCCCCGCCTCCGGTCTCGGCCCGGTGCCGTCCGGCCACTTGCGGGTCGTCACCCTCCCGCTGACCGAGATCCTCACCGAGGCGGTGACGAGGATCCGGTCCACGGCGAGGTCCCAGCCGCGCACGACCGTCTCGGTCCAGGAATCGATGGTGGCTGGTACGGGATACCCCAAGCCCGCCCGCCCCTGCCAGGAGGCCGGAGCGGGCGGCCTCGTGAGGACGACGACACTCTTCGCTCGGTGTGTTCAGGTCAGTGGCTGACGCTGGTCGTCCGGCGCCTGCGTCTGCGCTGACCGACGGCGGCGAGGGTGGCTCCCGCGGCGACGAGGATCCCTCCCGCGCCGAGCGCCCAGCGTGTCGCGGCGTCACTTCCGGTGTGGGCGAGCACGCCGTCGGGATCGGAGGCACCATCGGCGTCCACGGAGGCGGCACCGGTGTGGTCACCGCCCCCGGCGGAAGAGCCGGTGCCCGTGCCGTCGCTGTTCCCCGCTCCCGAGCCCGAGCCGGTACCGGGGTCCAGTGAGGGCGTGGGTTCCCCGGAGGAGCCCGGGGCCGGGCTTGTGGACGGACTCGGGTCCACAGAAGGCTCCGGATCCGCAGAAGGCTCGGGTCCCGGATGCTCAGACGGTTCCGGATCCGATGAAGGTTCGGGGTCCGGGGCGGCCGGGCGTACGATCTTCTGGCACTCCCAGTAGTCCTCATCCCCGGTGGCGTGGTCCTCGTCAGGCTGGGGGCCGAGGCAGAACCGGACGAGCGGAGCGTCGCTGGTGAACTTCATTCTCATCCGGAAGACGGTCGTCCCCGGCGGCAGCACCACGTCGTCGAAGGGAAGAGGGATGTTCACGTCCAGCCCTCCCATGTCTTCCAGGCTGAGATCCGTCCAAGAGCCTCCGAGCATCATCTGCGCGTTCATGTGCGACGGTTGAAGGGCCGGGTCCGGGGCGATGGTGACCGCCTGCACGCCCACGATGAACTGGGAGATCGCCTCATCGGAGACGTTCGACAGCGTGAGGTCGAACTCCGCCCAGTCCCCGCCTGCTTCGAACGTTTCGGGCACGCCCTTGAGCCTGGTCACCAGGCTGCCACCGGACTTGGAGCGGCCATCGTTCCGGATGGCCTTCGCACCCAGGGCGGGAGCACTGTGCACGCTTCTCGTGTCGGCCAGGGCCGTCGCGCTCTCCGGAAGTGCTGAGACGGCCACCATGACGGTGGTCAGCAAGGCCCTGCGTCTGCGTTTCACGAAAACACCGATTCCTTCGAAGGGGCGGGAAGATCATCAGTCTCCCGACCGCCCGACGGTCTCGGCAGCCACCTTCTCCCTATCACCCCATAAAGCGCGCTTTTGACTCCTGGCACCGCATATCCCCGACCGCGGCACCTGTCTGCCCCAACTGACCGGCCTTGACGGCACTTGCCCGGAGGCCGCGGAGCCCGCCGAGCGATCCGGGGCGCCGGGCGCGACGGCCGGGGCCGCCCGGCGGCACCGTGCCGTATCCCGCCCGGTGGCCTTCAGGACTCGGACACGGTGGCGCGGTCCCGGGCGGCACGGACCGACTCGGTGAGAGTGGCGAGGTCGTACGCCCCGCGGTGGAGCCGGCCGTTGACGAAGAACGTCGGACTCCCGGCGACGCCGCTGCGGTCGGCGGTCTCGATGTCCTGCGCCACTCGGGAGGCCACGGCCTGGGTGCACAGGTCCCGTCGGAACCTCTCCGGGTCGAGTCCGAGCTGTTCGGCGTGGCGCAGCAGGTCCTGAGGGTTGAGCTCGCCCTGCTGTGAGAGAAGGAGATCGTGCATCGGCCAGAAGGCACCCTGTAGGGCCGCCGCTTCGGATGCCGCGGCGGCGAGTCGGGCATGGGGATGGACGTCGTCGAGCGGTAGGTGGCGCCACACGAAGCGAACGTCTCCGACGTCGGCGCGAAGCTGCCGTATGACGGGTTCGGCCTGGGCACAGTAGGGGCACTCGAAGTCGCCGTACTTGACGACCGTGACGGGGGCGTTGCGGGGACCGCGGATGTGGTCGCGATCCGGGTCCACCGGGGCGACCAGATCGATGATGCCTTCGCCTGTGCCCAGGAGCGCGCGGGCACGACTGGTTCGCGGCAGCGAGCGAATCCCGATGGTGATCAGCCAGGTGAGGGCGAAGGAGAGGGGAATGGTGGCGAGGATTCCGTACTTCGCCTGGGTGAGATGTTCGCCCTTGAACGCGAGGGTGGCGATCAGCAGCGAGACGGTGAAGGCGACGCCGGACGCGCTGCTGCCCGCGAGAACAGCCCCCCAGCCGACCTGCGGACGCAGGCGCCCCCGGCTTCCCCAGGTGGTCAGGGCCGCGGTGGTGGCGATGCCGATCGGCTTCCCCAGCACGAAGGCGATCAGGATACCGAGCGTGATCGGCGCGGTGAGAGCGTGCGTGAAGCCGCCCCAGGCGATGTGGACCCCGGCGTTGGCAAGGGCGAACAGGGGCACGATGACGTAGCTCGTCCACGGGTGGAAGATCTCTTCGAGTCGCTCATTGGGGGAGATCACCGTCGCCAGCCGCTGGCGCAGCGAGCGTTCGAGTCCCGAGGTGGGCTGCTCCCGGAAGAGCCGGAACAGCCTGCTGGTGCGTTCCAGGTCGTTGCGTGAGGCCGGGTAGGCATAGGTGAGCAGGGCGATCGCGATGCCGGTGACGACCGGGTCGATGCCGGATTCGAGCAGGGCGACCCACAGTCCCGCGGCGAGGACGACGTAGGGAAGACCATGGCGAACCCCGGCGCGCCGGACGAGCACGAGCACCGCGAAGAGGGCGAGGGCGATCAGCAGCGCCGTCCACGAGAGGCGGCTGCTGTAGGCGAAGGCGATGACGGCGAGGGCGACGACGTCGTCGACGATGGCCACGGTCAGGAGAAACGTACGGAGGGCTTCGGGCAGCCGCTTGCCCAGGAGCGCGAGAGTGCCCAGGGCGAAGGCGGTGTCGGTCGACATGGCCGCCCCCCAGCCCGGAGCGGCGCCGGTCCCGGCGGCGAAGGCCAGATAGATCAGGACCGGGACCAGCATGCCCATGACGCCTGCGAGCAAGGGGAGTGCCATATGCCTGCGCTGTCGCAGCTCGCCCATGTCGAACTCGCGACGGGCCTCAAGGCCGACGACGAAGAAGAACAGGGCCATCAGCCCGCTGTTGACCCAGTCACGTAGTTCCAGGCCGACGCCGACAGAGCCCAGGTGAACCGACAGCGGAATCGCCCAGAGGCGCTCGTAGGTGCCGGGTGCGACATTGGCCCACACCAGAGCGGCGACCGCGGCAGCCACGAGAACGACAGCACTTCCCGTTTCGGTGCGGAGGAAATCCCGTAGCGGGCTGTGCAGCTTGTCGGAACGCACGGTTTGCCCGACGCCTTGCGGGCCGAGGGGAGGCGTAGTAATGACCATGTTCCGTTTCGGTCGATTCTGTGCGATGAAACGGGCTGAAGGGAGAATTGTAGGTCCCTGCAATCATCCGGACCACTCACACACGGAAAACGACACGCACAGAAGCGCAGGGGCAGCCCTCTCCGCCTCGCGGGCCCCGGCGTGGAACCGCTGACCGCGCCCTTTGCCGGTGACGGTCGTACGGTCATGTTATGCGACCTACTGTGCAGCTCGAACGTTCGGGGGCGCCCTTCGAGGTCGTCAGCCCGTTTCGACCTGGGGGCGACCAGCCGGCGGCTATCGACCATCTCACCAGGCGCGTCAGGGCCGGGGAGAAGGATGTCGTCCTGCTCGGCGCGACCGGCACCGGTAAGTCCGCCACCACGGCCTGGCTCATCGAGAGACTCCAGCGCCCCACCCTCGTGATGGCCCCGAACAAGACGCTGGCCGCCCAGCTCGCCAACGAGTTCCGCGAACTGCTGCCGAACAACGCCGTCGAGTACTTCGTCTCGTACTACGACTATTACCAGCCCGAGGCGTACGTCCCGCAGACCGACACCTACATCGAGAAAGACTCCTCGGTCAACGACGAGGTCGAGCGCCTTCGGCATTCCGCGACGAATTCGCTGCTCACCCGGCGTGACGTCGTCGTGGTCGCTTCGGTGTCCACCATCTACGGCCTGGGCACGCCGCAGGAATACGTGGACCGGATGATCCCGCTTCGTGTCGGCGAGGAGATCGACCGCGACGAATTGCTGCGCCGCTTGGTCGACAACCAGTACACGCGCAGCGAGACGGCCTTCACCCGCGGCACCTTCCGGGTTCACGGCGACACCATCGAGGTCTTCCCCGTCTACGAAGAGCTCGCCCTCCGCATCGAGATGTTCGGGGACGAGATCGAGGCGCTGACCACGCTCAACCCGGTCACCGGCGAGGTCGTCGGCGACGAGCGCCAGGCGCACGTCTTCCCCGCCTCGCACTACATCTCCGGCCCCGAGCGTCTGGAGCGGGCTGTCAGCGGCATCGAGACGGAACTGGCCGAGCGGCTCGCGGAGCTGAAGAGACAAGGCAAAGATCTTGAGGCGCAACGGCTGCGGATGCGCACCACCTACGACCTCGAGATGCTCCGCGAGACCGGCACCTGCTCCGGCGTGGAGAACTACTCGATGCATTTCGACGGCCGCTCTCCCGGCTCGCCGGGCAACACTCTCCTGGACTACTTCCCCGAGGACTTCCTCCTCGTCATCGACGAGTCCCATGTCACGGTCCCGCAGATCGGCGCCATGCGTGAGGGCGACGCCGGCCGCAAACGCGCCCTGATCGACCACGGCTTCCGGCTGCCCTCCGTGCTCGACAACCGCCCGCTGACATGGGAGGAGTTCCGGGAACGCGTCGGTCAGACCGTCTACCTGTCCGCCACTCCGGGCGCCTACGAGCTCTCCCGGAGCGACGGCGTCGTCGAGCAGATCATCCGCCCGACCGGACTGGTCGATCCCAAGGTCGTGGTCAAGCCCAGCGAGGGCCAGATCGACGACCTGGTGCACGAGATCCGCGCGCGCACCGAGAAGGACGAGCGCGTCCTGGTCACCACCCTCACCAAGAAGATGGCCGAGGACCTCACCGACCACTTCACGCATCTCGGCATCAAGGTCCAGTACCTGCACAGCGACGTCGACACCCTGCGCCGCGTCGAGCTGCTGCGCGAGCTGCGGGAGGGCGCGTTCGACGTCCTGGTCGGCATCAACCTGCTGCGTGAGGGCCTCGACCTGCCCGAGGTGTCCCTGGTCGCCATCCTCGACGCCGACAAGGAAGGCTTCCTGCGCTCCGGCACCGCGCTCATCCAGACCATCGGCCGCGCCGCACGCAACGTCTCCGGCCAGGTCAACATGTACGCCGACAAGATCACGCCGTCGATGGCCAGGGCCATCGACGAGACCGAGCGGCGCCGCGAGAAGCAGATCGCCTACAACAAGGCGAACGGCATCGACCCGCAGCCCCTGCGCAAGAAGATCAACGACATCGTCGCGCAGATCGCCCGCGAGGAGATCGACACCGACCACCTGCTCGCCACCGGATACCGGCAGGGCGCAGGCGAGATCGCCGCCATGCCGCTCATGCCGTCGCTCGGCGGGGAACTCGCCAAGACGGCATCGGGACAGGCCGCGCCTGCCCCCACCGACCGTCCTGCGGCCCAACTGGCCGCGCAGATCGAGGAGATGACGGAGCGTACGCGTGCTGCGGCGGCCGAGTTGCAGTTCGAGGTCGCGGCCCGGCTGCGCGACGAGGTCCACGAGATGAAGAAGGAACTGCACCAGATGCAGGAGTCGGACCTCGCCTGAGATCCCGGGGGACGTGACCGCCCGGAATCCATGCTCCCCCGGTCTGAGAAGCGCGGGGGCCTCCGGGCCCCCTTTCACCCGAGAAAGGTGTGGACCGGAGTGGCCGACCGTCTCACCGTCCGTGGCGGACGCGAGCACAATCTCAAGAACGTGTCGCTGGACCTGCCCCGGGACTCGCTCATCGTCTTCACGGGCCTGTCCGGCTCGGGCAAGTCCTCCCTGGCCTTCGACACGATCTTCGCCGAAGGCCGGCGCCGCTACGTGGAGTCGCTCTCCTCGTATGCGAGGCAGTTCCTGGGCCAGTTGGACAAACCCGACGTCGACTTCATCGAGGGCCTGTCCCCGGCCGTCTCCATCGACCAGAAGTCGACCTCGCGCAGCCCCCGCTCGACGGTCGGCACCATCACCGAGATCTACGACTACCTGCGTCTGCTCTTCGCGCGCATCGGCAAGCCCCACTGCCCCCAGTGCGGCCGCCCGATCACGCGCCAGTCCCCTCAGTCCATCGTCGACAAGGCCCTGGAACTACCCAGCGGCAGCCGCTTCCAGGTCCTCTCACCGCTGGTGCGAGAGCGCAAGGGCAAGTTCTCCGAACTCTTCGCCGAGCTCCACACGAAGGGTTACTCCCGCGCGCGCGTCGACGGCCAGATCATCCACCTGTCCACCCCGCCGAATCTGAGGAAGCAGCAGAAGCACACCATCGAGGTGGTCGTCGACCGCCTCACCGTCAAGGACTCCGTCAAGCGCCGCCTCACCGAGTCCGTGGAAAGTGCCTTCAACCTGTCCGGCGGCATGGTCGTGCTCGACCTCGTCGACCTTCCCGAGGACGACCCCGAACGCGCACACACGTTCTCGGGCCACCTCTACTGTCCGTACGACGACCTGTACTTCGACGATCTGGAGCCTCGCTCCTTCTCGTTCAACTCGCCCTTCGGCGCCTGCCCCGCGTGCACCGGCATCGGCTCTCGCATGGAGGTCGATCCCGAGCTGATCGTCCCGGACGAAGAGGCGAGCCTCGACGAGGGCGCCATCCGTCCCTGGTCCGACGGCCGCACCAGAGCCCACTTCGCCCGGCTGGTCGATGCCCTCGCCGACGCGCTCGGCTTCCGCACCGACGTCCCCTTCGCCAGGCTGCCGCGGCGGGCCAAGAAGGCCCTCCTCCACGGTCACGGCACCCCGATCGAGGTTCGCTACCGCAACCGCTACGGCAGGGAGCGCCATTACACCACCCCCTTCGAGGGAGCGGTGCCCTTCGTGGAGCGCCGGCACCGTACGGCCGAGAGCGACGCCAGCCGCGAGCGCTTCGAGGGATACATGCGCGAGGTGCCCTGCCCCACGTGCGACGGCACGCGCCTGAAGCCGATCGTTCTCGGCGTCACGATCGCGGGGAAATCGATCGCCGAGGTCGCCTCGATGCAGATCAGCGACTGCACGGACTTCGTACGAACACTGGATCTGAACGCCCGCGACCGGAAGATCGCCGACCGCATCCTCAAGGAGGTCAACGAGCGCAAGCGGTTTCTGATCGATGTCGGCCTCCACTATCTCTCCCTCAACCGCGCCGCCGACACCCTCTCGGGCGGTGAGGCCCAGCGCATCCGCCTGGCCACCCAGGTCGGCTCCGGTCTCGCGGGCGTCCTCTACGTGCTGGACGAGCCGTCCATCGGCCTGCACCAGCGCGACAACCACCGGCTGATCGAGACCCTGGTCCGGCTGCGGGACATGGGCAACACGCTCATCGTCGTCGAGCACGACGAGGACACCATCAACACCGCCGACTGGGTCGTCGACGTCGGCCCAGGCGCCGGCGACCACGGCGGCGAGATCGTCTACAGCGGTCACCTCAAGGGGCTGCTCGAAGACCCTGACTCCGTCACCGGCCAGTACCTCTCCGGCCGCAAGTCCATCCCGGTCCCTGACCTGCGACGCCATCGCGACCCGTCCCGGCAGCTCACCGTGCGCGGTGCCCGGGAGAACAACCTCCAGGACATCGACGTGTCCTTCCCACTGGGCCTGTTCATCGCCGTCACCGGTGTCTCCGGATCCGGCAAGTCCACGCTCGTCGACGACATCCTCTACACGTATCTCGCCCGCGAGCTGAACGGCGCGCGCAACGTCCCCGGGCGGCACACGCGCGTGGACGGCGACGACCTCGTCGACAAGGTGGTGCACGTCGACCAGTCGCCCATCGGCCGTACACCGCGGTCCAACCCGGCGACGTACACCGGCGTCTTCGACCACGTCCGCGGTCTGTTCGCCGGAACCATCGAGGCGAAGGTCCGCGGCTACGAGCCCGGCCGCTTCTCCTTCAACGTCAAGGGCGGCCGCTGCGAGAACTGCGCGGGCGACGGCACCATCAAGATCGAGATGCACTTCCTGCCCGACGTCTACGTGCCGTGCGAGGTGTGCCACGGCGCCCGGTACAACCGGGAGACCCTGGAGGTCCACTACAAGGGCAAGTCCATCGCCGACGTGCTGAACATGACGATCGAGGAGGCGACCGGCTTCTTCGAGGCCATCCCCGCCGTCTCACGCCACCTGCGTACTCTCAGGGAAGTCGGCCTCGGCTACGTCCGGCTCGGCCAGCCCGCCACGACCCTGTCCGGCGGCGAGGCGCAGCGTCTCAAACTCGCGGGCGAGCTCCAGAAACGCTCCACCGGACACACGGTCTACGTCCTGGACGAGCCGACCACCGGCCTGCACTTCGCCGATGTCGGCAAGCTCCTGACGGTCCTGTCCGGCCTGGTCGACAAGGGC
Source organism: Streptomyces sp. NPDC003284 (assembly GCF_053589675.1). NCBI lineage: Bacteria > Bacillati > Actinomycetota > Actinomycetes > Kitasatosporales > Streptomycetaceae > Streptomyces > Streptomyces sp. NPDC003284. Next base: position 74,651 of record NZ_JBSFSI010000030.1, read on the forward strand.
AACACCGTGATCGTCATCGAGCACAACCTCGATGTGATCAAGACCGCCGACTGGATCATCGACATGGGGCCCGGGGGCGGCAACGACGGTGGCCTCGTGGTCGCCGAGGGCACACCCGAGGACGTTGCCGCGGCGCCGGCCAGCCACACGGGCACATATCTGCGCGATGCCCTCGCAGCCGGCCGCGGGAGCGTCGCGCCGCCGGTGAAGGCCCGCTCCAGGACCCGTAGGACGGCCGCCAGGACCTCGGCGGCAACGAAGAGGACGTAGCACTGGTGCCGAGTGGGCGCGGGGGGTGTCCGCCGGAGACGGGCCCGAGAAGCACGATCAGGACGACCGGCGCGATCAGGACGACCGGCCCGAAGACGGCGGTGAGCCGGGCCGCCGCGCGACGGGGAGAAGCTGTTCCCAGCACGTCGACCGGCCTGGGGCGAGGCCGCCGCTCCGGCACCGGAATCCAGGACGTCAGTGACCGCGGACGATCCACTCGTCCAGGTGCGGGCTCTCGGCGCCGACGGTGGTGGAGTCGCCGTGACCGGTGCGCACCACGGTGGCAGGCGGGAGGGTGAGCAGTTTCTCCCGGATGGACCCGACGATGGTCGGGAAGTGGGAGAAGGAGCGCCCCGTGGCGCCGGGGCCGCCCCTGAAGAGGGTGTCGCCGGTGAAGACGGTGTTCAGCACCGGGACATACAGGCAGACCGCACCGGGGGTGTGACCCGGGGTGTGGAGGACCTTGAAGGGGACTCCGGCGACCTCCAGCACCTGGCCATCGGCCAGGTAGCCGTCGGGCAGCCGGTCCGGGTGGACCTGCTGCCACAGCGGCAGGTCGGCACGGTGCAGCAGGACCGGCGCACCGGTGGCCTCGGCCAGGGAGGGGGCCGCGTCGATGTGATCGCTGTGCGCGTGGGTGGAGACGATCGCGCGCAGCGCACGCCCGCCGAGAGCGGCCTCGATCGCGGCGGCGTCGTGGGCGGCGTCGATGACGAAGGCTTCGGTGTCGTCGCCGACGATCCAGACGTTGTTGTCGACATCCCACTCACCACCGTCGAGCGTGAAGGTGCCGGAGGTGACGAGGTGGTCGATGCGGGCCGTCATCAGAAGACCACCACCGAGCGAAGGACGTCTCCGTCGTGCATCCGGCCGAAGGCCTGCTCGATGTCGCCGAGCCCGATCGTCTCGGTGACGAACGCCCCGAGGTCGAGGCGGCCCTGCTGGTGCAGGTCGACCAACATCGGGAAGTCGCGGGAGGGCAGGCAGTCGCCGTACCAAGCCGACTTGAGGGAGCCGCCGCGGCCGAACACGTCCAGCAGCGGCAGTTCCAGCTTCATGTCCGGAGTGGGGACACCGACCAGGACGACCGTGCCGGCCAGATCGCGGGCGTAGAACGCCTGCCGGTAGGTCTGCGGGCGGCCGACCGCGTCGATCACCACGTCCGCCCCGAAGCCGCCCGTGAGGCTGCGGATCGCCTCGACCGGGTCGGTCTCCTTCGAGTTGACCGTATGGGTGGCGCCCATCGACTTCGCCGTCTCCAGCTTGCGGTCGTCGATGTCCACCGCGACGATCTTCGAAGCCCCGGCCAGCCGAGACCCGACGATCGCCGCGTCACCGACGCCACCACAGCCGATCACGGCGACGGAGTCGCCCCGGCCCACCTGGCCGGTGTTGATGGCCGCGCCGATGCCCGCCATCACACCGCACCCCAGCAGCCCAGCGATGGCCGGGGAGACCTCGGGATCGACCTTGGTGCACTGGCCGGCAGCTACGAGGGTCTTCTCCGCGAAGGCGCCGATACCGAGCGCGGGGGTCAGCTCCTGGCCGGTGGAGGCGAGGGTCATCCGCTGCCGCGCGTTGTGGGTGTCGAAGCAGTACCAGGGGCGCCCACGCAGACAGGCCCGGCACTGGCCGCACACCGCACGCCAGTTGAGGATCACGAAGTCACCGGGGGCCACGTCGGTGACGCCGTCGCCGACCGACTCCACCACCCCGGCGGCCTCGTGCCCGAGCAGGAAGGGGTAGGCGTCGGAGATCCCGCCCTGCTTGTAGTGCAGGTCCGTGTGACACACCCCGCACGCCTGGATCCTCACCACGGCCTCGCCGGGGCCGGGGTCCGGCACGATGATCGCCTCCACTCGGACGGGCTCGTTCTCACCGGGTGCGATCACTGCTTGTACTTGCTGGGACACGCTGTCCACCTTGCTGTTGTCGGGAGAGGGGTTCTGTGGTGCGAGCCGCGTCGGACTCAGTCGATCAGGGCGCGATCTGACCGGCCGCAGGGCGGCTTCAGCGCTCAGATGGTCGATTGATCGGTTCGGCTCCGCGGCGGCGGGGATGACCAGGACTGTCGGCGTCAGGGACGCCGAGGCCGAGTGCGGTGCGGAGGTGATGGCCGCCACCGCTCCCACGGCAGCTGCACCGGCGGGGCGGCTGCCGAGGCGAATGCGTTCATGCAGCCATCTTGCTCGTCAAACGGGTAGGTGTCATTCAACCAATGTGGCGTTCTGCCTACCCGTTCAGGTAGGTGCCGTTTTACAGTGGGGCCATGGTGGAGATTTCCTTCCCGCACAGCAGCGCCGACCTAGCGGCCCGGATGAAAAGGGTGGCGGCAGCGTCACTGCGGGAGGTGGCGGACCAGCTCCACGCGGCCCTGAAAGACGTATGGCCGCACGCTGCGCTGGTGATCTTCACCGAGGACTGCACTGGACGCCCGCGCAAGAAGGCCGGGGACCCGACCATCACGAAAGACGTGACCATCTCCGAGCTGACGGCCCTGCGCGACCGGGCCGCCGGCGACTACTGGACGGGTCAGGCGGACATCGGTGGCTCCCCCCGGCGCGTGGCGGTACTGGGATCCGACACCGGGGGCATTCTCGTACTCTGCGACCCGCAAGCGCCTGAGGGGGAGGCCCCCATGGCCTGCACTCGGGCTGTGTGGGATGTGGCTGCCGCCTGCATCGCGCGTCAAGTGTCCGAGGCCGCCCCTGACTACCTCCAAGAATCGCGTGCAGCATCCAGCGAAAGACTGAGAGTCACCGCTGAATTGACGGATCGGCACGTCACCGACCTGGAAGCCCTGCTGGCCACACTGCGCAGCAGGGACCTCGACGACACCAGGGCCCGCGCCCAGGCGATCGACCTCGCCGCCGATGCCCTGATCCGGGCACGGAGCGGAGCGGACCTGGTGGCCTCCATCGCCGAGGAACCGGTGTCCCGCGCCTTCGGACGCCTCAAGAGCGACCTGCGCCCGCTGAGCCGCTACGCGGCGCTCCAGGTCCAGTTCATCGAGCCGCCCGTCGACGGCCGAGCGCTGCCCGGCGAGGTGGCACACGCCGCGCGAGCCATCGTGCGCAGCGTCGTACTCCTGATGCGTGAGCAGGAAGAGGTGACCCGCATCAGGGTCCAATGGAACTGCGACGGAACAAACCTGCTCGTCTCCGTGCGCGACGACGGCCCCGGCCGCATGGACGACGGCCTCCCCGCGCTGCGCCAGCTCGCCGCACGGGCCACTGCGCTCGGCGGCCGCCTCGACCTGGAATCCGTGGACAACTGGGGATCCCGCCTGGAGGTACGACTACCGCTCGACCGCCCGGACACCTCCGAACAACCCATTGAATCGTGGGGTCTGGGCCCCCGCGAGGTCGAGGTGCTCCGACTGCTCACGGCCGGACGGCGCAACCGGCAGATCGCCACACAACTGGGTGTCAGCGAGAACACCGTCAAGTTCCATACCAGCCAGATCTACCGCAAACTCGGCGTCACCTCACGGGCCGCCGCCGCAACCCTCGCCGCAGAAGCCGGTCTGCGCTCATAGCCCACCCCGGTCATCGGAAAACCCCGCGGTACCGGTCCCGGCACTTCATGACGGCCCGTGAGAAACGTTGGTGAGGATGCCCGGCGAAACAGCCGACACCCGGGCCCTGACCACCCGGCCTCCGACCCGGCCCGGTCCGTCATACGGAACGCTCCAGCGCAGCGGACTCGTCGAGCGCGACGGTGAGGTACTTCGCCGACGCCCCGACGCCGCCTTCGGCGACCTGCGCCGGGGTGCCGCTGGCGACGACGGTGCCGCCGTCCGCCCCCGCACCGGGCCCGAGATCGATGACATGGTCGGCCGCGGCGACGACACGCATGTCCAGCTCCACCATCACGACGGTGTTGCCCGCTTCGACGAGGGCCTGTAGATGGGCGACGAGACGGTCGGCGTCCGCGCAGTGCAGCCCCGAGGTCGGCTCGTCGAGCACATAGAAGGTGTCTCCGCGCTGAGCACGCTGCAACTCACTGGCGAGCTTGACGCGCTGGGCCTCCCCGCCGGAGAGCTCGGTGGCGGGCTGCCCCAGCCGCAGATAGCCGAGCCCCACGTCGATCAGCGCGGACAAGGACCGCATGATCTCTTCCTCGCCGGTGAAGAACGCATGGGCCTCCTCGACACTCATCGCGAGAATCTGGGCGATGTTCCGGTCGTGCCAGGTGATCTCCAGGGTGCTCGCTTTGTAGCGGGTGCCATGACAGTCCGGACACTCGGTGTAGACCGAGGGAAGGAAGAGAAGCTCGACCATCACCGAACCCTCGCCCTCACAGGTCGGGCAGCGGCCGCTGGAGACGTTGAAGGAGAACCGGCCGGGTTTGTAACCACGGGAGCGCGCTTCGGGCGTCTGCGCGAAACGGCTGCGTACATGGTCGAACAAGCCCGTATAGGTGGCGACGTTCGAACGGGGCGTGCGGCCGATGGGCCTCTGGTCGATACTGACCACGCGGCGCACACCGGTCACGTCCCCGTCGAGCACACCCTCCAGCCTGCCGGGGGAATCGTCCAGGAGCAGCTCGTCGTCCTCGGGAGCCTCGTCGACGGGCACGGCGCGCCCCAGACGCTCGGTGAGCAGCGCGGGCAGCGCCTGGCTGACCAGGCTCGACTTGCCCGAACCGGATACGCCGGTCACAGCGGTGAGGACACCCATGGGGATCGACACGGACACACCCCGCAGATTGTTGAGGGTGACGTCGCTCAGCTCGATCCATCCGCTCGCCCGACGAGGCGAGTGCGGAGCGAGGCCGCTGCCGCCGAAGAGGTACCCGCGGGTCACCGACTCTCCGACATCGGCGAGGCCGTCGGTCGGCCCGCTGTAGATGATCCGGCCGCCGCGCTCACCCGCCCCAGGGCCGATGTCGACCAGCCAGTCGGCGTGCCGCATCACGTCGACGGAGTGCTCGACGACGAACAGGCTGTTACCCCGGCGCTTGAGCCCGTCGAGGATCCCGAGCAGCGCGGTCACGTCCTGCGGGTGCAGCCCCGCCGAGGGCTCGTCGAGCACGTATACGACCCCGAAGAGCTCCGAGGTCAGCTGGGTGGCCAGCCGCAAGCGCTGTAGTTCGCCCCCCGAGAGCGTGGGCGTGGTGCGGTCCAGGGAGAGGTAGCCCAGCCCCAGGTCGATGATGGGGCGCAGCCGGTCGATCAGCTCCGTGCCCAGGCGCACCGCCGTGGCCAGCTTCTCGACCGACCGGTTCGGGGTGCGGCGTACATCGGGCGCGGCCGCATGAGCGGACCCGCCGGCCGCGACGCGCCGCTGAACGGCCTGACGGCGCACGTCGGCATCGAGGCCCTCACCGGGAGTCTCTGTACCGCCGACGGCGGTATCCGGCCGCTGCGAGGCATCCGCGACGACCCCGTCCAGCAGCGAGGCGAGCTCCCGCAGCGGCAGGCCCGAGAACTCGGCGATGTCGAGCCCCTCGAAGGTCACGGTCAGGGCTTCGGGCCTCAGCCGCTTGCCGTGGCAGGACGGGCACGGCGCCGCGTCGAGGAACCGGGCGACACGACGCTTCATCGAGGCGCTCTTGGTATTGGCGAAGGTGTCGAGCACGTAGCGGCGCGCCCCGACGAATGCACCCTGATAGCTCGGCTCGACACCCGCCTCGATCGCTGCGCGCGCCTCGGAGAGCGTGAGCCTGGAATGCACGGGAACGGAAGGGGTCTCGTCCGTGTAGAGGATCCAGTCACGATCCTTCTTCGGCAGATCCTTCCAAGGCACGTCGACGTCGTAACCGAGTGCGACGAGGACGTCGCGCAGCTGGTGACCGTGCCAGGCCGTCGGCCATGAGGCGATCGCACGCTGGCGAATCGTGAGAGAGGGGTCCGGCACCATCTTCTGCTCGGTCACCTCATACACGCGGCCGATGCCATGGCACCGCGGGCAGGCTCCCTGGACAGTGTTGGCGGAGAAGTCCTCGGCGTAGAGCATCGGCTGATCGTCCGGATAGTCGCCGACCCGCGAGTAGAGCATGCGCACCAAGGACGAGAGCGTGGTGATGCTGCCCACCGACGAGCGGGCGCTACGCCCTCCACGCTGCTGTTGCAGGGCGACGGCCGGAGGCATCCCGGTGATCGAGTCGACGTCGGGCACACCGGCCTGGTCGATCAGCCGCCTGGCATACGGGGCCACCGACTCCAGGTAGCGCCGCTGCGACTCCGCGTAGAGAGTACCGAAGGCGAGGGAGGACTTGCCCGACCCCGAGACGCCGGTGAAGACCACCGTCGCATCGCGCGGAACCGTCAGATCCACGTCCTTGAGATTGTGCTCGCGAGCACCCCTCACCCGGACATCGGCCTGGACGGACGAGGACTCCTGGGAAACGGCCGCTGCTGCGTCAGTCATACCTCCAAACTAACAACGCGCGGACCTGCGCAGACGGAGGCGATGCGCTGGGCCGGGGAGCATGGCACGCAGCGTCAGTGCGCTGGCACGCAGGGCCTAGAAGGAGCGACTCCCGCGTGCGTACGTTGGACGGGAGCCATACGTTGGGAGAGCCGAGGCCGAGAAGCCACCGGAATCACCGCTGGCACTCCCGCGCTCGCCCCCGACCGCTGGTGCTCCCGGGGGCGTCCCCCCACCAGCAAGAGGAGATCGTCATGGCAAGCAGCAACCGCGCCGTCGTCTTCCACAACCCGCAAGACATGCGCGTCGACTCTCTCGACTTCCCGAAGCTTCAGATGCCCAACGGGAAGAAGGCCCCCCACGGAGTCGTCCTCAGGATCCTCGCCACCAACATCTGCGGAAGTGACCTGCACATCTGGCGCGGGTCCTTCCCGGTACCCGAAGGCATGGTGATGGGGCACGAGATGACCGGCGAGGTCATCGAGGTCGGCCCCGACGTCGAGTTCCTCAGCGAGGGCGACCTCGTCTCCGTCCCGTTCAACGTCGCCTGCGGCCGATGCCGCAACTGCCGGGCGCGCCGGACCGACGTCTGCGAGACCACGAACTCCGCCGTGGCCTGCGGGGCTTACGGCTTCAACCTGGGCGACTGGACCGGCGGCCAGGCCGAGTACCTGTTCGTCCCGTACGCCGACTTCCAGCTCCTGCGCTTCCCGGACAGGGACCAGGCCATGGCGAAGATCCGCGACCTCGCGCTGCTCTCGGACATCCTGCCCACCGCGTTCCACGGGCTCATGGAGGCCGGAGCCAAGCCGGGCTCGACCGTGTACATCGCCGGCGCCGGCCCGGTCGGCCGCTGCGGGGCAGCGGCGGCACGCCTCCTCGGGGCGTCCTGCATCATCGTCGGCGACTACCACCAGGACCGCCTGGACCTGATGAAGCAGAACGGCTGCGAGACGATCGACCTGAGCCAGGACGCGGCGCTCACCGACCAGATCGAGGCCATCCTGGGCGAACCCATGGTCGACTGCGCAGTCGACTACGTCGGCTCCGAGGCACACGGCATCGGCCGCGAGACCGAGGACATGAACCCGGCCTACGCCATCAACCAGGTGATCGACGCCACCCGCGCGGGCGGAGCCACCGGAGTCATCGGCGTCTACGGCCCCGACCCACTCGCGAAGTCGAAGGCCGAGCAAGAGGGCACGTTCCCGATCGACTTCGGCAAGGCATGGATCAAGTCGCCACGGATCTCCGCCGGACAGGCGCCGATCATGCACTACAACCGCGAGCTGATGATGGCGATCCTCTGGGACCGTATGCCCTACCTGAGCGACATGCTCAACACAAAGGTGATCAGTCTCGACGACGCCCCCGACGCCTACGCGACCTTCGACACGGGAGTGTCCGACAAGTTCATCATCGACCCCCACGGCCTCATCCCCGCCTGAGGCCCGCCCCTCCCGGCCCGCAGTCCCCGCTGGGGGAAACTGCGGGCCGCCCCCCTGCCTTCCGGCACATCGTCCGCCGAAACGCTTGGAAGAGCCCGGCGGCGTACGCTGGGACGGGAACGCCGTGAGCCTCAGGAAGAGCGGCGCGGAGCAGCCAAAAGGAGGGCATGGCCATGGGGCAGAAGGGCTCGGCGCTGCCGCGCCTGACGTCCTTCTCCACCCGTCGCGCCCCGCAGGGCGACGAGGTCGACTACTGGCGTCAGGCCAGGCGCGAAGCCTACGTATCAGTCAGGACGGACCCGGTCGGCAGCGCATTCGACGGCGAGATCCTACTGGGCCAGTACGCGGATTTCCGCCTGTCCACCAAGCGAGCCCGACCCGAGCAGGTCCGGCGCTCGGCCACCGACATCGCGCGCGGTCGGGAGAACGAGGACTACCTGTACCTCGTGTTCCAGCTGAGCGGGAGCTTGCTCGTCGAACAGGCGGAACGTCGGACGCTCGCGACCCCCGGTTCGCTGGTGATCTACGACAGCGCCACACCCTTCTCCCTGTCCGCGAAGGAGTACTACGAGCAGGTCGTTCTCGAACTGCCCGCCGACAAGACGTACTCGCTGGCCGGCGTGAGCCGCAGCAACGACCTGCTCGCCAGGACGTTCGATTGCACCGGAGCGACAGGCGCGGTGGCGGCGTTCTTCGTGAACCTCGCACAACACCAGGACGAAGACCGTCTCGGCGCGCACCACCTCGAGCCCCAGGCGACCGAACTGGGAACATCGCTCATCGGCCTGCTCGCCCCCGGTCAGTGCCGGATGCCCGAGTCGCTGCGCCGTGACGAGGCGCTGGCCCACATGCGCGCACATCTGTCGGACCCAGATCTGGACGCCGAGAGCATCGCCGAGGGCCTGCACGTCTCCCGCCGCACCCTGTTCCGCCTCTTCGAGGGCACGGGCGAGTCCGCCATGACGCGCCTGCGCTCCCTGCGGCTGGAGCGCGCCCGGCTGATGCTGCGGACGCAGCCGGGCAAACAGATCTCCACGATCGCGTCGGAGACGGGTTTCTCCAGCGCGGTGCAGTTCCACCGCGCCTTCCGCGCGGTGGCTGGCATGACCCCCGGCGAGTACAGGGAAGCCGCAGTCACGGCCGGACCGACTGCCCGGATCATCCCTGACCTGGAGACATGACCTCCCCGATCGTGCCTGCAAGATGGTGAGGAGACGAACGGAGCCATGGAGCAAGACCGGCAGGGCCGGTTGGATGCCTCACTGGCGCGGATCGCCCGGATCCCCTTCCGCACCAAGTTCCACCTTCGCCCGCCCGAGCGCGAATACGTCGCCTCCCGCGGCATGAACGCCGTCCGGCGGCACGCTCGGGAGCTCATCGACACGCGCCTCGCCCCGGCCCACCCGGCGAAGGACGGCAGGCAGACCCCCTGGGGAGGCCATCCCGTCTTCCGAGCGCAACACGCCACGGCGACCTGCTGCCGCACCTGTCTGCACATCAACCACGGGATCCCCAAGGGACACGAGCTCAGCGAACGCGAGCGTGAGTACGTTGTCGACCTCATCTGCCGTTGGATCGAGAACGAGTGCCGGGCTAACCCAAGACCGCTGCCGGACCCTCCTCCGACCCTGTTCTGAATCCCGGGCGTCCCTCAGGCTGGCGCGGCGAAGAAGACGGCGGCCTCGATGATTAGCGGTAGGTGGTGGTGCCGATCACGGGCTTCGTCTGTCTGTCACTCCGACTGACCGACGCGGAGGGGAAGTTGGAGAGGCCCTACTTCGACTGAGAACCGGTAGCTCCGGGGCGAGGCGCCGACCTTGCGGTTGTGGACCGGGATGAGGGTGGCGTCGACGATCCGCAGTCGGTGCCCACATCTTGGGACAAGCGGGCCGATTCGAGCACCAGCACTGGGCCGCATCTTTGGATTACTGGAGACACGGTCGCCGGTGAGACACCGAGCAGTGGGGCGGGCTGTCTCATGGTCAGGTTTGGCCGGTGGTAGGCGGGAGGGGCATGAGTTCGGAAAGCCTGGCCGGACAACACCGTTAGTTCCAGTAAGGATTGACTTAGTTTCAGATTTTTGTAAAGGAAGCCGGAGGAGAGGCCGGCTGGCTTTGTAGCGAGCCACAGGAATTCGCGGAGCGAATTTCTGCAGCCCGGATTGCGGAGCAATTCGGGCTTGGGTCAACGGAGTTGGCCCAAGCCGGTGACGGAGTCGCCGGCTCGCCGCGCGGAGCGTGGCGATGTGTCCGCCGCGTAGCGGCGGCGCGGCGTGTCTGCGGAGCAGACCGCGCGCGGCGTCTCCGTGGACGCCGACGGCAACAAGGCGTACCGCCTCGCCCTCCA
>NZ_JBSFSI010000031.1:0-80832 GCF_053589675.1 Streptomyces sp. NPDC003284
CACCGACGACGCCGTACGCACCCGCCGCGACCGCTCCGTCCAGGAAGTCGACACCTTCCTGCGCCGCGCCACCGACGAAGGACTCCTCCGCCCCGACCAGCCCGAAGGCTGGGCGAGCGTCCTCCTGCCGCAGCTGATGCACCTCGTGGCCGGGCAACTGCCCCACCTCAGCGCGGCCCAGGCCGCCGACGTCGTCGTGGACACCTTCCTCCACGGCACGGGAGCCCGGCAGCCCCAGCCGTCGGCGCCCTGACCACACGCGGCCCCCTGAGCACCCTGGCGGGAAGCCGTCCGGGTGCTCAAGGCGCCGGTCCGGTCAGCCGTGCTCGGCCACCGGGTAGCGCGGCTCGCCCTCGGCCATCTGCCGCAGCGCGTCCTTGCGGTCCCGGGCGGAGAGCCGGTCGAGGTAGAGACGGCCGTAGAGGTGGTCGGTCTCGTGCTGGAGGCAGCGGGCGAAGAAGTCCCGGCCGCGCACCCGGACCGGGTTGCCGCGCACGTCCTGCCCGGTGACCTCGGCGTAGTCGGGGCGGGCGAGTTCGGCGAAGGCCGTCGGCACGGACAGGCAGCCCTCCTTGCCCTCGGCCAGCCTGCGCTCGGCCGCGGGCCGCTCGACCAGCCGCGGGTTGCAGACCACACCCACGTGCCGGGGGCCGCCCTTCACCTCGGGGCAGTCGTAGACGAAGACCTTCAGAGCGACGCCGATCTGGTTGGCGGCCAGGCCCACACCCGACGCGGTGCGCTGGCTGGCGAACATGTCCGCGACCAGCTGCTCCAGTTCCGGGCCGAAGTCGGTGACGTCCGCGCACTCCTTGTGCAGCACCGGATTGCCGACGACCGTGATCGGCCGCGAGGTGCCCCGCTCACGCCAGGCCGCCTCACGCGCCTCGCAGTCCTCCGTGTCCACGACATAGCCCTCGTCGTCGATGGGGAGCACGCCCGTCTGCTGCTGATCGGTGTCCTGCTGCGCCATGACCGACCTACGCCTCCTGCACACATGGGGGGTGTTTCGCGGTCACACCTTAGTACGGCGGTCTTCTGCGCATGCCCGCACCCAGTGCATGTTCCTCGGGGCGTTCCGCGACAGGTGTTTCCATGGGACGCCATGGCCCAACTGCGCCTGGTCCAGCTCGACCCACGCACCGCCCGGTTCACCGGCCTGCGCACCGCGGCCCGCGACCGGGCGGGCAACAGCATCGTGCAGCAGACCCCGGGCCCTCGGGCTGAAGTGACCGCACTCTCCGCTGTTCAAACATGTCTGCGGGCGAACATTCCCCGCACACTGTCCGACACATAGTTTCCGGAATCGGCTCCCGACCGGTGTCGAAGCGTCACCGGCCGCTCATCCGTCCCGCGCAGACTCGTCCGCCGGGACGGAAGGCGGGAGACGCCCGGTGGCCGAGGAACCCTGGTACAACCCGGTCGTGATCGCTCTGACGGGCACGTCCGTGCCGCTGGGTTCGCCGGAGCGCATGTACCGGGAGGTGGTGGTCCCGCACCTGGAACTGGTGCAATTCCTCGACGGTCTCCAGCGCGCCCTGGCCGATGTGACGGCCGGGACCGCGGCCGGAGCGAGCGGGGACATGCCGCAGGAGTACGTGCGGGCCATGTCGACGCTCGCCTCCGGCGACGGCGCGGACCACATCCAGGCGCTGAAGGAGACTGCGGCGCAACTCGCCGACGCGGGTGCCGAGTTCGCTTACCAGCTGGCCTACACACTCATCAACATCGCCGGGCAGGTGGTCCTCTTCCTGGCCGAGTGGGCGGTCACGCTGGTGCTGATGATCTTCAACCCGGTCGAGGCGCTCACCGAACAGGCGGCCCTGCGGGCGACCTTCAAGGTGCTGCTGCTCAAGGAGCTGCGGCGGCTGGCGCTGGAGGCCGTGGTCATGGTGGGTGTCAACGTCGCCCTCTCCACCGCGCTGGACGGACTGACCCGGTGGGCCCTCGCCACCCAGGGCAAGCACACCATGCAGGGCGCCGCCTACCACCGCCAGTCGGTGGTGTTCGGCGCCATCCAGGGCGCGATCGGCACCGCGCTGCCCTTCGCGACGGCGGGCATCTCCAAGGTGCTGACGAAGATCTCGGTCCCCGCCGCGGCCAAGGCGCTGGAGAAGGCGGTCCAGGCCGGACTGCACCGTCCCACCCCCGTGCCCCCGGTCCGTACGGCGGACGGGGGCGCCACGCGCGCAGCCGGCGACGCCCTGCTCGCCCCCTGGGCCTCCGCGCTCGACGGGTGGTTCGCCGGGAAGCTGGCCGCCGCGGCGGCGCCGATGGCGCTCTCCCTCCGTTCCGGCGTGGTCGACAGCGCGGCCCGCGACCTCTTCCGGCTCCGGACGGAGTCCCTCTTCGGCAAGGCCTTCGCCGAGCACATCGGACCGGCGGCGGCACGGGGCGCGGGAGGCGCCTGGGCAGACGCCTTCCTCGCCCACGCCGGCCGGCCCTCCCGCAGCGGTCGTTCAGCCCTGGCCGAGGCGCTGGGCGAAGCGGTACGCCCGCTGCCCGCGGGGTTCGCCCCGCTGCGGACCCAGTTGTCGGAGGGCGTGGCGCGGGCTCTGCCCGGCGCGGCAGCCACCCGCGTGCTGTTGCTCCTGTTCGAGACGCCGCTGAACGCGGCGCACCAGAACCTCTCCGAGGGCGTGTTCAACGTCTGGCTGACCGGCAAGTTCAGCACGTCGGGGTTCACCACGGCCGCGGGCGCGGCAGGACTCCTCGTGAGTACCGCCGGGCACCAGGTGGCCGCCCCGGTCGCCCACTGGATGAAGGGCGCGGCCCACGATCTGGGGAAGCTGTTCGGCTCCGTCCGGCACGCACCTGCACCCGGGCACGTCAACGGGATCGGCCCGGCGGCAACGGAGGCTGACGGGACCGCCGCGCCGACCCGGCCCCTCCTCTCGGCCGGCTCCACCGTCTCGGCGGGCGGTGCCGCTGTGGCCGGGCGCGCTCCGGTCCCGGGAACGGCGGCCGCGGCGGTCGCCCTGCTGGATCCGCCGTCCGTCATGGGCGTGGCGCCACGGCCCGGTGCCGGTGTCCCGCTGGCCGCGCCCCTTGAACCGAACCCGCCGCTCAACCCCGACGTGCACCCGGCCGCCACGGTCGGCGCGGGTACGCCGCCCGGCGCCGGGGAGCCCGTGGCGGGCGGCGCGCGGACCGGACCGGCCGCGCTCGCACCCGAACCCGGCCGTCCGCATCCCGGCCACCCGGGTCCCGGGCGCCTCCTCCCCGGGCGGCTGCCCACCGTGTCCGGTGACGGATCCGTATCCGTATTCGTTCCGGGCCGTGCGGCGGAAGCCGCCGCCGGGCGATCCGGACCGGGGCCTTCCGCCCGTCCAGGACCGTCCGTCCAGGCGCCCCCACCAGGTGCGGAGGAGCCGACGAGTCTGCGTGCCCGTGTGGAGGCCGCCCTGCGCGGCGCGGAGCCGGTCACGGCGGCCGTACGGAACACCCTGGCGCACCGCCTGCCCACCCTCCACGAGACGGACGAGACCGCACCCGAGGCTTCCGCCACCAGCACCGGCACCGGCACCGGCCCGCACAGAACACCCCCGGACACAGACGTGGGCGCGGGAGAAGACCACGCAGCCGTCAGGACCGTACGCCCCGACGGCCCGGCACCGCACGAGCCGCGCCCACGCCCCGGGCAGCCGGAGCGGCACCCGGCGGCCGTCTCCGCGCGGCACACCCCTCTCGGACTGCCCCCGTATCTGCGGGAGTTGCGCGCTCCCGGCCTCTCCACTGCGTACAACCTCACCGGACACGAATTCGTGTCCACCGCCCTGAGCACGACGACCGGCCGTTCCGACGGGACGGTCGCCGAGATCGTCGCTGATCTGGCGGGTCGCCCGGAGACCTTCTACGGCGAGGGGCGTTCCTTCACCGTCGCGGGACACGAGGGCGGCGACTGGTACGAGGTCACCGTGTCGATCGCGCGGGGCCGCGGGGACCTGCCCGAGTCCTTCGCCTCCCCGGAGGCCGCGAAGGCACAGGCCGTAGCGGCGCGGCAGGAACGGGAGATCGCCGCGTTCTGGGCCAGGCGCGAGGCGGCCACGACGGGCAAGGGCAAGGGGAGGGAACTTGCTGAGGAACCGCCCGAGCAGGACGGCACCCCGGCGGCCGGGGACGCCCGGCAGCAGGACCAGACGGCGCGGCTGGACCAGGGCGCGAGCACGAAGATCGACGTCCAGCACACCACCTCTGCGGCGGTGAGCCACAGCGCGGGCGACTCGTCGGGCGTAGGCGGCGGTCTCACGGCGTTCGGCCTTGCGCCGGTGGTGCCAGGTGTCTGGCTCGGCGGGGCCGTGACGGCGAACGTACAGCCGTTCCAGACGACGGCGGAGCTCCGGGCACAGCGGACGGTCTCCGAACCGCGGGTGCTGCGCAGCGACAAGGGGTCGGTCGAGGTCCCGCGCCAGGTGCGGTACATCGTGCGGATCGGGCGGCAGGGCGAGCAGGCCCGGACGTTCGGCGGCGACGGCACCCTGGTGATGCGGGTGCCGACCGAGCACCTGGTGCCCGTCACGAACGAGGTGCCGGCAGGGCTGCGCCCGCTCTCCGGGCCGTCGGCGAACCGACTGCGGCTCGCCGATTCGCTCGCACCGTTCGCCCTGGACGACCCGGCGGCCTCGCGTCCGGGAGGGCGCGAACTGTTCGACACCGTACGGTCCGTGCTGCACCCAGCGCTGACCGTGCCTGGCGCGCCGGGGCGGGACCGGCTGCACGAGGCCATGTCCGCGGCCACCCTGCTGGAGGACCTGCCCCGGCTGCTGAACGGCTGGGTGGTGGGCGAGGACCTGGCCTCGAAGGACGGGAGCGTCGCGGGCACCTACCGGATGCGTGCCGAGCTGACCGGCCTGGCCCCCGCCTGGTCGGTCGGCAGGACCCAGTTGCGTACCCACCAGCAGTCCCAGCACGCCGTCACCGGGACGGCGGGCAAGGGGCGGGCCGCGATGTTCGGGGCGGGTCCGGCGGCGGGCTTCGGGGTGCTCGGCGGCACGGCCGCGGTACGGGCGACGGTGATGCCGACCGTCTCGGCGCGGACCTCCCGCTACACCGTGAGCGAGCGGACGGTGTCGAGCCGCCAGGGCGCCGAGGTGCGCGGTGACAAGGCGCTGTACCTGGCCCGGGTGCGGTTCAGCGTCGAGGGGACCGGTCCGCTGCCGCCCGCCGCGAAGACCGGCCCGGGGGCGCGGAGCGCGGAGCACACCATGGACCTGTGGCTGGGACTGCGGGCCGACGAGGCCCACTCGCTCGGCCTCGCCCTTCCCGCCGGAGTGGAGCCGGGCCCCGCCGTCAGCGCACCCGGTCTCGACGACACCCGGCGCCATCTGCCGTTCGGTCCGGCGGGCGCGAGCGTGGCGATCAGCCAGCTGGACACCCGGCCCCTGCTGTCCGGCATCGAGCGGCTGTTCGCCGCTGATCCCCGGCTGGCGGGCTGGCTCCCGGAGTTCGGCACGTCCGGCGCGCAGGCGGGTGCACGGGGCAGGAAGGTGAGCGCCGAGGACGCGCAGGAGCGGCGGCGCAACTACCGGGAACTGGTCACTCTGCTGTCCGAGACTCATCTGCGCTCCCACAAGGACCAGTTGCTGTCCTCCGGCATCAACGTCCGGTTGCGCCACAAGAGCCGCTGGCACAAGCAGGATGTGCAGATCCGGGTGACGGGCACCCTGCGGGAGACCGGATACCTGGGCGAGACCAAGGACTGGCTGGTGCGCAGTCACTCGGGTGTCGCGGGCTCGGTGCAGAGCGGGCGTTCGGGCGCGCGCTCGTTCGGTGCGCTGGCGCTCGGTCAGTTCCGGCTGCTGCCCGGCGCGCTGTCGGCGTCCGTGCGCGGCGAGCGCGTCCGGCACAGTGCCCGGCGCAGCCAGGGCGGCCCGGTCACCCGGTCCGACGTGCTGACCAACGGCGACGAGACCGCCGCCGTCTTCGGGGGTGCCCTACGCCTGCACGTGGAGGTCACGATGACCACGCGGGAGCGGACCGCCAAGCGCGCCCTCACCCCCGGCGCCCCCGGTCGGCACACACCGGTCGCCGAACACATCGCGTCCTCCGCGCACACCCCGCAGTTGTTCCTGGGCGAGCAGCGGGTGCGGCTGCTCACCCCGAGGGCGCTGACCGTGGACGGGGCCGCGATGGACCGGCTGGCCGCACGGCTCCCGGCCACCGGCTCCGGGGCCAGGACCGGGACCCGGGAGTTCGCCGCGCGCGGCATCGGGGATCTGTCTGGCCTGGCGCCGGAGCCGGAAGGGACCGGCCCGGCCGTCCGGACCGTCCGGGACTGGACTCTGGTGGAGACGGTCGGCGACGGCCGACAGATCCGGGAACTCGCCTTCGACCTGCTGGCTCGGGCGGCCGGGGGTGACCGGCCTGGACGGACGGACCGCGCGCTGGAGGCCGAGGGCCTGGCGCCGCGGCTGGCGGTCGAGGAGGGCCTGAGCACGCGTTCCCTCACGGCGGGGCTGCGCCAGGCGGTCTCCTCGGGCTGGGTGGTGCGCGATCTGCGTCATCCGCGCCGGCTCGCCGGGCTGCGCGGCGCCGTCGGCACACGGATGACCCTCGCCAACCCGGAAGTCGTGGCGGAGGGCACGGGAGCCGGGACCGAGACGCTGCACCTCGGCGGCCACCAGGCCACCGGGCAGGAGGGCCACGGCGTGAGCACGGCCGTGCAGGGCAGTCTGTCAGGCGCGTACAACCCGGCCGGGTGGCGGCTGGGCACGGGTCTGTCGGTGGCGCGCGGGCGCAGCCGGGGCACCGCGACCGCCACCACACTCGGCGGCACGGTGGAGCGCAACGCCCACACACCGCGCAGCCGTCCGCTCCACCTCGTCCGGTGTGATCTGCTGGTGCGCATGGTGGCCGAGGCGGAGGCCGGGCTGGGCGGCCCGCACGTCGCCACGGGAGAGCTGACACTGCCGGGCGCCGCCGCCGTGTGGCTGACCACCGAGCAGCTGCGGGCGGCGGGGCTGCGTCCGCCGGGGGCGCCGCCCGAGCCGTCCGCCCCGCCGACCGCGGGACCGTCCGCCTCCCCGGATGGCCCGGAACGCCCTGCACCCCAGCCACCAGCACAAGCACAGACAGAACCCCCGATGCCCGAGCTGGCCCGCGAACTGCCCCTCGGGCTGGGCATGATCGAGGATCTGCCCGACTTCGTCCCCCTGCTCGAGCGGCTGCGCGCGGACCTGGGCCGCCGTGACCAGAACCTCGCCGAAACCCTGCTTCCCCGGCGACAGTTGGCGGACCCGCACGACAACGTCCAGCGGCTGCTGCGGGTACTGGACCGGGACGGAGCCGCAGGGCTGCTGTCGTCCGCGATGGACGGCGGTACGGCCGTCGAGCTGTTCCGGGACCGCAAGTCCCCCTACTGGGCGGTGTTCCAGGTCCGCCGGACAGGTCCGGGTGTCTACGAGGCCGACGCCGACGACGGACGCGACATGGAGTACATCACCTCCGCCACCGCACAGCGCACGGCCGCCCGCGACACGGTCGACTCCACCACCGTCGAGGCGCTGCTGTCGGGGGCGGGCAAACCGGGGGACAGCGTGCCCCGGTTGCGCAACGCCGCCGCCGCGGTGGGGCTCGGCGCGGGCTCCGCGGACACGGTGCGGTCCGCGAGTGTCGCGCGCGGACAGCTCGGGGTGAAGACGGTGGCCGAGGCGGCGGGCCGCTCGGTCCGGATGCGGGTGCCGTTCGAGGCGACGCTCGAAGTGCGGGGACCCGAGGGCCCGGTGGGCTCCGTCACCCTCGGCCCGCAGTCCCTGGTGCACCGCATCCCGGCGAAGGACCTCCAGGCGCTGGCCCGGCTACGCGCGGTGCCCCTGGAGCAGACCGGGCAGGCGCGCCTGCGGCCGCAGGACGCCGACCCGGCCGCCCTGGAGTCCTGGCACCGCCGCGGTGTGACCCTGCCGATGGAGGCACAGGTCAACGGCTTCCGCGGCGCGCCGGAGATACGTCAGGTGATCGCGGACGCCGCGCGGGACGCCCACGGCGGCGAGCACTTCACGAGGACGGGCGAGGCCGCGGCGTACACGCAGCACGAGGCGGTGTCCACGGAGTGGCTCACCTCCGTCCTGCCGCTGCTCACGACGGCCGGCGCGGATCTGCCGGTCGCCCCCGCCTTCGACGTGCGCGGGCACGATCTGCACACCTCGCTGCACGCGCGGCTGCGGGACGGACGGGTGCTGGGCGCCGGTGACAAGATGACCTTCGAGACGGTCGCGCAGAGTGCCCCGGACGCCCTCCGTCCCACCGGCGCGGACGGCCAGCACACCGTGGAGCACACGAAGACGGCGCGTGCCGCGGGCGGCGCGGGTCTGCTGAACGGCACCGACGTCCGGCTGAACCGGCTGCTGGCCGGTGCCGGGCACACCGGCGGCGGTGCCGACGGCACGGCCGCCGGTTCGGGTTCGATGCCGCTGCACAAGCCGAAGGCGGAATCCGCTCTGGTGCAGTTCACACTGGACGTGCGGGTGGTGGCGGAGGTGAAGGGCGTGGTCCGGCCGGGCCACCCGGCCGTCTCCGTCCGGGAGTTCACCCACCCGGTCCCGGTCGTCGTGCGGATCCCGGCGCCCGTGGTCCGGGAGATGCTGCGCGACCCGGCCAACCGGAAGCGGCTGCGGGACCCGGACGGGCTGCTGTCCTGAGCCGCCGGTCCGGACCCGTGCCTGCGACGGCCTCCGGCTCAGCCCGCGCGCACGCCTTCGAGGAAGCGGCCGGCCAGGTCGACGCGCTCGTCGAGGGTGGCGGGTGTCTGCCCGAAGTCGACGAAGAGTTCGTGCACACCGGCCTGTGCGGCGGCGCGCGCGTAGTCGACGTACTGGCCGAGGGTGCCCGCGCCCGGCATGACGTCCGGGCCGGTCCGGTGCTCGGTCAGGGTGGGGTTGACGCGCAGCGCCATGCGCAGCGCCGCCGGGTCCCGCCCGGCCTCCTCGGCCGCCTTCAGGACGGTGGCCCACATACCGGTGAGGTGCGGCAGCGGCAGCGCCACGGGCAGCCAGCCGTCCAGCCGCCGGCCGATCCGGCGGAGCCCGGCCGGGGTGAACGCCGCGAGCAGGACGGGCGGTCCGGGACGCTGGAGCGGCTTGAGCCCGACGACGGTCTCGGGGATGGTGAAGAGCGGGCCCCGGTGCGAGAAGTCGTCCTGGGTCCAGTATCCGTGCAGCACGTCGAGCGTCTCGTCCAGCCGCGCGCCCCGGCCCGCCCACGGGACGCCCACGCCGGTGTACTCGTCCGGCATCCAGCCGAGGCCGAGACCGACGTCCAGGCGGCCGCCGCTGACGACGTCGAGCGTCGTGAGCGACCTGGCCAGCAGCAGCGGCGGCTGCCACAGGCCGTTGAGCGTGCTGGTGCCGAGGCGGACCCGGCCGGTGTGGGCGGCGGCGAGCGTCAGGCTGACCAGCGGGTCGAGGTGGTTCTCGTAGATCCGGGGCATCACCCCGTCCTTGCTCGGGTACCGCGCGCTCGGGGAGCGCGGGGCGAGCACCCGGTCGCCGGTCCACAGGGAGTCGTACCCCATCTCCTCGGCGGTACGGCTGATACGGACGATGCCTTCGGCGTGGGCGTCCGGACCGAAGGTCGGAAGGGCGAGACCCAGGCGCATGTGTGTGATTCCTCTGTGCCGTGGACGGTACGGCGCGACATGTGTGCCGTGCGGCCGGGGCGGTCCGCGGGGACCGCCCCGGAGAGACCACTATATGTTTCTCCCGTCGGCCCGCCTCACTTGCCGCTCAGGAGCCGCCGGCCGTACTCGGGGTTGCTGTAGTCGCGCCAGGCGGCGATCAGACCGTCGCGCATCTCGTAGACGGCCATGTTCATCACCGGGGCGAGCGGGCCGCCGGGCAGAGCCAGGCCGTGGACCTGCTCGGCGATGACGACGTCTCCGTTGACGGCCTGGTGGACGGTGTCGAACTCGACCCGCTCGAAGGCGCCGAAGACGTTCTTCCACACCTGGAGCACGGCGTCCCGGCCGTGCACCTCGTCGTCGCCGTAGCTGTGGAAGACGACCTCGGGGTGCAGATAGGGCGCGAGACGGTCGGCGTCCTTGGTGTTGAACGCCGTGACGAACTCGCGGACGAAGGTGTCGTGGTCGACGGACATGGTGATGCCTCTTTCTCCGGTCTACTTCTCTGGACTACGTGGTCCAGCTAGTGTGCGATGAATAGATTGGACCTGCAAGTCCAAAAATCTGGGCCCTCAGATCCAGGTGGGCATGTGCTCGGCCCGGTAGCGGGCACCGTGGCCGCCGGACGGCAGGACGGCACGTACGGCGTCCAGGTCGTCCGGTGTCAGGACGAGTTCCGCGGCGCGGGCGTTCTCCGCGGCGCGTGCGGCGCTGCGGGTGCCCGGGATCGGCACGATGTGCTCCCCCTGCGCCAGCAGCCAGGCGAGCGCCAGTTGGGCGACGGTGGCCCCCTTCGTCGCGGCGAAGGCGGTGAGCCCGCGCACCGCGTCGAGGTTCTTCTCGTAGGCACCCGGCTGCCAGCGGGGGTCGCCGCGGCGCCAGTCGTCCTCGGCGTACTCCGCCGCCGGTCTGACCGAGGCGCTGAGGAAGCCGCGCCCCAGCGGCGAGTAGGGCACCAGCCCGATGCCGAGTTCGGCGAGCACCGGGAAGAGCGCCTCGACGTCGCGCTCGAAGAGCGAGTACTCGGTCTGGAGCACGGACACCGGATGCGCGCCGTGCGCCCGGCGCAGTGTCTCGGGACCCGCCTCGCTCAGTCCCAGGAAGCGGACCTTGCCCGCACGGACCAGCTCGCCCACGGCGCCCGCCATCTCCTCCACGGGCACGGCGGGGTCGACACGGTGCTGGTAGAGCACGTCGATGTGGTCGACACCCAGATTACGCAGACTGCTGTCGACGACGGTACGGATGTGTTCGGGCCGGCTGTCCAGGCCGAAGTCACGGGTGTGGCCGAACTTGGTGGCGATGACGACCTCGTCGCGGAATCCGGCGACCGCCCGGCCCACGAGCCGTTCGTTCTCCCCCCAGCCGTACACCTCGGCGGTGTCGATGAAGGTGACGCCGAGTTCACGGGAGCGCCGGATGGCCGCGAGGCCGCCCTCTTCGTCGGCGGGCCCGTAGGCGGCCGAAATGCCCATCGCGCCGAAGCCGATGGCCGAGGTGGTCAGGCCCTGACCACCGAGTGTGCGCTGCTGCATGGTCCTCCGTCCACGGCCGGAACCCGTCGGGTGACGGTGTCGGTCGTCCGGCCCGCATCAGCATGCGGCGGAAAAAATGGACCAGCAAGTCCAAGTGGATGGCCACGCTTCACACCATGTCAGCCCGCCTCCCCCAGGGGCACACCCAGCAGCGCCTCCAGCCGGGCCACCGTCTCCCGCGGCTCGCGCGCGTGCACGGTCGCGAAGCCCAGCGCCGCGGCGGGCGGCAGATACTCCTCCGTGTCGTCGACGAACACACACTCGTCCGCGGGCAGGCCCAGCAGATCGAGCATCAGCGCGAAGATCTCCGGTTCCGGCTTGCGCAGGCCGTGCTGCCCGGAGATCACCACGGCGTCGTACTCCCGCTCCAGGTCGTAGCCCTCGTAGAGGTTCCAGGGGCTCAGGCCCACCGAGTTGGAGAGGATGCCGACCTTCACGCCCGCCCGGCGCGCGGCGGCAGCGGCGGCGAGCACCGGGGTCTCGGGGCGCAGATCGGCGAAGACCCGGCCCATGAGGTTGTCCCCCGGGATGCCGAGCACCCGGCCGGCCTCGGTGTTCCATTCCTCCTGTGTGAGCGTGCCGCGCTCCAGCTCCTGGGTGCGCCGCGCCGCCTCGGGATCCAGGTACAGCGCGCTGATCAGAGCGCCCCGGGCCAGCCCCGCGCGCTCCTCGAAGGCGAGGGCTGCGGGAAAGAGCGGCGTGGTCAGCACGCCGCCGAAGTCGAGGACGAGGCCCTTGCGATGCGTCATGCCGGAACTCTACGAGGTGCCCGGGAGGAGAGTTCGCCCCCGGTCGGCAGACACATATCTACGTCACCCGCTTGACTAGTGACGCACGCATCCGCCATTCTTACATCACCGCCTGAACGGGTGACGAGAGAGTCCGAGTCGCCAGGGAAGGAGGCCCACCCCCGAACACCCACCCGCACACACAGGGAGAACCGTCATGGCACCCGTCACCTACACCGCCCGTGTCGCCGTCACCGGCGAGGGCCGCAACGGCGGCACCGCCCGCTCCGAGGACGGCCTCCTGGAGCACACCCTGGCCATCCCGAAGGAACTGGGCGGCGCGGGCGGCGCCACCAACCCCGAACAGCTCTTCGCCGCCGGCTGGGCCGCCTGCTTCCTCGGCGCCCTGCGCCGCGCCGCCGCCACCCGCCACATCCGCCTCACCAGCACCGCCATCACCGCCGAGATCACCCTCACCCACGGCGACGACGGCGAGTTCTCCCTCTCCGCCACCCTCCACCCCGTCCTCGGCGGAGTCGACCAGACCACCGCACAGGAACTCGCCCACGCCGCCCACCAGATCTGCCCCTACTCCAAGGCCACCCGCGGCAACATCCCCGTCACCCTCAACGCCACCACCGCCTGACGAACAAGAACCACCCCGCCACCGATCACCCCCTCCCCCCCCTCGAAACAGGGAGTCGCCATGTCCTCCGCAGTGGTCGCCCGAGGGCGAACCGGTAAGCGTCGCAAGGCCGTTCACGCCGCCCGCACGGCAGCCGCGGCCCCCGCACCCGCAGGCCCGGCGGCCACCGCCGCCGACGCCGACGCGACCGGCGGAGGATGGCCCGATCCCGCCCTGATGTGGTCCTGGGCGGAGAGTGCCGCGATGTCCGGATACGGCCCTTCAGCGGCCCCCTTCCTCCCGTGAACTCCCTGAGAACCCCGAGAACCCGGCGAACCCGGTGAACCCCGCGCCCCGCCGCTCCGTTGTTCCCGGTGTGAGGCCCTGACGCCCAGGCGACGGCGTCAGGGTCCCGCCCACTCGGCAGCGGTCCTCGTCACCCTGCCGGTAGAGCCAGGCGGCCCCCGTACGTCCCGCTCACGGGGCCGCCCTCCGTTCCGGCCCCTTTCCCCGGGAGAGCCGGAACCGGAAGGTCCCGCCCGCCCCGTGCGTCGGCGGGCGGGACCGCCGGGACCCGAATCATCCGAGGCGAGCGTACGAAGGCACCTCCGGGTCCGCGCTCGTCCCCGTACAAGGCGATGGATGTGTCGCCAGGCAAGGTGTGTGTGCTGTGACCGATCAGACCCTACGGAGCGCCTCAGCTCCTTCGAACGGGCATGCAGTCGTCGTCGGGGCGGGCATCGCCGGGCTCGTGGCCGCGCAGGCGCTGGCAAGCACGTTCGCCCGGATCACCGTCATCGACCGGGACACGCTCCCCGCCGAGCCCGGCCCCCGGCGGGGAGTGCCGCAGAGCAGACAGGTGCACGGACTGCTCGGCGGTGGCGCGTCGGCGCTGGAGGAGCTGTTCCCGGGCTTCCAGGACGAGTTGGTCGCGGCCGGCGGCGCGCTGGGGGACGGCCAGGTGGACCACCACTGGTTCCTGGACGGCTTCCGGCTGCGTACGGCCCCGTCCGACATACCGGGCTACGGAGCCAGCCGGCCGCTGATCGAGAGCGTGCTGCGGAACCGGGTGGCGGCCTTGCCCGGTGTGAGGATCACGGACGACATCGAGGTGGTCGGCCTCGCGGCGGACGGACCGGACCGGGTCGCGGGCGTCCGGGTCACCGAGCGCCGCGCCGACGCGCAGGAGACGGTTCTGTCCGCGGACCTCGTCGTGGACGCCTCCGGGCGGGGATCACGCGCCGGTGTGTGGCTGAGCGGCATGGGACATCCGCAGCCCGAGGAGTCCACCGTGCGCATCGACCTGGTGTACGTCACACGCCACTACGCGAAGCGGCCGGAGCTCCTGGGCGGACGGCGGCTGGGCGTTTCGGTCGTCCCGTCCCCGGCGCTGCCCCGGATGGGTGTCGTCATGCCCGAGGAGGGCGACCGGTACGCGCTGCTGCTGGCCGGCATGTTCGGCGAGGAGCCCCCGACGGACGACGCCGGCATGCTGGAGTACGCGAGATCGCTGGCCAGTCCCGAGGTGGCCGCTGTCATCGAGTCCGCGACACCCCTGGACGAGCCGGCCAGGATGCGGTTCCCCGCCGGGGTGCGCAAGCACTACGAGAAGCTCAAGCACCACCCCGAGGGCTTCGTGGTCATGGGTGACGCCCTGTGCAGCTTCAACCCCGCCTACGGACAGGGCATGACCGTCGCGGCCATGGAGGGCGTCCTGCTGCGCCGCCTGCTGTCGGAGGGGACCGCACAGCTCCCCGGACGCTTCTTCCGCGCCGCCGCCAAGCTCGTCGACACCCCGTGGGCCCTGGCCACCGGCGGCGACCTGCGATTCCCCCAGGTGGAGGGCAAGCGGCCGCCGGGCGACAAGCTGATCAACAAGTATCTCGAACGCTACCGCGCCGCGGCGTCGGTCGATCCCGGTCTCGCCGCCACGTTCCTGCGGGTCGCCAACCTCATCGAGCCCCCCGGACGGCTGCTGCATCCGGCCAATGTGCTCCGTGTCCTCAGGTACGCCCCCAAGGCCACGCAGGCGGCGCAGGCCGCGCACGCCGCGCGCCACGATCCGGCTCCCGCCCACGAGGCCGAATAGACCGAACGGGCCGAAGACACCGAAGAGACCAAACAGGCCGAACAGGCCGAACAGACCGAACAGACCGAACAGGCTGAACAGACCGAACAGGCCGGGCCGGACGCCCCCGTTCCGGCCCCGTTCACCCCACCCTCACGAACGGTCCTCGTGCCGTCCGGAACCGCGGCCTAACCTCACTGGGTCCCCGCGCCCCGCCCCAGACCCCGACGAGGTTCCCATGTCCCTCCGGCGTGCCCTGGCCGTCCTCACCGCCCTGCCCGCGCTCGCGCTCGCCCTCCCGGCGAGCGCGCAGGCGTCCGCCGCGGCCCCCGCCGCTCACCATCACCCCGCCGCTCACCATCACCCCGGCCCGCCGCAGCCGCCCCGGCAGAAGCACTTCGATCTCCAGGCCCACCGCGGCGGCCTCGGTCTGACCACCGAGGAGTCCCTGCAAGGGTTCGCCAAGGCGCTGCGCCTCGGGGTGAGCACCCTGGAACTGGACACGCAGATCACCCGGGACCACAAGGTCGTCGTCAACCACGACCGGCAGATCAGCGCCCAGAAGTGCGCGGACACCCGTCCCGTGACGCCGGGCGACCCGATGTACCCGTATGTCGGCAAGTACATCAAGGATCTGACGCTGGCTCAGATCAAGACGATGGACTGCGGCTACCGGCAACTCCCCGGCTTCCCCGAGCAGGAGCAGATCAAGGGCTTCCGGATGGTGGAGCTGAAGGACGTCCTCGACCTGGTCAAGCGCTACCGGGCCCGCCAGGTCAAGCTGAACATCGAGACGAAGGTGGAGGCCGGCTCGCCCGAACAGACGGCGCCGCGCGAGCTGTTCGTGCGCCGGGTGTACGAGGAGATCCACCGCTCGGGCATCGAACGGCAGGTCACCATCCAGTCGTTCGACTGGGGCGCCCTGAGGACGATGCACCGGCTGGCGCCCTCGTACCCGCTGGTGGCGCTGACCAACCACGACTTCCTTGAGGTGGGGAAGCCGGGCGCGTCACCCTGGCTCGGCGGGATCGACGCCGACGACTACGACGGCGACTTCGTGCGGGCCGCCGTCGCTGCCGTCCCCGGCCTCACCGCCCTCTCCCCCAACTACGGCTTCCCGCAGAGCGGTACGGTCGCCGACCCGGACTTCCGCTTCTACCCCGACGCGCGGATGGTGGCCGAGGCGCACCGGCGCGGGCTGAAGGTGATCCCCTGGACCTGCGACGACCCGGCGACGCTCGCGGCGCTGATGGACCTGGGGGTCGACGGGATCATCACCGACTACCCCGACCGCGTCCGCGCCCTCCTGGCCGAGCGCGGGATGCCGCTGCCGCGGGCCTACCCGGCGCCGCGCCGCTGAGCCCGGTCCCGCCGCACCCCCGCCGGCCTGCGGGCCCGCTCAGGCGGGCCGCTCCCCGCGCCGGTGGGGGTGGGACGGGTAGACGCCGAGAATGCGCACCTCGGAGGAGAAGAAGCGCAGCTCCTGGAGGGCGAGCGCGACGCGTGACTCGTCGGGGTGGCCCTCGATCTCGACGTAGAAGCGGCTCGGGTTGAGCCCGGCGCCCATCTGGTAGCTCTCGATCTTGGTGAGGTTCACCCCGCTGCTGGCGAATCCGCCGAGCGCCTTGTAGAGGGCGCTCGGGATATTGCGTACGCAGAAGAACAGGCTGGTCACCGTGGGTCCGTCGGTGCCCGGCCAGGGGCCCGGCTCCCGGGAGAGCACCACGAACCGCGTGGTGTTGTCCGGGTCGTCCTCGACCCCGGCGCGCAGCACGTCGAGGCCGTACAGACCGGCGGCGGCGGGCGGGGCGAGCGCCGCGTGCCGCGCGTCGCCCAGCTCGGCCACCTCACGCGCCGAGCCCGCCGTGTCGTCGCTGACCAGGGTGCGCCAGCCGCCCTCGCGCAGCAGCTTGCGGCACTGGCCGAGCGCGTGCACATGGCTGCGGACGCACTCCACCTGGTCGAGGGTGGCACCCGGGACGCCCATCAGGTCGAACCGGATGGCGAGGAAGTACTCGCCGACGATGAACAGACCCGACTCCGGCAGCAGGTGGTGGACGTCCGCCACCCGGCCCGCCGCCGAGTTGTCGACCGGGATCACCGCCACGTCGGCCGTGCCCAGCGAGACCGCGTCCAGCGCCTGCTCGAAGCCCGTGCACGGCAGCTCGTCGCCGTCCGGGAACAGCGCGCGGGCCGCGGTCGCCGAGTTGGAGCCGCGCTCACCCTGATATGCGACGGTCGTCACCGTGTATCGCCCTCCACCGTGGGGGTCCTCTCGTCGGGCGGCAGCAGGTCCACCGCGTACCGCATGTACTGCAGTATCGGGGTGCTGTCGTCCACCAGGGAAATCAGGGGGTCCTCGGCCGCGCTCCCCCGGGCGGACAGACCGTACTCGTACGCCGCCGAGACCACCTGGTGGACCAGCCGGGACGCCCGCCGGACCTGCTCGGCGAGCACCGCCGTCGCGGCCGCCCGCTCCCTGGGTTCCGCCCGGGAGACGCCGTGCAGCCGGGCGGCCAGGCTCAGCCGCTCGTCGTGCAGGGCGGCGGCCAGCTCGGCCGCCGCGGCGGCGGGCGTCACGAACGCGCCGGGTGCCTCCAGCCCGGCCAGGGCGTCGGTCAGCCGCCGGGCGGCGCCGAACGCCATGCCCGCCACCGCCGCCCACACGAACACCGCGTCCCCGGCCCCCAGCGGTGTGCCCGCGGAACTGGTGGCGAACCCGCCCGGCACATACTCGTCCACGAGCCGGAAGACCGCCCCGGCCCGCTCCGCGTCCCCGCCTCCCGGCGATGCGGGCAGTACCTTCGACGCCACCACGAACACGTCCGGATCGCTCACCCCGAAGCCCTCCCCGCTCCCGCGCGGGTGTGCGGTCAGCCGCAGCGCCAGCCACGGGCCGGGCTGCGCCCCTCCGGGCAGCCGCCACTGCCCCGACACGGAGAAGCCGCCCGCGACGCCCCGCACGAGCGGACCGGCGCCGGACGGTTCCCGGGGCAGCGCGGTGACCAGCGGCGCGGCCCAGTTCCAGACCGAGGTGAACGACTCCCAGGCCGCCGAGGCGTCCGAGTGCCCGTCCCGCTCGTAGAAACCGAGCACCCGCACCGGACCGGCGTACGGTCCGACGATCCTCAGGTATCCGCCCCCGGCGTCCGCCGTGCCCCGCCTAGGCAACCCGCTCACCCGTCCCGTGCTCGTCCATGCTGTGCTCGTCCGTGCCGTGCCCGTCCGTGCCGTGGCCGTCCACGGGCCGTGTTCCGTACGCTGCCGTGTGGACGACGTTCTCCAGTTCCGCACCGCGCGCGTACCGGTGCAGCTGACGGCGCAGGAAGTCCACGGTCATCCGGGGGAACGCGTCGGTGAAGGCCCCCACATGCGGGGTGATCAGCGCGCCCGGCAGGTCCCGCAGCGGATGCCCCGCGGGCAGCGGCTCGGGGTCGGTCACATCGAGGGCGACACGCAGCCGTCCGGCGCGCACCTCGCGGACCGCGGCGGCGGTGTCCAGGAGTTCGCCCCGGGCCACATTCACCAGGAACGCGCCGTCCTTCAGCAGCGCCAGCTCCGCCGCGCCGAACATGCCCCGGGTGCCTTCGGTCAGCGGGGCGCACAGCACCACCGCGTCCGCCGTGGGCAGCAGCGAGGGCAGTTCCGCCGCGCCGTGCACCCGGCCCGCCGGGGTGGTGCGCCCCGTCCGGGCGACGAGGACGACCTCGCAGCGGAACGCGCCGAGCAGCGCCGCCACGGACGCGCCCACGGCACCGTAGCCGACCACCACGACCCGCTTGCCGACCAGGGTGACACCGGTGCGCGGCCCGCCCGCGCCCGTCCGGCCCCGCACCGGGCCGCGCGCGTAGTCGTCCAGACCGCGGGCGAGGGCCAGCAGCAGGGTGACGGCCAGTTCCGCGGTGGCCTCGCGGTGCACACCCCGCGCGGTGGCCAGCCGCGCACCCGGCGCCAGCAGGTCCAGCAGCGGCACCATGTGCTCGTATCCCGAGCTGAGGAGCTGCACGGCCTCCACGTTGGCCGCCACGGGCAGCAGCCGGGCGAAGACACGTTCCGAGCCGGTCGCCGGCGGACCGACGAGGAAGTGGACCTCGCGCGGGTCACCGGGCAGGTCGGCCGAGCCGTCCCAGTGGCGATAGGTGAGTCCGTCCGGCAGGCCGCGGACCCGTTCCGGCCGGTACGGGAGCCACACCGTCTTGCCGTCGTTCATCGTGCCTCAGCTTCTTTCGCTGCTTGCGCTGTTCCGCCGGTCCGCGGCACGTTGGCACCGGACCGGCCGGTCATCTCCGCGCGGACACCTGCGCGTCTACAACAGGCCAACGTGTGCAAGATGGCCGAAAGTTCACGTGAGGTGCGACACACCATGTGTCGGACATCCGGTGAACCCGGCGCCGCGCCGACACGTTTCCGGGACGGGGGAAAGGTGGGTGTTTCCGCCCACGACCATATCTCGCACGAGATCTCGCACGAGGAAACACATGGGCACAGCAGCGACCAGACAGATCCCCTCCTCCGGCCTCGCCTCCCTGCGCGCCGCCGTCGAGGGACCGGTGCTCACCCCGGACGACCCGGACCACGCGGCGGAGTGCACCGGCCACAACCTGCTGCGCACCTCGCGGCCCTCGGTCGTCGTCGGCGCCACCTCCGCCGACGACGTGGCCGCCGCCGTGCGGTTCGCGGCCCGGCACCGGCTGCCCGTCGCGGTGCGCAACGCCGGGCACCAGATGGTTGTTCCCGAGGACGGCGACTGGCTGCTCATCACCCTGCGCCGCATGAACGACGTCGTCGTGGACCCCGGGCACCGCACGGTCACCGTGGGCCCCGGCGCCCGCTGGGACGACGTCCTTCCCGAGACCGCGCGGCACGGTCTCGCGCCCGCCTGCGGTTCGGCGCCGCGGGTCGGGGTGACCGGCTACACGCTGGGCGGCGGGATCGGCCCGCTGCTGAGCCGGACCCACGGATACGCCGCCGACCATGTCCGGCGGATGGAGGTCGTCACCGCGGACGGCGCCCGCCGCGAGGTCACCCCGGAGTCCGAACCCGGCCTGTTCTGGGCGCTGCTGGGCTGCAAGGGCAACTTCGGCGTGGTGACCCGCATGGAGTTCGGTGTCTTCCCCGTGACCCGCTTCTTCGGCGGCGGGCTGTGGTTCTCCGGCGCGGACGCCGCCGGGGTGCTCGACGTGTGGCGGACCTGGCAGGCGGGGCTCGACGAGCGCACCACGACGTCCGTCGCCGTCCAGCAGCTCCCGGACCTTCCCCAGCTGCCGCCCCCGCTGCGCGGCGCGTTCGTCCTGCACGTCCGGGTGGGCCACCTCGGTCCGGCCGCCGAGGGCGCGGCCCTGGCCGCCCCGCTGCGGGCCGCCGCGCCCGTCCTCCTCGACACCCTCGCCGAGCGGCCGTACGAGCAGGTGGGTGAGATCCACCGGGACCCGGTGCGGCCGTCCCACGTGTCCGAGACGACCGTGGGGCTGCGGGAGCTGTCCGGCGGCATGTTCCCCGCGCTGACCGCGTTCACCGGCCCGGACTCCGGCTGTCCGCTCGCCGCGGTGGAGATCCGGGTCCTGGGCGGTGCCCTGGACCGGGAGCCGCCGGTGCCCAACTCGGTGCCCTCGCGCGGCGTCCCGTTCGTCACGTTCGCCTTCGGCGTCGCCCCGCTGCCCGAGGCCGGCCCGGTCCGCGGGCGGCTCACGGCGTACGCCGAGGCGATGGCGCCCTGGGCCGACGAGCGGAACATCATGAACTTCCTGTCCCCGGACGCGGCCCGCGCGCGGACGGACATGCGGGCGCTGTTCGGCGCCGAGCGCCACGACCGGCTGGCGGCGGTCAAGCGCCACTACGACCCGGAGAACATGTTCCGCCTCAACCACAACGTCCGTCCAGCCTGAGCGGGCCCCACTCGGAGGCCGGTGCCCGCGCCCGCGCGGCGGCGGTCCGCCGCCCGGGGAGCCTCACGCGGCTCCCGGACGGCGGACCGCCGTGTCCCGGTCAGCGGACGGGAGCGAACGCCCCCAGTCCGTCGGGCGTGCCCAGCCCGGTCGGCCCGTCGTACCCGCGCAGCGCGGTGCACAGATAACTGCTCGCCGGGCACTCCTGGCCGCTGTGCGGCACGCTGACGCTGCCGCCGGAGATGTCGTTCAGCCGGTCGCGGTGGGCGTACAGGCGCGACGCGTCCCGGACGTCCTCGGTGTGCCCGGCCAGTGCGTACATCGCCGCGACGAGAGGCGCCGAGGCGCTGGTGCCGCCGACCTTCATCCAGCCCGCGGGCGGGCCGTTGGGGTCACGGATGCTGTCGTACACCGCGAGCCCGGTGACCGGGTCGGCGACCGCGGAGATGTCCGTGAGCGTCCGGTTCGGGCAGTCCCGGTCGTGCTGCCAGGCGGGTTTGGCCACATGGGCGGAGCAACCGGCGCCCGCCGCACCGCCCTTGTAGTTGGTCGCCCACGCCGTCTCGGACCAGCCGCGGGCGGTGTCGCTCTTCTTCAGCGTGGTGCCGCCGACGGCGGTCACGGTGCTGAGGGTGGCCGGGTACAGGGCGTCCAGCTGGAAGCCCGCGTCGCCCGCCGCGGCCACGATGGGCACACCCGGGTGGTTGTAGGAGGCCGCACGGACCGGATCGGGGCCCGTGCCGTGGCTCCGGTTGTCGGTGACGTCGCTCTCGGGTCCGCCGTAGCTGTTGGAGACCGTCGTGGCGCCCAGCCGGACGGCGGTGTCCACCCCGTCGGCGAGGCTGTCCCAGTTGGCGTTGTCCGACTCGACCAGCAGGATGTCGCAGGACGGGCAGAGCGCGGACACCGCCTGCACGTCGAGGCTGATCTCGACGCCCCAGCCGGCGTCCGGCTGCGGCAGCGGAGCGGTGTCACCCCGCTGATTGACCTTGCGGAAGCAGCCGTTGTCCGTCGTGCACGGCGGCAGCCCGTACGTCGAGCGGTACACGGCCAGATCGGCTTCGACGGTCGGGGCGTCGAAGGCGTCCACGATCGCCACGGTCCTGCCCTTGCCCGCGCCCGCCCGCACGGCCGCCGTCAGACCGTAGGCGGACCGGAGGTCGGCCGGCCCGTACCCGGCCGGTGCCTGGGTCCGGCTGCCCGGTGCGGAACCGGGCAGCACCTCGGCGAGACAGGCCGCCTCACCGGGTCGGGGGACGTCGCACGCGCGTACCGCCGGGGACTGGTCGTCCGCCGCCGGTCCGCCGCCCGCGGAGTTCGCGGTCACCGCCGAGGCACCGCTGAGGAGGGCGACGAGGGCACCGGCGACCGCGGCGGCCGCCCAGGGCCGCCGGGAACGCCTGCCGCTGTCGGCTCCCGTGGCCGGGACGTTTCTGATGTCGCTCACGGAACACTCCTGGAGTTCGGGGGAAGGGACGCCGCCGCGCGGGCGGTGGCGTCCCGCGCTCGCGGTCACGGCACCTGGTAGGCGCCGGGCAGTTCCTGGTCGACGCGGCTGCCGGTGCTGTCCCAGGCGGCCAGGCGGAGCGACACGGTGTGGCCGGAGGCGGTGGACGGCACGGTGCAGTCCGCCGTGAACCGGCCCGCGCCGCCGCGGGTGCGGAGCTTCTGCCAGTGCGCGCCGTCGTCGTAGGAGACCGACATCTCGGCTCCGGTCACGACGCCGGGCGGGGCGTACTGCTGGCGTCCGACGTCCAGCGACAGGGTGTGGCGTCCCGGGGTGAGCCGGTTCATCAGGTCGGCGTCGGTGTTGGTGTAGGCGTACAGCAGCGGCAGGGCGCCGCAGGCGTTCCCCTCCGCCGGGCACAGCATGTCGTCGGGCAGGGTCCTGCCGTGTCCCGGGTCGGCCGTGAAGGTCCAGGTGGTGTCGGTGCCGGGCGAGAGCCGGCCGTCCGCCCCCGTGGAGCGGTTCGCCAGCCGCAGTTCGTAGCGGGCCCGCCCGGCCGGAACCGGCACGCTGACCTGGGACAGGCCGCTCTCGCCGGTGGCGTACAGCGCGCCGTCGCGCTTCAGGGTCACGGAGTCGCTGCTCTGGCGCTCGTACACGCCTTCGTGGCCCGGTGTGTTGTCACCGGCGGGCAGCAGCGCGAAGCGCAGCGAGGTCGCGTCGGCGCAGGCACCGCAGTACACCGTGCCGACCCGGGTCGCGAGGGGGCCGTTCGGATGCGGTGCCCCGGCGCCGAAGGTCTCGTCCGGGTTGCGGCCCGCCCGGTAGACGCTCAAGCCCGAGGCGAGGGCCGTACCGCGTGCCGTGTCCGCGTACTCCTGGGCCCAGGCCGTGTCGGGCAGGGCGCTGTAGTACTCGGTCTGCTCGGTGCCCGCGGGCAGGAACTGGAAGGCGGCGGGCAGGATTTCCCGGGTCCGGGCCGCCCAGGTGGGTACGGTGATGCCGACGACCAGGGCGGGTGTCGCGTCACCGCCCGTCCCGGTGTACGAGCGGCGCACCGTGGCGAGCGTCGCGGGGTCCGCCTTCGAGGGGTACGTCGTGAGGGTGCGGTCGGCGGACTCGGCCAGGTGGTAGGCGTAGGGCTGGGCGGTGCCCTCCGGCGAGGCGAAGTCGAAGGTCGAGACGACGCTGAACCGGCCGTGCGTGACCGGCCCTGCACCGGGGTTCACACGGATCTTGTTCGTGAGGCTCACACCGGACGGCCACTGCTGGTGGAACCAGAGGCCGTGTTCGGCGCCCGGCCCCGACCCGTCGCCCCGGTACACGGCGAACGACCGGCTGACGAGCTGTGCGGGGCGCGGTGTGACCGGAACGGGGACGGGCACGGTCGCGGTACTGGCGTCCAGGGTCACCCGGGTTCCGTCGCGCACCGTGAACTCGGGGTTGATCGTCATCCAGTACGTCAGGCCGTCGCTGGTCCCCTTCCAGTGCTCGAAGAGCGCCGCGTAGTGACCGGCGGGCACGACCGCCCGCACGACACCGTGGGTGATGATGTAGGTCCGGCGGACGAAGGTGTTGTCATCGAGGTTGGTCAGCAGCAGATTTCCGCTCGTGGCGGGAACCGATGTCTCGTCGCGCGTGTCGATGGTCAGCCGGACCATCTTGTACGCGCGCCCGGTGCCCTTCCGCGTGGCCGTCTGCGCCGCGGGCCGCGCGGCGGCCTGGCCGCAGGTGCGGTCGGCGAGCGCGGTGACGTCATAGGCCGCCGGGCCCGGATGCGCCGCGCCGCCGTCCGCCGCGGTGGAGGGCATCAGGTACTGGTGTCCGTCGGACCAGTAGGTGGTGACGGATTCCTTCACCCGGGCGGGGTCGGTCAGCCGGGCCGTGCGCTGCCCGGCGTTCCCGGTCACGGTGGCCCGCAGCCCGCCGGGCAGGGTGACCTGGCACGGTTTCACGGCGGCGGCCCCGCCGGTGAACACGGCGGGGGGCGCCGTCGCCGCCGACGACGAGGGCACGGTGAGGAGCCCGCCGGCCGCGGCAAGGGCACAGACCCCCACCGACGCTCTTCTGAGGAATTTCACAAGTCGACTGCCTTTCCGTCCGGTTGCCGGGTCACAGGGAGTCGTGACCGGCTGTCACAGGGGCTCGTAACCGGTGAGGGGGTCCTCGTCCGGGGCTGCCTCGTCCGGGGCCTCGGTGGCGTCGGGCGCGGGCGGCTCGCCGTCCGGATCCGGACCTACGTATTCCGGTACGAGGTCGCGCAGGTGCTCGGGGGAACTGCTCACGTGCGGTGCTCTCTCCAGTCCCACTGGGTGTGCTCGCAGGAACATGTGCGGCGAGTATCACGACGGCGGGGCGGCCGGAGCGATTGGGCAAGTGACCTAAAAGAAGACGGCGGACGCTGCCGCCGGGTCGGCGCTACGCTCCCGGGTCCGCGTCCCCGGCCGGTCCCGCCGGAGTGATCCCGGCCCGCAGCGCGCTCACGGCCAGCGCCGTCCGCGAGGTCACCCCGTGTTTGCGCATGGCCGACTTGAGCTGGGCGGCGATCGTCTTGGGCGAGCGGCACAGCGCACGGGCGATCTCCGGATTGGTCAGCCCGTTGAGCATGTGCCGGACCGCCTCCAGCTCGCGCGGGGAGAGCTGGTCGCCGTAGCCGCGCGGGCCGCGCACCGGACCGCCCGGGTCGCCCGGCGACGCCTCGTGGCCGGTGGCGGCGGCGAGCCGGGAGACGGCGTACGCCGCACCCAGCTCCCGGAGACCCGCGCGGGCCGTCTCCGTCAGCGCCGTGGCGGCCTTCCGCCGGCCCGCCCGCGCCAGGCACCGCGCCTGGGCCGCGCGGGCGAGCAGCACCGCGTACGGCCGGGGCAGGACCTCCCAGGCGGTGGCGGCGTCCGCCCACGCGGCCGCCGCCCGCGACGGCGGCTGGCGCACCTCCGCCACCACGGCCCGGCAGGTGGCCAGCGACGCCCGGGTGGCGGGCGCGACGGAGCCGTGGGCGCCACGGGCGAACGCGGCCGCCAGCCGCGCGGCCTCGGCAGCGCGCCCCGCCGCGACCAGGGCCTCGGTGCGGGCGGGGGCGATCTCGGTGGCGGCCAGCCAGACGCCCTTGCGGACCACGAGCCGCATGCCCTCCTCGGTCAGCGCGAGGGCCTCGTCCAGGCGGTCCTGTGCCAGCCGGACCCGGGCGAGCGCGGCGGCCGACTCCAGCGACATGTCGAGGATGCCCCGGCGCCGTGCCTCGTCCGCGACCCGGGCGAGGCTGTCGGCGGCCGTGTCCTGCGCGCCGCGCGCGGCGGCCAGCAGACCGGTGACCAGGCAGGTGTCGAGCTGGATCAGCGGCTCCTCGTCGATGGCGGCGAGCGCGGCGGCCCGCTCGGCGAGGCCGTCCCAGGCACCGGCGTGCCAGTCGAGGTGGACGAGGGTGGTGGCCGCCATGTCGCGCAGCCGCAGATGCCCGTGGGCCCCGGCCGCGTCACGCCCGGCGGTCAGCCGGCGCCGTGCCTCGTCGTGGTAGCCCCATCTCATCGCGGCGTCACCGATGTTGAGGACCGCCCGCGTCACGTCCAGCACGTCCCGGGCGGCGGTGGGGGCCTCGGGTATCTCGCGCGCGGCCTCCCAGCCGGCCGGGTCGCCCAGCTCCAGCAGCGCGGTGACCCGCTCGACCAGGAACGTCAGCCGGTGCTCGGCCGGCAGCGCGGTGCGCGCCAGCGCGGTGACCCGCTCCAGCCAGCGGCGGTGCACGGCCACCGGACAGGACGCCCCCGACAGCCGGGACAGCGCGCTCATCGCGGTCGCCGCCTCCAGCGGCCGGTCGGCGAGTTCGGACACCGCGCGCTCCAACTCGGCCGCGCCCGCGTCGTACTGCCCGACATGCAGCAGCATCCGGCCCAACTGCTGCCGCACAAGACCGCGTTCGGCGGTGTCCAGGCTCGCGTCGTCCAGCAGTGTGCGCAGGGTGCGGACCAGGTCGGTACGGCCCCGGTGGCCGGAGAAGGCGAAGACGGGGAACTTCCCGCACAGCCGCACCACGTCCGCCGCGGGCAGCGCGCCCGCGTCGAGGACGCCGTGCACCATCGCGACCGCCGTCCGGTGGTCGCCCGAGGCCAGCGCGAGATCCCCGGCCCGCTCGGCGTACCGGCACCAGCGTGCCGTGTCGCCGCCCGCCCGGAAGTGGTGGGCCAGCCGGGCCAGCGGCGCCGGGACGGCGTCCTCCAGGGCACGCCCGGCCGCCAGGTGCAGGGCGCGGCGCTGCCCGGCGGGGATGGCGTCGTACACCGCGCGGGCGGCCAGCACATGCCGGAACCGCAGCTGCCCCGAGGCGTCCTCCGCCAGCACGCCGCCGCGCACGGCCGCCGCCAGAGCGGCCGTGGCGCGCGGCCCGGGGATCCCCCCGACCCGGGCGACGAGCCGGTCGTCGGCAGGTTCGGTGAGCACGGCGGCGGCGCGCAGCACCTCCTGGACGTCCGGGTCCAGCCGGGCGAAGCGTTCCAGGACGGCGTCCCGGATGGTCGGCGGCACACTGATGTCCTCCAGGGTGCGCCGCACCCACTCGCCACGGGCCCGCACCAGGTCGGAGCGGTCCCGCAGCAGCCGTACCGACTCCTCCACGGCCAGCGGCAGCCCTTCGGTGCGCCGGTGCAGGAACCGGGCGAAGGCGTCCGAGACATGTTCGTCGTCGAGCATGGAGGAGACCAGTGCGGCGGTGCCCGCCACGGTCAGGGGCGCGAGGCAGAGCCGGACATGGGCGGCGCCCACGGCCGGCCGCGCGGACAGCCGCAGCAGCGGGGAGCCCGCCGCGGTCTCCTCGGGCCGGTAGGTGACGACCAGGCTGATCCGCCGGGGCCGCCGGGCGGCCACGAACAGCAGGAAGCCGAGCGTGGCGTCGTCCGCCCAGTGCACGTCCTCGACGACGAGGATCTCGGTGCCCAGCCGGTCCAGGAGTTCGGCGAGCGCGCGGAACAGGCGGTGCCGTGCGGCTCCGGCGTCATGGAGGGGTTCCGGCGCCGGGGGCAGCGCGTGGGCCCACTCCGGGAACAGCGGACGCAGCGCCCCGGCCAGCGCGGTGAGCTCCAGACCGGCCGGTCCGGTACGGGACTGGCGTACCGCGTCCACCACCGGGCCGAGGGTCAGCGCCTCCTCGAACGGCGGGCACACCGCCACCAGCGGGCCGCGCGCCCGTACGGCGGGGGCGCCCAGGGCCTCCTGGAGCAGCCGGCTCTTGCCCACCCCGGCCTCGCCCTCGACCAGCACCGTCGCGGGGCCGCGGCTCAGCGCGCCGACGACCTGTTCCAGTTCGGCGCGGCGGCCGACCAGGCGCGGAACACGCACCGGGACGGCGTCCGGTGCGTCGTGTGCCGTCGATTGCTCCACTGGTCACCCTCCTGCGTCGGCAAGGGCCGATGGAGCACCAGTGTGACGTGTTCACACCTGGAAGTTCCAGAAACGTGTCTCGCTGTTCACCTCTCTTGTCCTGTCCCCTGGCGCCGCCCGCTCCCCGCGGTGCGGGACGGCTCAGCCCTCGGCGCGCCGGGGCAGCCGCCAGTTGGGGCGCGGGAAGTGGCAGGTGTAGCCGTTCGGGTAGCGCTGGAGGTAGTCCTGGTGCTCCGGTTCGGCCTCCCAGAAGGGGCCCGCGGGCGCGACCTCGGTGACCACCGGGCCCGGCCACAGACCGGAGGCGTCCACATCGGCGATGGTGTCCTCGGCGATCCGGCGCTGCTCGTCGTCGAGGTAGAAGATGGCGGAGCGGTAGCTGTCGCCGATGTCGTTGCCCTGCCGGTCCTTCGTGCTCGGGTCGTGGATCTGGAAGAAGAACTCCAGGACGGCCCGGTAGTCGGTCACGGCCGGGTCGAAGGTGATCTCGATCGACTCGGCATGGCCGTCGTGGCGGCGGTAGGTCGGGTTCCGCAGCTCACCGCCGCTGTATCCGACCCGCGTGTCCAGCACACCCGGCTGCTTGCGGATCAGCTCCTGCATCCCCCAGAAGCAGCCTCCTGCCAGCACTGCCTTCTCCTCGGCGTCGGCCATGACATCTCCCCTTTTCGTTCCGTGTCTCATGTTCGTCCGTGTTCCCCTGACCAGCGTCGCACACGGTCCTCGGCCTCTCACACCGGTGGTGCTGGTGCCGTGGCAGGTGGCGGCCGGTGGCGGGGTGGTTCTCGTTCGTCAGGCGGTGGCGGTGGTGGCGTTGAGGGTGACGGGGATGTTGCCGCGGGTGGCTTTGGAGTAGGGGCAGATCTGGTGGGCGGCGTGGGCGAGTTCCTGTGCGGTGGTCTGGTCGACTCCGCCGAGGACGGGGTGGAGGGTGGCGGAGAGGGTGAACTCGCCGTCGTCGCCGTGGGTGAGGGTGATCTCGGCGGTGATGGCGGTGCTGGTGAGGCGGATGTGGCGGGTGGCGGCGGCGCGGCGCAGGGCGCCGAGGAAGCAGGCGGCCCAGCCGGCGGCGAAGAGCTGTTCGGGGTTGGTGGCGTCACCGGCGCCGCCGAGTTCCTTCGGGATGGCCAGGGTGTGCTCCAGCAGGCCGTCCTCGGAGCGGGCGGTGCCGCCGTTGCGGCCCTCGCCGGTGACAGCGACACGGGCGGTGTAGGTGACGGCCATGACGGTTCTCCCTGTGTGTACGGGTGGGTGTTCGGGGTGTGCCTCCTTCCCTGGTGACCGGACTCTCTAGTCACCTGTTCAGGCGGTGACGTCATCATGGCAGGCATATGTGTCACCAGTCAAGGGGGTGACTTCTGAGGCTGTCATGGTTGCGCCATGTCTCACCTGCGCCAACGGAATCCAGTGACACAAAGTTCACCCCCGTCGGATTCTGTCCAGCGCGTGAACTCAGTCCAGCCACCGAGGGAAGGCATGGCACCGATGAGACAGATCCGCCTGATGGCGGCGACAGCGGCAGGCTTCGCCCTGGCCGTGGGAGCGGTGGGAGCCGTGACCCCGGTGACCGCCGCCGCGCCCGGCACGGGACCGGCGGTCACCCCGCGGACCCACCCGGCGGCGTCCGCGACCGGAACGGCCACCGTACGCCTGATCACGGGCGACACCGTCACCGTGGAGACGGGCACGGACGGGCACCGGACAGCCACCGTGCGCCCCGGAACCGGCCGTGACGGCATCGTCTTCCACACCTACGAGCAGGACGGCCGCATCTCCGTGCTGCCGTCCGACGCCCAACCCCTGGTGTCGGCGGGCCGGTTGGACGGTTCGCTGTTCGACGTCACCGCCCTTCTCGCACAGCGCTACGACACCGCCCACACCTCCGCGCTCCCGCTGCTGATCGGCACCGCCGACGGCGCCTCGGCCCCGGCCGCGCGCCGACTCACCGCGTTCGCCGAGCAGTCGGCGGCGGCGCAGAAGAAGCGGAAACCCCAGAAGAACCAGAAGAACCAGCAGGACCAGCAGGACCAGCAGGACCAGACGGCCGGGACGGCCCGGCAGGCCGTCGCTCCCCCGCGCGACCTGCCCAGCATCCACGCCCGCGCCCTCAGCGTCCCACAGCAGGACCTGGGCCGCTTCTGGGACCAACTCGTCCCGGCCGCCGGGGCGTCGCGGACCGCGTCCGCGCTCGCCGCCGTCCCGCGCGTCCGCCTGGACGGCCGGGTCCGCGCCGTGCTCGACCGCAGCACCGCCCAGATCAACGCGCCCGCCGTCTGGCAGAAGGGCGACCGCGGCGAGGGCGTCAAGGTCGCCGTGCTCGACACCGGCGTCGACCAGAACCACCCCGACCTGGCCGGACGGATCTCGAAGGCCCAGGACTTCTCCGGCAGTTCGGGCCCCGGCGACGTCTTCGGACACGGTACGCATGTCGCTTCCATCGTCGGCGGCAGCGGCGCGGCCTCCGGCGGCACCCGCAAGGGCGTGGCGCCCGCGGCCGACCTGCTGATCGGCAAGGTGCTCGGCGACGACGGCTACGGCACCGAGTCGGCGGTGATCGCCGGCATGGAGTGGGCGGCGGCGCAGGGCGCCAAGGTCGTGAACATGAGCCTCAGTTCGGACACACCCAGCGACGGCACCGACGCGATGAGCCTCGCCCTGAACGAACTGAGCCGCAGCACCGGCACCTTGTTCGTGACGGCGGCCGGAAACAGCGGCGCCGACGGCGCGAGCACCATCGGCGCGCCCGCCGCGGCCGACGACGCCCTCACCGTCGGCGCCGTGGACCGCGACGACTCGCTGGCCGACTTCTCCAGCCGCGGCCCCCGGGCCGGTGACGGCGCGCTCAAGCCGGACGTGACCGCACCGGGCGTCGGCATCGTCGCGGCCCGCGCCGCGGGCACCACCATGGGCGACCCGGTGGACCAGTACTACACGGCCGCCTCCGGCACCTCGATGGCCACCCCGCACGTGGCCGGCGCGGCCGCCCTGGTCGCCCACGAGCACCCCGACTGGACCGGCGCCCAGATCAAGGACGCGCTGGTCAGCACCGCCCGTACGATCGACGGCCAGAAGGCGCCCGAGCAGGGCGGCGGACGCATCGACGCCTCCGCGGCGGCCCTCGGCCCGGTCACCGCGACCGGCAGCCTCACCCTCGGCTCCTTCCACCCCGGGGACGCCCCCCGCACCGCGACCCTGCGCTACACCAACACCTCCGGCGCCGACATCACGCTGGCCCTCAGCCCGCGGCTGACGGACGCCGGCGGCCGCCCCGCCCCGGCGGACACCGTCCGGCTCTCCTCCCCCACGGTCCGCGTCCCCGCCCACGGCACCGCCGCCGTCACACTGACCGCCGACACCGGCAGGACGGGCCGCGGCACCTACTACGGCTATGTCACCGCCACCATGTCCGGCGCCCCCGCATCCGTCGTGCACACCACCCTCGGCCTGACCGTGCACGCGCCCGTGCACCGGCTCACGGTGGTGTCGTACGACGAGCACGGCAAGCGCGTGCCGCTCCAGCCGGTCATCTGGGGCGCCGACGGCTTCGAGTCCTACCAGGACCCCGCGCACGGCATCGCCGAGGTCGAGGAGGGCACGTACCAGGTCAACGAGACCTTCCTGGTCGACGCCCAGGACGGCCAGGAGATGCGCGAGGTCGTGCTGCCCGAGGTGAAGGTCACCAAGGACACCACCGTCACCGTGGACGCCCGCGCCACCGTGCCCGTCGAAATCCGCACCCCCCGCCCCGCCGAGCAGCGCGGCGCGATCAGCTACCAGACGTACCGCGCCCTCGACGGCCACAGCCTGCTCCAGGGCACGATGTACTTCGACCTCGCCAAGCGCGTCTACGCCAGCCCCGCTCCCCCGGTCAAGGAGGGCACGTTCGAGTTCTCCTCCCGCTGGCAGCTCGTCGCGCCGCTCCTGGAGACCCGGGCCGCCGGTCTGCCCGGCACGCTGAACACGTACTACATGCCCGCCTCCCCGCTGTTCGGCGAGCGCGGCGCGACCCTGGAGGCCGCCGACGCGGGCGATGTCTCCGCCCCCGCGCTCGGCCGGGTCCGGGGCCGGATCGCGGTCCTCACCAACACCACCTGGGTGAACGAGGCCGACGTCGTCGAACGGGCCGCCGCCGCGGGCGCCAAGGCCGTGCTCCTGGTCCAGTCCGACGACAACCCCTGGACCCGCTGGCGCCCCGACGGCGACCGCTGGGCCGCACCCACCGTCCGCATCGGCGCCACCGACGGAGCACGGATCCTCGCGCTGGCCCACCGCCACCCGGAGCGGCTGACCTTCCACGGCACCTCGCGCAGCCCCTACCTGTACGACGTGATGCAGATCAGCAAGCAGGAGATCCCGAAGCACATCACGTACACCGTCTCGGAACGCACCAGCGCCACCGTCCGCACCACCTACGCGGACAACGGCGGCGCCGGCTGGGCGTCCGAACAGCGCTTCGCCCGGCGGCCGTTCCAGCAGACCACCTGGAACCAGTACAACCGCTTCGTGCCCACCGGCTTCACCCGCACCGAGTACATCAGCGCCGGTGACACCGTCTGGCAGCACCTGGTCCACCACACCACGGTCTTCGACCAGGACCAGCCGCTGGCCATCGGCGAGCGGGACACCCCGCGCACCTACCGGGCGGGCGAGCACAGCGCGGAGACCTGGCAGGGCGCCGTCGTACGCCCGTCGATCCCGGCCGGGACCACCCACCCGACCACCCGCACCGGCAACGTACTCAACCTGTGGATCCCGGAGTTCACGGACTCCCAGCCCGGCCACTGGACCCGGCTGCTGGAGGGCGGCTTCGGCGTCGGCACCAGCTCCGGCACCGCACCGGCCGCGACCGGCGACACCACCGCGGCGGTGCTCTACCGGAACGGGAAGAAGTACGCCGACCTGCCCAGCACCTGGCTGGACGCCGAGGTCCCCGCCGAACAGGCCGACTACCGCCTCGATCTGACCACCTCCCGCACCGAACCCGAGTGGCACTACGCCACCGCCACCAGCACGTCCTGGTCGTTCCGTTCGCGGCGCACCGAGCAGGCCGTGCCGCTGCCGCTGCTCCAGCTCGACTACGACGTACCCGTCGACGCCCGGAACACGGTCACGGCCCGCGGTTCCTACGGCGTCGGTGTCACGGTCCGCGCCCAGAGCGGCGCCCCCGCCCCCCGCGGGGTCACCGTCCGGGTGGAGACGTCCACCGACGGCGGACGCACCTGGCACACGGCCCGCACCGGCCACCGCACCGGCACCTCCTTCCGGGCCACCGTCGCCCCGACCGGCCACGGCACCGCCTATGTGAGCCTGCGCGTCACGGCCCAGGACTCCTCGGGCAACAGCATCCGGCAGACCGTCGAACGCGCCTGGGCGGAACGCCGCTGACCGCGGCCTGAAAGGCACCTCCACGACGAGGTGAGGGCGAGCGGTGGGATCAACCGCTCGCCCTTACGCCCCTCTTCACCCGTCTTTCGCACCGATCACCCCATTCCCTCTGCCCTACAGTCGTCAACCAGGGCCAACGGCAAGCGGGGAGGACGTGCGGGATGCTGGAAGCCGCTGGAGTCTCACAGATGCAGGAATCCGTCTACCGCGTGCTCGTGATGTCCGGCCACGCCACGGTCGACGACATCGCCCGGCGCACCGGCATACCCCGCGCCGACAGCGCGAAGACCCTGGAGGCGCTGGTCGCCATGGGTCTTGCCACCCACGCCGACGGCGCCCCCGGGCGCTTCCGGGCGGTCCCGCCGGACGTCGCCCTGCTCCCCCGCATCAAGCGGAACACCGAGGCCCTCGACCTCGCCAGGACCGAGGCTGCCCGGCTGATCGAGACACACCGCGAGACGGTCCGCCGCCACGACGCCGGCCAGCTGCTCGAAGTCATCACCGGCGCCGAGGCGTTGCGCCAGCACCTCAAGCAGATCCAGACCCACGCGCGCGAGGAGATGCTCTGGTTCTGCAAGGCCCAGTACGTCGCCATGCCGTCCGGCAGCAACACCGAGGAGTACGAGGCCCTGGCCCGGGGTGTGCGCTACCGCGTCCTGTACGAGCAGGCGTTCTTCGACGACGAGGGTGCGGTGGACAACGTTGCCACGGGGATGCGGGCCGGAGAGTCCGCCCGCGCCGTGCCCAGCCTCCCGCTGCGGCTGGCCGTCGCCGACCGTTCCGTCGCCATCTTCCCCCTGGTCCCCGGCGGCCCCCAGGGCAGCCCCGACGAGCCCACCACCGCCCTGGTGCGCGACAGCAACCTGCTGAGCGCCCTGGTCGCCCTGTTCGAGAGCTACTGGGAGAACGCCGTCCCCCTGCACCTCACGGACGCCACGGGCCCGCAGACCCTGCTCACCGAGGAACCCGCCTCCCCCCGC
This sequence comes from Streptomyces sp. NPDC003284, assembly GCF_053589675.1. Taxonomy (NCBI): domain Bacteria; kingdom Bacillati; phylum Actinomycetota; class Actinomycetes; order Kitasatosporales; family Streptomycetaceae; genus Streptomyces; species Streptomyces sp. NPDC003284. The sequence goes on from NZ_JBSFSI010000031.1 coordinate 33,634, forward strand.
ACCCGGCTCTCCCCGGTCGACAGCCGACTGCTGTCGCTGCTCGTGGCGGGAGTCACCGACAAGGCCATCGCCTCCCATATGAGCCTGAGCCGCAGAACCGTCCAGCGCCGCATCCAGTCGCTCATGGAGCGCGCCGGTGCCGAGACCCGTATGCAGCTCGCCTGGCAGGCCGCCCGGCGTGAGTGGCTGTAAACACATATCTTGCCCTGTACACCCCTCCGACCGGGGCGACTTGACATTCATGTGGTGAAACGTGTGTGGTGACCTCGATCCGCTGCCCCCACATGACTAGAACGCCACACTCACACACCTGGTCACGGCGGCGCCGACACCAGGTGTGTGAGCGTGCCACCAGGAACGGAAGACTTCCATGGCAAGAGCCCGCCATTTCGCGCTGGGATCCGTGCTGAGCACGACCGCGGCCGTGCTCCTCGTCTCCGCAGGCAGCACCTTCAGCGCCTACGCGGCGAGCGCCTCCGGTGCCGGTGCGCAGCAGAGCTCCTTCCACCCCAACCAGAACGCGGCCGGCAGCCGGGTCGACTCCCCCTGCCGGTTCTCCGTGGACGGCCACACCTGGCTGCCGAGCAGCGAGGCCCGCAAGCTCGACCTGTCGTCCGGCGACAACGACAAGCTGCACATCGGTGTCCGCGCGGGCAAGGGCGACACCTGCACGGTCTCCCTCGCCGCGTACCTCACGCACGGACCGAGCTGGCAGACCTCCGGCAAGCAGGAGTTCCTCGACTTCGACACCGTCACGGTCTCCCACGGCGCCACCGGCCAGCTCACGATCACGGCGCCCGGCAAGGACTGCTTCACCCAGATCGACCTCTACAAGGGCGACGTCAAGCACGACGGCAAGACCGCCGATCTGCCGGAGGGCCCCGACCACCCGGTGTTCACCGGCAATCTCATCGCGGCCTGGCAGGGCGGGACCACGGTGTGCCACGTCCCGGAGACCCCGTCCACGCCCACTCCCTCGGCCTCCACCTCCACCCCGCCGGCCGAGTCCACCCCGCCCGCGACCCCGACACCCAGCGCTTCGCAGCCCTCGGCCCCGGGCACCCCCACTCCGTCGGCCTCGGTGCCGTCCAGCCCCTCCACCCCGTCCACTCCGGCCACCACCACGTCCACGGCCCCGGCCGGGGCGGTGCCGGTCACTCCCCGGCCGAGCCAGTCGGGTGATTCGTCCCAGCCCCTCGCGGAGACGGGCAGCAGCAACACCGTGCCGCTCGCGGCCGGCGCGGCGGCCCTGGTGGCGGCGGGCGCCGGTGCGCTCGTCATCGCCCGTCGTCGCCGCACAGCACAAAAGGGCTGACGACACACACGTTTCCGCAGGCAGGAGAAGTCTCGTGCGAAACGTGGTTCCGACTTACCATGGTGACGGCAAAGGCGGAACCGGGCTGCGGCCGAAACGTTCCCGCCCGAGCGGGCCCGCCACGGACAAGGTTGGCTGGGTCTCGGCTTAGACGAAGGAAAGTACATGGCAAGCGGCACCGTGAAGTGGTTCAACTCCGAAAAGGGCTTCGGTTTCATCGCCCAGGACGGCGGACCTGACGTCTTCGCGCACTACTCCAACATCGCGGGCAACGGCTACCGCGAGCTGGTCGAGGGTGAGCAGGTCACTTTTGACGTCACCCAGGGCCAGAAGGGCCCGCAGGCAGAGAACATCGTCCGCGGCTGACTGTTCGCGCGCACGGGGCACTGTCCCGGAGAATCGTTCTGAGCGAAGAATCGAACAGTTCGAACAAGCTCCGGGACATTGCCCTGACAGCAGGAAAGGCGTCCTGCGGATCGCACCTCATGTACGTCACGTCAATGAGGGACGATCCGCAGGACGCCTTCTGTTGTCCGTTCTGCTGTCCGGACAGTCCGGACAGTCCGAACCTCGGGAAGCATCCGGGGAAGTACCGGTCGGCGCCCGCCAGTTCGGAGCGGTGCCTTGCCGGTACCGATCAGGTCGCGCGGCGGAGCGGAACGACGACCCGCTCCCCCAGCCGCCCCGGAACGATCCGGTAGTACTTGATATGGCCGATCTTCTCGGTCTCTTCCAGCCAGCCCAGACCGATCACCTGCTTGCGCGTCCGGGAGAACACCGGCGGTGCCATCCCCACCAGCTGGGCCAGCTGCGCCGCGGTCTCCAGTACGGCGCCGGAGCGGTCCGTCGGGTGCAGGGCGTACAGCATGACGACGAGACGCTGGTTGGCGGTCATGCCGGCCGTTGCCTCCAGCAGCTTGAGGTTCTGCTGCTTGTCGTCACTGGTCACTTTGCCTCCCACCGTGCTGGAGTGTTCTCGTCGAAGCCCGGGATGTCCGGCGGATTGCACGTCCTCACCGCTTCACGCTGCTCCAGCCCTGTTCCATGGAAGGCAATGTACGGGCTGATGCGGTAGAAGTTGTAGTTGCCGATGCGTCCCCGGACAATCAGAACCCGATGCTTGGCGAGCTTTCTGTTGATCTTCCCCACCGCGTCCGTCGACATGCCGACCCGCTTGGCGATGTCCGCTCCGGTGGCTCTCAGCGGTTCCATACCCTCGGGTGAGACACCGATCCACCACAGGACGAGGAACTTCTGACTGGGCGTGAAGGCCTTCGACTCCGTGATGGCCTCGACCCGCGCCTTGTCCACCTGCGTATGCCTCCCTGAGAAGGCATAAGGCGCATAAGGGACCGGCTCGCCGGTGTCGGCGTCGACCAGTCTGCGTACTGCTCCCAACAGGCCCTCCATGCGTGGGGCATTGGCATTGATGCACTGTTCATCCAGGGCGACCCTCAGGCCGACCACATGAACCTAACGTACATGAGCAGGAAGTCAATCAACTCCGCTCGTCGACCGTGTCGCTTGTCCTCCACACAGCGCATCGAGGGTCCGTCACCTGGTCCTCGCCCGGCCGTTTCTCGGCCGTCTCGCGGCCGTCCCCCGGTCGAGAGATGTACGTGACGTCAATCTGCCGCTGTTCTGGAACAGCGGTGCCCAGTTCCCTCGGACGTACTGGCAGTTCCTGAGAACCGTGTGGCAGATCGAGGAACAGCGGTGCCAGATCGAGGAAACCGGGTGATCAGTTCCTGGGAACCGAGTGCCCAGTTCCCTCAGCCGTGCATGACGATCCGCTGAACTGCCTACCAGTCCGCAGGATCTTGGTCCGGCTCTGCATTTCCGCAGGTCAGAGGCGGTTTCCTCGGCGGACGCTCTCTTACTTCGTCCAACGCGCCGCGGGCCCACCGCCCGGCCCGTCCCCTGCCGAGCTGTTCCGACCTGTTCTGCCCTGATGCGGGCCCCACTGTTCCTGTACCACGGAAAGCCAGCCAGTACGCGCCCGCGGTCGACAGCTCAGGCGCGCGTGTGTCTCCAGCAACCCCGCACTCGGCCCAGCCACGCTTGAGGAAGAAGGAAGGCGCCACGGCCGGGAGTCGGGCACCGGCGGTCGGAAGGTGAGCGCCTGGGCGCGGCACGGGTGCGGAGACCGATGTCCCTCCCCCGGCCTATTACGCCGTAATAAGGCCGTCCCCCTATTACGGCGTAATAGGGGGACGGCCTGAGTGATGACGCTTGGGGCTCAGCGGGTGTTGCTGGGGGACTCCAGCCGCTCCTGCTGATGCTTGTTGAGGATGACGAGCATCCGGTCGAACTCGGTCGGGGTCATCTTGCGGATGAGGTGCATCGCAAGGAAGGCCCCATTGTCGTAGGGCAGTCGGCGAGCAGCCGAGGAGCTGGAGTCGGTGAGGTCGGGTTCAGCGACGGGGGACGAGCGATCGGACCGAGGTTCGGGAACGGTCTCCGGAGCCGGGGCAGGCCGCGTGGGCACGGACGGGACGGACGGGGCGGACTCCCCCGGGCTCGTCGGTTCTGCCGCCGAGTCCGCGGAGTCTGCCGAGTCCTCAGACTCCGCGGCGGACGGATCCCACGGCTCCTCCGCCTCCTGTGGGTGCCCTTCCGTTTCGACTTCCTCCGCTGGCTCCGCTACCTCCTCTGGCTCCGATACCTGCGGAGCCACCGGCGTCACCGGGCTCACCTGAACGGCCGCTGCCGCCTTGCGCTCCGCGTCCTTGCGCAGGCGCTCGGCCTTCAGCTCCTCCAGCGCCTCCGCCTGTCGCTCCTGCGGTTCCTTCGCCACCGCACGCAGCAGCTCGACGGGTTCCTCACCGACCACGGCCTGAAGCTGCGGAGAGAGATTCAGCAGGGCGAGCCGCTGGGACACCCAGCCCTGCGACTTGCGCAGCCGCTTGGCCAACTGGACCTGGGAGCCATGGATGGAGAGCAGCCGCTGAAGGGCACGCGCCTCGTCCAGCGGGTCCAGGTCGTTGCGGTGGATGTTGGCGACGAGCGCGGACTCAAGGATGGCGTCGCCGTCACTCCCCTGCTCGTCGTCGACCATCACATGGAGATGCGTGAGGCCGGCTTCCCGGGCGGCGGCGAGGCGGCTGCTGCCGTCGACGACGACATGCGTCGTGTCGGGCTCCAGATCCTTCTCGCGCTCGGGGTTGGCCTTGATGTAGGCATCGCGGTTCATGACCGTGATGGCCTGCTTCTGGCCGTGCTCCTTGAGGCTGCCCGTCAGTTCGGAGAGATCGCCGAGGGAGGTGCGGGGGTTCTCGGGGTTGGGGCTGATGCGTTCGACGGGCACCCGGGTGGGCGGGGCCACCCCTTCGGTGGGGACGCCGGTGGCGGCGCCGATAGCGGCCCGGCGGGCGCTGACCGGCCGGGCGCCTCCTCCAAAGCGCCCTGCTCCCAGCTGGTCGGCCTTGCTCATGAGATCTCCCGTGCCAGGGCGCGCATTCCGATGGCCTGCTGCGAGGAAGGGGCGTAACTGAGCAGCGGCTGCTTCATCCGCACCGCTTCCTTCTGTTCTTTCAGGTCACTGATGAGACCGACGACCCGCGGATCCTTTATGTCGATCCAGCCCTGGAGGGAAGAGGTGGCGATGTAGCCGCGTCGGCCGTCGTAGAGGTTGACCACGATGCCCAGGTAGTCGATGTCGAGCCCGAGGTCGTTGCGGAGGTCCTCGATCTGGTTGGTGAGCAGATCGTAGGCGTCGGCGGAACTGTCCTCGGCCTGGACGACGATGAGCGCCCCGGACTGGCCCGGCCGCTCGCTGTCGCGCCGACGCCCGTAGTAGGCCGCCGCGTCCATGCTGAGGCCGAGGCTGGGCGGGCAGTCGACGAGGATCACGTCGTAATCGGCTTCCAGCGGAGTGAGCGCGCGTTCGAGAGCGGCCTCACGGGCGCGTACGGCGGAGAGCCGGACGTCCAGCAGGAAGGCGTCGTGGCAGGCGGGCAGCAGGTGCAGCCGACCGCCGAAGTGGTCCTCGTCGATGGAGACGATCAGATCCCGCAGCTCGCCCTTGGGATCCCCGGCCATGTGGTTGGTGAGGCTGTCGCCGTTCATCGCCAGGGGAGCGGCCCCCAGTTGATTGGTGAGGTGGCACTGCGGGTCGAAGTCGACCAGCAGGACACGGAGACCCAGACCGGGCAGCTTCTCGATGCCGAGGGGGTCGGCGCCGCTCTCGCTCTCGTCGCCATCCGCGTCACCTGCACGGAGCGCGGCGGCGAGGGCCTTGGCGACACGGACGGGATAGAGGCTGTTGGAGTCCTCGGACAGTGCCTCACCCACACCGGCGGTGATGGCCGTCTTGCCGACCCCGCCCTTCTGGTTGCAGACGACGATGCGGCGGGTGATGTCCGGGCGCCGGACATCGGGGGCCGGGTTGGTGTCGAGCCAGAGCTGGACGGACTGGGCGAGTCCCTGGATGAGGGAGACCCTGCGGTCCTCCGCGATTCCACGGAACTCCTCCCACTGCCCAGGGGGGAGGAAGGTGGAGAAGGACTCGGCTCCGGCGGTGTCGACCGAGGCCGTGGCGGAGGCCAGACCGCACCAGGCGCCGATGCCCTGCTCCACGGCGGTCTGGATCTCGATGCCCAACTGGGCTGTTCTGACCTTGAGGTTCTGCCGGAGCCATCCCGGCAGTTTGGAGACGACCTTCGCTCGGTCGTTCGAGGTGGCTGGCATACTCATGGCGCTACCTTACTAACGCCCATGATCAACCGCAGCATCGACACGTTAGTTAGTGCGACTTGGTGAAGCGTCAGAGAGCTCTGTCTGTCCCTTCAGACTCCCTCATCCCTATTACGGCGTAATAGCCGGGGCTGGTTCATGGCCGTCCGGACGCCTCCCATGGGCCTGCTCTCCGGGGAGCCTGGGGGGGCGGACCTATTACGGCGTAATAGCTGCCGCCTTCATGAACTCGACGGCGGCGGTCACTGCGCAGCGGGCATCCTCGGTGAGCCCCACCGGACGGGCCGTCCGCTCCTCGTGCCGAGTCAGGGCTCGAACGACCGCATCGAGATAGCGATGAAGGCTCACCATCTGAAGCGGCGTATGGCAGTGGGGGAGTACCGCTTCGATCTCCTCCAGCCAGTAGTCGGCGTCCTCGTCGAGGTGCAGCGCGTCCCGCTGTTCCAGAAGCCGGGTCGCGACAGGGACCAGAAGCCGGTGCCGTTTCTCCGCCTCTTCCTGCGCACGGCGTTCTGCGGCCTGTTCGAGGATGAGCCTCCGCTCGGCGCGCAGCACTGCCTCGGGTGTCCGGCGGACCGGCTGGGCCTGAGGGGTCTCGTCGGTGAGCGCGGTGGCCCGGAGTCGCTTCGCCTTGTTGTACGCCGCGCTCGGCGCGTTCACCGCGAGCGGGGGAGCGAGGTGGGCCCAGTGGGCGCCTGCCTCCCGGGCATCGTCCACCGCTCGCACCTGGTGGAGTTCGGCCTGCTCCTTCACATACTCCCAGAGCAGCACCCGCTTCAGGGCCGCGGTGCGTCGTACCTCGGCGGGCTGGCCTCGCAGGGCGGGGGAGTGCTTCTCCGCGTACAGCAGTGCCCCGTACAGCTCGTCGTCGGCCGGCATGCGTTCGATGTCCGGGTCCTCGGCCTTCTCATGGAACTGTCGCAGCTCCCCGACCAGAGCAGCGGCATCCAGCGGGCCGATCCGGACAGGGGGCTTGACCAGGGGTTTTGTGGTTCGGAGCGAACTTCGCGCGCGCTTGGCCATACGGGGATTGTGCCTCCCGCAGACCCGTTTCACAGAATGTGAAACATCTCAGCGAGGCTCGTGAACGGCCCGATCGCTGCTGGAGAAGCCCTGGGAAGCGGCTTGAGTCAGAGGTGGGACGCCGGGCGGAGGGTACGACAGAGGCTATTACGGCGTAATAGCTCAGTCCCTCGGCCTGCGGGGCTCTCGGCCCCGGTCGGCATGCACAGGCTCATGACCTGGAGACGGGAGCAGGGACCGAAAAGGTTCACGCTTCTTCCCGGAGTCCTGGAAGTCGGCGCGCAGTGGGCGCCGGAACGGTCCCTCCTGAGGGACCGAGTGGGCCAGGGTCCGAAGGCCAGGGGCTGAAAGGGTCCGGGTCCCTCTTGGTCCCTGAGCTTCAGTCCCTGGTGTTTTCGCAGGTCAGAGGCATCTTGCAGGTCCAGAGAGGGACTGTAGGGACTGAAAGTCGCAATTATGACGTAGACAAGACATGTGATTCCTGTACGCGGGCGCGTATGTCACTCATGTTCATGTTCAGCTCATAATTGGCGAGTTCAGTCCCTACAGTCCCTAATCCGCTGGTCATACGTCTCTGACCTGCGAAAACGTTCAGGGACCCAACAGGGTCCCTGAACCCTCCCGGACCCTGGCTTTTGGTCCCTGGGTCGCTTCGGCCCCTCTGCCCCGGTCTTGAGGGTGCCCACGAAGCCCTGGCTTATATGACAATCATCAGTCCCTTCAGCCCCTAGAGTGGGAAACCGCTGGTCCCTGGCCCGGGGGAGAGGGACCGACCGGCTCCGGGTCCCAGGGACCGAGGACGGCGGGCGGGCACGCGAGACTCACCGCAAAGGGACCCAGGGACTCAAGGGACCCGGAAAACTGATAGAAACGGCACGCGGCCCAGAACAGACCCACTTTTCGGACGATGAGCTCTAGACTCTTTTCGCACTAGAGTCCCTTCGGTCCCTGATGGCGTGTCACTGCCAGCCAGGTGTCCGTGCAGTGAGCGAACGACGAGACGTGACGAGGACGATCCCCGTGCCGCGCGAAGGTGAGAACCGCGAAAGTGCAGCCCGAGTCGGGCCCGTGGCTCCGCATGCCGTCGCACGGTGGTGCGCCGCGCAGGGCTGGCCGGTCCACCCCCTGGCCCCCGGGCGCAAGACGCCGGCCGGGAACTGCCCGGACTGCCGGACGCACCGGCACGACCCCGCCGACTGCCCCTGCCTGCCCGCAGGCCGCCCCTGTCACGGCTTCCACGCGGCGACCACCGACCCCGACCGCATCGACCGCTGGTGGAGCGCCAAGCCCTCGGCCGGGGTCGGCGTGGCCTGTGCCCCCGCGGACCTGGTCGTCATTGACATCGATGCCCACGCGGCTCCGGTCGCCGACCGCTCACGGCTGCTGCCCGGCATCCCCATCCCGGAGCAGGTCAGCCTGGACGGACTGGCCTCGGGCTTCGACACGCTGGCGCTGCTGGCCGCCTACCGGGGAGTTCCCGACCCCGCGGCGGACGAGGCGACGCTGCGGGTCCGGACGCCCTCCGGGGGGCTGCACGTCTGGTACCGCAACCCGGACCCCGCGACGCGCTTCCGCTGCTCCACCGGGTCCGGCAGCAAGGCCGCGCTGGCCTGGCAGGTCGATGTGCGCGCCGACGGGGGCTACATCGTGGCCCCCAGCACGCGTACCCCGCAGGGTGTCTACCAGGCGGAGGGCGAGGCCAGGACCCCGGCGCCCCTGCCCGCCTGGCTCAGGGACGAACTCACCCGCACCGGGCATGTGGTGCCCGACGCCTCCCTCACGGCCCCTCCAGAGCCCTCAGGAGCCGCTGTGGCGCCTGCGGGGGGATCTGTGGCCCCGGATGCCCCGAGAGCCCCACAGGCCGTCACAGGCCCCTCCAGGGGCTTCCGTCCGCCCCGGCGGGAGGCGGCCGCGCTCCACCTCCTCGACCCGCTCATCGCGCAGATCGCCGGATGCGCCGCGGCCGCCGAGGGCATGGGCTTCTCGGAGAAGCTCAACCGGGCCGCCTACACCGCGGGCGGACTGGTCGGGGCCGGCCATCTGGACCACGCCCCGATCCGGGACCGGCTCGTCAGAGTCGCCCAGTACGCACGTCCCTGGCAGCAGGCCAGAAATGAAACGATCGTCGACGACGCCCTTGCCGTAGGGTCTGCCCGCCCTCTCCACCTCAAAGGACGTCCATGAGCAGCAGTGCCGGAAGCTCGCCGCGCTTCGACCCGCAGGCTGCCGCTCAGCAGATGCTCGATCTGGAGGCGGCTGCCCAGCCCCCCGGGGCGGCGCTGGTGCCCGCGCAGACGGTCCCTGAGGCCCCCTCAGGACCGCCCCCGCTCCCGCCGCCCGGCGCCTTCGGCGTGCCGTCGCTGCCGCCGTCGCTGTCGGACCGGGGCAACGCCCGGCTCTTCGTGCAGATGCACCGCGACCAGTTCCGGCACGTGGAGGGACTGGGCTGGTTCGCCTGGGACGGCTACCGGTGGAAGCGCACCGGCGGCGAGAAGGCCGCGCTGTGGGCCGCCGGGGAGATGGCCGAGGAGATGCCGGACACCGATCCGCGCGGAGTCTTCAGCAACCGCGAGATCGCCCAGCACAAGCGGCGCACCCTCTCCACCACCGGCATGAAGGCCCTGCTCACCCAGGCGAAGGCCTCGCCCGACCTCTCGGTGGATCCGGACTGCCTGGACGGCGACCCGTACGCGCTGTGCACCCCGGCGGGCGTGGTCGACCTGCACAACGGCCATCTGCGCAAGGCGGATCCCACGCGGGACTTCCACTCCCGGGCCACGAGCGTGGCCCCGCAGCGCATGGACACGCCGCGCTGGCACCGCTTCCTCACCGACACCTTCGGCAGCGACCCCGAGGGTGAGGAGATGATCGACTTCCTGCACCTGCTGCTGGGGTACTCGATCACCGGTGACGTGGGCGCCCAGGTGCTGCCCTTCCTGCACGGCGAGGGCAAGAACGGCAAGTCCGTCCTGCTGGACATCATGATCCAGATCCTGGGCGACTACGCCGACGCGGCCCCGCCCGGCTTCCTGATGGACCGGGGGGCGTTCTCCGAGCACTCCACCGAGCTGACCGAGCTGCACGGCCGCCGGCTCGTGGTGTGCAGCGAGCTGAAACCGAACGACAAGTTCGACGAGGCCCGGGTGCGCCTGCTGACCGGCGGCGACAAGATCAAGGCCCGCCGGATGCGGCAGGACTACTTCTCCTTCACGCCCACCCACCACCTGTGGCTGCTGGGCAACCACCGCCCCGAGGTGTCCACCGGCGGCTTCGCCTTCTGGCGCCGTATCCGGCTGCTGCCCTTCACCCGGACCGTCCCGGCCGAACGCCGGATCGACAACCTCGCCTTCGAACTCGTCCGGGACGAGGGCCCCGGCATCCTGCACTGGCTCATCGAGGGCTCCCAGCGCTACCTGGCCACCCGCGACCCGCTGGAAGGCCCCGACCGCGTCCGCATCGCCACCACCGCCTACGCCACCACCGAGGACCACATCGGCCGCTTCCTCGCCGAGTGCTGCACCCGGGACGGCGGCGAGGCCGGACGCGAACTCCGCGTCGAGCAGGGGCTGCTGTACACGGAGTACAGCTCCTGGTGCAACGCGGGGGAGGGGATCAGGCCCGCGACCCCGAGAGCCTTCGCCAACCGGGTCCGCCAGGACGTCGGCGTGGCCTCGCCCGCCGACATGATCAAGTCGAACGGACGCAAGTACTACCCGGGCATCGCCCTGTTGGAGCACCCGTGAGAAGGGCCGCACTTCGGGCGTACTCAGCGGTCGGCCTGCACCCCGACCGGCGGGAGCTCTACGATGGAGGGCAGGTCCCGCATGCGGCGGCTTCCACCAGAGGCTCCGCCACCGGCCGGAGCGAGGGCCGGAACGACACGTTCACATGCCTGGGCACGTCCCCCTTGGTGGGGAGCACGCCGACGAAGGAGGGGCTACAGCCATGAGCTCGCTACTGACCGAGAGCGACCTCATCCACGAGGAAGAGGTGGTGTGGCTGGAGAACCCCGAAAAGCTTGACTACGTCCGTCAGGCCCTGGACAAGACCAAGCGCCGCAACACCAAACCGCCCTACGCCCGCGACGGGCGCATGGTCGGGTACGCGCTGCTCGACGAGCAGGCGTCGCCCGACCCGGACAGCGGTCTGTACAAGCGCCGCGTCTTCTTCCTGCTGCCGCACGACCGCGACAGCCTGCCCGACGGCCTTTACCGCGAGGGAGCCCCGGGCGAGGCCGTCGACCCGCGCACCATCGCCCCCAGGAAGCCGGGGGCGAAGACTCCCCGCTCGCAGTGCGGCTCGCTGCCCATAGCGACATCGGCGCCCTGAGCCCGCGCCGCGGACAGCCGGGCGGCCTCAGCTGAAGTACACCAGCACGCGCCCGGAGTTCTTGGTGTCGACCTCCCGGCGCACATAGAGCCTGCGGATGTGCTTCTGGTCCAGAAAGGCCAGGACCCGGTCCCGGAGCCGCCCCGAGCCCTTGCCGGGGATGATCTCCGCGACCGGCACGCCCGCGTGGGACGCCCTGAAGAGGAACTGACGCATCGCGAGTTCGATGTCCCGGTTGTTGCGGAACACCGGGTGCAGATCGAGCGACATCATCGGGATCCTCCTCAGGGAGCGGACCGCTTCCGGCCGGGTGCGGGCGGGGGCAGCCGCCCCGGTCCTACAGGCTACGGTTCCCGGTTCCCTCCCCGGCCGTCTCCCGTACGAAGGCGAGCACCGCCTCGTTGAACCGCTCGGGCTCCTCGATGTGTCCCATGTGACCGCTGTCCTCCAGGACGAGGAGCCGGGAGTCGGGGATCAGCTCGTCCAGCTCCAGGCCCCAGCGGAGCCCGCAGATCACATCGTGCCGGCCGACGACGACCAGCGCGGGCACGGTCAGACCCTTCAGAGCGGCGCGGTCGTCGATGAGGTCGGGGGAGAGGTCCTCGTCAAGACCCGAGATGAACGTGGCCCGCAGCGCGTCCCGGAACGGGGCCAGCTCCTCCTCGTTCTCCCAGTAGTGGGCGAAGTACGAGGGCAGGACGCCCCGGGCGACCGCCACGGTGTCCTCGTCGGTGGCCATGCCGGACATCGCGCCGAACGCGGCCAGGACACCCGGCAGACCGGGGTGACCGGCGTGCTCGGCCGCGAACCGCTCCACCATGCGGCCCGCCTCCTCGCCGTGCTCGGGCCCGGTGACCGGAGCACCCTCGTACAGCACGACCCCCGCCAGCCGCTGCGAGCGGTGCAGTGCGTGATAGGCGGCGACGAACGCGCCGTGCGAATGGCCGAGCAGATGGACCTGGGGGACGCCCAGCCGGTTGATCAGCACTTCCAGGAAGCGGCTGTAGCGGTCCCGGGTGTAGCCGTGCGGGTGCGAGGGGAGGCGGCCGGACTCGCCGGTGCCGATCGGCTCGACGTACACCATGGTCAGGTGCTCCTCCAGCGCGGGCATGCGCAGATAGTCCCAGTGGATGCCCGGCCCCCCGGAGTGGGCCAGGACCACGGGACCGCTGCCGTGGACGTGATAGCGCTGGGTGATGCCGCCCACCTCGAAGGAGTGGGTACCGGGAGTGAGCGGACCGGGAGTGATGCTCATGAGGGTCTCCGCGTGATGTGAGGGTGTGTTCTGACACCGACACGACGCGAGTGGTGGTCGAGAGTTCGAAGACCTGGCTGTGATCCATGTCACTCCGGTCTCGGTGAAGGCTATTACGGCGTAATAGCCCGAGAGGGTGAGGGGGCAGCGGTGCCCACCGGGCGGACCTATTACGGCGTAATAGGTCGAGGGTGCGAGGCGCGGGGCGCGGGCCGGAGGGCGGGCCTATTACGGCGTAATAGGGGGACGCCGTCCGGCTGGCTCAGGCAGCCGCAAGGTGCCCGGCGTCAGCGGTACGCGGCGCGTGCACCAGGCGCAGCTCGCCGATACGGCCGTCCCGGAGGCTCATGATCCAGGCGACGCCGGGCGGGCAGTGATCGGGGGCGTCCGGCGGGTTGATCAGGTCCATCTCCCACACGACCAGTGACCGGCCGGCGACGACATGCCGGGGCCGCTGACGCACTCCGGCGGACAGGTCGGAGTCCATGCCGACCAGGATCAGCCCCACGCCGCCGAGCCGGTGGCCGCCGCTGAGCAGCGACAGCTCGGGGGAGTAGCGGTCCTTGACGACCTTGCCGAACTCTCCGCGTTCGGCGGCGGCGAGTGTCTCGTGCGCCTCCAGCCAGCTAGCCTCGGTCCGGCGGGCCGTGTCGTCGTGCCGGGAGGCCGAGGTCTCCGCGAGCGCCTGGGTGAGCAGACCGCGCGCCTGGTGCAGCCTGCTGCGGACCGTGCCGACCGGGACACCGCACGCCTCGGCGATCTGCTGGTACGAGGTCACCCCGGTCGAGAAGTAGCGGAGCACCACCGGCAGCCGCAGTACTGGGGAGAGCTTCTCCACGGCCTCCCAGATCCAGTCCCGCAGGGCATGCCGGTGCAGCAGTTGCTCGGGGGAGACCTCGTCGGGCGGCAGCGGGACCTCGTCCACCGGCTCGGTGCGCCGGGAATCGCGCAGCAGGGACCGGCAGGCGTTGCGCACCACCATGCGCAGCCACGGTCCCACGGCCTCCGGATCGCGGACGTCGACGATCCGGCGCAGCGCGATCAGCGCCGCCTCCTGCATGACGTCGTCGACATCGGGTCCGGGGCCCAGCAGGCTCAGGGCCACCGCACGCATTCCCGGGCGGTGGCGCTCCAGCAAGGTGCCGAGCGCCGCCGCGTCGCCCCGCTGCGCGGCACGGGTCAGCAGCGCGTCCTCGGTCCGCGCGATGTCCTTCAGCGCCGTGTCCATGTGTTGCCTCCGGCCCTGGATCCCGTATGCCGCATGCCGCCGAGTCCGAGGATACTCAAAGCGGCGGAACCATCAGATGGGTGTGAAGACGGTCAAGTGGAACACACATGTGCGCGGCGGAACCGCCGACCGTGATGTGTCTCATATCGGTGGGGTGCTGACGAGTTCCTGAAAGGTGTTCGACATCCTGGGACCATGGCTTCACCGAGCAAGCAGACCCCCCGAGGGCGCCATCGGGCGCCGACGGCGGGCGATCAGATCCTCGCCACGCTGTCGCGGGCGGGCGGCCGCCTCCCGCTGACCGCCGCCGCCCTGGTCGTCGCGGCCACCGTCACCGGCTGCGGGTCGACCGGAACGGGGGCGGCACACGACGCCCCGGCCGCCGCCGGGCAGACCACGGCCGCCGCTCCCTCCGCGCGGGACCAGCCGCGCACGATGTCCGGCGGCGGCGACAACGCGGCACCCGAACTGCCCACACAGCTCCCCGGGTTGGGCCCCAAGACACTGTCGCAGGTGCCCGCGGACGCTCGGCAGGTCGTCCTGGTCACCGGCCAGGGCAAGGACTCCAACCGCTCCGGGGTCGTGCTGTACCAGCGCACCGGGGACGGCTGGAAGGCGGGCGCGACCTGGGCCGCGCACAACGCGCTCAAGGGCTGGACCGATGAGCACCACGTCGGTGATCTCCGGTCGCCCATCGGTGTGTTCACCCTCAGCGACGCCGGAGGCAAGCTGCCCGACCCGGGTTCCAAACTGCCGTACACCCGCTCCGTGTCCGGGTACACCGTCGGCGGTCTGGGCTTCAACGGCGAACCCCTCGCCGGGGCCTTCGACTACGTCGTCGCCATCGACTACAACCACCAGAAGGGCACGACCCCGCTGGACTGGACGCGTCCCCTCGGCGCGGACCGGGGCGGCGGCATCTGGCTGCACGTCGACCACGGTGGCCCCACCCACGGGTGCGTGAGCATCGCCAAGCGGCACATGCAGGAACTGCTGCGCGCCCTCGACCCGGCGCTGCACCCCGCCGTCGTGATGGGGGACGCCGCCTCGCTCAGCAGGTGAGGCTCTCCGGCTGCCAGGGCGCGTGCTCGGCCACCAGCTCCCGCAGGGTGCGCAGTTGGCGGAACATGCCCATCCCGAGGGCGGCGACGACCCGGCCGTCACGGACCCGCACCGCCGTGAACTTCCGCTGCGCGGGGTCCCCGTCGACGACCTGCGTCTCACCGGCGCCCCGGGCCAGGCCGAACACCTGGAGCCGCAGGCCGTACTGGTCCGACCAGACATAGGGGACCGTGCGGAAGTCGGCCGCGGCCTCGGGCCCGGCCAGGATGTTCGCCGCGACCGCGCGGCCCTGTTCGGCGGCGTTGGTACGGTGCTCGATCCGCAGCCGGGTCCCGGAGACCGCGTCGGGCCAGGACGCCACGTCCCCGGCGGCCCACACGTCGTGCCCGGCGTACAGCCGGCTGTCGCACTCGACGCCGTCGCCCAGCGGGAGGCCGCTGCCCGCCAGCCATTCGGTGTTGGGCAGCGCACCGATGCCGACCAGCACGACATCGGCGGGGACCGACGCCCCGCCCGCCGGGCCGCCGTCGGTGCGTACGCCGGTGACCCGGCCGTCCTCCGTGAGCAGTCCCGTGACGCGTGTCCCCGTGACCAGCCGGACCCCGTGCTCGCGGTGCACCTCGGCCAGCGCGTCCGCCAGGACGGGGCCGACGACATCCGACAGCGGGGCCTCGCCCGTGGTGATCAGGGTGACCTCGCAGTCGAACGACCGGGCCACGGAGGCGGCTTCGGCGCCGACGAAGCCGCCGCCCACGATCACCAGCCGCGGCCGGTCAGCCAGTGCTGCCCGCAGGGCCAGCGCGTCGTCGACGGTGCGCAGGACGTGCACCCCGGACACACCGGCCGTGCCGGGCAGGCTGCGCGCCCGCGCGCCGGTGGCCACGACGAGGCTGTCGTACGGCACTTCGGTCCCGTCGGCGAGCCGCACCCGGTGGGCCCCGGTGTCCAGGGCGCGGGCCGGGACACCCAGCCGGAGCCGCACGTCCAGCTCGGTGTACTCCTCCGCCGGGCGCAGCAGCAGCCGTTCGGCCTCCCACTCACCGGACAGCAGTTGCTTCGACACCGGCGGCCGGTCGTAGGGCGGATGCGGCTCGTCGCCGATCAGCGTGAGCGGGCCGTCGTAGCCGGACCGGCGCAGCGTCTCCACGGTGGCCGTGCCCGCCGCCGAGGCACCGACGACGACCACTCCGGCGCTGCCTGTTCCCGAGGCGCCGGTCACGGATGCTGCCTGGGCCATGTCTGATCCTCGGCTTGTGGTGGGATGATCCGCCGCGCACGCTACGACGGCCCCCGCCGCCCGCGGAAGAGGTGATCCTTTTGCAGGGCGTGTTTTGCGCCATCTCACGTGGCCGGGGAGCACATGTGTCCGGAAAACGCGTGTGTGCCCCGCCCGTGGCCGCCGGGAGTGGACGGCCACGGACGGGGAGGGGGCACCGTCAGGTGACGGGCGGCAGGTTGGGGCCGGTGGTACCGAGCTGCTCGGCGGCGACCACCGGCGGTACCGGCCAGGTCACGCCCTTCGGCGGCCAGCTCTGCCCGGTCGCCTTCAGGAAGTCCGCGGGCGGCTCGTACAGCGGCGGCTGGGTGCCGTCGGGGATCATCGAGGCCCACTTGATGCCCTCGGTGCGGCCCTTGAACTCCTGCTTCATCGCCTCCAGCCGCTCCGGCTGCTCGATGAGGTCGATGGCGCCCGCCGCGAGGTAGCGGGCGGCCGACAGCATCGCCTGGTGCCCGATGTTGGTGGCCGCGGTCGCGGTCACGCCCCAGTTGTGGTTGGGCAGTCCGGGCGGGTACGCGGCGGACAGCAGCACCGCGGTGGGCGCCTGCCAGCTGATGTCGGCGGTGTCGGTGGCCAGTCCGCCGGTGTAGGCGGCGGCCGGGGGAGCGAGCGGCACCAGTTCGGTGGGCATGCCCACCTCCGGGCGGCCCAGCGACTTCTGCACGGCCTTGGCCAGGGTGTGGTCGGCGTCGGTGAACTTGGGGGCGCCGATCTGCTGCATGTTGTCGTACAGCAGCTCCGCGCCGGCCTTGTTGGCCAGCAGGTTCCAGGTCGCCGAGTGGAACTTGTGCACCAGCCGGGTCTGGCTGGCCTGGGCGGCGGCCTTCGCGCACTCCACGATCTTGTCGTAGAGCACCTGGGCGCGCGCCGGGCTGCCCTCGCGCACGAAGAACCAGATGGAGCACATGTCCGGGGTCACGTTCGGGGCGCCGCCGCCGTTGATCACGGCGTAATGGAACCGCCCGGAGGGGGCGACGTTCTTCTCCCGCAGATACTCCGACATGGTGGCCATCAGCAGGGCCCCGTCCAGGCCGCTCTTGTTGCCGAGCGGGGTGCCGCCGTGCCCGGAGGCGCCGAGGAAGGTGAACGTGGCCGATATCAGCGCACTGGTGGTGTTCCAGAACGGTGTGGTGATGTTGAACGGATGCCAGTCGAGGAACGCGTCGAGGCCGTCGTAGACGCCCTCCTTCACCGCGTACGCCTTGCCGACGAGCTGTTCCTCACCGGCGCTGCCGAACAGCTTGACGGTCGCCTTCAGACCCTGGGTGCGGATGGCCTGCGCGACGGCGATGGCGGCGGCCGTGCCGCCCGCGCCCAGCGCGTTGTGCGCGTCACCGTGTCCGGCGCCGTACGACGGCCCGTAGGCGTCGTAGTTGTAGACCAGCGGGTCGTGGCCGGCCACACCCTTCTTCTGGGACAGCCCCGGCAGCGCGTCGTACTCGGCGTTGAAGCCCAGCACCGGGCCGCCGTTGCCGTAGGTGGCGACGAACGCGGTCGGGAAGCCCGCCGAGCCCCATTCCACCGTGAAGCCGTTGGCCTTGAGCAGGTTGGCGGTGGCGAGGGAGGACTTCCACTCGCGCAGCGACAGCTCCGCGTACTTCCAGACATCGTCGTTCAGCCGGGTGACCGCGCCCTGGTTGGCACCGATCCAGCCGAGCGCGGCCTGCTTGGCCGCCGTGTTCCGCGCCAGGCCCTTGGGCGCCCGGTACGTCACCGGGGACACCCCGGTCTTCTCGTCGTAGCCGAGCGTCGCGGCGAGCACCGGGTCGGCCTGGAGCAGCGCGGCCGTGGTCGCGGTGGCACCGAGCCCGAACATCTTCAGCAGCCGCCGGCGGCCCGGGTGGAGGTCGTCGTTCACGTGAGTCTCGTTCCTCGGGAGGTGAGGGAGGGGGGCCGGGGGCGGCCCAGACAGTGCTGCCAGATGCGCCTCTGTATAGGTATGTGTCTCGATAGGACGCACACCTGGGCAGACTGACGGAGTGTAACGTGTCGAAGCGTCAGGTACGTGTGAATGTGTGATGCAGGCGGATGGCGGCGCTGCTACTACGGCGTAATAGCAGCAGCGCCGGAGGACACACCGGGCGCTGGAGCCGCGGCGTCTCCCTGTTCTCCTTCTCCAACGGCGTCCGTCGATGTGAGGACGGCTTCAGGGGCGACGAGCATCACGACGACGCCGAAGGGATTCAGGTACAGCTGCTCGTCTTCAGCCAGCTGACCGATCAGTTCCTCGACCCTGATGGTGCTGGTGGCGAACTGTCCCGCAGCCTCCATCTGCCCGGCGGAGGTGAAGAGAGGGACGATCGGTGTGCCGTCGGGTGTCCGTGTCCGCAGTGGGGTCCCGTCGGCGGCCAGCCAGATCCCCACGATCGTACCGGCCAGTTGCCGGGTCACGTCCTCAGGCGGCCCCCAGCCGGTGGAGGCCAGTTGGATGGCCTGGTCCACCGGGTCGGTCGGGGTGGGCCAGCCGAGTGCCACGGGCGAGGGTCGGTATTCCTCGTTCTCCCGCCATTCCACCACTTCGCCCTCGGGGTTGGAGCGGTACTCACCCGCCACGGTCCAGCGCGGCGGTGGACCTTCACTGCGCCAGCCGGGGTCGACCAGGCCGAGCCAGTGGTCGGGTGCGGCCTTCGCGGCTTCACGGAGTTCGTCGGGGATGTTGGAAAGCGGATCCGCGTCGTTCTGCTTAGTCGGTGAGGTTTCGCTCATTGCTTTCCTTTCTATGATTCTTAAGGATTTCGAGGATGGAACGTTTTCCACTGGCCTTCACCGGTGTTCGGATCGATCTCCACCGCAAGGTCAGCCCATATCGGGCCGGTCGGTGCGTATACCTTCTGCCTGATGGTGTCGGCTACCTCCTGGGCGACCGAACTGTCCACTTGTTCCCCATCCTTGCCGCTCTTGCAGATCACGAGAATCGTCGGTCGAGGGTGTCGCTCAAAACTGGGCCTTTTCCGCAGCCAGTTTCCCAGGGATTTTCCGTCGATGATTCTCGATCCGGAGTCAGTGGGGAGGTGGACCTTGCGTATGCTGCCGTGTGCCGGCAAGAAATAGGGCATGACGAGTGCTGGCTTCCACGGGACGGGAAGAGGAGTTGCCTTGCCGCTGGAGTCGAGTTCCACATTGCCATCCTGGTGGTGTCTGAAATACTCAGTGACCTCCGCCAGATGTGCGAAGTATTGTTGCCTGACATATTGTTCTTCGACTTGATGGAGGGCTCTGCCGACTTGAACCCCATGGTTATCCACCAGAGTGTGTGAGATTATTTCAGACGAGTTTACCTTTTCTCCGTCGAGGGTCGGAAGATCGATGCTTTCGGGGTAGCTGGAAACACTCCCGATGCGTGCGATCTGGACATCAAGGTCGGTTGGCAGGGTGCGGAGCCACTGACCGCCGTCGGCGCCGGTGTGCCGGTGGAGAAGTATCCATGACTCGGACTCACGACCGGGTCCGCCTGGACCACCTCTGTCGGCTGTGACAAGGGAGAATTCACCGTCGGTGGCCCACACCGCTCTTCCTGTCAGGTGCGCCAGGATACGGGGAAGGGGCATTTCGCCCGCCGCGGCGGTCGGGACGAGGAGCACTATCGGAACCTGAGCCGATGTGCCGGTGATCGCCACGTCCGATGCCACGGCTCGGGCGAACTCGTGGATACCGAGCGTCTCATGGCCGCCGGGGGTGACCGCAGCGATGCCATCAGGGTCAAGCTCCGCGACGATGAGGACCGGGCGGACGCTGCCCCAAGGCGCGGAAACCTCCTGCCCGTCCGCCGGAATGACGGAAGGGAGGTGGTCCCCGGTATACAACAGGAACTTGTCGAGCCGTGGAGACAGCGTGTGCGGGATCAGTTGTCCGGCACCGTCATGGCGGTAGTCCAGGCCCATCGGCATCGAGCCGCCGTCGGGCCCGAAGATCGGATTCCGGTACGGCCTCACCGTGGCTGTCGCCGGATCGGCCGCGCTGGAACCGGACCGGGCGTGACCCCGCAGGGACCCGGCGTCGGTTTGCGACGGGAGGAGCGGCTGTCCGGGGTGGCCGATCCCGGGGTGGGGCGTCGCCTGTCGGGGAGGGTAGGCGAGCCAGTCGTCCTGGTCGGCTTGGCCCTCGACCCGGTCGATGTGGGCGGCACCTGTCTGGTGCCTCGTCACGCTGCTCAGCTCGCGCAGCTCCGGCTCCATCACGGGCCACTCGCGGAGAAGGTCCAGGGCTCCCCCGATGGGCTCACCGCGCTCGTTGATGAGCACACGGGGTGTGGTCTCCGACGCCGGGAACCTCTCACCGTGAATGCTGGTCAACCGGATTGCCGAAGGACTGTCGGCAGTCGCACTGAGAGCTCCCGGCCGGCTGACGACCCAGCGGCTGACGGCCACGCCGTCCGGCGTGTGCTGGACGATCCAGGAGGCAGGAGCCTGCTGGCTGCTCCCGTGCAGCAATGCCACGGGCCCGTCACTGGCCCACACATCCCTTCCGGTGTACTCGGCGAGGATGCGCGGCAGCCTCATGCGCCCCGCTGCCGCGTACGGCATGACAAGGACAATGGGAGCGTTCTCGGGAGACCGCTGCCAGGTGATGACCTTTTGCACGTGTTCGGCGAACTCGGAGAAGGCAAGCATCCGCGGGCCGCCGTGAGAGGTCACCGCTACGCCGGATCCCGAATGATCGGCGGCGACCAGGATCGGCGTGCTCGCACCCCAAGGAGACGGGATGCCCCGGGTGCCTGACGGAAGTTCGCGGGGCAAATGCGGAGACACATAGTGGAGGTACTCACCCGTGATCAGAGGAGGAACGGATGCGCTCAAGCGGCCGTCGTCATGGTGCCGATAGTCCGCACCGGCGATGACGCCGCCACGGGCGTAGAGCGACTGGCTGAGAACCGCGGCATCCGGAGCTGACCGGCGTGCCTGGGAGAACTGAGCGAGACCGCTGACAGGAGCCGGAGCGACATGGTGACCGACGCTTGACCGGGCGTGCCCTCGCCGCGGCTCCGCCGGGCCGGGGGCGACATCGGTGACCGTCCTCTCCTGCTCCTGTCGAACTGCCTGGCCGAGTGTGATCGTGCGAGGCGAGCCATATGGTGCTGGGGTCGCCTGCTGGGGCCGGTCCCGGTAAGGGGCTGAGTTGTTGTGGTGACGAGCGTCGGGGAAGGACATGGGCGGCGGCTGCGGGAGGGGGCGCGGCGGCAGCGGGCGGGGCGGCTGCTGCGGGGCATGGACGTACGGGTGGCTTCCCGAAGGGGCGGGGGGCTGCCAGTGCGAGGGGCCTGCTGCCGGTCGTTGTGTCGGCGGCAGCGAGCGCGGAGGGGTGGCGAGCCGCCTGGCAGCGTTGACGGCGTCCTGCATCTGTTGCCGGCGCTCCGGATGCCTGAAGCCCAGGGAGGCTGTCCGCGACAAGAGTTCCGCTTGGACTGTATCGGCCAAGAGCAGGAGCTCCTCACGTGCCCTGGCCGGTAGATGCCGCCCGTTGATACCCAGCTCACTGAGAGATTGAGCGAGAAATACGATCTGGCCACTGTGCGTGGACGGAGGTACGACTGTGCCTGCCCGCGCAGAAACTTTGATTCGCGGGATCATTTCGAGCAGTGGGGCCACCTCATGCATGCCGGGGTAGGTGAGAATTTGCCGGAACTGGTGGTTGAAGTCGTGCTGAACTGCACGGCTTTGGTGATCCATGAAGGATGTCTGCGAAACATGGGACACTTCTTGGAAGTATTGGTGCAATTGCTCGCGGGACATGATGCCTCCCTCTGGACCGTACTGCCGTAGTTCCAGAAGCGCCAAGGGGACACCAGAATGCTCGTCCAGGTTGTTGTACAACGGGTTTGGGTTCATGTCGACGGCAGTGAACTGGTCGACGATGCGCCCTTGAGCAGTTTTCCCGATCGCGCCGTAGGTGAGATAGTCATCCACGGTGGCTCCGTATTGGGCCAGATTTTCCCGGAGAACGTCGGGGTCGGGGCGATGCTGCCAGTGCTTTGGATCCGTTTTGGAAAACAGATTCTCCAGAGAATCCAAAAAGTTTGTCTTGATCTGTGCGAGATTGTTTCTCAGGAATGCTCGGACTTCCGGGAGAAGCGCTGCGCGTATTTCTCCCAGTGGGTTTCTGGAAGCGGCAGGAAGTCTGTTTTTCACCAGACTTCCCACGTGGTACCTGTTCCGCACCGGTGTCGCCGCGACATGGTTGAAGAGGAGCCAGCCGTATCCCCACAGCTCTCGCACCTGGGGGTCCCATGACATCAAGTACACCTGATCGGATGTGATGGAACGATTTAGGCGACGGGTCAGGAAATCTTGAGCCAGGCGCATTCCGAAATCTCGGGATGCGGCGAAAAGCTGGTCATTCGTGGCGCCGTCGTGAGACTCGACCAGATGGAGCAGGGGGAGAATTCCATTGACGGGAATTCCGACGGTCAGTTGAGTGTACGCCTTGTTTTGGTCTCTTCCTATGGGGGAGGGGTGGATGAGCATGTCTTCCATGGGGCTGGACACGGACCAGCCGTCTTCCGGCTTGAAGATATCTCCCAAATGCCTTGGCCGGCCGACATTGAGGCGCTTTCGCGTCATTTCCGCCAGCTTGAGGGCGGATTCGCTGTTCAGTGAACGTGATTCTCCACGGATCACTGCGGCAGGTTTGGAAATCAATTCCAGGATGAAGTGAGATGCCTGCTTCGGGTTTTTGTGTCCTGCCTCCAGTGCGTCGTCGATGTCGAGGAACAGGCGACCGCCACCTT
Organism: Streptomyces sp. NPDC003284; assembly: GCF_053589675.1. Classification (NCBI taxonomy): domain Bacteria; kingdom Bacillati; phylum Actinomycetota; class Actinomycetes; order Kitasatosporales; family Streptomycetaceae; genus Streptomyces; species Streptomyces sp. NPDC003284. Next base: position 56,544 of record NZ_JBSFSI010000031.1, read on the forward strand.
GCCAGAAATGTTGATCGTCCACGCGTAGCTCGGACCCGGAGATATGGGTTGCGATGGGTAGATTGTATTCGAGGCCGAAATCGCCTGCAATGTCGATGGGCTGGTTGAATTCCACTTCCAGCCCTATAGCCCCGTACTGGTGGCTGGCGGGGGGATCCACGAGGGCGTGTGGGAGGGAGCTGGACTCGGGATTCGCGGGCAGAGCGTCCGCCACGACGCGAGCTGTGTGGTCGACGATGATCGCCCGAGCGCCGGTGGGGGCGATGGCCGGACGGGCGTCGCTGACCTGGGAACCGAGGGAGGCCTGGAGGTCGATCCATGCGATCCTCGGCGCACCGCCGTCGCCGGGCGCGGGGGAATAGGCCGCGAAGGCGTGGCCGATACGACCGGTACGCGTGGCGAGGATGAACGCGGTGCTGCCGGGTTCAGCTCGTTCGAGGGCCCTCTCCACTGCGCGCCAGTCGCGGACCGGCCGCCAGTCCGCGCCGAGGGCGAGCGGATCCTCCTGCGGGCGGACGCCCACCACACTGTCGTCCGCGGTACGCGCCGGAGCGATGCTCTGTGGAAACAGCTTGTCGCGCAGACCGTGCAGCAATGTCAGGCACTCCTGCACCGACAGCTCGCGGGGAGACAGCGACACCGGCCCGGAGTCCTCGCTCGCGCCGGTGGTGCGTATCCCCTTCCCCCGACTGCTCAGGACCTCGCGGACCACCTGATCCAGGCGCGACCGGTACAGCACCTGAGGCTTCCGCGGGCCCACCGCCAACCGCGCCGCGTCGGCGAGTGTGCCAGGCTCGGAGTACCCATCGGCATGCTCGTCCATCGGCCTCTCGGCTGTCACGTCGGTCAGAATGGTGAAGGCGCTCTCTGCTCTGTTCTCCTGCTCCCTCCGGGGTGTGCGGACGTCATGGGCGGGCAGGGGGATCGCATCGTCGGTCCGTGATCCGGGGGCGGGCCGGGTCTCCTCGTGCCGAGCGGGACCGGTGGCAGGGGCGAGGTCGGCATGGTGATCCACGCTCGACCGGGCGTGCCCCCGCTGGTGCTCCGCAGGGTCGGCAGCCGAGTTCGCGACGGGGAAGCGGCTGGCCGCCGGGGGCGCGGGCGGTTGGGGGGAGGGCCGGGGCGGAAGGACGGTCTGCGGCTGGAGCCGGGGACGGAAGGTCTGCCAGCCTTCGGTCACCGTCGTCCCGCCTAGGTTGGTGATGCCCTTGGGGGCATGGACGGTGCGGCCCGTGGTGTCGGCGACCTGCTGCCCGATGGTGGTCCCGTCGGGGCCGGGGGAGCCGGTATTGCAGCTGATGAGGACGATTTCCCGGTCGCGGTCGAATTGCAGGCTGGGACGTCGCTTCAGCAGATTGCCGAGACCTTCTCCGGTCAGTGCGTGACGACGGTTGCGCGAATCATGAACCATTGTGGCTGTCGTAGCTCCGTGGCCGGCGAAGAAATAGGGGTTCGTACGCCGGCTTCCGGTCGCCCAGGGGGACCGTTGCGAAGTGCCTGTGCGGGGGTACACCAATTTGGTGCCGTCGGGGCCCCGGCGCACCTGGCCGAAGCGGTAGCGCGTCCTTCGCCCCAGGTCTCTGATCTCTGCTTCCTTGACGGTCCATTCGGTGGGGGTGAAGCTGGCTCGTCCGAGGTGGTTGCCGTTCTTGTCGACGATGGTGTAGCTGGTCAGGTCTGACGCCTGTACGTGTCCGTCGAGTGTGGTGAGCTGGTGGCGGGGTTCGCCGTCGGGGTTGTCGGCGAGGATGCCGGGGGTGCTGCTGAGCCAGCGGCTGGGGGGTGTGTCGGTGTCGGGGCGGTGGAGGACGATCCAGGTGTCGGGGCCTTGTCCGTCGCGGCGGGGCCGGGAGGTGGTCTTGGGGACGAGGGCGAGTGCGCCGTCGGGTGCCCAGACGGTGCGTCCGGTGCGGGCGGCGATGATGCGGGGCAGGTACATGCCGCCGGCGGCGGCGCGGGGGATGAGCAGGACGATGGGCCCTGCGGTGTGTTGCCGCAGGGCGGGGACAGTGGCGAGGTGCTCGGCGAACTGCTCGGCGGTGAGGAGGCGAGAGCCGTCGGGGGTGTTGACGCGGATGCCGGTGGAAGTGAGTTCGGCCGCGACGAAGAGCGGCTCTTCACCGCGGCGGGACCAGGGTGCCTGGGCTCCGCGCATACCGCGGGGGAGTTCACTCGGGACGGGGCCGGTGAAAGAGGCGGTCATCCCGGGAAGCAGCCCCGTGACCCGTGCCGTCGGCCGGCCGTGCTCGTCGGTTCGGTAGTCGAACCCCTGCTGTGAACCGGTACGGGTTCTGACCGACCGTAGATAGGGCTGTCCTGTCTGACGATGGCTGAGGGCTGCGTCGGCCTGCTCCGGTTCCCGGGTTCCGACGCCGTCGGCGGTGGGCCGGTGGTGTTCCCGTGATCGCTCGCCGGAGGCGCCTGGGAGGGCCGAGCTGGTCCGGGGCCGCCCCATGAGCGCCGCGAAGGCGGCGTTCGCTCTCTTCCGGATGTTCGAGGCCATTCCCGCGGCAACCCCGGCATGAGCCGTGTTCAGCACGCCGGTGCCCGCCTTGCTCGTCCCGCCGAGCAGGGGGGGCCGTTCGACGTTGTGTTCCCACCCGATGCGCTGGACCTCCACCAGCGTCTTCGCCGCCAGGACCTCGGGCTGTTTGCCCGGGTGGACAGAGAAGCGGACCGGTTGACCGGTCAGGGACCCCTCGGCGTTGTTCGTGTCTTCGGGACGGACAGGGAGTGGGCGGGGGAAGACGGTGGGGCCGGTCCGCAAGGGGTTGTCCTGGGCTGCGACGGTGTGGTCCGTCTGGAACGGAGCCACGGAGTCCGTCTGGCTGGGGACGGTGGGTATGACCTGATCGGAGGACTGGGCGCTGCTCTCTGTACCGGGCGTGCTGAGTAGTTCTCCGTGGCCGGTCTCCGAAAGGGGGGGCCGGGTGCCGGACATGGTGGACGTGACGCCGTCCGCGGCAGGCACGTCCTGGGGACCGGCCAGCAGCGCCATGGCCGTGCGGTCCGCGAGGCTGGGGCTCTCCTGGGCGGGCGCGGAGTCCTCGCGCGTCGTCAGCGCGCCGTCGTCGCCGGCGGTGCGCAGCGTCGGCAGCCGGTCCAGGACGAACTGGGCCAGCCCGGTGCGCCTGGTGCGGGAGAAGGGCAGGCCGCGGGCGAGGTCGCGAACCGCCTCCAGGGCTGCCCGGCGTTCCTCCGCCGGTGTGCGGGCGAGGGTGTCCAGGGCCTCGGGGAGGGCCGGATCGAGGGCGGTGAGCGTGGCGCGTCGGGTGCCGATCTCCTCCCGTACGACGTCGCTGAAGGCCGTGCCTGTCTTCAGCGAGGTCTCGTAGAGCGCGCCCCACTCCTCGTCGTCCAGAGCCAGGAGGTCGGCCGCCGCACGCTCTCGCCGGGTGAGCAGCCCCGCCTGCTCGGCCTGCGCGGAGGTGAGCCCGTCGGGGCCGGCGGTCTCGGGGGTGAGCGGATCGAAGGCGTGGATCCGTCCGGAGGGTTCCACCCAGCGGGTCACCCGGCGGGTGCCGCCCTCGCCGTCCGGGAGCGTGAGTTCGGTCTGGAGGTGGGTGCCCAGTTCCTGGGCGATACCCCGCATCAGGTGGTGCTCGTCGAGCACCACCGCGCCCATGAGGGTGGGCAGCGGGAGCGGAGCGGGCCGCGGGCCGTCACTGAGCTGCTCATGTGTCTCACGGACCCGGCGGATGACGTCGGTGACGGCCTCCGCGGAGGAGAGGCTGCCGTTCGGCGGCCTCAGCGCGGAGGGCTCGGGGGCGAGGTAGTCGCGGTAGCGCTGGAGGAATCGCGGCTCCTCGAACGTGGGATCGTCCGACTTCGCCTGCCTGACCAGCGGGGTGAGCGTGTCGAGGGCCCAGCGGTACGCCTCGACCAGGGCCCTGCCGTGCAGCGCGTGCCGGTCGAAGGTGAGGACCGCGTGTTCCGGCGCCCTTCCGTCCGCCGCCTGCCGTATCGCCGCCGCGATCTGCTGGTGCAGGCGGCGCGGGGTCGCGTGGGCGGGCCTCGCGGCGTCGAGCAGCAGGTCGGTGAGGTCGAAGGCCGGCACGCCGCCGGGATCGAACGCCAGGGCACCTCTCAGCTTGCGCCACGGGGCGGACCCGGAGTCCGCGACGGGCTTCGCGGCGGCGTGCCGCGCCTGCAGTTCCTCCACCTCGTTCTGGAACATCTCGACGTACACGTCGCCGGTGAAGGTTCTGCTGCGGTACTCGCTCCTCGCGGAGTCCCGCTGGAGTGATCCGCTGCGGAGATACTCGGCCAACCGGGCTCGCAACTCTCCGGGTTGGGTGTCCGGGAAGAACAGGTGGCGGGTGTACCGCTCGCCCGTCAGCTGCCCTCGGAAGCGCACCCTGGTCAGCAGGACCGGGCCCTGCTGCTTGACATGCTCCTCGCGCCGGTAGTTCTCGGTGCCCGCCGCGGCGTCGGTGGCACTGGTGGTCCGCGACTGCTCGGAGTCGGCTCCGGAGGTCGCCTGGGTCAGGTGGTCCTCGTTCAGGGGCCGGGTGCCGGAACCCGAGTCGCCCAGCGCCGTGGTGAGCCGCGTGCTGTCCAGGGAAGCGCTGTGCTTGGTGCCGCTCTGGTGCTTGCTGTACCGGCCCGTGCCCGTGTTCTGCACCAGGCCGACGACTTCGAGGTCGTAGAAGTCGCCGGTGAGCCGCAGGCGTGCCCGTTCGTTGGACCGGCCCGGTATGAACAGGTTCTCGTCGAGCAGGTCCGTCCTCCCGGCCACCGCGTCCCGTATGTGGTTCGTCATCTGGACTCGGCTGAAGAGCTGGCTGAGGGGCAGCGCGGTGCGGGTGGTCGCTCCGTCGGCCTGCGCGCCGAACATCCGGGTGAGCAGTTCCCGGGCAGCGGGCAGCGCGTCGTCCACCAGGGCGCCGCTCACATAGGCGTCACCGGGCAGTTCGGGCAGGGGCCGCGGGTCGGGCGGTGACGAGGGGCCGGACAGGGGCTGATGCTCCGCCAGTCCGCGCGGGACCTTGAGGTGCACGACGCCCGGAACGGTCTCGCCGCTGCCCACCCCCTCGTAGGGGTCGTCGCGGTGGAGCAGGGCCTCCGCGAAGTTGTTCAGCGGCCGACGGGCCATGTCGAGGCGGCGTACCCGCACGCTGAAGGACTCGTCGATCTCGACCCGGTAGTGACCGCTCCAGTCGTAGACGGTCTGTTCCGTGGTCGCCGTCTCGGCGTAGGTCACTCCCCGGTGCACTCCCGTGGACAGACCCAGCCGGGGGGTGTGGGAGCTCGGGTCGTGGCTCGGGCCCAGCCGTGCCGGGTTGGCGCTCACACCGCGGTCGTGCGAGACGCCGGTCCAGGTCTCCAGGTAGTTGTGGCCGTAGTTCTCCAGGCCGGTGGCCGGCAGGAAGTCCATCACCCGGGGCTGTGAGGTCAGCAGGGACCTCATGTCGATCTCGACCACGCCGGCCAGCATCCAGCCCCAGATGCCGCGCTCCGGGCTGACGATGTGCAGTTTCCATCCCTCGCTGTGCAGCAGGTCACCGAGGAATGCCTGGTCCCGGCCCTTGCCGAGCAGGGCCTGCAACGTGTTCACGCCGCCCTGGATCCGGCCGATGCGACGGATGCGCTCCTTGGTGACCCGCACGTCCGGATCGGCACGAGTGGGCTCCTCGGTGACCCACACCTCCGGATCGGCGGCGAGCAGGCCGGGGGCCACCCGATCCACGTGTGTGCGCACGATGTCGTACGTGCTCTGCCCGTTGTCGTGCACCAGGTCGTGCACGCCGCTGTGGCCGAGCATGCGGCCACCGGGGTCCTCGCGCGTCAGATACTCGGGGAGCACGAGGTCCGCGTAGGGGTCGCGGGCCTCAGCGAGGATGAGACCGAACTCCCGGGCGAACTCGTCTCGGATCTCGCCGTCGCGGATGATGAGGGCGCCCTCATGGTGCAGTCCGGCGAGCAGCGCGGCCAGCTCCTCACGGGAGCGGCCGAGCCCGCCGGACAGGTCCTCCGGGAGCACGGGGGTGTCCCGCGCCCACCGGGTGAGAACCGCCGCGACGGTGTCGCCGCGCAGCCGGACCTCCTCCTTGTCCCAGCGGTTCAGCACATCGACGAGCTGCCGGTCGGACACGGGCACCTCGTTCCGTCCGTACCGGTCGAGTGCCTCCGGCTCGGAGAGCAGGTACAGCACGGTCCTGCTCTCGACCACCGCGGAGTCCCCGGTGTAGTTGTCCCTGGCGAGTTTGCCCTGCTTCTCCTTGCGGGTGGTGACGACGAAGTCCCCGTCCGCACGGAAGGCGTAGGCGCGGTTGAAGTCGAGTTCGATGTATTCGATCGCGCCGGTCCGGCCCGCCTGCTTGCGTGTGTTGTGCTGCCGGGAGTGGTTCACGTCGAAGCCGCCCTGGAAGGACCACTTGTGGTGGTCCCCCGGGTTCAGGACGTCCCCGGCGGTCACGGACAGCGCCGGCAGGGACACGCCTCGCGCCTTGGTGTCCGCCGACCGCACCTGCCCCATCGCCAGCTGGATGATGCCCAGGACGAACGGGTTGTCCGTGGCCTGCGCGAACCGGGACGCACCCAGTTCGCCCGCGATGTCGACGCCGGCGAAGGTGTCGCGCACCAGCCCGGTGTCGAAGAACTGGTCGCTGGTGTACTGGCCGTTGAAGATCTCCTTGGCGAAGGCACGTGTGACGATGGTGCTGGTGAATGCGCGCAGCTCCTGGTCGGCGCCGCCCTGGGGGCCCGTCAGGTCCTGGGTGATGCCGGTGGCCGCCTCGTACAGACCGGTGGAGTCCAGGAAGAAGATCACCCCCTCCTTGAGCACGTCCGGCGGTGTGTGGGACATGCGCGGGACGCCCGGGTCGCTGTCGTCACCGATCGGCAGCAGATGGACCCGCGCGCTCTGGCCCGGCAGCGTGATCGGCTCGGACGGGTTCCGGGCTCCGTGACGCGCCCAGCCGCGCGGTCCGCCGTGCTGGTACTCCACGGTGACCGTGTAGTCGCTGTGGAGCCGGTACTCGTGCAGCGGCCCCCGGTACTCCAGCAGCTCAGGCCGGTTGTGCAGGTAGCTGACCTCCTGCGCGGCGCCGACCTGGCGGAAGAGGCTCATCCCGAGCGCGGTTCCCTTGAGCCGCTGGTAGGCGCCCTTCAGGCTGAAGGTCAGGGCGAGCTTCCTGGAACCGGCGGCGCCTTGACCGGCGGTGGCCATGCCCATGCCCAGGTTGACGGCGGCGTAGTTGTCCGTCGATCCCTTGTACTCCGCCTCCTTGTCAGCGGACCGGGTGGCCTTGACCGTGATCGTTGCCGCGTCAGAGGTGAAGTAGCGCGAGTGGGTCTTGAGCGAGAGGACCAGGCCGGTCTGGTGTATCTGGTCATAGTGCGACTCGAGGCCGCGGTCGGAGAGCATCTTCTCGAAATGCCTCCAGTTGTCCAGCAGACTCCTCAGTTTCGTGTGGTCGGAGTGCCAGGCTGACTCGGACAGCGCGGCGGCGGGATCCGCGGGCAGGAAGCCGGTGCGCACCAGTTCCTCCCGGAGCCGCTCCTTCAGGTCCTCGACCGTCCCGGCCTCGACCTTGACGAGTCCCATGCCGATGCCCTTGCCCTCGTCGACGTACGAGGGAAGCGGGCGTTCGACCGGGTCGCCCTCGCGGCGGCCGGTGCGGCGCAGGGCCTCGTCGGCGAAGGGAACGGTCCCGACGATCGGCCCGGTGTCCGTCGTCGGCGGTCCCTGCACCCTGTCCGCGTGCTCGGGCTTGAGAGCCTCTGCCATCACGGGGAATCCGTGCCGGAACGCCTCGATCTCCGGCATGCGGACCAGAGCTCGCCCGTGCACGGGACCGGAACGCACCGGCTGCATGCCGCGGACGGTCACCCGCGCGGTGTGCTGGAGGTCCACGTCGTACGCCGACGTGAACCCGATCCAGCGCGGGACGACCACCCACAGGCCGTTCCTGCCCGAGCTGACGGTGTCGGAGGTGGACCCGGTGAACCCCACGTCCACACTGAGGTTGATCAGGGCCGCCTCATCCGTCACACCGAGGTCCGCGCCCGCGATGATCGGTGTCATGCCGGACGTCTGGGTCAGGGTGTGGCTGCCGCCGACGCCGTCGATGGCGGTCCGGACGTTCTCCACGGGGGCCTTGTCCGTCGTGGCGCCCACCGGCTCGGCCCCACCGCCGCGCCGCGAGTGCACCTCGATCAGGACCGTACGGCCGTCGACATCGATCTCGAAGGGATAGCCGTGGCGTCCGTTGACGGCCTCGTCGAGGTGTGCCTCCAGGAGTTCCAGCTTGTGCCTCAGCTCCGCCCGCGCCATCGAGCCGAGCGGCAGGTCGATGCCCTGCCTGCTCAGTTCCACGGTGATGCCGTCCTGAAGCGTGGACAACCCGGTCAGCCCCGAAGCGAAGTGGAACTGGGGCAGGCGGTCCCGCAACACCTCGTCACCCGCGGCGACCACGCGGGATCCGGGGTCGTCGAGATAGTGCTCCGGTACGTACAGCATCAGGTGTTCGTCGCCGGTGGTGCGGATCTCGGTGGCCGCGGTGTCCATCCACTGCTGGGTGGCTTCGGTCCGGAGCTTGACGGACCACTCGGCCCGGTAGGCGAGCAGCGTCGACTCGGCGTCGCTCACCTCGACGTGGCCGGTCTCCGCGTCCGCGATGTGCGTGGTGGAACGCGACGAGGCGTTCGCCGTGCCCGACACCCGGACGCCGCCGTAGAAACCCTTCGGACCCACCGGACCGGAGAAGCCCAGGCCGTATGTCGCCGAGGCACTGAGACGGGTGGCGCTGGTGTTGCCCGAGTGTGTCTGCTCGTGCGCGCCGGTCGCGAACGAGCCCTTGATGGTCTGGTTGGCGCGGAAGCCTCTGGGCGGAGTCTGGCTGCCGTGCAGCCGCTCCTGCCCCCGCACGGGTGCGCCGGGTGCGTCCGCCGCCGGGCCGGACTCCTCACCGCCGCCCTCCTCCGGGATCGTCTCCAGCCGCGGCGGCTGTGCCACTCTCGTCGGGCGCTCTCGTCCCGCTCGGTCCACCGCCGCCGTGGCCGTCGTCGCCCCCGGGACCGGGCGGTCGTAGGACCCCGCCGGGTTCAGCACGGTGCGCGGGTCGGTCGGGTTCAGGGTGATGAGCGCCTCGACGGGACCGAGCGGTACGACGAAGCCGCTGCGCCAGCCCCAGCCCGGCGTCGGTGTCTCGTCCGGAGCGGGGACCAGATAGCGGTAGTTGCTCAGCAACCGCTGCGGCAGGGCCGTCCACACGGACTCCTCGACCGTGATGCCCCGTGCCTCGACCTGGTCGCGCAGCTGTCGCACCAGCTCCGGCATGTGGGGCAGACCCGCACGGGGCACACCCGCGGTCCGCACGGCGGGCGGAGCGTCGACGGGGTCGCCGAGCGCCGGGGCGTGCGGGGAGGGGGCTGAATCGTCCACGCGGGTGTCGGCGGCCGGTTCCCAGGGTTCGACCCTGATCTCCCGGTCGACGCCGAGGGTGAGCGGCAGGTCGTCGCCCCGCGCCGAGTCCGGGACGTACAGACGCAGGCCGGTGCCCTGCCGGATGCCGTCGGGGTCCGGACGCTCGCTCAAGGTGCCCCGCGCCGGGTCGGCGGTCACCCCGAACCGGCCGGCGATCACCGGGAGTCCCAGATGATGGTTGAGCCGGGCGGCCAGGACGTCGCCGCCGGCCGACATCAGTACGGGTGTCCTGCCGTGGGCCTCGATGGCCAGGAACGTCGCCAGATGTTCGACGGGCAAGTCGGCCCCGCCCGGGGCGTCCGTGCCCGCGACGGGCGGGGTGAACACCAGCACGTGGTCCGGGTCGGAGAACCCGGCCGCCTGCTCCCACCCCGTCCGGTCGGCGCCGGGCAGCCAGATGACCTCCGCCCGGGTGTCGAACTCGTTGCGGACGAAGGAGGACCCGTCCAGCAGCCGTTTGATCGCCGGCCAGTTCTGCGCCGCGGGCCGGGGCTCCTCCGGGTGCTGTGCGGAGGCCGGTGGCAGCAGGGCCGCCGCGGTCTCCACGAGCGCGGCGAGCGCCTCCCGCTCCGGTGCGGACCGGCCGCGCACGACGTCGAGCAGTTCCGCCAGCGGGTGGCGGGGCCCGATCTCCGCTGTGGGAGTCCCCTCACCGGTCATGCCGTCGTGCCCGTGCGGTGACTCCTCGACGGGGCGGGCCGAGAGGGCCTCCCGGACCCGGGGCAGCAGCGCGGGCAGTCGCCGGTCGAGGACCGCCAGACGTTCGTGGCGGCTCGCGGTCTCCAGCCGGACCGCCTCGTCGAAGGTGCGGTCCGCCTGCCAGGAGGACCGGTAGATCTCGGCCAGTTCCCGCTCGTCGAGGCCCAGTTCGTCGACCCGGGCCCGCTGCCCGGGCGACAGCAGGCCCGCGTCCTGAGCCTGCCGGGCGGAGAGACCCGCCGTTCCGGGGGCGTGGTCGCCGAGCGGGTCGAAGGCGAGGACACGGCCCTCGGCGTCCGCCCAGCGGGTGTGCCACTCTCCCTCGGGAAGGCGTACGTCGAGGCGCAGGTGTGTGCCCAGTTCGCGGGAGAGCCGGTGCAGCAGGTGTTCCGCCGAGCCGAGGTCGCGGGGGATGCGTACGGCCGGGGGCCGCAGCGGCGGCAGGCCGCCGTCGGCGTCGATCCGCGAGCGGACCGAGCCGAGGTCGCCGAGGACCGTGGCGAGCAGCGCCTCGGGGGCGCCGGAGCCGGGGTCGCGAGCGGTCAGGAAGTCCTCGTACGCGGCGAGCTGCTTGCTGATCCCGGCATCGGGCCGCACGCCGGTCAGCTCCAGGTCCGAACGCAGCGTGCGCGCGGCCCAGTCCACGATGTGCCGCCGCGCGTGCTGCTCCAGCCGCCGCGTGTCCAGTCTCAGGACGGCGCCGTCGGGGGCGGGGATTCCGTACCCCTGTTCGCGCAGGGCCTCGGCCACGAGACGGTGCGGCGGTGCGGTGGCCGCGTGCGGCTGCTCCGAGACATCGGCGAGGAGGTCGGCGAGATCCAGGCGGGGAGCCTGGTCGAGCCCGTGCCAGCCGGTCCTGCCTCCGGTGGGTTCCTCTCCCTCGGCTCCCTCGGCGACGGTGGGCAGGTGCACGGCGGCGGGGGAGGTCTGGGCGGTCTCGGGCAGGGCCGGGGAGACGGGAACCCCGAAGCGCTCCGTCATGAGGCCGGCGACGGAGGCCAGCCACCGGTGGCCGTCCGGACGCGGGACGTGCCGCACTTCCCCGCTCAGGTGGCGGTCCGAGGTGTCGGTCACCTCCCACCGGCCGGTGTCCGTGTTGAACGACAGCTCCCCGGTGACGCGGGCCGGGCCGTCCACCGTCCTTGCCGGCTCGGCGGAGTCCGTCACGGACAGGGTGCTCGGCGGCCTCTCGCTCCCGATACGGATGTCGCCGGCCTCGTCGACGGTGAAGTGCCAGACTCCGTCCCCGCGCTCCAGCGAAGCCGGTTCGAAGTCCGCCAGCGGGGACCAGCGCGGGTCCGGCCGTACGGCCGGCTCGTCCACGTGGGCGTACGCGTCGGCCATCGACGCCGCGAGGACCTCGATGTCCCGTACGCGGCGTTCGTCGGGGAGCAGGTCCTTGAAGACGCCGACGAGTGTCTCGACGTCCACCTCCCGCGGTCCGGATCCGCCTCGTCGGAGCTGCCGGGTGACCAGGGAGGCCAGGGCCGTACGGAACCCGGCGTCGCCGCGCAGCGCGGCCACACGGCGCACGTCGGTGGCCGAGACCGAACCCCGGAAGCCTTCCCGCCGGGCCACCAGGCGTCCCGCCTCGGCCTCGATGATCTCGTCCAGGGACCGCGGGAGGCGGCCTTCCCGGACCGCTGTGACCGCGTCCTCGCCCTGCGCCGTCTGCACCGCCTCCACGAGAGAGCGCACGTCGCTCTTCCATTCGGCACGATGCTGCAGCACCACGACCTGGTCCAGTTGCAGGGGCTGGGGGCGAAGCCGGGTGTACGCACGGTAGGCCGCGGCGGCCAGATCACGCGGCAGGTGCTCCAGACCGTACGTCCTGACCGCTGCGCGGATCTCGCCGTCGGCGTCGTGCCCCTCGCGTCCCGCGCCATGGAGGCCGGTGTTCACCGGATCCCGGTCCGGGGCGTGGGGCTCCGTCCGTCCGGGAGCGGTCAGAGCCGCGGCCGTGGCCTTGGCCGCTGGTTCCCGGCCCGCCTCCCAGGCCGTCACCAGGGCGCCCAGGTGCCAGGCCGCGTCGGAGCCCGGCCGTGGCCGGTCGCCGCCGGGTGCCGTCCCCGGCGGGTGCAGCTCCTCGTACAGGGACCGCACCGGCGGCGGGATGTCCGGCGCGGTCTCGTCCCGGCCGGCGGTGACGTCGGCGCCGAGGTCACGCAGTGTCCGGACGGCGGACACCAGCGCGGTCGCCGGTTCGCGCAGGGCTTCGGGAGCCCTGGTGGAGGAGCCTGAGGCGGCGAGGTCGCCGAGTGCCGTCCGGTAGTCGAAGGTGGCGGCGGCCAGCCGGTGCGCGCGGTCCACGACGGCCGCCTCGACGGTCGTGGGAGGGGTGACGTCGCGTGCCCATGACGCGGACGGTTCCGGATGCTCCAGGGTGCCTTCGTGCTTGTGGCGGATGAGTTCCCTGGAACGCAGGAGGTGGGGGTTGTTGGCGATGTGCTCCAGCCTGGGTGGTCCGGCGATCAGGTCGCCCGCGCCGTTCCACCGGTAGTCGTTGCCGCTCGCTCCGCCCCGGTCCGTGCTCTTGGCGTACACGACGGTGTCCACGAGCCCGTCGGGGGCCAGCGCGTAGAAGAACGCGACGCCGCCGCTGCCGCCGTTCAGATGCGCGTGCAGGGGGCTGTTGACCGCCAGAGCGCCGCGCTCCCGGATGCCCGTCCGGTCGGTCAGCCTTCTGACCACACCGAGTTCGAGTTCGGTGAAGCCGAACTTCTGCACCGCGTCCGTGAAGTGGACGCGATCGCTCATCGTCCAGGTGTCCGGCACGCGAGGCGCGAACGAGGCGAAGCGTCGTGCCTGTTCGACGCGCGCCCTGTCCCATTCCGTCAGTCGGCGCTGGACCGCCTCGCGCCAGACGTGCCTCGCCGCAGCCTCGACCTCCCCGATCACCTCGTGGTAGACGTCGGGGTCCAGGACCATGTCGAGCTGCGAGACGAAGCTCCGGAAGTGCTGCTGGAAGCCGGCGGGACCCAGCGTCCGCTGGAGCACCGGGACCTCGTGATCGAGCAGGTGTCCGTCGGCGGGCGGCAGGTGGTGCTCGAAGTACGCGCGTGCGCTGTACGCGTCGGCATCGTCGACGCCTGTCGCGATCGTCCGCCAGTCGACCGCGCCGGACCGCACCAGCGGAAGCAGCGTGGGATCCTGCGCCAGGCGTGTGGCGATCTCCTTGCCCTGGGGGCCGGCCAGGGCCTCGGCCAGTTCTCCGGAGCGCTCGAACCGGCCGGAGTCGTCCTCGTGCCCGGTCCGGTCGGCGTCGGCGTCGGTACCGCTGTTCCCTTCCGTGGGACCGGGCCGGGGTTCGTCGGCGGCCTGCGGCGCCGGACGCGCGGTGACCGGTCCGGGCGCGACGGGGGCCGGCGGCCTGCTCGCGGGCCGGTCCAGCGCGGCGAGCAGCCGGCCGGCATCGGGGTCTGCCACCGTCTCGTCGAACTCGCTGCCGGACCGCATCAGTTCCCGCAGGCTGGACGAGAAGCCCGGGTCGGTGTGGGCCCGCGCCTGCCAGGCGGGTTCCCGCAGGAAGCGGACGGCGAACCGGCCGGCGCGTTCGCCGGGCTCCGCCAGCAGGTGCGCCAGGGCGGAGCGCCGCAGCAGCGGCGCCAGGGCGCGCGCCTCCTCCTCGCCCATCCGCTCCCTCTCGAGCAGGCGCTCCATGAGTACCGGACGGTGCAGCTCACGGCGGAGCTGCCGGTTCAGCTGGCCGCCGAGGGCCGGATGGTGCTGCACCAGTGCCCAGAGGCCGGATTCCTCAGGCCGCTGCGCGACCTCGGAAAGGACGCGGTTGGCGCGGAATGCCTGCCCCAGCTCCGGAGCGGCGCGTACGGCCGTCAGCACCTGCTCGTTCTGCTCCAGCAGGCGCACCAGGCGCGGCTGGTCGATCAGCGCGCCGCGCAGATCGTCGTGGCCGGCCAGCTCGTCCGCCAGCGAGGGATGGCGCCTGATCAGGGGGAGGACGCGGGAGGCGAGCAGCGCCTCTCGTGACTCTTCCGGGGTCCTGGCGAGCACGTCCACCAGGGCGGGGGCGGCCTCGGCCGTCGGCAGGACGTCGGGGTCCAGGACACGGTTGACGAGTTCGGGATGGGACGACAGCCGGCTCATCAGCGGCCTGTTGGTGACCAGTCTTCTGAACCCGGCCTCGTCGGCCGCCACGTCCAGTCGCGCCGCGAGCGCCGTGGCGAGTTCCGGTACGTCGGCCAGGGTGCTCACCAGGTAACTCGTGTCGCTGACGGCTGCCAGACGTCCCTGTGTGGCCACGAGTGCCTGTACGACGGTTTCGCCCGCCTGCTGGAGCGCCTCGATGGTATCCGGGGCTTCGGTCAGCCCCAGCACCTGCTCGGGCCGGTCGATGAGGGCGCGTGTCGCCGCGGGGCTGGAAGTGACGACAGCGCGGAGGGCGGCGTGCTCGAACCGGCCCAGCTCCCTCCTGTCGACCAACGCGTAATCAGGATTTCTGCTGTATATGGTGACACGCTCGATGGTGTAGTAACTCCACGCCGATGCTTCCCCGATGAACAGTGAAAATATGGAGTCCTGATGTGTCAGAAGGTGGGCGAGGTCGGGAGTGTTCAGGAGATGCGACAGGATGTCCGGTGTTTTATTGATCCGCTGTAGCAGCGATGGACGGACGGATATCAGTCTCCGAATGCCCGAGTTGAACAGAAGGGCATCGGCCATCCCCGGGTTTTCGATGGCTGCCGCGCGCATGCTCCCGTCCGCCAGGACGGTTGCGTAATTCTCACGCAGTTCTGTGAAGTCGATGTCTCCCCTCGACGCCAACTGTGGGGAGAGATCCTGGGCAGGCGTCCCCGACGCGAGGTGGGCGGTGAGCAGTCGGACGTTCTCGACGCGTTCCTCGGCGTGAGGAATTCCTTCGGCAGTCAGGGTTGCGGGCCCGCTTTCCTTGATCGCAGAAAGCAGATCACCGAGTCGTTCCGGATCAGCGAGAACAGCGCGCGCGAGTGATTCCATGCCGGGCACGTCGCGGTCCCATGCCACGGTGAATCCAGGCCGGGCGATCGCCTCGCGCAGTGCTTCGGGGAAGGTCAGCAGTGACTCGGCCAGGGCGGTGCTGCGGTGCTCCGCCAGCTGGGCGTACATGCGCTCGCTGGTGAGCAGCCTGCTCCAGTGCGCCGACGGGACCCTGTGGAACAAGGGCGCCAGCCGTCCCATCAGATCGGGTGCAGGGATGATGTTTCTGACATAGGCGGCATAATTTTCGGCGATGTCGGTGTACAGGACGGGGTGGCGATAGAGGAGCTTGAGCAGTCCAGAATTCCCGCTGGTCATGAGCTGTGCAAAACCGAGGGTCTCGTTGAGGATGAGGGCCGGGTTGTAGCGAGCGGCCGCGGCCCACCAGGGGTTTGTGTCGATCAGTTCCAAACGCCTGAGAAAGTTCGAGTCCACGGCCACCCAGAAGTTGGCGGCGGGACTGTTGTATATGGCCGTGCGCGTCGTTTCGTTCGCTGCCGCGAGGAGATGGTAGTCGCGTACCACACTGTATGGACCGCTGTACGCGAAAGCCGCGGCCTCGTTGCGTGCCGTGTTCTTGAGGATGAACAACGTCTGCGCAGGATCTTGGGGCAGTTGCATTCCTTCCTGCGAGCGGGCGAGAGTGCGGCGCAGTTGGTGGGGCCACAGCAGGGGTGTGTCAGTCTCAGAGCCGGGCTGGACCTGCCGAACCGCCTTCAGCAGTGACTGGAGGACAGGGGCTCGCACATATGCACTGTTCTCCCTGAGGACCGTGGTCAGCGCATCCTTCACCGGTTCCAGGGGCCGCGAAACGGTGCGGGTTAGATCCGCCGCCAGGTCTTCGTCCGCGATGTTGTCGTAGCGGTGCGGGTCGTGCGAGAGAGCGAGGGCCACCTGCTGATTTCGCGCTGCGGCAGTGATCCGCTCCTTGTCGGAGAGCAGTCGCAGTGCAAGGTCCGGGACGTCTTCGAGTACGTCCGTCAGATACGAGTCGGTATCCAGGTCTCTCAGCTGGGCGAGGGCTGACGGTTCCCTCAGGACAGTTCTGAGGATCCTTATGTCGGAGAGGGCGAGGGTGAGCTGGCGCGGAGAGAACTTGAGCAGGTCGTCGACGTATCTGCCGTCGACTCCGGCGAGGACAGCGCGGAAGAGCTCGGGAGTCGCCTTCGCGGGGAAGCGTGCCAGCACCGAGTGCAGTGCCGCAGGAACAGCCGTCACGTGGTGCAACTGCCAGATCCGCTCGACAGGATCGTCCAGGCCCATCAGTGCGTCGGTGAATGCCTGGGAGTCGTTGACCAGCCAGGACACCACGCTGAGGTGGTCGGTCACCTGAATGAGAGCGCTGAGGACGTCGAGATCACCGCGCGTCCGGGCCAGCAACCGCGGCGTCTCCACACGTCCGAAGGCATGCGTGCGCAGGACGGCGTCGGCCTCCAGCTTCGACACCACGTCCTCGCGCAGGAGCACACGTATGAGATCTCTGAAGTTGTTCTCCTGGGAGTTCAGCCACCCCTGCGGGAGAGTTTCGATTGTGTTCAATACGTTCGGCGCTTTTTCGAGTACCGGGATGAGAGCCGGTTCGGTCCTCAACAGTGGCCATGTACTTGTCAGCAGCGGCCATGTACTCGCCCCGGTGGCCAGGCTGTACATGATGGTGGGGGATTCGAGGAACGCTTTCGTATTGAAGCCATTCTCCACCGTGGCGTGGTTCTTGACGGTGGCGATGGCTGTCACAAGGTTGCTGAGCGCGAGGCCGTCGGGCTTCGGCTGCTTCCTGAGGATGGCGAGCGTCGTCCGCTCCATGTCGGGGCGCAGGCCGGCCGGCATGGACGGGAACACCTGCCGCCATGTCTGGCTGATCTCGGCCGGAATGCTGTGGAGGGTTTCGTTCTGTGCCGTCCTCCCGGCTTCGGACGGCCCTGCCGCGGGCCGGCTGTCGGCTGCTGGAACAGATGCGAGCTTCGCCTTGGACCTGCCCTTTTTCTTCTTGCTCCCTGCCTGCGGTCCCTGCTTCTCGGGCTGAGTGGTGTTCTTGCCCTCCGTCGGGTCGGCGCCGTACTGATGGTTGTACGCGGGGTCGATCAGGGCTGCCGCTAGGGAGGCCGAGCCTGGCTCCCGGAGGACGGGCATGACCTGGCCCGAGGGATCGACGAAAAGTGCGCGCGCCTCCACCGGAATCCAGTTCGGCAGGCGCTCCGACATGATCCGCTTCGGGG
Organism: Streptomyces sp. NPDC003284; assembly: GCF_053589675.1. NCBI lineage: Bacteria > Bacillati > Actinomycetota > Actinomycetes > Kitasatosporales > Streptomycetaceae > Streptomyces > Streptomyces sp. NPDC003284. Next base: position 73,863 of record NZ_JBSFSI010000031.1, read on the forward strand.
TTGCCAGGTCGATCCAGATGACCCGGGAGGTGCCCTCCGGGGTCTCGGGTGCCAGCGCGTAGGCGGCCCAGGCATGGCCCATGCCGGCGATATGCCGGTTCAGGACGAAGGCGACTGTGCCTGGTGCATTGCGCACCCGGTTCGAGACGAACCGCCAGGAATCGACCGGCTGCCAGCCTTCACCGAGAGCGAGCGGGTCCTCCTGGGGTCGAACGCCGATCAGGGAGTCGTCGGCGGTGCCCGAGGGCTTGATTCCGTGTGGAAAGAGCACGTTCCTCAGGGCGTGCAGCAGTGTCAGGCACTCCTGGACGGATAGGTCGTACGGTGATTCGGATGCCTCGTCGGCCTCCGAGGCATGGGTCCGCGCGGTCGTCCGCGGCGCGTGCGCGGAGTGGAGCGCTTGCAGCGCGGCCGCCTCCAGCCCACCGATGTCCCGGACCTCGTAGCGGGTGGGAGCGACGGCTTCGAACCGCGACAGCCGTGCCGTGACATCTTCCGCGGCCGCGGGTCGCTCCTGTGCTGATGTCGCGGATTCTTCGGAGAAGAACGTGACAGAGTTCTTGCGGCTGAAGTCTTTTTTATGGACAGGTTTCTCGCCGGGAAAGACGACGATGACTTTCTCTCTGCCATGGTTGATCGGGCTGTCTATCTTGTCGCGGATCTCGATTTCCTTGGGGTCCTCCGTGAACCACCACCGGTGAGCCCCGTGCAGGACCTCGGGGATCTCGTTCATGATCTCGCTCAGAGAGCGTTCGTAGGTCCTGGGCGTGATCGGAGATCCGGACGGTTTGTAGATGTCGAGCAGGTCGATGTCGCTGGCGATGGGCCGACGGACCTTGCCCTTGTACCCGTGGACGATTCCGTCCACGACGGGGAACTCATCAGCGATCGACTCCATGTGGTCGCTGAGCTTCCTGAACTCCTCCTTGCGCATCCGGTGCTGCTTGTTGATCCCCTCCTGGATCGTGGGTGAATGCTGGGAGAGGTCGTCCGGGAGCTCCGGATCGAAGAAGGCGGTCAGACCGAGCTGCCCCTCGGTGAAGCGCCGCGCGGCGGTCGCTCCCTCGGCTCTCCCGTGTTCCTTGGGCGTCAGATAGAGGTCGTAGGGGGTGAGCGATTTCGATTTGATCTGTAGCGGCTTCGGCAGCGCCCCCTCCCTGAGGCGCATGCCGGCAGACGGGTTGACCTCGCGGATGGCGATGGCGAGACCCATCCTGTCGCTCAGCCGACGGAACTTCGACATGTTCTCGGCGGAGACGCCGCCCAGCTCATCTGGATTACGGGGCGGGGGCTTCCAGCCGTCCCAGTCGGTGCCGAAGCCGCTGGCGTTCTCCGCGGTGGAACCACCGGCGGCCCGCTGAGGCGTGACCTGCGTCGGGCGAGGGGTGAGCGGTGAGGCCGGGTGGAGGGTGCGCGGTTCCGCTTCCAGCGGTGAGACCGGATCCCAGAGGAACGGCTCCGGGGACTGGCGGAACGGCGTGGAGGACCGGGAGAACGGTGTCGGCGTCGTCGGCGTATCGACGTTCTGCGGGTCCGTGTCGAACACAGAACCGAACTGCACTGGGGCGTTCTCTCCGGACGTGTGCGTTCCCCCGCCGCCGCGGGTGCGCGATCCGAGCGCCGTGCGCAGCATCTCGATGTGCTCCGGGCTGAGTCTCCTGGTGAGATCGGTGCTGTTCAGCGTGTTGGTGAGACCTGCCTCCGTGGCGCTGCCCGGCGGTGTGTACATCGATTGCTGCGGTGCGGCAGGGTCCGCCTGCGATGTTCCGTGGAACATGTTGACGACGATGTGCTGCGAGCCGGGCATCTCCGGCAGAATCGACGGCTCCCCTTGCTTCTCGGAGAGGCTCGTGGGCCAGGCGTGAATGTCTGTGATGCTCTTCTGAGCATCTCTTTCGGTGAGCTTCTCCCCGCTCTGCGCGCCGGTCAACGTGGAGCCGTCGCTCCGGGAGGCGGTCTCGACGAGCGTCTCGGAGCTGCTGTCGTCGCGCGCTGCGTCGGCCGCCGTCAGCGTCGTCAGCAGCTCGTGCAGGGGGTCGCGGTCTGGGGCGAGCACCCCCCTCGCGATGTCGGTGAGGCGGAAGGCGGCGTCGCTCGGGCGCAGGTGTCCGGCGTCGACGAGTTCCGTCGTGACGCTGACGGGTCCGTAACCGGCGGTGTCGCCGACCTGGTTGAGATAGGCCGAGAAGATGCGGTTGAGGTCTCTTTCGATGTCGTCGAGGCGGGACCAGGTGGACGCGGACCACCGCTCCGCGGCCCAGTCGCCGGGGCGGGCCACGTGCGGGGGCCGGACGACCCGGAGATGGACGTGGGTCTGCGTGGTCCCGTCGTCCGTGGTGCGGGTGTGGACCGTGTAGGGCTGGTTGAGGAGGGGGGCGAGGACGGTCTGTTCGAAGTTCGCGTTGTGCAGGTGGGTGTACCGGCCGATGAGATCGGCGTAGTGGGCCGGCGCGGCGTCGACGGGCCAGGCCGAGGGCTGGGGCGTCTGCCGAAGGAGCCGACCGGATCCGTCGTGCGGCTGTTCCGGATCGGTGAGGTCGAAGGTGAGATGGGGGCGTTCGTCGGGGGTGACGTGGCGCAGCGCGACGTAGCGCTCGTCGGGATGATGGTTGAAGCGCAGGGCGACACCGGCGCGGGCCTGGTCGAGGACCTCGGCGGCATGCGTGGCGGCGGACGTGCCGGTGACCGCGATGCGGATCTCCAGCTCGGTGCGCTCGTGCCCGGTCTCGGTGTGGGCGCGGCGCGCGTCGAAGAGGGGCCCGGGGACGAACGGTCCGCGCCGCGCCGTCGGCGGGGCATAGGACCTGGCGGAGCGGCGCGGCACGTGGGTGGGCGATGGCGTCGTCCGCTCGGCGTGCTGAGGCTCGGCGGGGCGCCGCAGCTGCTCCTGGAGCTGGGCCCCGGCCTGCTCGGCGCTCGGGCCGCGGGTGGTGTTCTCCTCGGCCGGGGCGGCACCCGCGGTGTTCTGTTCCGGGGCCGGGGCGGAAGGCATCGTCTTCGTGGAGATGCCGTCGCTCTCGACGGTTCCGGGACCGGTGTGGCCCGGCGACGCGGTGACCATGCCGTCGCCGGGCTGCTGGGGGGATTGCGCGGCAGACTCGGGTATCTGAGGTACCTGAGGTACGGGCGTGCCCGCTCCGGCGACGGGGCGGGCGGTCTGTTGCTGGGCGGCGGCGTCGAGCGCGGTGACCGTGGTGGTGAAGGTGTCGTCGTTCCTCTTGTCGTGGGCGAGCCACGCGGTGATGTCGTGTCCGACCTGGGCCCAGAGGGTGTCGTAGGCCGTGAGCGTCTTCTCGCGGAACTCGTCGGCGAGGCTGTCACGGACGGCGTCCTCAAGGGTGTGGCCGGGGTGGTCGCGACGGTGGCCGGCCAGGAGGGTGTGGAAGTCGCGGGCGGCGTCGGCGGCGGCCTCGGTCAGGTCGTGTTCGTGCTGGATCCGGGAGACCAGCGTGGCGTTGAGGTAGGCGGCCGACTTGTGCCAGGGGCGATTCTGGGGGGCACGCTGGTGGCGAACGCCGCCGGTGGCCGGAGCGTCGGCGAGACGGAGGGTGTCGGCGCGGAAGTCGCGGTGGCCCAGATGGCCGAACCAGCTGTCGGCGATGGCCTGGTCGACCGCCTGCTCCCACTGCGTGCGCAGCCGGTGCTCCATCTCGTCGCTGAGGGCGGGGCCGTTGCGCAGGCCGTCGAAGTGCTCCGCGAGTGCTTCGGTCAGGACGGCGTTCTGCTCGTCCAGGCGGGCCTGACGGTATGCCGCGTAGTCCAGACGTGCCGCGAACGCCTCGGGGCCGGCGTACGAGGTGGTGAGTCGGGTGAGTCGGTCGCCGAGCGCGGCCTCGGGCGTGTCCGTCGCCGCCCCGTCCCTCTCGAAGAGGGTGTGCAGGTCACGGTCGAGTTCGTCGCGCAACAGCCGCTGTGTGCGCTGCGGCACGTGCGACGCGCCGGACAGGGTGTGCTTGTCCAGAGAACGCTCGAAGGTGTCCAGGCCCCGTCGTGCCCAGTGCGCGCGGACGTCGAGACGGGCCACGGCGGCCGGGACGTCGGCGATCAGCCGTTGATAGGTGTTCTCCAGGACGTGCCAGTCCGGCTCGGCGAGTTCGCCGCCCCGTCCGGTGTCGTTGACGTGCAGACCGTCCGTCGCGTCTGGATCCCAGCCGACGGCCTTGTCGACCGCGCGGTCGGTGATCGCGTCCAGGTCCCTGGCGAAGTGCTCCTGTAGCGCGCGGACGTGGCGCAGCATCATGCGGTCGCGCAGCTCGGTCATGGTGCGGGGCACTGTGTGTGCTTCCGCTTCGCCGAGTGCCTGCCAGAACCCGTCCGAGCCCACGAACAGGCGGCCCGAGTCCAGGGCGGCGTCGTGCGCCGCGCCCGCACCGTCCCGGCCGGCCCGCGCGCCGAGGCCGGCCACGGCCTCCCGGAAGTCACTGTGGAAGGCGTCGGCCCAGCGCACGGTCTCGGCGAGCTGGACCGCGTGCCGGCCCAGGTGCATGCGCAGTTCCTCGGTGACCGCCTGCCACTCCGGCCCTGACACCACCACCTCGCGCGGGTCGGTCCCCGACTGCTGGGCCAGCCGGAACCGCAGCCTGGTGTGGGCGTCGGCCAGCTGTCGCCGGAACGACTCCTCCACCCTTACGGCTGCCGTCTCGTGCGCGGCCTCCTCGACGCGGGGGTCCGCCCGCTGCTCGCCCAGGAGCGTGTGCGCGCCGAGGAACTCCTCGAACCGGGTCCCGCGCAGGGAGCTCACCGCCCCACGGGCGTGCTCTCGCAGGGCGTCACCGTCGAAGAGGTCCCGCTCGTCGAAGAGTTCTCTCCGGGCGAGCTGTTCGTGCAGATCCGCGTCGCGCGCGGCCCGGAACTCCTGCCACAGGCGGCCCAGCCGCTCCCTCTCCGCCCTGCGCGCCCTGTGCAGCAGCTCACCGCCCGCGCTCACCACGCCCGCGGGGTGCTCGTGCAGGTCCCCTCTGGGTGCGGCGCGTGAGGCCAGGGCCGCCAGGCCCGCCGTCACCTGTCCGCGCACACCGTTGCGCGCGTTCCCGATCCGGTCGGCGATCGTGCCCGTTCGTACGTCCGCCTGCCGGGCCGCCACCTCGTCCGGGCTCGCGGGGGCCTGCGGGTCGAACACCCTCGCGCCGGACGCGGCCGAGTCCGTCCCGGCCCATTGCATGCCTCGCGGCAGGCCGCTGTCCGCCGCCGGGTCCACGAGGGTCTCCCGCGCCCCAGTGCGCGGCGGGGCGGGGATCGCCGACGGGTCCTGGTGCACCAGGGGGTCGTGAGGCCCGGTGGGACCGGGGAGCGGCCCGGTCGCGGTGACCTCGGATGCGGTCGGGAGGAGGGGGAACCCGGGCACGGTGTCTCCCGCCGCGACAACTCCCCGCGTCGGTACGTTCTCTCCCGCCGCGGGAACGGATTCCCGGCCGGTGAGGGCGGCGGCCGTCGTGTCTGTGACGGACGAGGCGGTCTGCGGGGCGGAGGGTGTCGTACCCGGCGGGACGCCGTGGCCCCTGGTGGGAGTGTCGTGCGAGGTGGGGACGGATTCCTGAGCGCTCTGGCTGTGGGTGCGTATGGGGTGGTCGGGAGCTGCCGGAGTCGTGCGTGTGCCGGGGCCCGCCGCGGCGGCGGGTGCAACGGACGCGGGTGCAGAGGTTTCGGTGCCTAGGGTGGTTCGTATGTGGTCCCTGAAGGCTGTGAGGTGGGTGGCGGTCTGTGGCCAGTCGCGGCGGGTGATGGCCTGGTCGGCGGGGGTGAGGAGGCGGCGTTGTTCGGTGGGGGTGATGCCTGCTTCGGTGGCGAGTTGCCGCAGGTGCTGCATGGCCTGGAAGGCCGCGGCGGGGCGTTCGAGGAGGAGGCGTGCGCGGTCGGTGTCGTCGGTGTTGTGGCGGGTCAGTTCTGGAGGGGCCTGCCAGTGGTGGAGTGTGTCGTTCAGCCGGGTGCGTGTCTGGGTTCCCAGGGGCGGGCGGGTGGTGGCGGATTCGGTGGTGAGGCGGGTGGCGGGGGGCGCGGGCCACTCCGCCGTGCGTACGGCATCGGGTGTGGTGTGGTGGAGGGTGAGGTGGTCGGGGATGGTGAGCCGTACCTGGCCGGTCTGGGGGAACGGGGTTCCCGGGGCCGGGGCCCAGGGCGGGGGAGCGGTGATCTTGCCGGTGGCGGGCAGCATATTTCCCGGCAGGGAGATGCTTTCGCCGGGGTCGGGGCCGGGGCCGGGGGCGGTGTGGTAGAGCGGGGCCGGGGTGGTGCCGCCGGGTGTGTCGTTGTCGTCGCCGGGCTGGTGGCCGCCGCCTGTGGCGGGGCCGGGCCGGAACATCCTGTTGAGCTGTTCGGGGGTGAGATCGGCCAGCGGGGGTTTGTGGTGGGGAAGGTCGAAGCCGAGGCGTCCCTTGAGCCAGTGGCCGAGCTTGACCGCGCCGATATGGCCGACCGCGCTGCCGAACGCCGCGCCCGCGCCGCCGGCCGTGGTCATCCACGTGGTGGTGAACTTGCCCAGCTCATCGAGGTTGAAGAATCCCTCCGACAGGTTCATCGCCGCCGCCTGGAGCCCGGCCTCGGGAAAGGCCCGGACGAACTTCATCCACGACGGTGAGGGCAGCGCGCCGGCCAGATCGCGCGAGAGCGCACCGCGCAGCCCGTCCATGGAGGCCGGCATCCAGGACAGCGCGGCATCCAGTTCCCGGCCCAGCGTCTTCGGACCGCGCCCCGCGTGCGCCATGAACGTGTCCGCCCACGCCCGGCCCGCCTCCCCGGCCTGCCGCCAGCCCAGACGTTCACCGAAGGCCCGCGCGAACTGGTCGCCCACCGCGTTACGGAACGACTGCCGCGCGGTGCGCCCCACCACCTCGTTCTGCAGCCGCACCGCCATCGGCACCGACAGACTCCCGATCCCCCGCCCGAACCAGTTGCCCGACAGCAGCTCACGGTTGAGCGGATCGTCCCACAGCTCACCCAGCCCGCCCCGGCCCGCGCCCTTGACCCCACCGGT
>NZ_JBSFSI010000032.1:0-73936 GCF_053589675.1 Streptomyces sp. NPDC003284
ATCTGGCGGTCACCGACCGCCGGGCCCACTCCCGCGTCCGGGCCGGCCCCCGCCCCTCCCCCGCGCGGCCCGCACCCATCCCCCGCGCGGCCCGCGCTCGCGCCCCGCTCGGCCCCTCCTCGCGCGCTTCACGCAGCGCACACAAACAGCTCACAGGGAGGGTTGCATTCCGCAGGTCAGGGGTATGACGGGGCTACGACCGTCAGCACCGGCCGCTCGTGTGGGAGGGACTGTGATGTTCTTGGAGGCCCTGGGATCCGCCGTGCTCGGCCTGCTGCTCGGCTGGGCGGTCTTCCACCGCCTGGCGCGCCGCCTGCCGTCGCGACCGCTGGTCCTGTCGACGGGGGTGGCGGGCGCCCTCCTCGGTGACTTCGTCACCCACAGCGCGCTCGGCTCGGCCCCCGTGCTCTCCAGCCTGCTCGGCGCGGCCGTCGTCTCGGCCGCCTCCGTCTCCCTGCTGCTGCGCCCGGCCGGCCGCCTGCGCCGACGATCCCTGACGGCGTAGCCGACCGTCCGGCCGCCGGGGGCCGTCCGCCGGACCGACCGGCCGTACGGCCCGCGCGCGTCCGGCCCGACCCGGCTGCCCCGGCCCGGCCCGCCCGACGACAGGGCGGCCGGGACTCCCCCATCCGCGCTACGCGGCCAGTCCCAGCGCGGCCATCCGCTTGGTGTGCGCCTCGGTGATGCGGGTGAACATCCGGCCGACCTCGGCGAGGTCGAAGCCGTCCGCGACCCCGCCCACGAGCATCGTGGACAGCGCGTCGCGGTCGGCGACGACCCGCTGCGACTGCGACAGGGCCTCGCCCATCAACCGCCGCGCCCACAGCGCGAGCCGCCCGCCCACGCGCGGGTCCGCGTCGATGGCCGCCCGCACCTTCTCCACCGCGAAACCGGCGTGCCCGGTGTCGTCGAGGACGGCCAGCACCAGTTCACGGGTGTCGGAGTCCAGCCGGGCCGCGACCTCCCGGTAGAAGTCACTGGCGATCGAGTCGCCGACGTACGCCTTGACGAGCCCTTCCAGCCAGTCCGAGGGCGCCGTCTGCCGGTGGAAGCCGTCGAGCGCGGCGACGAACGGGTCCATCGCCTCGGTCGGCTCGGCACCGATCTCCGTGAGCCGGTCGCGCAGCCGCTCGAAGTGGTGGAACTCGGCCGAGGCCATCTTCGCCAGCTCGGCCTTGTCCGCGAGGGTGGGCGCCAGCTTGGCGTCCTCCGCGAGCCGTTCGAACGCCGCGAGCTCCCCGTAGGCGAGCGCGCCGAGCAGGTCCACGACGGCGGCGCGGTACTGCGGGTCGGCGGCGGCCGTCGCCCAGTCCTGGGCGGCGATCCCGGTGCGTTCGACGGGGGCGTCGGGGGCCTGGTCGGGCGTGTCAGAGCTGGTCATGAAGCGCACAATAGCCCGCTCCCCGGGCCCTGGAGAGATCTTGCCGACCAGTGTGACGACGGCTACGTGACCAAATCGGCCATCGCGTGTGCACGATTCCGGGGTATGGTGGTAATGCGCCTGCTGGGTGGGCCGGGGTTCCCGGCCGTGCTTCGACAGGCCGCACGCATGAGGATGCCCGGTCGGTGGCCCGATCGGCTCCGACCCGACAGCCCTCCCTGACCGTACGGCACTGTGCGTACGACGATCGGAGGGACCCCCTCAGCGGTACGAGCGCTGGGCCCGCCCCGTGGGCAGGTCCGAGAGCGTCGGCAGAGGTCCCGCGCCACCCGGCCGGCCTGAGCGGCAAGACCGCACGGCCGCCGTCGTCCCCGGTGCGGTCCGACACGACCCCCGCACTCGCCTCGCGCCGCACACACAGAAGAGGCAGCACCCTGACTACGACGTTCCGATCCCTCGGGATCCTCCCCGAGACCGCCGAGGCCCTGGAGGCCGTCGGCATCACCACTCCCTTCCCCATCCAGGAGATGACGCTCCCCGTGGCCCTGTCGGGCACGGACGTCATCGGCCAGGCCAAGACCGGCACCGGCAAGACGCTCGGCTTCGGCCTCCCGCTCCTGGAGCGCGTCACCGTCCCCGCCGACGTGGAGGCCGGACGCGCCACCCCCGAGGCTCTCACCGACGCCCCGCAGGCGCTCGTCGTCGTCCCCACGCGCGAGCTGTGCGTCCAGGTGACCAACGACCTGCTGACCGCCGGCAAGGTGCGCAATGTGCGGGTGACCGCGATCTACGGCGGCCGGGCCTACGAGCCCCAGGTCGAGGCCCTGAAGAAGGGCGTCGACGTGATCGTCGGCACCCCGGGCCGCCTGCTGGACCTCGCGGGCCAGAAGAAGCTGAACCTCAAGCACGTCAAGGCCCTCGTCCTCGACGAGGCCGACGAGATGCTCGACCTGGGCTTCCTGCCCGACGTCGAGAAGATCATCGGCATGCTTCCGGCCCGGCGCCAGACCATGCTGTTCTCGGCCACCATGCCGGGCGCGGTCATCGGTCTCGCCCGCCGCTACATGTCGCAGCCCACCCACATCCGCGCCACCACGCCGGACGACGAGGGCGCGACGGTGGCCAACACCACCCAGTTCATCTACCGCGCGCACAACATGGACAAGCCCGAGATGGTCGCGCGCATCCTCCAGGCCGACGGCCGCGGGCTGGTGATGATCTTCTGCCGGACCAAGCGCACGGCGGCCGACCTCGCCGACCAGCTCAAGCAGCGCGGCTTCGCCTCCGGCGCGGTCCACGGCGACCTCGGCCAGGGCGCCCGCGAGCAGGCGCTGCGCGCCTTCCGCAACGGCAAGGTCGACGTGCTCGTCTGCACCGACGTCGCCGCCCGCGGTATCGACGTCGAGGGCGTGACCCACGTCATCAACTACCAGTCGCCCGAAGAGGAGAAGACGTACCTGCACCGCATCGGCCGCACCGGCCGCGCGGGCGCCAAGGGTACGGCGATCACCCTCGTCGACTGGGACGACATCCCGCGCTGGCAGCTGATCAACAAGGCGCTGGAGCTGGGCTTCAACGACCCGCCGGAGACGTACTCCACCTCCCCGCACCTCTTCACCGACCTGGGCATCCCGGCGGGCACGAAGGGCATCCTGCCGCGCTCGGAGCGCACCCGCGCCGGGCTGGACGCGGAAGAGCTGGAGGACCTCGGCGAGACCGGTGGCCGCGGTGCCCGCGGGCGCGGCGGCCGGGGCGGACGCCCCGAGGGCCGCACCGCCGACCGGGATCGCGACCGTGACCGGGATCGCGACCGCGACCGCGACCGATCGGAGCGCACTCCGCGGCGGCGCCGCCGCACACGCGGTGGTGCGCCGGTGGAAGCGGGCGCGCAGGGCACCGGTACGGCGGCCGAGGCCGCCCCGGCCGCTCCGGCGCCCGCCGACGAGGCCGCCGCTGTCCGCACCCCGCGCCGCCGTCGGCGGACGCGCTCCGGTGCGGGCGCCCAGCAGCAGCCGGTCCAGCAGTCCGCCGCTCCCGCCGTCCCCGCGGCGGCCGAGGCGGTCGTGACGGCGGCGGAGAGCCCCGCGCTCGACACCGCCGACACGACGGACAAGCCGCGCCGCCGCCGGACCCGCCGCTCGGCGGAGTCCCCGGCCGTGGCGAGCACGGCCGCTCCGGCCGCCGAGGCCGTGAGCCCCGCTCCCGAGGCGCCGCAGGCCGCCGTGGCGGCGACCGCCGTGGCGGAGGCCGACGCCGAGGCGAGCGCCCCGGCCCCGCGCCGCACCCGCAAGAAGGCGGCCCCGGCCGCCGAGGCCGAGGCCGTGACCGAGGTCGTGGCGGAGGTCGTGGCGGAGGCACCGAAGGCCGAGCCGCGCCGCCGGACCCGCAAGGCCGCGCAGCCCGCACCGGCCGCCGAGGCCGCCGCGACGGCACCCGCCGAGGCCGCGCCGAAGCGCACCCGCAAGAAGGCCGTCGCCGCCGAGGCACCGGAGGCCGTCGCGGAGACCGAGGCCAAGCCGAAGCGCACCCGCGCCCGCAAGGCCGCTGTCGCCGCCGAAGCCACCGACGCGGCACCGGCCGCCGAGGCGGTCGAGGCGACGGTCACCGCGGAGGTCACGGCCGCCAAGCCGCGCCGTACCCGCAAGGCCGCGGCCCCCGCCGTGGAGACCGCAGCCGCGCCCGCCGTGGCGGAGGCCGCTCCCGCCGAGGAGAAGCCGAAGCGCACCCGCAAGAAGGCGGTCGCCGCCGAGGCACCGGAGCCGGTCGCGGACGCCGAGGAGAAGCCGAAGCGCACCCGCAAGAAGGCCGTCGCCGCCGAAGCGCCGGAGCCGGTCGCGGAGACCGAGGCGAAGCCGAAGCGCACTCGCAAGGCCGCCGCCAAGGCACCCGTCGACGCCCCCGAGGGCGAGACCGCCGAGGCCAAGCCCAAGCGGACCCGCAAGAAGGCCGTCGCCGCCGAGGCGCCCGAGGCCGTCACCGAGGCCGAGGCCAAGCCGAAGCGCACCCGCAAGGCCGCCGCCAAGGCACCCGTGGCGGAGGCCCCCGGGGCGGAGATCCCGGCGCAGTCGACCGGTGAGCCGGCCGCCGCGCCGCGCCGCCGTACGCGCAAGGCGGCCGCGGCCGTCGAGTCCGCGGAGCTCTGAGCGGGCACCGGCCCGCACCGGCAGTACGGCCGACGGCCCGGTCCACCTCGCGTGGGCCGGGCCGTCGGCCGTTCCCGCGCCCGGCCGGGGCGCCCGGCCGCCCCCCTCCCCCCATCGCGCCCTCCGCGCCCTCCGCGCCCTCCGCCGCCTCCGCGCCGCAGGCTCCCCGATAGCCTCACCCCATGAGCAGGCCCATCTCCTTCGTCCCGCCCTCCGGTGCCCGGAGCTACCGGCTGCGCACCGCGCGCGGTGAGTTCGCCGTCGTCGACGTGCCCGCGGCGGCCGGTGCCGGGCCGAGGGGGACGGCGCTGCTGCTGCCCGGCTTCACCGGCAGCAAGGAGGACTTCAACGCGCTGCACGCACCGCTCGCGGCGCGCGGGTACCGGACCGTGGCCGTGGACGGGCGCGGGCAGTTCGAGTCGGACGGCCCCGAGCACGACGAGTCCGCGTACGCCCAGGAGCAGCTCGCGCGGGACGTGCTCGCGCAGGCCGCCGCGCTCGCCGTCCCGGTGCATCTGCTCGGGCACTCCCTCGGCGGGCAGATCGCCCGCGCGGCCGTCCTGCTCGACCGCTCCCCCTTCGTCTCGCTCACCCTGATGTCCTCGGGTCCGGCGCAGATCTCCGCCGCCCAGCAGCAGCGCGTGAAGCTGCTGCGGGACGCGCTCGCGGCACTGTCGATGGCCGAGGTGTGGGAGGCCGTCCAGGCCATGGAGGCGGCCGCGGCGACCGGGGGCACGGACGAGGACGGCGGTCTGTCCGTCACCCTGGACTCGGGCGCCGAGGACCGCGACGACCTGCGGCGCCGCTGGCTGGGCACCCGGCCCGCGCAGTTGCTGGCCACCGGGCGCCAGTTGTGCGCGGAACCGGACCGGGTCGCCGAACTGGCCGCCGTCGCGCTGCCGTTCCATGTGCTGTCGGGGGCCCGGGACGACGCCTGGCCGGTGCCGCTGCTGGACGCCATGGCCGTACGGCTCGGAGCCCGGCGCACGGTCGTCGAGGGCGCCGAGCACTCGCCCAACGTGGACCGGCCGCTCGCCACCGCCCGCGCGCTCGCCGACTTCTGGGACGGGGCAGGCAGCTAGCGCTCGGCCCGGAGGTCAGTACTGCGCCTGCAAGTGGTCCCAGAAGCCGTCCCTGAGGGAGCGGCGCAGATCGGCCTGGCCGCGCAGCGAGTACTGGAGCAGGCCCTCGGCCTCGACCAGGAGTTCCTGGTCGACGGAGCCGGGCAGATAGGGGTGGCCCGGCAGGAGTTCCATCACGCTGTCCCGGCCGCGCGCCGCCAGCCACTTGGCGGCGATCTGCGCGCCGACGAAGCGGACGTCCTCGCGGGTCGGCCGGGTGGTGGCCGTCGGGTCGTAGGTGACCGGGGTGCGCCGGGAGACGTAGGGCTTGAAGAAGTCGAGGTCGAGGGTGCGCTGGCTGTCGACCTCCCACAGCAGCGGCTCGGCCTGGTTGCGGCCCTCGGGGGCCTCGATGCCCCACAGGTGGACCCGGGCGCCGTAGCCCTGGGCGGCCTCCACGGCGGAGACCAGGTCCTCGTCGCCGCCGAGCAGGGCGGCGTCGCTGATGGCGCGGTGCCGGGCGAGCGACTCCAGGTCCGAGCGGATCAGGGAGTCGACGCCCTTCTGCTGGTTGTTGGCGTTGAGGTTGCCGAGGCGGACCTTCACGTCGGGCAGTTCGGCGATGGTCTGCTGCTCGGCGGTGTGGATACGGCGCCGGGCGCCGTCGTACCAGTAGACGCGCAGCAGCCTGCTGTCGGCGAAGACCGTGCGGGCCCGGTCGATGAGCGCGTCGATGAGGCCCTCGGCGTCCAGGTCGAAGGCGCGGCGGTCCTCGGTGCCGGCGACGAGGCGGCCCGCGGCGGCGTAGAGATAACCGGCGTCTACGAAGATCGCGTGGGTCGAGGGCGTCTTGGCCACCTCGGCGAGCATGCGCTCCAGCAGCTCGTTCGTGTGGTCGATGCGGGCGGCGAGCGCCGCGCGGTCTTCGTTCATGGCCTCGTTCATCACCTCCATTGTCCCGGTGGTCACGCAGCGAACACAACCGGTCCCGATCGGTCGACGGAGAGACCGTGACGCATCAGTAATTAGACGTTCGAAAAATTTCCTTAGCGTAGGGAATGTTCGTGGCAGGTGAACCGTTGACCAGATACGGAGCACGGGGCACCGACGCCGCGAGCACCATCCGTCTCCAGTAATTCTCCGCAGGAGGATGACCAGACGAAGGGAGAAGCCTGTGCGCTTCGAGATCATGCGACTCGACGAGGTCGACGGGACCACCGTGGACAGCACCGTCGTGGACGCCGCCTCCGTCAATCGGATCGTTCAGCAGGCCGCCGCCGTAGGGCAGCGCCTCTGGATCCGCCCGGCCGACACCCCGGCCTCGTAACAGCAGGGGCTGTTTACACACTTCGGAGCCCCCGCACGGCCCGCGTGAGCGTGGCCGGGCGGGGGCTCCGTGCGTCGTCCGGCAGGTCCCCGGGCTCCGGGGCTCAGGCGCCGCCCCGCACCACCTGGGTGATGCCGTTGATGATCTGCTGCACGGCGATGGCGGAGAGCATCATGCCCGCCAGCCGGGTCACCAGGACCACGCCGCCGTCCTTGATGACGCGGATGATCAGCAGCGAGTAGCGCATGACGAGCCAGAGCACCACGTGGATCGCGACGATCGCCGACCAGACGGAGACCTGGGTGGCCACGCTGTCGGCCTTCTGCACGGCCAGGATGACGGACACGATCGCGCCGGGTCCGGCCAGCAGCGGCATGCCCAGCGGGACCAGGGCGACATTGACGTCCTTGGTCGCCTTGGGCTCGTCGGTCTTGCCGGTGAGCAGGTCCAGGGCGATCAGCAGCAGGAGCAGCCCGCCCGCGATCATCAGCGCGGGGACCGAGACATGCAGGTAGTCGAGGATCTGGTGGCCGAGGACACCGAACACGGCGATCACGCCGCCCGCCACGCAGACGGCCTGGAAGGCCATCCGCTTCTGGATCTTGGCGGGCCGTCCGGCGGTCAGCGCCAGGAAGATCGGGGTGATCCCGGGGGGATCCATGATCACGAAGAGAGTGAGGAAGAGGGAGCCGAAAACGGCAGCGTCGAACATCGTCTGAACTGGCCTTGCGTACGGGTGAAGGGGAGGGGAAGGAAGGCGGGGGTGGGTGCGGGCGCGCGCGGGAAGGGGCAGGGGCCTCAGGCCGTGCCCGCGACCGCGCCGTCTCCGCCGGCGCCCGGCACCGGGAACGCTCCGGTCGCCCGCCGCGTGATCTCCCCGTACACGTCGGGGTGCGTGGTGAACTCGCCCAGTGCGACGGCCTTGCGGTCGCCGTGGTAGTCGCTGGAGCCGGTGACCAGCAGGCCCAGTTCCCCGGCCAGGCCGCGCAGCCGGGCCCGGGTCGGCGCGTCGTGGTCCATGTGGTCGACCTCGATGCCGTCGAGTCCGGCGGCGGCCAGCTCGGCGATCGTGGACTCCGGGACCGTACGCCCGCGCTTGGCGGCGGCCGGGTGGGCGAAGACGCAGACCCCGCCCGCGCCCTTGACCAGGCGGATCGCCTCGAACGGGTCGGTCTCGTGCTTGGCGACCCAGGCCCGGCCGCCGTCGGCCAGCCACTGGTCGGTGAAGGCGTCGCTCACGGTCGGTACGACGCCCAGTTCCACGAGGGCGGAGGCGACGTGCGGGCGGCCGACCGAGCCGTCGCCCGCGATCCGCGCGACCTGTTCCCAGGTGACGGGCACACCGAGCGCGTTGAGCCGGGCGACCATGCCCTGGGCCCGGGGCACCCGGTCGTCGCGGACCAGCTCCCGCTCGGCGAGCAGGGCGGGCTCCTCGGGGTCGAAGAGGTAGGCCAGCATGTGCATGCTGACGCCGTCGACCCGGCACGACAGCTCGGCGCCGGTGACGAGGGTCAGCCCCTCGGGCAGCGCGGCGGTCGCCTCGGCATGGCCGCGGGTGGTGTCGTGGTCGGTCAGCGCGACGACGTCCAGTCCGGCCGCGGCGGCGTTCCGCACCAGTTCGGCCGGGGTGTCCGTGCCGTCGGACGCGTCGGAGTGGGTGTGCAGGTCGATACGCACGACACGGACTCCAGACGGTGACGGGGCGGAAAGGGACACTCAAGGATAACGGGAGACAAGGGGTGCCTTGTCACCCCCGCACACCCGCCTCGCCCCCTACACGCGCCCGCAACACACCCGCGACACACCCGGACGGGCGGGCCTACGGCTGCAACAGCCGCGGGGACAGCGCCCCGCACGGCACCAGCTCGGCCTCGGCGCCCGCGTCCCGCAGGTCGGCGAGGACCAGTTCGTCGTACATCAGCAGGCCGGACTGCTCGGGCCAGACCACCGCCCACAGCCACAGCCCGAGGGCCTCGCCCGCGAAGACGGCGCGGTCGACCGGGGCGCCGCCGACGTGCCACAGGGGGGTCGGGCGGCCCGCGGCCAGCACCTTCGCGTCCGGCGGCTTCTCCACGTTCAGACAGGGGCCGGGGTCGGGGCCCTCGATTCCGGCGTAGCGGGCGCCGAGGCCGACGCCCAGTTCCTCGGCGACGAGGATCAGCTCGCCCATGCCGCCGAGCGGTCCGGGGCCCGAGCAGGCGACGGCGGTCGCCCGGCCGCCGCTGCGGTCGTCGCCCGCGGCGGCCACGCCGGTGAACAGCCACCCCACGGGCAGCGGCCACGGCATCCACACGGGCACCTGGGTGCGGCTGACGACGACGCCGAGTCCTTCGACGCTCGGCGGGGTCACGGGCTGCACCGGATGCACCGTCCCGTGCTCAGCGCACTGCCAGGTGTCGCTGAAGAGGCCGGGAGCCCTGACCCGGCCACCGCACTTCGGGCAACTGGGTTCGCCCCTCATAGAGCCCCACGGTCCTACCCGGACAGCGCCGCGTCAAGGACGATCACCCGTCCGGAGGGGGGCCGTCCGCTCCGGACCAAATAGATGTACCTTGCATTAGTTAGCTGATCTAACTTACTATGTGCATAAGCCAACCATCGTTCGAGCATCAACCGTCCGGATTGGAGCACGCATGGCCGCGGACCCCTTCGACGCGGGCGCCGGCAGCATCCTGCGGCAGCCGAAGGCCGTCTGGGCGACGGCGGGAGCGTCCGTCGTCGCCTTCATGGGCATCGGTCTGGTCGACCCGATCCTGCCCTCCATCGCCAAGGGCCTGGACGCCACCGCCAGCCAGGTCTCCCTGCTCTTCACCTCCTACTTCCTGATCACCGCCGTGGCCATGCTGGTCACCGGCTTCGTCTCCAGCCGCATCGGCGGCAAGAAGACGCTGCTGCTCGGCCTCGCCTTCGTGGTGGTCTTCGCCGGACTCGCCGGCACCTCGGGATCCGTCGCCCAACTGGTCGGCTTCCGGGCCGGCTGGGGCCTCGGCAACGCGCTCTTCGTCTCCACCGCGCTCGCGGTCATCGTCGGCGCGGCGGCGGGCGGCAGCGCGGCGGCCATCCTGCTCTACGAGTCCGCGCTCGGCCTCGGCATGGCCTGTGGCCCGCTGGTGGGCGCCCTGCTCGGCAACGCGAGCTGGCGCTACCCGTTCTTCGGCACCGCGTTCCTGATGGCCGTCGGGTTCCTGTGCATCACCGCGCTCCTGAAGGAACAGCCGCGGCCCGCCCGCAAGACCTCACTGCTCGACCCGCTCAAGGCGCTCGGCCACGGCGGTCTCGCCTCGGCGGCGGTCTCGGCCTTCTTCTACAACTACACGTTCTTCACCGTGCTGGCCTTCACGCCCTTCGTGCTGGACATGACCCCGTACAAGTCCGGCGCGGTGTTCTTCGTCTGGGGCCTGCTGCTCGCCGTGTTCTCCGTGCTGGTGGCGCCCCGCATGCAGGCGCGGTTCGGCTCGCTGAAGGTGCTCGGCGGCTCCCTGGTGCTGCTCGCCGCCGACGTGGTCGTCCTCGGCTACGGCGACCACACCACCGCGATCGTCTGCACCGTGCTGTCCGGCGCGTTCATCGGCGTGAACAACACCGTCTACACCGAGTTGGCGCTCGGGGTGTCGGACGCGCCGCGCCCGGTGGCGAGCGCCGGCTACAACTTCGTGCGCTGGTTCGCCGCCGCCGCGGCCCCCTATCTCGCCCCGAAGATCGAGGAGTGGAGCGACCTGCACATCCCGTTCGTGGTCGCGGGTGCCACCGCGCTGCTGGGCGCCCTGGTGGTCCTGGTGCGGCGCCGGTCCCTCACGCACGACGCCGAGGAGCTGGAACCGCGTCACGCGACCGAGGACAGCGTCACGGTTTTCGCCAACTGACGTACACGCCCCGCGGCTTGGGTGAGATCGCTCACTTCGGAGGTCACTCCAGCGGGACGGACCGGCGGGCCGGGTCCCGCAGGTCCGTCCCGAGCGTCAGCCAGCGCTCCTGGAGCGCCTGCGCGCCGTGCACACGTTTGAACGCGGCCTCGTTCGGCGTCATCGGCAGCACCGGCAGGAACCGCACGGGATCCAGCGGCGCGTCGAGTTCCAGGTCCTCCACCAGACCGCCCGGCTCGGCCACCAGGACCGAGGTGAAGGGCGCGCCCGGCCACAGCGCCTCCCCCACGTCGAGCGAGGCACCCGGCGCCACGACCACACCCTCGACCTGCGGGGACGCGCCGAGGACGGCGAGCGGACGGAGCACCTTGTCGGTGTCGGCGCGGCCGGTGCGCACCGACAGGACCAGTTCGGCGCGCGGCCCGGCGACCGGGTCGGCGACCATCGCCGTGGGGTCCGCCATGGGCCGGGCCGACATGCCGAGCGTGGCGTACCGGACGATGTCCCCCTCCTGGAAGCGCAGCACCTCGATCCGGTCCGTGCCGAGGAAGGTGACCGCCGCGCGCGCGTCCGGCTCGCCCAGCGCGGAGCGCAACCGGGCCTCGACCAGAGGAAGAACATCTGCCATGTCGCGAGCATAGAACTCGTCAGCACCCGGCAAAGCGGCACCTTGACACGTCGGCCGACTGATACTCTGACTCGGTGGTTCGGGGCAGCACGCAGAAGCGTCGCGATCAAGCCCCGACGCCGATGGGACTCCCTTACGAGGGACCGGCCGGAGGAGGTGGGGCTGTCATGGATCGAAGTCGACCGTGCAGTAGCACCCGCTCTTCCCGCCGCTGATGTAGCTGTTCCGGCTCCGGCTGACCGCCACCTCTCGCCTTCGTGCCCCTGTGCGCGTCGTACGGAAGAGCACTTCGTTTCGTTTGCCTGATCGTCCGATCTGACCGATCGAAATCAGTGACGAAGCCCGCTCACCGCGTCGGTGCGGTGCTCCCCGCTTTGTGGACGTGCGAAACATCCGCACGCCGGACGTCCTCATTCCGGGCAGTTCCGACCGCCGTAGGCGCTCTTCGTCGCTCGTCACGAAGGAGTCCCGCCATGTCGATGATCCGTGACCTGCGCGCCGTGGTCCGCCCGTCCCGCCCGGCGCAGCGCAAGGACAACGGCACCTACGACACCACCCGCGACCCGGCGACTCCCTCGGCCGTCGTCGACTGCGCCGTCTACCGCGACGGCGCCCGCGTCGAGACCCGCGTCCCGCTCACCCCGCAGGAGGCGATGCGCCTGGTGCGGCGCGACGGCGGCTTCGTGTGGATCGGGCTGCACGAGCCCACCGAGGCCGAATTCGCGGGCATCGCCTCGGAGTTCGGACTGCACCCGCTGGCCGTGGAGGACGCGGTCCAGGCCCACCAGCGGCCCAAGCTGGAGCGCTACGACGACTCGCTGTTCACCGTCTTCAAGACGATCCACTACGTCGACCACGACCAGCTCACCGCCAACAGCGAGGTCGTCGAGACCGGCGAGGTGATGTGCTTCACCGGACGGGACTTCTTCATCACCGTCCGGCACGGCGGCCAGGGTTCGCTGCGCGCGCTGCGCCACCGGCTCCAGGACGACCCCGAGCTGCTGGTCAAGGGCCCCTCGGCGGTGCTGCACGCCATCGCCGACCATGTGGTCGACGGCTACATCGCGGTCGCCTCCGCCCTCCAGGACGACGTGGACGAGGTCGAGACCGAGGTGTTCTCGCCGGGCCGCGGCCGTACCCCGCGCGGCACCGACGCCGGACGGATCTACCAGCTCAAGCGCGAGGTCATGGAGTTCAAGCGCGCGGTGTCGCCGCTGCTGCGGCCCATGCAGCTGCTGAGCGAGCGGCCGATGCGGCTGATCGACCCGGACATCCAGAAGTACTTCCGCGACGTGGCCGACCACCTGGCCCGCGCCCAGGAGCAGGTCATCGGCTTCGACGAACTGCTCAACTCCATCCTCCAGGCCAACCTCGCCCAGGCGTCCGTCGCGCAGAACGAGGACATGCGGAAGATCACCGCGTGGGCCGCGATCATCGCCGTACCGACGATGGTCTGCGGGGTCTACGGCATGAACTTCAAGTACATGCCCGAGACCCACTGGAAGTACGGCTACCCGGTGGTCATGGCGGTCACGGCCGCGATCTGCCTCGGCATCCACCGCACGCTCAAGCGCAACGGCTGGCTGTGAGCGCCGCCGGTGCCCGGCCGGGTCTCGTTACGCTGCTGTCATGACAAGCGCACTGCTCGACCGGGCCCTCGTCGAGGAGGCCACGAAGAAGTCCGGCCTCGTCTGGGTCGCGGGCCCCGGCGGACCGGCCCGCCCCCTGTGGCACGTCTGGCACGAGGGCGCGGCCTGCCTGGTCGGTGACGGCCCCGGCGAACAGCCGCTGCCCGGCCTGGCCGACGGGGTCACCGCCGAGGTGACGGTGCGCAGCAAGGACAAGGGCGGCCGTCTGGTCACCTGGGCGGCGCGCGTCGTGGAACTCGCGCCCGGCTCGCAGGCGTGGCAGGAGACGATGGCCGAGCTGAAGGGCAAGCGCCTGAACGCGCCGGACGCGGAGACCATGACCGAGCGGTGGGCCCGCGAGTGCCGAGTGCTGCGCCTGGAGCCGACCGGCGCGCTGGCGCCGCTGCCCGACACCTCGCTGGCCGAGGCGCCGCTGCCCACTCCGGCGACGACCCGTCAGCCGGTCCCGGCGGGGCTGCCCCGGCTGCTGCTGAGGAAGAAGCGGCGGCGGTAGCGGCGGCTGGGCGGCCCGTCAGGACGTCGGGAGCTGCTTGCCGTAGTCGACGGTGTCGTCCGCGTCCGGCTCGGCCAGCGGGAAGTCCTTGCCCCACTCGGTGAAGGTCAGGGTGCCCGCGTCGCCCGCGCGGGCCAGCCGCAGCGGATAGGGGGTGCCCTCCAGGGAGACGTCCAGGGTGCCGCCGGTGCCCTGGCCGCCCGTGATGCGGATGGTGCGGACGCCGGACTGCTCGTGGCGGCCGTCCGCCGCCAGCGCGCCGTGCAGTGTCAGCAGACTGTCGAGGAGCACGCCCTTGTCCGTGAACCCGCTGAACCGCTTGTACGCGGGGTCGCGCTGGGGCACCTTCACGTACTTGCCGTCGAGCTTGCCCGCCGCCCCGCCGTTCGTGCCGCCCTTCCCGTCCTTCCCGTCCTTGCCGTCGTCGTCCGCGTTGCTCCAGAACTGGGCGTCCGCCTTCAGATACAACTGCGCGCCGACCCGCAGCAGCCCGAACGTCACCCCCTGCGAGGTGACCGAGCCCGTGCCGCCGTCGGACTTCAGCCGCATGTCGAGCCGGTACGTACGGCCGTTGCTGACCACGTCGCCGGCCAGGTGCACGGCCCCGGCGGACGCGGCGGCGGCCTTGGTCCGCGCCTGGACCTGGTCGGCCGGCAGCTTGCCGACGCCGTTGGTGCCCGCGTCCGGATCGTCCCCGGAACAGCCCGTCAGGCCCGTGCCGGTGACGACGGCCAGCGCGCACAGCGCACTCGTCAGCGTGGCCCGGCGGGTACGGCGGCCCTGGGGAATCGCAGTCACAGGCGGCACTGCCTTTCAGCTCGCGAGCGGCGGGTGCGGTGCGGCCGCGGGCGCCGCGCGGCATGACGGCGTACAGGGGAGGCACGGCACGCGGACGGCACCACGGGCTGGGGAACCCGTAGCGGCGTACGGCAGCGTACCGGGGGCGGCGCGGCCCGGCGGAGCCAGTCCGTCCGCTCCGCTCACCAGGGCGTATCCGAACGGGACGGGCTAGCCTGAAGCCCACTTGAGCGGGCAGGCGAGAAGACACCGGACACACCGGGCACACCCGGCACGGCAGCAACAGCACGCCAGGAAAGACGACAGGCACGACAGGAAGACGACAGGAAGGAGGCACGGTCATGGCAGCGGGCGCCCCCCGGATCTTCGTGTCGCACCTCGCCGGTGTCGCCGCCTTCGACCCGTCGGGCGACCAGGTGGGACGCGTACGCGATCTGGTCGTCATGCTGCGGGTCGGCCGCAAGCCGCCCCGGGTGCTCGGCCTGGTCGTCGAACTCTCCACCCGGCGCCGCATCTTCCTGCCCATGACCCGGATCACCAGCATCGAGTCCGGCCAGGTCATCACCACCGGTGTGCTCAACGTCCGGCGCTTCGAGCAGCGGCCCACCGAACGGCTCGTCTTCGGCGAGCTGCTGGACCGCCGCGTCACGCTCGTGGAGAGCGGCGAGGAGGCCACCGTGCTGGACCTGTCGGTGCACCAGCTGCCCGCCCGGCGGGACTGGGAGATCGACCGGATCTTCGTGCGCAAGGGCCGCAAGGGCGGCGCCTTCCGGCGCAGCAGGGGCGAGACGCTGACCGTGGAGTGGTCGGCGGTCACCGGCTTCTCCCTGGAGGAGCACGGGCAGGGCGCCGAGAACCTGCTCGCCACCTTCGAGCAGCTGCGCCCCGCCGACCTCGCCAACGTGCTCCACCACCTGTCCCCCAAGCGGCGCGCGGAGGTCGCCGCCGCTCTGGACGACGACCGGCTCGCCGACGTCCTGGAGGAGCTGCCGGAGGACGACCAGATCGAGATTTTGGGCAAGCTGAAGGGCGAGCGCGCCGCCGACGTGCTGGAGGCGATGGACCCCGACGACGCGGCCGACCTGCTCGCCGAACTGCCCGAGGCGGAGCAGGAGCGGCTGCTCGGTCTGATGCAGCCGGCCGACGCCGCCGAGATGCGGCGCCTGATGTCGTACGAGGAGCACACCGCGGGCGGCCTGATGACGACCGAGCCGATCGTGCTGCGGCCGGACGCGACCGTCGCCGACGCGCTCGCCCGGGTCCGCAACCCGGACCTGTCCCCCGCGCTCGCCGCCCAGGTGTACGTCTGCCGGCCGCCCGACGAGACGCCGACCGGCAAGTACCTGGGCACGGTCCACTTCCAGCGGCTGCTGCGCGACCCGCCGTACACGCTCGTCAGCTCGATCCTGGACGACGACCTCCAGGCGCTCTCCCCGGACGCCGAGCTGCCGGTGGTGGCCGGGTTCTTCGCGACCTACGACATGGTCGCGGCGCCCGTGGTGGACGAGGCCGGGTCGCTGCTGGGCGCGGTCACCGTGGACGACGTGCTCGACCACATGCTGCCGGACGACTGGCGGGAGACGGAGTTCCACCTGGACGACGGGACCGGGGCGGCGGCCGGGACCGCCGGGGGCACGGACGAGGGCGTGGGGGCGGGCGGGCATGGCGGCTGAGCGAGAGAGCACCCGCGAGCGGCCCCCGGCCGGGGCCACCGCCGCCGGCCGGGCGCGGGCCCGGCTCGACCAGCCGCGCCCGCTGCGGCGGCGGCTGCTGCTGCCCGAGTGGGACCCGGACGCCTTCGGCCGCCTGTCCGAGCGCATCGCGCGCTTCCTGGGCACCGGGCGGTTCATCGTCTGGATGACGGTGGTGATCATCCTCTGGGTGGTCTGGAACGTGTCCGTGCCGCACCGGCTGCGCTTCGACGAGTATCCGTTCATCTTCCTGACGCTGGCGCTGTCCCTCCAGGCGTCCTACGCCGCCCCGCTGATCCTGCTGGCGCAGAACCGGCAGGACGACCGGGACCGGGTCAACCTCGAACAGGACCGCAAGCAGAACGAGCGGTCGATCGCCGACACCGAGTATCTGACCCGGGAGATCGCCGCGCTGCGGATGGGTCTGGGCGAGGTGGCGACCCGCGACTGGATCCGCTCCGAGCTCCAGGACCTCGGCAAGGAACTGGAGGAGAGACTGGTCAGGGAACTGGACCGCGGCGGCGCCGGGGACGGGCCGGAACGGCCCGGGGTATTCCCGGCGGATCACCCGCGCGGACGTGACATGGACGACCGCTGACGGGGGTCCCTGGGCCGCGGCCGGGCGCCGTACCATCGTCCTTATGGCTACGGAAGACGCGGTGCGCGCAGCGCTGGCGACGGTTGACGACCCCGAGATCCACCGACCCATCACCGAACTGGGCATGGTCAAATCGGTGGAGATCGGCGCGGACGGCGTGGTCGCGGTCACCGTGTACCTGACGGTCTCCGGCTGCCCGATGCGCGAGACGATCACCCAGCGCGTGACCGACGCGGTCGCGCGGGTCGAGGGGGTCACCCGGGTCGACGTGTCGCTGGACGTGATGAGCGACGAGCAGCGCAAGGAGCTGGCGAGCGCCCTGCGCGGCGGCCAGACCGAGCGCGAGGTCCCCTTCGCCAGGCCCGGCAATCTGACCCGGGTCTACGCGGTCGCCTCCGGCAAGGGCGGCGTCGGCAAGTCCTCGGTGACGGTGAACCTGGCGGCGGCGATGGCCGCCGACGGCCTGAAGGTGGGCGTGGTCGACGCCGACATCTACGGCCACAGCGTGCCGCGCATGCTGGGTGCGGACGGCCGTCCCACCCAGGTCGAGAACATGATCATGCCGCCGTCGGCGAACGGCGTGAAGGTCATCTCCATCGGCATGTTCACCCCGGGCAACGCGCCGGTCGTCTGGCGCGGCCCGATGCTGCACCGCGCGCTCCAGCAGTTCCTGGCGGACGTGTACTGGGGCGATCTGGACGTGCTGCTGCTCGACCTGCCGCCCGGCACCGGCGACATCGCGATCTCCGTCGCCCAGCTCGTGCCGAACGCCGAGATCCTGGTGGTGACGACGCCTCAGCAGGCCGCCGCCGAGGTGGCCGAGCGGGCGGGCTCGATCGCCGTGCAGACCCACCAGAAGATCGTCGGTGTCGTCGAGAACATGTCGGGGCTGCCCTGCCCGCACTGCGGCGAGATGGTCGACGTGTTCGGCACCGGCGGCGGCCAGCTCGTCGCCGACGGCCTGACCCGCACCACCGGCGCCACGGTGCCGGTGCTCGGCTCCATCCCGATCGACGTCCGGCTGCGCGAGGGCGGCGACGAGGGCAAGCCGGTCGTCCTGACCGACCCGGACTCCCCGGCGGGCTCGGCCCTGCGTGCCATCGCGGGCAAGCTCGGCGGCCGCCAGCGGGGCCTGTCGGGGCTCTCCCTGGGCATCACGCCGAAGAACAAGTTCTGAGGCACCGCCGCACTCCTGTGCGGCGATCTCGTACGACGATCTCGTACGACGATCTCGTACGACGATCTCGTACGACGACGAGGGGCGCCGTCCGCGCGGACGGCGCCCCTCGTCGTCGTACCCGGCGCACCCGGCCCGGCACGGATGCCCGGCGGGCGGGCGGGTCAGGCGTACGCGGTGATGTCCTGGACCACAGAGAAGCCCAGCCCGTAGGCGCTCATCCCCCGGCCGTACGCCCCCACGTGCACGCCCTGCGGGGCCGATCCGGCGAGCACCCAGCCGAACTCGGACTCGCGGTAGTGGAACGAGGTCGGCACGCCGTCCACGGGCAGCGACAGCGTCGACCAGTCCGGCCCGGACAGGTCGTCGGCGAGCTCCCACGCCGTCTCGGTCTGCTGGTCCAGCCAGTCGTCGCGCAGCGCGTGGTCCATCTGCATGGGCCAGGTGACCGACAGCAGACCGACCCCGGCGAGCCAGGCCGCCGAGGAGACGGAGGTGGCCTCCAGCTGGCCGGTGCCGTCGGCGAGCCGCCGCTCGGGGCTGGCGGCGACGGTGACGACGACCGCGAACTTCTCCCGGGGGTCGTCCGGGGAGCCGGACACGAACTCGTTGCGCACCGAGGGTTCGTCACCGTGCCCGATGGAACCGTGTTCCACCGAGCCGTCGGCCGAGGTGCCGACCTGAAGCAGCCAGCGCTGTCCCGTGAAGGCCTCGTCGAGGCCGTACCACGGGAAGGGCGCCAGCAGGTAGCCGTCGACCGTGCGCCGGGCGGAGGGCAGTGGTCTTCCGCCCTCCGCGGCCGGTGCCTGCGCGACCGCCCTACTTGTCGTCTCCATGTGCCCGGACGCCTCCTCGCTCTCGTCGGACCGGCGCGGCCCGCCCCCCTTCGGGCGTACTCGTCCGGTCCGCACAACAACTCGGCAGCATATCCACCCCGCACCGGGGCGCCGGGAACGCGCCCGGGGCGTGGCCCGCGCAGGCGGCGGGATCGGGCCGCCTGGCGCAGACGGGATCACTGAGAAGGAGTGACGGACGCGGCGGGACGGTACGCGGCAGGACGGTGGCGCTCAGGTGGCGTCGGCGTCGAAGGGCGGGCGGTCGTCCCGCTCGGCGCTCTCCGGCTTCTTGGTCATGTCGATCCGGCCGCCGGACGCCCCCGCGGAGGAGGGGGCGGACGAGGACGCCGCCGGTACGGAGACCGCCTCGTCGTCGGAGTCGCGGCCGTTCACCGCGTCCGTGACCTCGGCCATCTCCTTCTTCAGGTCGAAGCCGTTGCGGATCTCCTTGAGCCCCAGGTCGTCGTTGTCCAGCTGCTTGCGGATGAACGTCTTGGGGTTGAGGTCCTCGAACTCGAAGTCCTTGAACTCCGGGCCCAGCTCCTTGCGGATGTCCTGCTTGGCGCTCTCCGAGAACTCCCGGATCTTCCGGATCGTGCGCACCACGTCCTGGATCATCTTCGGGAGCTTGTCCGGACCGAACACGAGCATGGCCAGGACGATGAGCGTCGCCAGCTCGGGCAGTCCTATGTCGTTGAACACCTGAAGCTCCTTGCGATGTCCGTGGTCCTCGGCCCTCGGGTGGTCCGGTCTGAGCGGGTCCATCCGGGGTCCGGGCCGGATCCACGGTACCCGGCCGAGGTGTCCGACCGGTACTGCCCCGAGGTGTCGGGGCCCGTGTACACGGCCAGTTTTCCGGCTTGTCCGCCTTCTGGAACGTCCGCGTCGCCTCGGGGCGCGGCGGGCGGCGCGCTCCGGGGGCGCGGCGCGGGCCGTGCGAGCCGCCGGTGAGGGCCCGTCACCCGCTGTCCGAGGAGCCGAGCACCAGGGAGATCTTGCGCTGCCTGCCGTCCCGCTCGACGGTCAGCTCCAGCCGGTCGCCGGGGCGGTGGGCGCGGGTGCGGACGATCAGTTCCTCACCCGAGTGGACGCGCACGCCGTCCACCGCGGTGACGACGTCACCGGCCCGGATGCCCGCCGCGGCGCCGGGGCCGCCCGGGGTGACCGGGGAACCGCCGCCGCTCGCCCGCGCGCCGACCTTGGCGCCGTCGCCCTCGTAGGCCATGTCCAGCGTGACGCCGATCACCGGGTGGCTGGCCCGGCCTGTGTTGATCAGTTCCTCGGCCACCCGCTTGGCCTGGTTGACCGGTATGGCGAAGCCGAGCCCGATGGAGCCGGCCTGGCCCGTCTGCGCATCGGACCCGGAGTCGGCGGAGCGAATGGCCGAATTGATGCCCACCACCCGGCCCCGGGAGTCCAGCAGCGGGCCGCCGGAGTTGCCGGGGTTGATGGGCGCGTCGGTCTGGAGCGCGTCGACGTACGACACGTCGCTCCCGTCGCCCTTCTCGCCACCGGCCGTGATGGGCCGCTCCTTGGCGCTGATGATGCCGGAGGTGACCGTGTTGGCCAGGTCGAACGGGGCGCCGATCGCGACGACCGGGTCGCCCACCCGTACGTTGTCGGAGTTGCCCAGCGGCATCGGGGTCAGCCCGCGCACGCCGCGCACCCGCACCACGGCGAGATCGTAGCCGGTGTCGCGGCCGACGATCGTGCCGCGCGCGGTCTGGCCGCCGCTGAAGGTCACCGATATCTCACCGCCGGCGGCCGCGGGCCCGACGACGTGGTTGTTGGTGAGGATGTGGCCGCGGCCGTCGAGCACGAAGCCGGTGCCGGTGCCCTGCTCGTCCGAGCCGGACACGTGCAGTGTCACGACGCCGGGCAGGGCGCGGGCGGCGATCCCGGCGACGCTGTCCGGGGCGCGGTCGGCGGGCTCCTTCCCGGCCTGCGGCAGCGTCACGGTCCCGATGCCGCCGTTGCGTTCCAGGTACGCCCCCACGGCGCCGCCGATCCCGCCGGCCACGAGCGCCAGCGCCACGGCCCCGCCGACCAGCGCCCGCCGGACCCGCCTGCGCCGCTGCTCGGCGCCGACGACCCCGGCCCCGCTCTCCTGGAGCGGCCCGGCGAGGGGCCGCGCGGCCCAAGGGTCGTAACGCTGCCAGGGGTCCGGGGGAACGACCGGAGCAGCGGGGGCAGGGAGGTGCGCGGGGGCGTGCGGGGGCGGGAGCGGGGGCGGGGCTGCGTGCGGGAGCGGGGACGGCGGAGGGTCCCCGGCGCCGGGCGTGAGGGCGCCGCCGTGGGCTGCCAGGGGTGCCGAGGCGGGGGCGGGGACGGCCGGTGCGGCGCCGGGCTCGACGGGGTGCTCGCCGGACGCCATGGGCGCGGGCGGTGCGGGTGCCGCTGCCGGGGGGCCGAGCGGATCGGCGGGCGCGGGCGCCGCACCCGAGGCGGCCGGTGCCACGGCGGGGTGCTGGAACGGGGGCGCGGGCGCCCAGGGTCCGGGCTGGCCGTAGGGCGGGGTGCCGTAGGGGTCGGGGGCGTGCAGCGGCCTGCGCCGCTCGGCGTCGAGCGCCGCCGCCACGGGCCCGGCGGAGGCGGAGGCGGAGGCGGCCGCGGAACCGTCGACGGAGCCGGAGCCCGGAGCGGGCAGGGAGCCGTACTCGGGACCGGGACCGGGAGTAGGGGCGGGAGCGGCTTCCGGGGCAGGCCCAGGAACGGGCGCGGAGGCGCGCTCGGGACCACCGGCGGGGGCGTCCCGGGGAGCGGGCACCGGGGCGTACCCAGCAGCGGCTGCGGGCGCAGCCGCGTCCGTGTGGTCCCCGGGCCGGTCCTCATCGGCCCGGTCCGGGCCGGGGACGGCAGCGGGCACGGCTCCCGGGGCAGACCCGAGGCCGGGCACGGAGGCACCCCCAGCGCCGGACTCAGGTGCGGGTGCGGTGCCACCGGCGAGGGCGTCCCGGGGAACGGGCACCGGGGCGTACCCAGCAGCGGCTGCGGGCGCAGCCGCGTCCGTGTGGTCCCCGGGCTGGTCTTCGGGCTGGCCCCCAGGCTGGTCCTCGGGCCGGTCCCCCGGCTGCGGTGTGCTCCGGTTCTGCGGCTCCGGGGACCGGGCGGGGCGGGCGAGGTGGAAGTCGCCCTCGTCGTCCGTGGTGGTGTCCGGGACGGGCGCGGTGCCGACCGTGTCGTCCGTGGGCGCGGGCGGCCGGGGGCGGCTCCACCATCTCGGGCGGGTGGGTCTGGTGGGCTTGCCCTCGTTCATGTGCTCCCCGGCAGGTGCCCGCGGCCCGGCTCGTCGGCGGTGGCCGCGCTTCGTCGACTGCGCGCCCCGACGGATGTCAGGGGCGCGCCCTCCTGGATTCAACCAGGTTCACGGGCCACCGCGCAGTGCCCGGCCGACGCCGGTCAGGGCGCCAGATGGGAGGTGGCGGCCGACGGTGGTTCGGGCGTCGGGCCGGGGGAGGGCGCGGTGAGGAGACCGGCCGTCGTGAGCTGCGGGTCCGCCGACCATGTCAGGGAGATCAGCGGCCGGGTGCCGAGCGGGCGTATCAGCGGGGACATCAGCGCGGCCCCGGCGGCGACCACCGGTGTCGGCGGCAGCGGGCGCGCCGCCGCGTCCGCCGCCGGTGCGGCGGCCGGGGTGGGCACGCCGGGCAGCAGCGGCGCGGACAGCGAGGTCGGCACCGGCGGTGCCGTGCCGGTCGAGCGCTGCACGGGCAGGCCCCCGGCCGTGTTCCGGCGCCGGGACGCCTCGGACGCCGTGGCGATGCCCGTGCCCGCCGAGCGCGCGGGGGTGACATTGCTGCCCGCTCCCGCGCCGCCGCGGGTCTCCGCCGCCGTGTCGCCCGCCGCGCCGGTGGTGACACCGCCGAGGGCGACCGCGGCCAGCGACACCGCCCCGGCGGCGACGAACGCGAACCGGCGTCCGCGCGAGGCCGACCGCTCGTTGTCGGGGCGGTTGACGTGATGGATCCGGAAGCCTTCCGACCGCTCCGGCACGGGCTCGACCGGGTACGGTCCGGCCGGGCCGTACCCGAACGGGAACTGCTCGCCGCGCCGGGCGCCGAACATGCCGGAGTCCCCGGTGCCGCCGGTGCCCCCGGTGTCCGCGGGGAACGCCGGGAAACCGCCCGGGAACCCCGCACCGCCCAGCGGTGAGCCGGAGCCGGGGTCGCCGCCGGGCAGCCCCTGGAGGCGGGCCAGGAAGCTCTCGGAGGGCGGCGGCGGGGCCGACTCCGCGAAGACGTTCTTCAGACGGCGCTGTGCGTCGACCTCCGCCTTGCACTTCGGGCAGGTGGCCACGTGCGCCAGGACGCGCTCACGCGTCTCATGACCGAGCTCTCCGTCCACCAGGGCGGAGAGTCGGTCTCCCAGATGCTGTTCCGCGAGCCCCCTCGCGGCGGGGTTGGATCGGGAACCACTCACGCGGTCGCGCCCCCTCCTCCCAGCGCGGCGACGCGGGGCACGAAGCGGCGCCGCTCGGCCTGCCGGGCCTCGGGCGAACGGTGCGCCAGGGCCTTGCGGAGCTGTGAACGGCCGCGGTGGATACGGGAGCGCACCGTGCCGAGCTTGACGCCGAGGGTCGCGGCGATCTCCTCGTAGGACAGCCCCTCGATGTCGCACAGGACGACCGCGGCGCGGAACTCGGGCGCCAGCGTGTCCAGGGCCTGCTGGACGTCGGCGTCGAAGTGCGCGTCGTTGAAGAGCTGCTGCGGGGTGGGCTCCTTGCTGGCCAGGCGCTCGGCCGCGTCGTCGCCGAGCGCGTCGAAGCGGATGCGCTGCTTGCGGCGGACCATGTCCAGGAAGAGGTTGGTCGTGATGCGGTGCAGCCAGCCCTCGAAGGTGCCCGGCGTGTAGGTCGACAGGGAGCGGAAGACACGGACGAAGACCTCCTGGGTGAGGTCCTCGGCGTCGTGCTGGTTGCCGGTGAGGCGGTAGGCCAGGCGGTAGACACGACCGCTGTGGGTGCTGACGATCTCCTCCCAGGTGGGCGGAGTCCACGCCTGCCCGTCCGCGTCGCTGGAGAAGGTCGCGGTCGCGGCCGGGGCGGTGCCCTCGGCGTGGGTACGGTCAGCTGCGGTGTCGTTCACGGATTTCGGCCTGCCCGCCGATCCGAGAAAGCGCCGGAGCACTCCTCCCCGATCCACAGGCGAAGCCGCACCTCCCCTGTCGGCTCTGGTGGTGTCCAGTGGAGCCCCTACCATAACCACCTCGCCCGTTAGCTCCGGATAAGCGGTTTTACTTGAATTTGACACGCACTGCCACGGCTGATGCGGCTGCGTCAGCACTTGCTCGCCGTCCCGTTCCATCCCATACCCCCCGTCCGGACTCCGGTCACGTCCCCCGGTGCTTCCCCACCCCTTCAAACGACCGGTCCCATCTGCGGGTTCCCGGCCCCAACGGATACAGTCACGCCCAGGCATCCAGGGGACAGGAGAGGGTCATTACCGGCAACCGGCAGACGAGCTGGGCGTTCGCCGACGCCTATGTCGCCGAGGACGACGCTCTGCGCTGGGCCCGGGAGCGGGCAGGCGAGGCAGGAGTGCGCTCGGTGACCCCCGCCGCGGGCGCGGCGCTGCGGTTGCTCGCCGCCACCGTGGACGCGAAGGCGGTCGCGGAGATCGGGACCGGCACCGGCGTCTCCGGCATCCACCTCCTGCACGGCATGCGCCCGGACGGGGTGCTGACCACGGTCGACCCCGAGCCGGAGCTCCAGCAGTTCGCCCGGCAGGCGTTCCGCGCCGCCGGCTTCGCCAGCAACCGCGCCCGCTTCATCCCGGGCCGCGCCCTGGAGGTCCTGCCGCGGCTCGCGGACGCCGGGTACGACCTGGTCTTCTGCGACGGCGACCGGCAGGAGTTCCCCGACTATCT
This sequence comes from Streptomyces sp. NPDC003284, assembly GCF_053589675.1. Lineage (NCBI taxonomy): Bacteria > Bacillati > Actinomycetota > Actinomycetes > Kitasatosporales > Streptomycetaceae > Streptomyces > Streptomyces sp. NPDC003284. Next base: position 24,511 of record NZ_JBSFSI010000032.1, read on the forward strand.
CGCCGAATCGTTGCGGCTGCTGCGGCCGGGCGGACTGGTCGTCTTCGAAGGCGTGTTCGCACACGGCCGGACGGTGGACTCGGGGCCGCAGCCCGCCGAGGTCGTACGGCTGCGCGAACTGCTGCGCACCGTGCGCGAGAGCGCCGACCTGGTGCCGTCACTGCTGCCGGTGGGCGACGGCCTGCTGTGCGCGGTCAAACGCTGAGGCGTCCGCCGGGCCACTGCGCCGGACGGGAGCACCGGGAGAACCGGGAGAACAGCGACCCCGGTACCGCGTGCGGTACCGGGGTCACCGAAAAGGCTGTGATCCGCTCGCGCGTCAGCCGACGACCTTCTTGAGGGCGTCGCCGAGCGCGTCGGCCTCGTCAGGGGTCAGCTCGACGACGAGCCGACCGCCGCCTTCGAGCGGAACTCGCATGACGATGCCCCGCCCCTCCTTGGTCACCTCGAGCGGGCCATCACCCGTCCGCGGCTTCATGGCCGCCATGCTCGTTCCCCTTCCTGAAACCCAGCTCATCGTCAAAGCCGACGGCGCACCGAAGGGCACGCGCGCGGTCCACTCCCGGAACGGTGCAGCACACACGGCACCGGCATCGAACACATTGCTTCCCAGCCATTATCCCGCATCTCAGGACCCGATGACCAACATCAGTCGGCATCGCTTGGGCAACGCGCGCGAGCAAAACCACTCAATTCGGGGATGTGGCTGCGATACTGCGCTCCCTCTCCCGGGTCTCCCGGCGGCCCGGCCGCCGGATTTCTTTGACGCAGGTCACACGTCCACCGCCCGCTCCGGCCGGTGATCTCCGTCATGCTGTCCCTCGGACACAGGACGTACCGAACGGTACGTCGGAGCCGACACCGGAGGGGAAGTCCCATGGCCGACACCGTGCTCTACACAGTGAGCGACGGACTCGCGACGATCACCCTGAACCGCCCCGAGGCGATGAACGCGCTCGACATCGCCACCAAGGTCGCCCTCCGGGAGGCCGCCGAGTCCGCCGCGGCCGACGACGCCGTACGGGCGGTGCTGCTGACCGCGGCCGGGGACCGGGCGTTCTGCGTGGGCCAGGACCTCAAGGAGCACGTCGGGCTGCTGAACGCCGACCGGGAGAGCGGGTCGGGGCAGACGATGAGCACCGTGGGGGAGCACTACAACCCGATCGTGCGGGCGCTGGCCGGTGCCGCCAAGCCCGTCGTCGCCGCGGTGAACGGCGTCGCCGCCGGGGCGGGCTTCGGCTTCGCGCTCGCCGCCGACCACCGGATCGTGGCCGACACGGCGTCCTTCAACACGTCCTTCGCGGGCGTCGCGCTCAGCGCGGACTCCGGCCTCTCCTGGACGCTGCCGCGCGCGGTGGGCGCGAGCCGCGCCACCGACCTGCTGCTCTTCCCGCGCACGCTCACCGCCCAGGAGGCCGCCGAGCTGGGCATCGCCCACCGGGTCGTCCCGGCGGCCGAGCTGCGCGCCGAAGCCGAGAAGACCGCGCGGAAGCTGGCCGCCGGGCCGACGCTGGCGTACGCGGCGATCAAGGAGTCGGTGGCCTTCGGCCTGACGCACTCCCTGGCGCAGACCCTGGAGAAGGAGGACGAGCTCCAGACGCGCGCGGGACAGTCCGAGGACCACGCCATCGCCGTACGGGCGTTCGTCGCCAAGGAGAAGCCGGTGTACCTGGGCCGCTGACCGGGCACGGCACGCCGCCGCCCCGCCGCCTCTCCCCCGGCCGACGGCCGACGGCCGCGAGCCGGGGGCGGCAGGGGTCAGGGGCGGCGGGCCACGCAGTCCGCGAGGTGGTCGTCGACCAGTCCGCAGGCCTGCATCAGGGCGTACGCCGTCGTCGGGCCCACGAAGCGCAGGCCGCGCTTCTTCAGCGCCTTGGACAGGGCCGTGGACTCGGGAGTGACGGCCGGGACGTCGGCGAGGGTCCCCGGGGCCGTACGGGCGGCCTGGGCGGGGGCGTGGGACCAGATGAGGGCGTCCAGCTCGCCCGGGGACCACGCGGCCAGCTCGCGCGCATTGGCGAGGGTCGCGTCGATCTTGGCGCGGTTGCGGATGATCCCGGCGTCGGCGAGCAGGCGCTCGCGGTCGGCGTCGGTGAACTCCGCCACCGCGGAGATCCTGAAGCCGGCGAAGGCCGCGCGGAAGCCGGGACGGCGGCGCAGAATGGTGATCCACGACAGGCCGGACTGGAAGGCCTCCAGGCTGAGGCGTTCGAAGAGGGCGTCGTCGCCGTGGACGGGCCGGCCCCACTCCTCGTCGTGGTACGCCACGTACTCGGGCGCCGACAGCGCCCACGGGCAGCGCCGGGCGCCGTCCGGACCCGCGACGGCGGCACCGGCCGTCGCCGCCTCGGCCACCGGGCTCTCCACCGCTTCCTCGGTCACTGCTCGTCCTCCGGTCGGGGCTTGGTCAGGTGCACCCGCGCCCCGGTGTCGCGGACCCCGGTGTCGCGGGCCCCGGCCAGCGCGGTCTCCAGGGCCGACTCCAGGTCGGCGATCCGGGCGTCGCGCTCGGCGATCTCGGCGCCGAGCCGGTCGAGCGCGTCGTCCACGTCGGCCATCCGGTAGCCGCGCACGGCGAGCGGCAGGCGCAGCTGCTCCACATCGGCCGGGCCCACCGGGCGGTCCTCCGGCAGCGGGTCGCGCAGCCGGTCGGGGACGGCCTCGGGCAGCGGGCCGGTGCCCCCGCCGCCCACCACCGCGAGGGTCACCGCGGCGACCACGACCGCCAGCGCGACGACGAGGAACAAGAACATAACCATCGCTGAGGTCCCCACGGAGTCCGGAGTCTGGGTCTGGGTCTGGAGCTGGATCTGGATCTGGATCTGGATGTGGATGTGGATCTGGTGCCATCTGGAGTCTGGCGTTCGTGCCAGGGTCCGATCGTGCCATGCGACGCCGACAGTTAGGGTCGCAGGCGGCCGAAGACCGCGACGTGGGAGAAGAGGTCACAGGGGATGCTCAGGCTGGGCAGGCGTGAATTCGACACGCACGAGCCGGTGATCATGGCGATCGTCAACCGTACCCCGGACTCCTTCTACGACCAGGGGGCGACGTTCCGCGACGAGCCCGCCCTCGCGCGCGTGGAGCAGGCCGTGGCCGAGGGCGCCGCGATCGTCGACATCGGCGGGGTGAAGGCGGGACCCGGCGAGGAGGTGACGGCCGAGGAGGAGGCGCGGCGCACCGTCGGCTTCGTCGCCGAGGTGCGGCGGCGCTTCCCGGACGTGGTCATCAGCGTGGACACCTGGCGGGCCGAGGTCGGCGAGGCGGTGTGCGAGGCGGGCGCGGACCTGCTGAACGACGCCTGGGGCGGGGCGGACCCGCGGCTCGCGGAGGTCGCCGCGCGCCACCGGGTGGGCCTGGTGTGCACGCACGCGGGCGGCGCCCGGCCGCGGACCCGGCCGCACCGGGTGGAGTACGACGACGTGATGGCCGACATCCTGGAGGTGACCGTGGGGCTGGCCGAGCGCGCGGTGGCGCTCGGGGTGCCGCGGGAGTCGGTGCTGATCGATCCCGGGCACGACTTCGGGAAGAACACGCGGCACAGCCTGGAGGCGACGCGTCGGCTGGGCGAGATGGTCGCCACCGGGTGGCCGGTGCTGGTGTCGCTGTCCAACAAGGACTTCGTCGGGGAGACGCTGGACCGGCCGGTCAAGGAGCGGGTGGTGGGCACGCTGGCCACCACGGCGGTCTCGGCGTGGCTCGGGGCGCAGGTCTACCGGGTGCACGAGGTCGCCGAGACGCGGCAGGTGGTGGACATGGTGGCGGCCGTCGCGGGGCACCGGGAGCCCGCCGTGGCCCGGCGGGGACTGGCGTAGGGCCGGTCCTGCCCGCGCCCGCGCCGCCCCGCCCGCCGCACGGGCCGCCGCCCGCCGCCCGGCCGCTTCGCCGCCTCGCTACTTGCCCGCTTCCTTCGACATCAGGGCCACGGCCTCCTCCACGTCGTCCGTGACGTGGAAGAGGGTCAGGTCCGCCTCGGCGGCCTTGCCCTCGGCGATGAGGGTGTGGGTCAGCCAGTCGACCAGGCCGCCCCAGTAGGCGGTGCCGAACAGGACGATGGGGAAGCGGGTGACCTTCTGGGTCTGGACGAGGGTGAGCGCCTCGAAGAGCTCGTCCAGGGTGCCGAGGCCGCCGGGCAGGACCACGAAGCCCTGCGCGTACTTCACGAACATCATCTTGCGGACGAAGAAGTAGCGGAAGTTGAGGCCGATGTCGACGTAGGGGTTGAGCCCCTGCTCGAAGGGCAGCTCGATGCCCAGGCCGACCGAGGTGCCCCCGGCCTCGCAGGCGCCCTTGTTCGCCGCCTCCATCGCGCCGGGACCGCCGCCGGTGATCACCGCGAAGCCCGCCTCGACCAGACCGCGCCCCAGCCGCACCCCGGCCTCGTACTCCGGCGAGTCCACCCGGGTGCGGGCCGAGCCGAAGACGCTGATCGCGGGCGGGAGTTCGGCCAGGGTGCCGAAGCCCTCGATGAACTCCGACTGGATGCGCAGCACCCGCCACGGGTCGGTGTGCACCCAGTCGGTGGGGGCGCGCTCGTCCAGCAGCCGCTGGTCCGTGGTGCCGGCCTGGACCTGCCCCCGGCGCCGGAGCACCGGTCCCAGGCGCTGCTCCTCCGGTGGCACCTTCTTGCCCTCGGGGTTGCCTGTAGGCATATGCGCTCCCTCCGCGTGCGGTCGTTCCACCCCAGCCTAGATCTCGCCCACCCTAGATCTCGGCGGGTTACGGGCGGGGGACCTCGGCGGGTCCGGACCGTGGCCGCGAGGTCAGCTCGTCAGCCAGGCGCGCAGCCGCTCCTCGCCGGTGAGGATCTTCGCGGTCTCCACCCGCTCGTCCCGCTTGTGCGCCAGGTGCGGGTTGCCGGGGCCGTAGTTGACGGCGGGGACGCCGAGCGCGGAGAAGCGGGAGACGTCCGTCCAGCCGTACTTGGGCAGCGGGATGCCGCCGACCGCTTCGATGAAGGCGGCGGCGGCCGGGTGGTCGAGACCGGGCAGCGCGCCGCCGCTGTGGTCGTCGATCACGAACTCCTCGACGCCGCAGTCCGCGAAGACCTCGCGGACATGGGCGACGGCCTCCTCCTCGCTGCGGTCGGGCGCGTAGCGGAAGTTGACGGTGACGACGCACTCGTCGGGGATCACGTTGCCCGCGACTCCGCCCGAGATGCCGACCGCGTTGAGGCCCTCGCGGTACTCCAGGCCGTCGATGACCGGGTAGCGGGGCCGGTACTCGGCGAGCTTGCGCAGGATGGGCGCGGCGGCGTGGACGGCGTTGGCGCCCATCCAGCCGCGCGCGGAGTGCGCCCGCTCGCCCTTGGTCTTCAGCAGGACGCGCAGGGTGCCCTGGCAGCCGCCCTCGACCTGGCCGTCGGACGGCTCCAGGAGGATCGCGAAGTCGCCCGCCAGCCAGTCCGGATGGGCCTCGGCGACGTGCTTGAGGCCGTTCAGGTCGGCGGCGACCTCCTCGTTGTCGTAGAAGACGAAGGTGAGGTCGCGGTTGGGGGCCGGGACGGTGGCGGCGATGCGCAGTTGCACGGCCACGCCCGCCTTCATGTCGCAGGTGCCGCAGCCCCAGAGCACGCCGTCCTCGTCCAGCCGGGACGGCACGTTGTCCGCGATCGGGACGGTGTCGATGTGTCCGGCCAGGATCACCCGCTGGTCGTGCCCGAGGTGCGTGCGGGCGACGACGTTGTTGCCCATGCGGTCCACCGTCAGGTGCGGCAGGGCGCGCAGCGCGGCCTCGATCGCGTCGGCGAGCGGCTTCTCGGTGCCGCTCTCCGAGGGGAAGTCGACGAGCTGCGCGGTGAGTCGCGCGGCGTCCAGCGTGAGGTCAAGCGGGGTATCGGCCATGCCTGCGACCTTAGCGCCCGGCTCCGGCCACGCGCCGTCGTGTCCGCCGTCACCGGCTGCTGCGGCGGTGTCCGTCTCCAGTACCTTGTACGCGTGCCAGAGCCGTCCCCCACTCCGAAGCGTCGTGGCCGCCTCCTCAGGTCGGGGGCGGCCCTCTGCGTCCTGCTCGCGGTCGCGGGCTATCTCACGGTGCAGTACCTGACCGGCGGTACGGGCCCCGGCTGCGAGGTCGTGGCGGCCGGGCGGGACGGCGGGTCCTACGAGTTCACCCCGGAGCAGGCGGTGAACGCGGCGACCATCGCGGCCGTCGGCACCGGGCGCGGCATGCCCGAGCGGGCCGTGACGATCGCGCTGGCGACCGCCCTCCAGGAGTCGGACCTGCGCAACCTGGACCACGGTGACCGGGATTCGCTCGGCCTGTTCCAGCAACGGCCCTCGCAGGGCTGGGGGACGGCGAAGGAGATCATGGACCCGGCCTACTCGGCGGGGGTGTTCTACCGGCACCTGGACAAGGTGGACGGCTATCAGCGGCTGCCGGTGACCGTGGCGGCGCAGCGCGTGCAGCGCAGCGGCTTCCCGGAGGCGTACGCCCGGCACGAGCCGGACGCGGCGCTGCTCTCGGCCGCCCTGACCGGGCGGGCCGCGGCCACGCTGACCTGCCAGGGCAGGCCGGGCATCAGCCCGACGACGGGTCCGGACGCGGTACGGGCGGCGCTGGTACGGGACTTCGGCCGCGAGGTGGTGCAGGTGGCCGGGGCCGAGGCGGGCGGCGGGCGCGGCGCGTCGCCCGCGCCCACGGCACCGGCCGCCGGGGCGGCCACGGACGGGCGCACGGTGACGCTGCCGGTGCGGACCGGCTCCGGCGACGGGCGCAGCACCGCCGAGCGCGGCTGGCAACTGGCGCACTGGGCGGTGGCCAACGCCTCCGCGCTGCACATCGAGCGGGTGGCGTACGCCGGGCGGGAGTGGACCGCCGGGGTGACCGAGGGCGAGTGGCGCGCGGTGGACGGGAAGAACGGCGACCGGTCCGCGGGCTCGGCGGACTCGGCGGGCTCGGCGCCCACGGTCCGCATCACGACGGGCCGTTAGCGGCTCCCGTCCGGCGCGCCGGGCCGTGCGCGGTGGCGGGGAGCCGCGTGGATCTTCACTCTCCCGGGTGGTGGGCGAGGCGCCGGGGCGACGGTCGGGGCGGGTTTTCGCGGGGTCGGCGGGCGGATCGCCACAGCCCTTGGAGAGACGGTGCCGGAAGGATTCAGCAGCCGTTCCGGGCAGTCGGCCTTTGCCCGTTTTTATCCACACCTGATAATGCGACGCATTACCAACTCTTTGCGTTGTTCCGCCGCAACCTTCGCGCGCTTCGAGCGGTAGTCACTGCGTCCGAGCCCGGCCCGCCGGGGGCCGCACGGCCTCCGGGAACCGCCCGGCCCGGTCCGACACCTCAAGGTTCCCCTCCCGTCGAAGGAGCAACATGTCCCTCCCCCTGACCCGCCGTATCGCCCGCGCCGCGCTGCTCGTCGCCGCCGGGGCGGCTGCCGGGGTCGGTGCGGCCGGCTCCGCCGGTGCCGCGCCCCAGCTGCCGGCCACCCCGAACCTGGGCGGCCTCACCGCCCTGGACGCGGCGAGCGTCGGCAACACCGTGGACGGCGCGGCGCAGCACGTCACCGGGGTCGCGGGCGACACCGGCGGCAAGGTGGTCAAGCAGGCGGTGCCCGCCGCGGGCAGGACCGGCGGCGGCCTGGTGAAGAAGACGACGCCGGTGGCGCAGAAGGCGGCGGGCGACGCGGCCGGGACCACGGGCGGTCTCCTCGGCGACACCGCGAAGACCGCGACCCAGGGCGGGCTGCCCACCCAGGGCCTGCCGGTGCAGGGCCTGCCGCTGGGCGGCTGAGCACCGGCCGCAGCGCCCGCTCCCACGTCATGCACCAGCCGTGCGTGCACACGGCGACGGCGAAGGGGCCCGGGAATCCTCCCGGGCCCCTTCGCCGTCGTACGCCGCCGTACGCCGCCGTCCCTGGCCTTCGTACGCGCCTGCGGGCGGGTCAGAGGCGGGCGACCGCCGCCGCCACCCGCTCGTCGGTCGCCGTGAAGGCCACCCGGACGAAGCGGTCGCCGGCCGGGCCGTAGAAGTCCCCGGGGGCGACCAGGATGCCGAGACCGGCCAGGTGCGCCACCGTGTCCCAGCAGGACTCGTCGCGGGTCGCCCACAGGTACAGGCTGGCCTCGCTGTGCTCGATGCGGAAGCCGTGGCCGAGCAGGGCCGTGCGCAGGGCGGCGCGGCGGGCGGCGTAGCGCTCGCGCTGCCGGTGGACGTGGACGTCGTCGCCCAGCGCCGCCACGACCGCCGCCTGGGTCGGCGCCGAGGTCATCATGCCGCCGTGCTTGCGGATCTCCAGCAGCGGGCCGAGGACCGCCGGGTCGCCCGCGAGGAACGCGGCGCGGTAGCCCGCCAGGTTGGAGCGCTTGGAGAGGGAGTGGACGGCGACGATGCCGTCGTGGGAGCCGCCGTTCACCTCGGGGTGCAGCACCGAGACCGGCTCGGCCTCCCAGCCCAGCTCCAGGTAGCACTCGTCGGAGACGACCAGGATGCCGTGCTCGCGGGCCCAGGCGAGGGTCCGGGTCAGCTCCTCCTTGCCCAGCACCTTGCCGGTGGGGTTGGAGGGCGAGTTCAGCCACAGCAGCTTCAGGCCCGCCGGGTCCAGCTCGGTCGGCTCGTCGTAGGCCACGTACTCGGCGCGGGCCAGCCGGGCGCCGACCTCGTACGTCGGGTAGGCCAGGCGCGGGAAGGCGACCTTGTCGCCGGGGCCGAGGCCCAGCTGGGTGGGGAGCCAGGCGACCAGTTCCTTGGAGCCGACGATCGGCAGCACGTGCCGGTGGGTGATCCCGCGCGCGCCGAGGCGGCGCTCGGTCCAGCCGGTGATCGCGTCGCGCAGCTCGGGCGTGCCCCAGACCGTCGGATAGCCCGGCGAGTCGGCCGCGGCGACCAGCGCCTTCTGGATCAGCTCGGGGACCGGGTCGACCGGGGTGCCGACCGACAGGTCGACGATGCCGTCCGGGTGGGCGGCGGCCGTCTTCTTGTACGGCTCCAGCTTGTCCCAGGGGAAGGCCGGAAGGCGGTCGGAGACTGCGGACACGGGATCAGGCTCACTTTCTGGTGCGGGAAACGCCGCGGTCCCGCACGGCCGCCGACACGCTCGGGGCGGTCAGGCCGTACGGGACCGGGGCGGCAGGGCCACCGGACGGTTACTCGGCCTGCGGCGGCAGCGCGGCGACGAACGGGTGGTCACGCTCGATCAGGCCCAGCTTGCTGGCGCCGCCGGGGGAGCCCAGCTCGTCGAAGAACTCGACGTTGGCCTTGTAGTAGTCCTTCCACTCCTCCGGAACGTCGTCCTCGTAGAAGATCGCCTCGACCGGGCAGACCGGCTCACAGGCACCACAGTCGACGCATTCGTCCGGGTGGATGTACAAGGACCGCTGGCCCTCGTAGATGCAGTCGACCGGGCACTCCTCGATGCACGCCTTGTCCTTCACGTCGACACAAGGCTGCGCGATGACGTAGGTCACGCTGTCGTTCCTCCTCGATAGGGCGCTGGCGGGCCTCCACAGGCTCCGCCGCCTGGCGCGCGGGAGCGCGGCGTCGTCGATGCCCGCCCCTAGTATCTCCGTTCCGGGGCATGATCCATACAGGAGGGGTGAACTGACCTGTGGAAATCTGGGCGACAGGGCCGCCGGTGGTCCGTATCACCGCTGCTGACGTGGGCAAACGGGTCTCCGTGCGGCGCTTGAGCGAACCTCGGGGAACGGGTGAGAAGTTCACCGACACGGTCGGAGTTCTCACATCATGGGACAATGGTGTGCTGCTGATCACACGCAAGAGCGGTGAAACCGTGCGTGTCGCGGAGTCCTCCATGGTGGCCGGGAAGGTGGTTCCCCCGGCCCCGGCCCGCCGCCGGGGACCCGCCGCCTCCTACCCCGAGCTGGCGCGCGCCGCGGCCCGCGCCTGGCAGCCGGTGGAGAGCGAGCCGCTCGGCGACTGGGAGCTGCGGGCGGCCTCCGGCTTCACCCGCCGCGCCAATTCGGTGCTGCCGCTGGGCGATCCCGGCCTTCCGCTCGACGCGGCCCTGGCCGCCGTACGACGCTGGTACCGGGAGCGCGGCCTGCCCGCGTACGTGCAGACCGCCACCGGCGCCGAGGGCACGCAGGAACTGCTGGGCGCGGAGCTGGAGCGGCGCGGCTGGACGCGCGAGGTGAGCGCCGAGCTGTGGACCGGGGCGCTCGCGCCGGTCGCCGACCGGGCGGACCCGGCCGCGGCCGCGGCGGTACGGCTGTCGCGCACGGCCGACGAGGCGTGGCTCGCGCGCTACCAGCGCAAGGGGGTGAGCGAGGTGGCCCTGAAGGTCCTGGGCGGCGGGCCCTCGGTGTGGTTCGCGACGGTCCCGGGCACGCACGCCGGGGACGCGCCCGCCGCGATCGGGCGGTGCGTCGTGGACGGCCGGTGGGCCTCCTTCGCCGCCGTCGAGGTGGATCCGGCGCTGCGCCGCCGGGGCCTGGCCGGTGCCGTCCTGGCCGCACTCGCCCGGCGCGCCCTCGACGAGGGCGCCTCGGCCGCCTGGCTCCAGGTGGAGACCGACAACACGGCCGCGCGGGCGCTGTACGCCGGACTCGGCTTCACCGCCCACCACGCCTACCACCACTACCGCGAGCCGGAACCGGGGACGGACGGGGGCGCCGCCGGGCCGCCGTCCTCGCCGCCGTCCTCGCCGCCGTCGCCGTGAGGGAGCACTGGCCCGCCATGCGCCATCCCGCTCCCCCGCCGCCCGGCCGGTCCGCCGAACTGCGCCGGCGCTTCGCCGAGGAGGCGCGCGCCGAGCGGCCCGACCTGGCGGCACTGTGCCTGCTGACCGGCGCGGTGGGCGACGGCACGCTGGACGAGGACGGCCTGGACGCGGCCCAGCTCGAACTGGACCGGCTGGCCGGACAGCTGCCCTACCGGCCCGGCACCCCGCTCGCCTGGGCGCGGGCCGTGGGCGCCCTGCTGGGCGAGCGGTACGGGTTTTGCGGCACGGCCGCGGACTACCAGCGGCTGGACTCCTCGCTGCTGCACGCGGTGCTGCGGCGGCGGCGCGGGCTGCCCATCCTGCTGTCCGTGGTGTGGCTGGAGGTGGCGCGCCGGGCCGGGGCGCCGGTGTACGGGGTGGCGCTGCCGGGGCACTTCGTGGTCGGTTTCGGCGAGGCGGCCGAACAGGTGCTCGCCGATCCGTTCGACGGGGGCCGGGTGCTCACCGGGGCGGACGCGGAGCTGCTGGTGACCGGGGCGACGGGCGCCCGGCTGGACCCGTCGATGACAGCACCGGCCGAGCCGCTGGACGTCGTGCTGCGGATCCTGAACAACATCCGCGCCTGGGCGGCCCTGCGGCCCGAGCGCTCCGACGTGGCGCTGTGGGCCCTCGACCTGTCGCTGCTGCTGCCCGCGCACCCGGCGCGGCTGCGCCACGAGCGGGCCCGGCTGCTGGTGGAGCGGGGCGAGTTCACCGAGGGCGCGCGGGCGCTGGAGGAGTACGCGGACCTGGTGGCCGCCGTGGACGAGGACGCCGCCGGGCAGGTGCGCGCCCAGGCGCGGGCGGCACGGGCCCGGCTGAACTGAGCCCGCGGCGCTCCCCGCGCGCCCTGTGGCGCTACAGCCAGCCCTTCTCCCGGGCGATGCGGACCGCTTCCGTCCTGTTGCGGACGGCGAGCTTCTGGATGGCTGTGGAGAGGTAGTTGCGGACGGTGCCCTGGGACAGGTGCAGGGCGGCGGCCAGCTCGGCGTTGGTGGAGCCGTCGGCGGCGGCGCGCAGCACCTCGCGCTCGCGGTCGGTGAGCGGGTTGGCGCCCTCGGCGAGGGCGGCGGCGGCCAGCGTGGGGTCGATGACCCGCTCCCCGGCCAGCACCTTGCGCACGGCCGCGGCGAGCTGGGCGGCCGGGGCGTCCTTGACGAGGAAGGCGTCGGCGCCCGCCTCCATGGCGCTGCGCAGATAGCCGGGGCGGCCGAAGGTGGTGAGCACCACCAGCCGGACGTCCGGCAGCTCCCGGTGGAGCCGGGCGGCGGCCTCGATGCCGGTGCAGCCGGGCATCTCGATGTCGAGCAGGGCCACGTCGATCCCGTTCGCGTGCGCGGCGGCCACGACCTCGTCGCCGCGGGCCACCTGCGCGACGACCTCGATGTCGTCCTCCAGGCCGAGCAGGGCGGCCAGCGCCTCGCGGACCATCGACTGGTCCTCGGCGAGGAGGACCTTGATCGTGCGGCTCATGCCCGGGATCCTACGTTCCCCCCGGCGGCGGCCGGCACCCGGGCGACCAGCCGGAATCCACGCTTGAGACGGCCCGCCTCCAGCATGCCGCCCGCCTTCTCCAGCCGTTCGGCAAGGCCGGTCAGGCCGTTCCCGGGACCACCGCCGGAGCCGCCCGTGCCGTCGTCCTCCACGCACAGTTCGAGCAGCGGCCCGTCCAGGGTCTGGCGGCGCACCACCTCGACCGCGCAGCGCCGGGCACCGCTGTGCCGTACGACGTTGGTGACGGCCTCGCGCAGCGCCCAGGCGAGCGCGGACTCGCTCTCCTCGGGGACGCCGTCGAGGGCGGGCTCGGCGGGCAGATCGCAGCTCACCCCGGCCGCGGTCAGGGCGACCCGGGCACCGGCCAGCTCGGCGGCCAGGCGCGGGCGCCGGTAGCCGGTGACGGCCTCGCGCACGTCGACCAGGGCCTGTCGGCTGACCTGCTCGATGTCGGCGACCTGCTGGGCCGCCTTGTCCGGCTGGCCGGGCAGCATCCGCCCGGCCAGCTCGCTCTTCAGCGTGATCAGGGAGAGCGAGTGGCCGAGCAGGTCGTGCAGGTCGCGGGCGAGGCGCAGCCGCTCCTCGTTGGCGGCGAGCTGGGCGACGGTGGCGCGGGCCTGGCGCAGCTCCACCGTGGTGCGCACCAACTGCCGTACGCCCGTCATGGCGAACCCGACGAGCAGCACCAGCAGGACCAGCGTCCACATCGCCCCCGCGCCGACGACCTGGCCGACGAGCACCATCGCCACGGTGGTCGCCGGGATGGCCGCGTAGGCCACACGCAGCGGGAACGTCGTGCCGCAGACCACCGAGACGTACACGAACAGGCCGATCCAGGCCCCGCCGAGGGTCAGCGTCAGGACGACGGCGAGGACCCCGAGGACGGCCACCATGCAGGCGACGACGGGCTCGGAGAAGGGGCGGCCCATGTTCCGGAAGACCAGCGCCAGATAGGTCCCGGTGAAGGCGGCGAGCCCGGCCCAGCCGGCCGCGGTGGCCGCCGGCTGGTGGGCACCGGCGGCCAGGTCGTGCACCGGCGAGCTGAGGAAGACCAGCCAGGGCAGGATCCACACCAGCTTGCGCCAGGCCTCCCCCAGGGTGCGCGGCGGCTCGCCCATGCGCAGCAGCCGGTCCTCGCGGGCCCCCTGGGTGCGGTCGTCCGTCATGGTGCTCACGCCTTCAGCGTGTCCTTCCGGTACAGCCAGGCCGCGCCGCCCGCGAACAGGGCGAAGAAGACGACCAGGACGGCGATGTCCTTGGCGTGCGGGGCCTGGCTCTGTTCGATGGCCTGTCCCAGGGCAGCGTACGCGTGCGTGGGCAGCCACCTGGCGATGTCCTGGAGCCACTGCGGGAAGGTGGTCGCGGGCATCCACAGGCCGCCCAGCAGGGAGAGGCCGAAGTAGACGATCATGGTGATGGGGCGGACCGCGTCGCCGGTGGCGAGGTAGCCGAGGGCGACGCCGAGCGCCGCGAAGACCAGGCTGCCGGCCCAGATCGCGCCGGTCAGGGCGAGCCACTGCCAGGCGTCCAGGCGGACCTGCTTGACGACGGCGGCGACCACGAAGACGACCACGATGGACGGCAGGCTGACCACGGCCGCGCTGGCGGTCTTCGCGAAGACGTAGCCGCGCCCCGGCAGGGTGGTCAGCCGCAGCTGCCGCACCCAGCCGCTCTCGCGCTCCTTGGCGATCCGCTCGCTGTTGCCCATGAGCACGGCGGTCAGCGCGCCGAAGGAGGCCATGGAGACCATCATGTACGTCGGCAGGGTCAGCCCGGTGCCGTCGACCTTCGTCGTGCCGTCGGCCTGGCCCGCGATGATCAGGAACAGGATCGAGGGGTAGAGCACGGAGAAGAAGAGGAACTTGCGGTTGCGCAGGGCGCGGGCGAGCTCCAGCTTGATCAGGCCCCGCGAAGCAAAGGTGTTCAGCACGACTGCTTGGCCTCCTCGGCCTCGGTGATGGCGACGAACGCCTGCTCGAGACCGAGCCCGGCGACTTCGAGATTGCGGGGGTAGACACCGAGCCCGTACAGGGCGTGGACGGTCGCGTCGGCGTCGGTGGACTGGGCGCGCACGGTCTGCCCCGACACGGTCAGCGAGGTGAGGAAGGGCAGGCCGTGCAGCGCCGCCTCGTCGATCACGCCCTCCAGGTCGAAGGCGATCCGGCGGGCACCCGCCTTGGCCTTGATCTCGGCGGCGGTGCCGTCGGCCAGCAGCCGGCCCCGGTGCAGCACGAGCACCCGGTCGGCGATGGCGTCGGCCTCCTCCAGGTAGTGCGTCGCGAACAGGACCGTGCGGCCCTGGTCGGCCTGCTCGCGCATGGTGGCCCAGAACGCCTGCCGGGCGGAGACGTCCATGCCGGTCGTCGGCTCGTCCAGGACGATCAGGTCGCTGTCACCGGCCGTGGCGAGGGCGAAGCGCACCCGCTGCTCCTGGCCGCCGGAGAGCTTGTTGACCTTGCGGTCGGCGATCTGCGTGACCCCGGCGCGGGCCAGCACGTCGGCCGGCCTGTACGGCCGGGGGTGCAGGCCGCAGGCGAGCTTGACCAGCTCGGCGACGGTGACCTCGTCCATCAGCCCGCCGCTCTGGAGCATGGCGCCGACGCGCCCGGCGACGATCGCCTCGCGCGGGCCGGTCCCGAAGACGGACAGGGAGCCGCTGTCGGGCTGCTTGAGCCCGAGCAGCAGATCGAGGGTGGTCGACTTGCCCGCCCCGTTCGGGCCGAGCAGGGCCACGGTCTCCCCCGGGTACAGGGCGAGGCTCAGCCCGTCCACGGCCCGTACGGTCCCGTAGCTCTTGGTCACCTGGTCGAACGCCACCACCGCGGTCGCGTGCGCGGTGGTGGTCTCCGCTGTCGTCGTCATGCCTCCATGGTGGCCGGAGGCGGGGGCCGCGCGGCAGTGTCGGCGGTCCTGGGCGCGGGATGACAGATGTCATGTGCCGGGGGTGACATGGCGAGGGCCCCCGGAGCGCGCGCGGGCGGCGCGGTCCGGGGGCCCCTGCCGTACGGCTAGTTCGGGTTGGTGTCGATGACCCCGACCCGGTCCGTCCTGCTCACCAGCGCCGGACGCAGCGCGGAGATCACGTCCGTGACGGTGACGGGGGTCTTCTGCCCGTTGCCGCGGGTGATCAGCACTCCGTCGAAGATGCCGCCGTAGAGGTCCTTCAGCTTCGCCTGGTCGTAGTACTCGACCAGCTTGCCGTCGACCGCCTTGACCCCGAGGAACTTCCAGAGGGACTTCTCCGGGCTCATCAGGAGCGCGTGTCCCGGCCCCGCGCTCACGGTCACCTTGGCCGACATCGCCGGCTCGGCGAACGCCTTCATCATCCGGTCGACCTCGGCGTTGGAGACGGTCGGCTGCCGGACGGTGGTCGGGACCTGGACGGGCGCGGTGCTGCCCGTCTCCACCTGGGCGCGGTACGCCTGCGCGACCGCCTGCACGGAGCGGGCCGCGTCGATGCCCTTGCCCGCCTTGCCGTACACGGCGACGGCCTTGCCCGATTCGAAGCGGATGGAGCCGTCGGTGGCGGAGCCCGCGCCGCCCGCCGCGTTCTGCAGGGCGGCCTGGAGCTTCTCCTCGTCGACGGGCATCTGCGGCTCGACCACCCGGTGGTTGCCGAACAGGGAGCCGATCACGGAGACCGGGTTGTAGTCGCTCTGCGCCGCGGCGCTCGCCGTCGCCTGGGTGTCGAGCTGGAGACCGGCCTGGTCGGGCCGGAGACTGACCGTCCTGCCGTCGACGCTCAGCTTCAGCGGCTGCTTCTCCCGCTTGCCGAAGGCGTCGTCGAGCTTCTTGACGGCGTCGTCGCGGCTGCCGCCGCCGACGTCGACGCCGAGCACGGTGGTGCCCTTGGGCACCTCGGAGTGGTTCATCAGCAGCCCGGCGCCGTAGGCGACACCGGCGGCCACGACCACCAGACCGCCGAGCAGCGTGATCTTGCTGCGGCCCTTCTTCTTGGGCTTGGCGGCCTTGGCGGACTTCCCGGCGGGCGGGGCGCTCGGCCGGTCCGGCTCGGGCGCCGGGGCGGCCGGGTCCGTACGGGGGCCGCCCGTGCCGTCGGGGGAGATCACGGGCATACCGCTGGTGACGGTGTGTCCGGAGACGTTGTCCGGCCGCGGGCCGTGGCCCGGGGCGCCCGGCTCGGGGGTGAAGTTCTGCGGGGTGAGGATCGCGGTGTCGTCGCTCAGCCCGCCGCCGGGGCCGCCGGGGAGGGAGGTGCCCGCGCCCGGGTGCGCGGAGAGCGCGCCGGGAGCACCGGGCATGCCGGGAGCGCCGGGTACGCCGGGAGCACCGGACGTACCGGGTGCGCCGCCGGTGCCCGCGCGGGGCGCGCCCGGTACGCCGCCGTGCGGCAGCAGGGACGCGTCGCCGGTCATCGGGCCGCTGGTCGGTCCGGCGGGACCCGGCGAGCCACCCGGGCCGCCGAGGCCGCCGGGGACACCCGCGCCGTCGAAGCCGCCGGGGCCGCCGGGACCACTGGGACCGCCGGGTGCGCCCTGGCCGCCCTGGACGCCGTGGCCGCCCTGGGCCGGGTGGTCGGCGGGTGCGCCCTGGCCGTTGCCGGTGAAGTAGGGCAGGTCGTCCCGGCGCGGCTCGCCGCCGCCGGAACCGGAACCCGAGCCGGGGCCGCCGGGCCGCGAACCGCCGGACAGCGGTCCCGCGGCCAGCGCCTCGGTGACGTCGAAGGACCCCGTGCCGCCGCCGTGGCCCGGGGCGACCGGGCCGCCGGTGGCACCGGGCAGCCCGGAGCCGCCAGCGGAACGGGAGGAGCCGGTGGGGGCCCGCATGGAGCCGACCACACCGCCGGGGCGTCCGCCGCCGCCCGAGGACGTGCCGCCGGGGACGTCCGAGACGGGCGCGGCGCCACCGGGTCCGCCCGGGGCCGTACCGCTCGCGGAGCCGCCGCCCGCGTCCGAACCGCCCGGCAGGCCCGCGCCGTTGGTACCGCCGCCGCCCTGACCGCCCTTGGCCGCAGAGGACTTGCGGGGCGCGAACCAGTCGCTGGTCGGCTTGTCCTCGCCGGACGCGGCGGACGCGCCGGACGCGGCGTTCTCGGCACCGGAGTTCGCGGCGCCGCCGCCCCGGGGCTGCAGGTCGCCGGTGTCTCCGGAGGGACCGGCGGAACCGGCAGGACCGGCGGGACCGGCCGCCGGGCCGCTGCCGCCGCCCGGCCGGGACCCTTCGGCGGCCGCCCGGCCGTCCGCGCCCTCGGTCCGTGTCCCGGCCGTGTCGGCTTCGCCGTCGGCGACGGGCTTGCGCACGACCACCGGCGGAATCGGCCGGGACCCGGGGATGTTGATCCGGATCCGGGTCGTCAGCGTGGTCTCGGTCTTGCGTTCCTCCGGCTGCGCGGCCGAACGGCCCGCGTCCGCACCGTCGTCGGAGACCGCCGGCACACCGTACGGCGGGGTCCCCGAGGGGTAGGCGGTGCCCCCGCGCCCGTTGGGCCCGGAGGACGGAGTGTCAGTTTCACGACTCAAGGCAGGTTCTCCCGGTTGGCTCCGCCGCCCGACACGACCTCACTTCGCGTGGGGGTCCCCCCTGCGCGAGCGGAGTCGAGCGTTTGGGGGAGGCTCGGCGGCGCGCACCACCATACTGGCCACGTCCGCCCCTCATCCCGGGACCGCTGGGGAAACCCCCACCGGACCCACACCGGGACGTCGGGAAGAAGTGGTACGTCACTCGCCAAGTCGGACGTCACGGCCGTCCGGTTGCCCGACCGGCGCCCCAGGTGGCACAGATCACAGCCACGGCCATGCCGCCGAGCAGGAAGAGATAGGAGCCGCCGCCCGCCGCGAAGAAGAAGTCGCCCTCCGGGCGGCTGGTGGTGAGCAGCACGACGGCGACCAGCCAGCCGACCACGCCCGCGACGGCACCGCCCCGGCCGCGCAGCGCCCGCGCCCCGCCCAGGAAGAGCCCGGCCGCACCGGCGAGGGCGAGCAGCAGCCCGCCCGGGAACCAGGCCGACTGCACCAGCGACCCGGCGATGCCGACCACCGCACCGAGCACGAACAGCACGAGGTAGGCGGCGGCCCGCCCGGCGGACGGCGGCCGGAGGGGCTGCGCCAGCATCGACCCGCCGCCGGCGCCGCTCCCGCCGCTCGCACCGCTGCCGCCGCTGCTCCCGCTGCGCGCGGCCCCGCGTCCGGACGTACTCATCGCGCCCCCGCCCCTTCTTCGTCTTCTTCGCCTTCTTCGCCGATGCCGATTCCGGCGAACAGGTCGGTCGAGGCGCCCTCGGGGTCCGCACCGGCTCCTTCCCCGCGCACCAGCTCGTAGTACTCGGTGGTGAACAGGGGCTGGGCGAGCTGGTTGGAGAGCGCGAAGTACGGCTCGGCCACCTCGATCTGGGTGGCGTGGGCGCGCATCGCGGCGGCCTTGGCGGCAGCGTGGGCGGGGCCGCCCTCGATCCGTACGGTGATCCGCTCGTCGTCGACGACACCGGGGACGTCGTCGACGGCCGCCGCCTTCTCGAACGGCAGGCCGGGCAGTTCCCCGTCCAGCCGCGCGAAGGCGGCCTCGGCGACGGAGCGCGGCACCCGGTTCCAGTACGTCCTGGCGATCTCCCAGGGCGCGCCCAGGTCGGGGCGCACGGCGGGGTCGGCGGCCAGCTCGCGGGCGCGCATGGCGACGCGGTGGGCCTGGATGTGGTCGGGGTGGCCGTAGCCGCCGTTGTCGTCGTAGGTGACGAGGACCTGCGGGCGCACCTCGCGGATCACGGCGACGAGGTGGGCCGCCGCCGCGTCGGGTCCGGCCTGCCAGAAGCAGTCCGGGTCGTCGTTGTCGGCGAGGCCCGTCATCCCGGAGTCCTGGTAGCGCCCGGCGCCGCCCAGCAGCCGGAAGTCCGCGACCCCCAGCTCGCCCATCGCGGCGGCCAGCTCCTGCCTGCGGTACGCCCCGAGCGCGGCCCCGGTCAGATGCCCCAGCTCCGGCGGGATGACCTCACCCCGCTCCCCCAGCGTGCAGGTCACGAGCGTCACCAGCGCGCCCTCGGCCGCGTAGCGGGCCATGGTCGCGCCGTTGTTGATCGACTCGTCGTCGGGATGCGCGTGCACCAGCAGCAGACGCCGGTCGGGCAGTTCCGTCATACCCCCACCCTACGAGGCCGGGCCCTGCGCCCCGCCGTCCTGTCGGGTGGATGTCGGTGAGGACGGCTCCCGTGCCGGTACGCGGATCGAAGACGGCGCAGACAGGGATGCCGAGGAGGGGACAGTCGCGCATCGTGCCGATCCCGTCGTTCTCCGGACGTCGTCGCGAACGACGGTGTTCATGCTAGGCGGCCTCCTCCTGATCGGTGCGGCAGTCGCGGCAGCGGCCCGGGGCCGGGGCGCGGAAGGCCCGTTCGCAGCCGTCGCAGGTCTGGAGCGGGAGGCGTACGGGCGGTGGGGCGGCCGGGGGGCGGAACGGCGGCGGGGGCGGCAGCTGGGCGGACAGCCGGTGCGCCAGGAGGGCGGCGGGCCGTCGCAGTCCCTCGGCCGGCAGACCGGCGGTCAGGGCGTGGCGTACGGCGGCCGCCGTGACGTCACGCTCCAGCCAGGCGGCGACGCCCGGGGCCAGATGGGCGGTGTCGCAGGCGGAGAGGAGCAGTCGGGGGTCGTGGCGGCGCAGGCCCGCGAGGAGGTCGGCGGCGGCCCGGAGCAGGGCGGGGGCGGGGTACGCGGGCCGGGGGACGGCGGGGAGGGGCTGGTGGGGAGCGCGCTGCTGCGGCTCGGGCATCGGCTCGGGCATCGGCTCGGGCATCGGCTCGGGCTCGCGTGGGACGGCCACGGCAGCGGCTGTGCCTGTGCCCGTGCCTGTGGCGGTCGTCGCCGCAGCGGGCTGGTTGCAGGAGACCGTGCGGGTGACGATACGGCCGCCGGGGACGCGTTCGCGGACGCGGCGCAGGTATCCGTGCGCCTCCAGCTCGCGCAGCGCGGCGGCGATCCGGGTCGTCCCCTCGGGGAAGCGCGCGGCGAGGCTCTTGATGTCGGCGCGGGCGCCCCGGGGCAGCGACTGGAGGTGCACGCCGAGCCCGATCGCGAGCAGGGACAGCTCGCTGTGCTGGGCGAGGTGGTTGCCGATCACCGTGAAGCGGGTGGTGTGGCGGGTGTTGTCGTGCACCAGGCCGCCGCCGGTGCGGGGACGACGCCGGTTCGGGTGCTTGTCGCCCGCAGTGCGGGACGGGGCGTGTGGGCGCACGCTAGGGTTCTGGATACCCACGGGAAGCTCGATTCTTCCTCGGTGGTCAGGCCCTCGCACTGGGATTGCCGTCCCGGCGGGGGCCGTCTCATGTCTGCGGTTGTGTCGCGCTGAGCGTAGAGCCGCGTGGGGCTCCGAAATCCAGCCGATCCGGGGATGTTCACCCGCCCGAGTGAGCGCACCCGGGGTCGTGCGCGGACACGGCGGGCAGCCTGCGGCGAGGCGGGGTTCGGCGGAATTCCTTTCCCCCGCACGTCCTTTGTCTGTCAGCCACCGGCCGCACCGGAGCACGGTGTCCCGGGTTCCGGTGATCCGAACCCCGGCGCCCCGAGCCGCAGCTCGGCCCAGACGGTCTTCAGCGGGAACCGCCCGGCGGTGACACCCCACCGGTCGGCGAACGCCTCGACCAGCAGCAGCCCCCGCCCCGACTCCGCGACGGTGTCCGGCTCCTGCGGCGCGGGCCACCGGTCGCCCCGCGTGTCGCTGACCTCGATGCGCAGCGTCCCGCCGAGCACCTGGAGCCTGAGACGGAAACTGCGGCCCGGCAGCCGCCCGTGCGTGGCCGCGTTCGCCGCCAGCTCCGCCACGACATGCCGCGCTGCCTCGCACCGGACGCCCCACTCACGGAGCTGATCGGCCGCGAGCAGCCGGGCGAGCCGGGCGCCGCGTGGGGTCGAGGAGAGCAGCACGTCGAACGTCCGTCCAGCGGAGTCGAGTTGAGGGCGGGGAGCGATGATTTCCTGATTCACGTCACTCAGCGTGGCCGCTCCCACCTACCGTGTGGAGTGTTTGACCCGTTGCGTAGAGCGACTGTCCAGGGCTTGTCCGGTGCTGTCCACGCTGTAGACGGCGTTCCTCTGGACAGGAGCGCGGCACCAGGAGAGGCGCGGATGACAGTGGACGGCGTGGTGGAGGAGACGGACGAGCCGGGCTGGGAGGTGGACCCGGACGACGACTGGGCCCTCGCGGTCGTGGCCACGGTGGGACGGCAGTTGAAGCTGCGCCGGGAGTCGGCGGGCCTGCGGGCAGGCGAGTTCGCGGTGGCGGTCGGCTACGGCGAGGACCTGGTCTACAAGATCGAGTCCGGCAAGCGGATCCCCCGCCCCGAGTATTTGGACACGGCGGACGAGGTCCTGAACGCCGGCGGCCTCATCTCGGCGATGAAGGAGGACGTCAACAAGGTCCGGTACCCGAAGAAGGTGCGGGCGCTGGCGCAGATGGAGGCTCGGGCGGTGGAACTCCAGCTCTACGATCCTCTGAACATCCATGGGTTGTTGCAGACACCGGAGTACGCCCGAGGGCTCCTCCTCATGCGACGGCCCGCCTACTCCAGTGACGAGTTGGAGCGGTACATCACCGCACGTCTGGCCCGTAAATCCGTCTTCGAGCGGGATCCGGCTCCCGAACTCAGCTTCATTCTCGAAGAGTGGACCCTTCGACGCCCTCTCGGTGGCAAGGAGTACCTGCGCCGCCAGTTGCAGCATCTGCTCACCATGAGTCAGCTGCGCAACGTCGAACTGCAAGTGATGCCGATGAACCGCGAAGAACACGCCGGTCTGGCCGGTGGCATCGAAGTGCTGAAGTTCGCCGACGGCACCGCGGTGGGCCGCTCACCGGCGGTCGCCAACGGACGCCCGGTCTCCGACCTGAAGCAGCTCCGTATCCTGGAACTCCGGTATGGCATCATCCGGGCGCAGGCCCTCACACCCCGTGAGTCGATGGCCTTCATCGAACAACTGCTGGGGGAGACATGATCCTCAACACCACGTCCGTGGACGCCTCCGGCCTGGCGTGGTTCAAGAGCAGCTACAGCAGCAGCAGTGAGGGCGACTCCTGCGTGGAGATCGCCACCGCCGCCGCCCACATCCACGTACGCGATTCGAAGCACACCCCCGGCGACGGCCCCCGGCTGGCCTTCGCGGCGACCGCCTGGGCGGACTTCGTCCCGTACGCGGCCAGGTAGCCCCCGCCGGGGTCAGGTCGGGAACTCCCCCAGCCAGTCGTGCTGGAGCAGGTGCTTGGGCAGGTACTCGGACTCGACACCGATGGGCATCTTGCCGTCGTAGGCCAGGCAGGCGATGGCCAGCGGCCCGAGCGCGATGCTGCCGTCGATGTCGGCGGCCCGGTCCTCGTTCAGCGTCCAGTACATCTGGTGCAGCTTGAGCGCGTCGACGAGAGCGGGCGTGAACCCCTCCTCGTCCCTGCGGACGAAGTGGTAGAAGAGGTTGATCGGCGGATACAGGATGCCCTGGAGCAGGTCACGCGGAGCGATCGTGGCCACCGCCGGATCCGACGCCTCGAAAGTGGCGGTCAGCTTCTCCACGAGGCCGGGCCGCCGCAGCCAGTACGTCTGCAACGTGTCCACCCAGTGGTAGACGTACTCGTCGTACTGCCCTTCGGGCGCCCGCAACCGCTCCAGCGGGATCTCGCACAACTCCGTCATCCGCTGCCGCTCCCGGCAGATGACGGCCAGCCAGAACGCGGACAGCCAGGCACCCGCACTCGCGGTGGACAACGGCCCCACAGCCGGAAGACTCCGTACCTTCCTGTCGATCCGGCACTCGACGGTCCCCTCACTGACACCGGTCACCGCGAACAGCGCGGAACCCAACTGCATCGCGGTGACCGCCGCTTCCCACGTCTCCACCGCCGCAGCCGACGGGTCGGCGGCACAGTGCGCGTTGAACGCCATCAGTGCCGTAGTAAAGGTGAAATCAACCATTTCAGTCGACTCTTCGAGGGAATCGACCCGCCTGGCCACCCGTGCGCTCAGCCGTTCCGCGAGCTGTCCAGCATCAGGTCCGGGCGCCCCATGCCGAGCAATGGTCAAAGTCACGCGAGCGTCCCCCTGCTGATGTCGAACCGACGATACCGGTAGCCACTATACGCCCCCGCGTTCCCCTCTCCCTTGACAACAACGTATTCCAGCTTTCCGCCTTTTACGGCACTTTCCAGGGCGTCGACCAGATCGTATTCGCCACGACGTTCCATCGCGGCGAGTATGTCGTCGAAATACTCTTTGCTCCCCTGGGAGACCTGTCTACCGTCTTCCAACGTGCGCCGCCCGAGTTCCGTGCTCGTACTGCTCTTCGCCTCCACCACGACCACGCGCCCGTCCTCGTGCGTCCACACCTGGTCGAACTGATCGTTCCCGTTCTTGGGCCCCAGCAGTGTCTGCTTCTCGAAGTCCGGGTAGTTCTCGGCGATGTAATGGTACTCAGCGGCTTGCTCGCCGAACGCCTCGGTGGCGTCCCCCATTGCCGTATGGGATTCCTTGTACGCCCCTCGGGCTTCTCCCCACTGGGCAGCGGTGTCGATGGTGCCGTGCACTTCATGGGCCCTGCCGGTTTCCGCTTTCCAGTCCGAAACCAGGTTGTCCCACTGGATGGCGAAATGCCGTCTCAGTGCCGCTGTCCGCAGAATCCCGAGTCTCGACCGGTCGGTGACCTTGTCCGCGCCGACGCGAATATAGTCCTCGTCGAGGAAATGCGGCGCGGGTGGCTCGGGGACGTCCTTCGCCCGGATCAGCGGCGCGTGGTCTCCCAACCGGGTGAGCTGGGGCGGCGTGTACCCGCTCTCGTCGTAGAGGGACAGACTCTTGCGCGTGCCGTCCTTGCGGTAGTAGTGCTCGAAATAGCCGGGCTCGTGGTTCGCCCGGTAGACCTGGATGTCCTGGATCTGCTCGCGGCTGAGCGAGCCACGGGGGCCGTAGGGGTTGGCTCCCTCCCGCATGAAGTCCGGGCGCCGACTCCCGAGCGGCGGACCGGCGTCACCGGTGCGGCCGCCCTGACCGTGCGCGTCCCCCAGGCCACCGGTGTCCAGTGGCCCGCCGTGCACGCCCCCGTGCGCACCCGCGTGCGCGCCGACCGGCCGCCGCTCCGGTGTGCCGGTCGTGCCGTCGTGGGCGGTGGCCGCCCGCTCCTCCGCCGTGCCCTCCCGGGCCATGTCCTCCAGCGACTGCCGGACCGTGCCGTCGGCGTCGCGGACGGCCATCGTCCGGGTGTCGAGGTAGACGACCCGGCCGCCGTGTTCCATGCGGACGGAGTTCTCGGGGGTCAGGCCGGCGGGCAGTTCCTCCCGGGCCAGCGGCTGGTCGACGATCCGGTACGTCCGCCCGGCCAGTTCGACGTAGGTGCCCTTCGTGACCGCCCTCAGACTCGCCAGCGCGTCACCGACCCTGGTCAGGCCGACGCCCGCTGTCCTCGCGACGTATGTCATCGGGTCGACGAGGCGCCCCGCCCGGCCCGCGAGGGAGATGGCCTTGGCGACGCTCCCGGTCTTCGCGGCCGTCCCGGCGCCGCCGGTGAGGACCGTGGTCAGGACGTTGAAGGTGACCGCGCCCGCCGCACGGGCCGGGTTCTTCCCCCACTCGTCCCACGCGAGCAGGGCCTTGCCCGTCTCCTTGACCGCGCGGCGCGAGTCACGCAGCCAGGCCGGGAGCCGGTCGTCGGAGGCCGTCCAGTAGGCGGCCGGGGCGACCACGGTGAGGGCGACGCCCGTCAGCAGTTGCCCCAGGCCCTTCCACGCCTGTCCGGCCGCGTCCCAGCCGTCCACGCCGACGAGGGTGCCCAGGCCCCGGACGGTGCCCCAGACACCGTCGACGAAGAAGCCCTTGGCGAAGTTCCAGACGTGCTGGTCGATCCGGTACCAGGGGGTCTCCTCGTCGACCGGGTCGCCCCACGGCAGTCCCTGCGCCTGGTCGAGGTCCTCGGCCCGGTAGCCGTACATGCCCTTCTGGTGGGACCCGTCGTCGACCGTCAGCGGAGCGCCGCCTACGAGTCGGACGATCTTGTCGTGGCAGGTGCGTTCGGCCGCCTGGAAGGCGGTCCAGGCGGCGTCGACCTGGCGGCGGCGTTCGTTGTTCTCGTCGACCTTGCCGCCGTCCTCCTGCCAGTCGTCGTCGTGGGCGACCGAGGCGCGGAAGGTGCGGGCCTCGCCGCGCAGCCGGTCCAGCGTGGCCACCAGCGGCCGTATCTCGTCCGCGTAGGCGGCCAGCGCGCTCGCGACCGTCTCCAGTTCGCCGCGGAGTGCGTCGCCCGCCGCGGCCACCGGCTTCGTCGTGGCGAACAGCTTCTCCGCCTCGGGCGCCTTGTAGTACGCCGAGAGCGAGTTGAAGGCGGAGTCGATCCGCGAGCCCACGTCCCACAGGGACGCCGCGTCGGCACCGATGGCCGACACGTCCTTGTCCAACTGCTCGGGGTCGCCGGTGAACTCGGGTATCTCCTCGGGGTCAAGGGCGGCCTGCCCGCTCATGCCCCGCCGCCGTTCTTCCCGCCGGTCCCCGGCATGTCGATCCTCGGTGGCTTCAGCGCGTTGCGCTGGGCCTCGGCGGCCATCTCCAGGTCCCCGTGGACATACGCGCGGGTCGCCTCGGCGGCTCCCTGGACCGACTCGGCGGTGCGGCGGGCCATGAACGCCAGTTTCTGCTGCCGTTCGGAGAGGTACTGCGCGAGCGCCGCCGCCACCGGGCCGGTCGGCACCCGTGACCGGCCCGGCGCCACCGGTCCGACCAGCGGACCGCTGAACTGCCCGCCCGGGACGACGGTGCCCGCCGAACTCGCCGCGCTCATCAGATCGTTCAGGAGCGTGGTGGCCGCCCGGTCCAGGTCGCCGCCCGCCTCACCGGTCGTCGTGAGGGCCGCCTGCACGCCCACCGGACTGATGTCCCACCCCGTCATCCCCGAGCCCCCGCTCCCCGCGCTGATACGTTTCGCCAGGCGCCTTTGTATCAACCGAGATGGGTACAATTCCATCCGAAACAGGCCGAGTCACGGCACAGCGGTACAACGGCACGGCGGCACGCCGGGCGGACGGATCGCCGGCCGAAGTCCTCCGGCGCGCACAGGAATGCGTGCACGCCGGTACGCGGGGAACACGGGGCCAGGGGAGAGTGGCCCGGCCTCAGAACTTGAGGCTGCCGATCATCCCCGCGATGTTCGTGGTCAGTTCGCTGATCGTGGGAGCGACTGTCGAAGAGGCCAGGTAGAAGCCCAGGAGGACGCACACGACCGCATGGCCTCCCTTCAACCCTGACTTCTTGATCAGCAAGAAGACGACGATCGCCAGCAGCACCACCGCCGAAATCGAGAGTGCCACGGCGGCTCACCTCCAAAGATCCCAGGACGCGGGGGGTGTCGGGGGGTCGGACTATGGGGGCAGATAAATCCACACAACAGGCAGCAGGTTCATACCCACTATGCGCTAACGATCATAACTATCCGCACGCGCGCATCGGTCGGCGCACGGCCGCACAAGGGGGCGCATGGCCAATATGGTCTTGCCATGACGACCGAGCCTGACTCCTTCCCCCGACAGCACGCGCGCACCCAGCGGTTCACGCTCGGCGCGCCGCGTGCCTTCACCGTCGCTCCCGACGCCTCACGTGTGGTTTTCCTGCGCTCCGACTCCGGTACGGACCGCGCCAGTTCGCTGCGGGTCCTGGACCTGGACGGGTCCGGGGAGCGGGTGGCCGCCGACCCCCGCGCCCTCCTCGGCGGCGCCCTGGAGCACCTCTCGCCCGAGGAGCGCGCCCGCCGTGAGCGCACCCGCGAGGGCGGCGCCGGCATCGTCGGATATGCCACCGACAAGGCCGTGGAGCTGGCCTCCTTCGCCCTGTCGGGACGGCTGTTCACCGCCGGGCTGCGCACGGGCACGGTGCGTGAACTGACCGTTCCGGGACCGGTGATCGACCCCCGTCCCGCCCCGGACGGACGGCACGTCGCCTACGTCGCCGGGGGCGCGCTGCGCGTGGTGGGCGCCGGGGGCGAGGACGACCGGGCGCTCGCCGAGCCCGAGTCGGAGACGGTGTCCTACGGCCTGGCGGAGTTCGCCGCGGCCGAGGAGATGGGCCGCCACCGGGGCTTCTGGTGGTCCCCGGAGTCGGACCGGCTGCTGGTGGCCCGCGCCGACGACGCGCCGGTGCAGCAGTGGTGGATCTCCGACCCGGCCCACCCCGGGCGGGAGCCCGCGCGGGTCCGCTACCCGGCGGCGGGCACCCCCAACGCTGACGTACGGTTGTTCGTGATCACCCTGGACGGGTCCCGCACGGAGATCTCCTGGGACCGCTCCCGCTACCCGTACCTGGCACGTGTGCACTGGTCAGCGGCGGGAGCGCCGCTGCTGCTCGTGCAGGCGCGGGACCAGCGCGGCCAGCTCTGCCTGGCCGTCGACCCGGAGTCCGGCTCGACCCGGATGGTGCACGCGGACGAGGACCCAAGTTGGCTTGATCTTTTCCCCGGTGTGCCGTGCTGGAGCCCCTCCGGGCAGCTCGTGCGGATCGCGGACGAGGGGGGCGCGCGGGTGCTCGCGGTCGGCGAACGCCCGCTCACCGGGGCTCAGTTGCACGTACGTGCGGTTCTCGACGTCACCGCGGACGACGTGCTCGTCTCCGCCTCGGCGGGCGAGGAGGCCGCCGAGCCGGAGATCGGCGAGACCCATGTCTACCGGGTCAACGAGCTGGGCCTGGAGCGCGTCAGCCGGGAGCCCGGCGTGCACACGGCCGTGCGCTCGGGGGACGTGACCGTGCTGGTGTCGGCGGAGCTGCACCGGCCGGGCTCGCGGGTCCGGGTGCTGCGGGGCGGCGAACAGGTCGCCGAGATCGCCTCGTACGCCGAGACGCCCGGTATCTCCCCGCGCGTGACCCTCACCGAGGGGGGCGCACGCCGAATTCCGTGCGCCGTGCTTATGCCTACGGACTACCCCCGTGACACTGCCGCGGCCGCCCCCCTGCCCGTCCTCCTCGACCCCTACGGCGGCCCGCACGGGCAGCGGGTGATGGCGGCGCACAACGCCTACCTCACCTCCCAGTGGTTCGCCGACCAGGGCTTCGCGGTCGTCGTCGCCGACGGCCGCGGCACCCCCGGCCGCTCCCCCGGCTGGGAGAAGGCGATCCACCACGACTTCACCGTCACCCTGGACGACCAGATCGAGGCCCTCCAGGACCTCGCGAAGACCCATCCGCTCGACCTGGACCGGGTGGCCGTCCGCGGCTGGTCCTACGGCGGCTACCTCTCCGCGCTGGCCGTGCTGCGCCGCCCGGACGTCTTCCACGCGGGCATCGCGGGCGCCCCGGTCACCGACTGGCGCCTCTACGACACCCACTACACCGAGCGGTACCTCGGCGACCCGGCCGCGGACCCGGCGTCGTACGCGCACTCGTCCCTCGTCACCGACGACGGCCTGACCGAGCCCGCCGAGCAGCACCGGCCGCTGATGATCGTGCACGGTCTCGCCGACGACAACGTGGTGGTCGCCCACGCCCTGCGGCTCTCCTCCGCCCTGCTCGCCGCCGGCCGCCCGCACGAGGTGCTGCCGCTGTCCGGGGTCACCCACATGACTCCGCAGGAGCAGGTCGCGGAGAACCTGCTGCTGCTCCAGGTCGACTTCCTCAAGCGGTCGCTCGGCCTGGACTGAACCGGCAAGGCGGCGGGCCGGGCGCGCCTCCCCCGCAGGGGACGGCGCGCCCGGCCCGCCCACGGCACCCGCACGGCCGTACCCCGGCAGCCTCCCGCACCCGTGTGTCGCCCCCGGGTCGGCGGTGTTGCCGCCGCGTCAACGCCACCGCCGCTCACCCCGCCACCCCCTGCCGCTCCGCCGCGAAGTGGCAGGCCGACTCGTGGGCGGCCGGGCCGGGGGTGTGGCGGAACTCGGCGGGGACCGCGAGCAGCGGCACCTCCAGGGCGCAGCGCTCCTGCGCCTTGAAGCAGCGGGTGCGGAAGCGGCAGCCGGAGGGGACGGCCGCCGGGGACGGCACGTCGCCGGTGAGGATGATCCGCTCGCGGCGCTCGCGGGCCTCCGGGTCGGGCACCGGGACCGCCGACAGCAGCGCCTGGGTGTACGGGTGGGTCGCGTGGTCGTAGATCTGCTCGTCCGTGCCGGTCTCCACGATCCGGCCCAGGTACATGACCCCGACCCGGTCGGAGATGTGCCGGACGATGGACAGGTCGTGCGCGATGAAGACGTAGGAGAGGTCGAACTCCGACTGGAGGCGTTCCAGCAGGTTGATCACCTGGGCCTGCACGGAGACGTCCAGCGCGGAGACCGGTTCGTCGGCGACGATGACCTCCGGGCGCAGGGCCAGGCCGCGGGCGATGCCGATGCGCTGGCGCTGACCGCCGGAGAACTGGTGCGGATAGCGGTTGATGTACTCCGGGTTGAGCCCGACGACGTCCAGCAGCTCCTGCACCTTGCGGCGCCGGTCCCCCTTCGGGGCCACCTCGGGGTGGATGTCGTACGGCTCGCCGATGATGTCACCGACCGTCATCCGCGGGTTCAGCGAGGTGTACGGATCCTGGAACACCATCTGGATGTTCCGGCGCACCGCCTTCAGCGCACGCCCGGACAGCCTGGTGATGTCCTCGCCCCGGTAGCGGATCGCCCCGGCCGTGGGCCGCTCCAGCTGGCACAGCAGCTTGGCCACCGTCGACTTGCCGCAGCCGGACTCGCCCACGATGCCCAGCGTCTCGCCCCGGCCGAGGGCGAAGTCGACGCCGTCGACGGCCTTGACCGCGCCGATCTGCTTCTTGAACAGGATGCCCTGGGTGAGCGGATAGTGCTTGACCAGCCCGGCGACCTCCAGCAGCGGTTCAGGCATCCAGGCACTCCCTCCAGAAGTGGCAGGCGGACCCGCGCCGGGCACCGGCCTCGTCGAGCGGCGGTACGTCGGTGCGGCACACGTCCCGGGCCATCGGGCAGCGCGGGTGGAAGGCGCAACCGGCGGGGATCCGCGTGAGGTTGGGCGGCAGCCCCTTGATCGCGTACAGCTCGCGGCCCTTCTGGTCCAGGCGCGGGATCGACTCCAGCAGACCCCGCGTGTACGGGTGCGCGGGCCGCTTGTACAGCTCGTGCACGGGCGCCCGCTCCACGATCCGCCCGGCGTACATCACCGCGATCTCGTCCGCGACGTCGGCCACCACCCCGAGGTCGTGGGTGATCAGGATGAGGCCCATGCCGAACTCGCGCCGCAGCTCCGCGAGCAGATCCATGACCTGGGCCTGGACGGTCACGTCGAGCGCGGTGGTCGGCTCGTCCGCGATGATCAGGTCCGGCTCCAGGGCCAGCGCCATCGCGATCATGATGCGCTGGCGCATACCGCCGGAGAACTGGTGCGGATAGTCGCGTACGCGCTGCGCGGGGGCCGGGATGCGCACCCGGTCCATCAGCTCCACCGCCCTGGCCCGCGCCTCCCTGCGGGACAGGCCCCGGTGCACGGTGAACATCTCGGCGAGCTGGTCGCCCACGGTGAGCACCGGGTTCAGCGAGGACAGCGCGTCCTGGAAGATCATCGCGATCTTGGCGCCGCGGACCGTACGCCGCTCCTCCTCCGGGAGCTTCAGCAGGTCGCGGCCCTGGAAGAGGATCTCGCCGCCGGTGATCCGGCCGGGCGGCATGTCGAGGATGCCCATGATCGCCTGCGCGGTCACCGACTTGCCGGAGCCGGACTCGCCGAGCACGGCCAGGGTCCGGCCCGCGTCCACCTCGTAGCTGACCCCGTTGACGGCGTGCGCGATCCCGTCCCGGGTGCGGAACTCCACGTGCAGATCACGGACTTCGAGCAGCACGGCGGCCGTCACCTCAGCTTCGGGTCGAGGGCGTCGCGGACCGCGTCGCCGAGCATGATGAACGCCAGGACGGTCACGGCCAGCGCACCGGCGGGCCACAGCAGGGCGTGCGGGGCGTTGCGGACGTAGGGGGAGGCGGCGGAGATCTCGATGCCCCAGGACACACTGGGCGGTTTCAGGCCGACGCCCAGGTAGGACAGGGTGGCCTCCAGGGCGATGTACGTGCCCAGCGCGATGGTGGCGACCACGATCACCGGGGCGACGGCGTTGGGCGCGATGTGCCGCAGCAGGATGCGTGTGTCGGAGGCGCCCAGCGCGCGGGCGGCCTGCACGTAGTCGTGCTGTTTGGCGGTGATGACGGAGCCGCGGGCGATGCGGTAGATCTGCGGCCAGCCCAGCAGCACGATGAAGCCGACGACCGGCCAGACGGTGTTGCTGGTGACCACGGACAGCAGGACCAGCCCGCCGAGCACGACCGGGATGGCGAAGAAGATGTCGGTGACGCGGGAGAGCACCGCGTCCCAGACACCGCCGAAGTAGCCGCCGAGGGCGCCGAGCACGGAGCCGAGCAGGGCGACACCGAGGGTGGCGCAGACGCCGACGGTGACGGAGGCGCGGGCGCCGTGCACGGTGCGCGTGTAGACGTCGCAGCCCTGGCCGTCGAAGCCGAAGGGGTGTCCGGCCGAGGGACCGTCCTGGGCCTTGGCCAGATCGCAGACGAGGGGGTTGCCGGGGGCGATCAGCGAGGGCCAGACCGCGATGAGGACGAGGAAGCAGATCACCAGCGCGGAGACCAGGAAGACCGGGTTGCGGCGCAGGTCGCGCCAGGCGTCGGACCACAGCGAGCGGGGCCGCTCCTTCGGTCCGGCGCCGTCCGCGCCGCCGTCCGGGCCCGGCGCCAGGGTGGCCGCCTCGCTCGCCGCGAGGTCCATCCCGCCGCCCATGCCGGTCCCCGCGACAGCGCCCTCGGGCTCGAACGGCTGCGGCTGCGGCGGCTGCTCAGGCATAGCGGATCCTCGGGTCGAGTACGGCGTACAGCAGGTCCACGAGCAGGTTGGCGGCCAGGAAGACCAGGACCAGGACGGTGACGAAGCCGACCACGGTCTGGGTGTTCTGCCGCAGGATGCCCTGGTAGAGCTGGTAGCCCACGCCGTGGATGTTGAAGATCCGCTCGGTGACGATGGCGCCGCCCATCAGCGCCCCGATGTCGGTGCCGATGAAGGTGACCACGGGGATCAGGGAGTTGCGCAGCAGGTGCCGTACGACGACCCGGCGGCGGGGCAGGCCCTTGGCGACGGCGGTGCGGACGTAGTCGGCGCGCCGGTTCTCGGCGATGGAGGTACGGGTCAGCCGGGTGACGTAGGCCAGCGAGACGGAGGCCAGGACCAGGCCGGGCACGATCAGTTCGTCGAAGGACGCCTCGGGCGGCACGGACGGCCGGATCCACCCCCACTTGACGCCGAGCAGCAGTTGCAGGAGCAGACCGGTGACGAAGGTGGGCACGGAGATCACGACGAGGGTGAGCAGCAGCACACCGGTGTCGACGGGACGGCCGCGCCGCAGCCCGGTGACCACGCCCAGGGAGATGCCGATGACGATCTCGAAGACGATGGCGACGATCGTCAGGCGGATCGTCACCGGGAAGGCGGCGCCCATCAGTTCGGTGACGGGCTGGCCGTTGAAGGCGGTGCCGAAGTCGCCGGTGAAGACGTTGCCCATGTAGGTCGCGTACTGCTGCCACAGCGGCTTGTCGAGGCCGAACTCCCGCTTGAGCTGGGCGGCCGTGGCGGTGTCGCAGGCGCGTTCGCCGCACAGCCCGGCGACCGGGTCGCCCATCACGTTGACCATGAGGAAGATCAGCAGGGTGGCCCCGATGAAGACGGGGATCATCTGGAGCAGGCGTCTGACGACGTAGCGTCCCATGGCGGGTCAGCCGACCTTGATCTCGTTGTAGACGGGCACGCTGAACGGGTTGAGCGCCACGTCGCGCAGCCGCTCCGAGTAGCCGGCGCTGCCGTTCTGGTACCAGAGCGGGATGGCGGCCATGTTGTCCCGGACGACGCCCTCGGCCTGCTGGAAGAGCTTGATCGCGGCGCCCTTGCCGCTCTCCGCGTTGGCCCGGTCGACGAGTCGGTCGAACTGCTTGTTCGACCACTTCCCGTCGTTGGAGGAGGCGTCGGTGTAGTACAGCGGCTGGAGGAAGTTCTGGATGAGCGGGTAGTCCATCTGCCAGCCGGCCCGGAAGGGGCCCGGCATCCGGTGCTGGGAGATCTGGTTGCGGAAGTCGGCGAAGGTGCCGACCGGGTTGCCGACGCACGCGCGGTCGTTGCCGAGCGCGTTGTTGATGGAGTTGCACACGGCGTCCACCCATTCCTTGTGCGAGCCCGTGTCCGCGTTGTACGTGATGCGCACCTGGCCGCCGGGCAGTCCGCCGCCCTCCTTGACCAGCCTGCGGGCCGTGGCCGGGTCGTACGCGCACGCCGGGCCGCACAGCCCCGCCCGGAAGCCGCCGTCGGTGCCGAGCACCGGCGAGGTCCAGTCGGTGGCGGGGGTGCGGGTGCCGCGGAAGAGGGTCTTGGTGATCTGCGCGCGGTCGATGGCCATGGACAGGCCGGTGCGGACCTTGCGGGCGCCCTCGGTGTTCCACGCCTTGTCGTAGAAGGGGAAGGCGAGGGTCTGGATGATCCCGGCCGGGGTGTTGATGTAGCGGCCGTCCAGGTCCTTGGTGACGTTCTTGAGCTGGCTGGCGGGGATGTCGTCGACCAGGTCGAGGTTGCCGGCCAGCACATCGGTGTACGCGGTGTTGTTGTCGGTGTAGACGAGCAGCGTCACACCCTCGTTCAGCGCCTTGTCGGGCCCCGGGTAGGCGGCCCACTTCTTCAGGTACATCTGCGCGCCCTTGGTGTAGGACGCGATGGTGTACGGGCCGTTGCCGACCGGCTTGGCGAGCCAGCCCTTGTGGTCGGTGAAGAAGGTGCGGGGCAGCGGGGCGAAGGCGGCGTAGCCGAGGGTGTCGGGGAAGGTGGAGAACTTCTGGTTGAGGCGCACGGTGAAGGTCCGCGGCCCGGTCACCTTCAGCCCGGAGAGGGTGTCGGCGCGCTGGCCGCCGCTGTCGGGGTGGACCTGGTCGTAGCCGTCGATGTAGCCGAAGAAGTACGCGTTCTTCTGGTTGTTGCGCAGGCTCGCGCCGTAGTTCCAGGCGTCGACGAAGGAGCGGGCGGTGACCGGCTCGCCGTCGCTGAACGTCCAGCCGGGCCTGACGGTGACCGTGTAGTTCTGCGAGTCGGTGGTCTCGATCCGCTCGGCGAGCATGTTCTCGGCCTTGCCGGTGCGCGGGTTGTACCGCTTCAGCCCGCGGAAGACCATGTCGAGGACCTTGCCGCCCTGCACCTCGTTGGTGTTGGCGGGCTCCAGCGGGTTCTGCGGGTCGCCCCAGGAGGAGCTGAGCACCCCGGCCCCGGCGCCCGTCGTGCTGCCGCACCCGGCGGCCAGCGGCAGGGCGGCCGCCGCCAGCGCCGCACCGGCCCACCGCACACGGGTGCCTGCACGCATGGGCGCCTCCTCGGATACGGGACACGGCTCGGTCCGGCCGACGACTCGGCACACATATCAGCACATAAGACGCATATATCCGGGATGCCTCACCGCGAGCGGCCCGACTCCAGCCGGATGCACGCCCGTCGAAGCGCGGAAACGCCGGATCCCGGCACCCTGGAGGGGATGCCGGGATCCGGTGGTGGTGCCGTGGTGGGAGCTACGCCGCGTGGACGATGTCCTTCTCCTCGGCGAAGTGGCAGGCCGACTCGTGGGCCGCCTGGCTGTCCGTGCCCTTGAAACGCTCGGGGATCGCCAGCAGCGGGACCTCCTCGGCGCACTTGTCCTGGGCCTTCCAGCAGCGGGTGCGGAAGCGGCAGCCCGAGGGCGGGTTGGCCGGGGACGGCACATCGCCGGTGAGGATGATCCGCTCGCGGTGCTCACGGGCGTCCGGGTCCGGGACGGGGACCGCCGACAGCAGCGCCTGGGTGTACGGGTGCGTCGGGTGGTCGTAGATCTGCTCGTCCGAGCCGATCTCGGCCATCTTGCCCAGGTACATCACGCCCACGCGGTCCGAGATGTGCCGGACGATGGACAGGTCGTGCGCGATGAAGATGTAGGACAGGTTGAACTCGTCCTGGAGACGCTCCATCAGGTTGATGACCTGCGCCTGCACCGACACGTCCAGCGCCGAGACGGGCTCGTCGCAGATGATGATCTCGGGGTTGAGCGCGAGGCCGCGGGCGATGCCGATGCGCTGGCGCTGACCGCCGGAGAACTGGTGCGGGTACCGGTTGATGTACTCCGGGTTGAGCCCGACGACGTCCAGCAGCTCCTGCACCTTGCGACGCCGGTCCCCCTTCGGGGCCACCTCGGGGTGGATGTCGAAGGGCTCGCCGATGATGTCACCGACCGTCATCCGCGGGTTCAGCGAGGTGTACGGGTCCTGGAACACCATCTGGATGTTCCGGCGCACCGCCTTCAGCGCACGCCCGGACAGCTTGGTGATGTCCTGGCCCTTGTAGAAGATCTCGCCCGCGGTCGCCCGCTCCAGGTTCATCAGGAGCTTGGCCACCGTCGACTTGCCGCAGCCGGACTCGCCCACGATGCCCAGGGTCTCGCCCTGGTACAGGTCGAAGGAGATGCCGTCGACGGCCTTGACCGCGCCGACCTGCTTCTTGAACAGGATGCCCTGGGTGAGCGGGAAGTGCTTCACCAGGTTGCGCACCTGGAGGATCGGCTCGCCGCGCTGGACCGGCGCCTCGATGGCGTCGACCGCCTCGTCCTCGCTGCGGGCCTCGACGACGTCCACCTCGGAGACGTTCGGCGTGGCGTCCGGCTGCCCGTCGTTCTTGCTGAGCTCAGCCATGGATCGTCTCCTTCCAGAAGTGGCAGGCCGAGGCACGGCCCGGCAGCTCGCCGCCGTCGCGCTCGGTGACCGCCAGCAGCTCCGGGACATCCGTACGGCAGATGTCCTGGGCCTTGGGGCAGCGCGGGTTGAAGGCGCAGCCGGTCGGTACGCGCAGCAGGTTGGGCGGCAGGCCCTTGATCGCGTACAGCTCCTGGCCCTTCTGGTCCAGGCGCGGGATCGAGTCCAGCAGACCCCGCGTGTACGGGTGCGCGGGCCGCTTGTACAGCTCGTGCACCGGCGCCTGCTCGACGATCCGGCCCGCGTACATCACCGCGATCTTGTCCGCGACGTCGGCGACCACGCCGAGGTCGTGGGTGATCAGGATGAGGCCCATGTTGTACTCGCGCTGGAGCTCCGCGAGCAGGTCCATGACCTGGGCCTGGACGGTCACGTCGAGCGCGGTGGTCGGCTCGTCCGCGATGATCAGGTCCGGCTCCAGGGCCAGCGCCATCGCGATCATGATGCGCTGGCGCATACCGCCCGAGAACTGGTGCGGATAGTCGTTGACGCGCGCCGCGGCGGCCGGGATCTTCACCCGGTCCATCAGCTCGATGGCCTTGGCCTTGGCGTCCTTCTTGGACAGGCCCTGGTGGACGCGGAACATCTCGCCGAGCTGGTAGCCGACGGTCAGCACCGGGTTCAGCGAGGACAGCGCGTCCTGGAAGATCATCGCGATCCGGCGGCCGCGGATCTTGCGGCGCTCCTCGGCGGCCATGGTCAGCATGTCCTGGCCGCGGAAGCGGATCTCGCCCTGCGGGATCTTCGCCGGCGGCATGTCCAGGATGCCCATGATCGCCTGCGCGGTCACCGACTTGCCGGAACCGGACTCGCCGAGCACGGCCAGCGTCTCACCGGCGCTCACGCTGTAGTTGACGCCGTTGACGGCCCGCACGACACCCTCGCGGGTGTGGAACTCGACGTGCAGGTCGCGCACGTCGAGCAGTGGCCCGCCGTCCGCCCCGCCGTCGCGCGGCGACGGCACCGGGGTGACTTCTTCGATGGTGGTCACGTACGCCTCCCTCAGCGCGTCTTCGGGTCGAGGGCGTTGCGGACGGCCTCACCGAGCATGATGAACGCCAGCACCGTGATGCTGAGCAGGATCGACGGGTAGAGCATGATCCACTGGGCCACGCGGATCGAGTTGCCGCCGTCGGAGATGTCGTTGCCCCACGAGGCGCCGTTCAGGCCGAGGCCCAGGAACGACAGCGTGGCCTCGGCGCCGATGTAGACACCGAGCGAGATGGTGGCGACGACGATCACCGGAGCCACCGCGTTGGGCAGCACATGACGGAAGAGGATGCGGTTGGTCCCGGCGCCGAGCGCCTTGGCCGCCTGCACATAGTCCGTCGACTTGACGGTGATGACCGCACCGCGCATCACACGGGCCGTCTGCGTCCAGCCGAGGAAGGCCAGCGCCAGGATGACGACCGGGATGGTGCGGTCGGTGAAGGCGTTCAGCAGGACGAGCGCGCCGAGCAGGAACGGGATGCCCATGAACATGTCGGTGACCCGGGACAGCACCGCGTCGATCCAGCCGCCGAAGTAACCGGCGAGCATGCCGATCAGGCCGCCGAGCACGGTCACCGCGAAGGTGGTGCCGCCGCCGACCAGCAGCGAGGCGCGGGCGCCGTAGATGGCACGGGCGTAGACACTGCGGCCCTGGGCGTCATAGCCCAGCCAGTCGGCCGAGAAGACCTTCCCGTACTGCGGGTGCGCCAGGTAGTGCCCGGCCAGGTCCTTGTTGTTCGGGTCCCCGTCGGTGAACAGGCCCGGCCAGGCGGCCATCAGGAGCAGCAGCAGGATCAGCAGGGCCGAGACGATGAACACCCAGTTGGTGCGCAGGTCCTGCCAGGCGTCGCCCCACAGGCTGCGGGTCTTCTCCGCCTTGGGCTGCGGCAGTTCGCCGCCCGCGGCTGCGGTCGCGGTGGCGCCGGCGGCTTCGTCCGCGGACTTGGTCAGCTCAGGCATAACGGATCCTCGGGTCCAGAACCGCGTAGAGCAGGTCGACGATCAGGCTGCAGAAGAGGTACACGAGGACCAGGATGGTGACCAGTCCGACGAGCGTGGTGCCCTCTCGGCGCACGATCGAGTCGTAGATGGTGCCGCCCACGCCGTGGATGTTGAAAATGCCCTCCGTGACGATCGCGCCGCCCATCAGGGCACCGAGGTCGGTGCCGAGGAAGGTGACGACCGGGATGAGCGAGTTGCGCATCAGGTGCACGCCGATGACCCGGCGCTTGGGCAGGCCCTTGGCGATGGCGGTGCGCATGTAGTCGGCGCGCAGGTTCTCCGCGACCGAGGTGCGGCTCAGCCGCGCCACATAGGCGAGCGAGGCGCTGGCCAGCACGATGGCGGGCAGGATGAACTGGTTGAGGTCGGTCTCGTCGGTGACCGACGGTTCCAGCCAGCCCAGGTTGATCGCGAACACCGTCTGGAGGATGTAGCCGAGCACGAAGACCGGCACCGAGATCAGGAGCAGCGTCACGAAGAGGATGACGGTGTCGGCGGCCTTGCCCGCGCGCATACCGGCGACGACGCCGAGCACGATGCCGACGACGGCCTCGATGGCGAAGGCCAGACCGGCCAGCCGCAGCGTCACCGGGAACGCCTCACCGAGGATGTCGGTGACCGGGCGGCCGCTGGCGATCTGGTCACCGAAGTCGGCGTGCAGGATGATGCCCCGCATGTAGTCCCAGTACTGGACCAGGACCGGCTTGTCGAGACCGTACTCGTGCCGCAGCGAGTTGATCACCTGCGGCGTGGTGGCCTTGTCCCCGAAGAGCCCGCGCACGGGGTCGCCGGGCAGAGCGTAGACCATCAGGAAGATCAGCAGGGTTGTCCCGATGAAGACCGGGATCATCTGGAGCAGTCGTCGTGCGACATAGCGCCCCATGGTGCCTCCATGTCAGTCACAGCGGCAGGCCCTTTTCGCCCCATACGAGCGGCTTCCCAGCGGAATTCCGTACGTACGCGGTGAAAAGGGCCCCCCGGCCGTTCGTCGGCCGCTGCCGTGCCGCACCCTGTCGAAAGGGTGCGGCACGGCACACGCTGTCGTCGTCAGCGGTTACTTCTTGACCTCAACGCCAGTCAGGATCGGGTCACCCTGCTGGTCGTACTTGACGTCGTTGACCTTCTCCGAGTAGCCCGCGTTGACCTTGTAGTACCAGAGCGGGATGCTCGGCATGTAGTTCGGCAGCTGCTTCTCGACCTGCTGGTAGAGCTTCTCCGACTCGTCCAGCGTCTTGGCGGCGTCGGCCTTGGCGATCAGGTCGTCGACCTCCTTGCTCTTGAACCCACCCTGGTTGCCGTCGGCCTTGGAGCCGAACAGGTCGCGGATGAAGTTCGAGATGAAGGGGTAGTCGAGCACCCAGCCGGAGCGGTAGAGCGACTTGACCTGGTGGTTGTCACGCGCGTTGGTGTCGGCCTGGAAGTCGGCCTTCGAGTCGCCCGTGCACGCCACGCCGGTGGCCTTGGTGATGGAGCCGCAGACGGCCTCCACCCACTCCTTGTGACCGCCGTCCGCGTTGTACTGGATGGAGATCTTGTTGCCCGGGACGCCGCCACCGTCCGCGATGAGCTGCTTCGCCTTGGCCGGGTCGTACTTGGTGATGTCACCGACGGCGTTCGGCTGGTAGCCCAGGACGCCCTTGGCGACCCAGCCGGTGGCCGGCTCACGGGTGCCCTGGAGGACGGTCTTGGTGATGGTGTCGCGGTCGATCGCCATCGACAGGCCCTGGAGGACCTTCACGTTGACGTTCTTCCACTGCGGCGCGTAGAAGGCCACGGCGATGGTCTGGATCGCCGAGTACGACTGGTCCACCGCGCGGTCGCCGAGGTCCTGCTTGTAGACCGGGAGGTCACGCGGGGCGACCTGGCGCATCACGTCGAGGTTGCCGGACTTGAGGTCCTGGTAGGCCGTCTCGAGCTTGGCGTAGTTCTTGAAGACCACACCGCCGTTCTTCGCGGCGTTCGGACCCTTGTAGTCGTCGTACTTGGCGACCTCGATCGACTGCTTGTGGCGCCAGCTGACGAACTTGTAGGGGCCGTTGCCGATCGGGTGCTCGCCGGCCGCCTTCGGGTCCTTGTAGAAGGACTCCGGCAGCGGGTCGAAGACCTCGTAGCCGAGCTTGTACGTGTAGTACGGGATCGGCTTCGACAGGGTGATCGTGAAGGTGTTGTCGTCGACGACCTTCAGACCGGACATCTGGTCGGCCTTCGGCTTGCCGCTGGCCGGGGCGACGTCGTCGTAGCCCTGGATGTCGGCGAACCACGCGCTGTTGGTCTGCTTGTTGGCCGGGTTCGCGGCCCAGTTCCACGCCTTGACGTAGGACGTGGAGGTGACGGGGGTGCCGTCGTGGAACTTCCAGCCCGGCTTCAGCTTGATCGTGAAGGTCTTGTTGTCCGTGGTGTCGACCGACTGGGCGTTCACCATGACGATCTTGCCGCTGGAGTCGTAGTCGACGAGCCCGGAGAAGATGGACTTGATGACGATGCTGCCGTTGGACTCCATGGTGTTCGCGGGCTGCAGCGGGTGCTGCGGCTCGCCCACCTCGACGGAGAACTTCCCGTTGGGGTCGGCCGCGGCCTTGCTGTCGCCGCCCTTGTCACCACCGCCGCCACAGGCCGTCGCGCCCAGCGCCACAACCGCGGCTATCGCAACCCACTTGGCGCTCTTGGCACCACGCATGGGGCTCCTCCTCATGAGTCCATTGGTTCACCGCATGGAGGGGCACTTGACGCATCACCGTTACCGGTGCCTGAAATGGTCAGGTGCCCCCTGGCTCGTGAGTCGGCGCCTCCATCAGCGCGTGACCCGTTGATCCGAGCTCTACGCGCCTAACTATCTGCCATCCGAACCGTACCGAACCACACCTTCCAGGTCTCGGTTCGATCACACCTGCCGTGTACTTCTTCCAAAATCCGGACAAAGGGTTTGGTGAAAGATCCCTGCGAAACGGACTTGTTACACAACTATCGGGCGAGACTGTCCGCATAGCGGACAAGGTGTGGTGGAAAACCGGTTGCACCGGAGGGCGGGGCGAGCACGCCTGCGGCCCGGCTCGACCGGAGGCCGAGGACAGACCGGCGCGATGACTCGGCAAGCCGTAGATTCCGGTCACTCTAACAATGGCGCGAACCACCGCAGGCGACACCGGAAAGACCGGCCCCGGTTGTAGGGAAAACCCTGTACGGACCTGACACCCCGACCCCGGATTCGCCCCCGGAAACCGGCGCCGGTACCGGCCCGCGGAACGGCCCTCGGGATGTGGCCCCGCGCCGAACGCGGCGGGCCCGCCCGGCGTGCTGCCGGGCGGGCCCTCGGTGCCGTGGGCGGCCGGCCGTCGGGGACCGGCCGCGGCTCAGCCGTGCTTGGCCCGGCTGGCGGCGCGGGCGCGGTCGCGCGCGTCCAGGCTCACCTTGCGGATACGGACCGCCTCCGGGGTCACCTCGACGCACTCGTCGTCGCGGCAGAACTCCAGGGACTGCTCCAGGGAGAGCTTGCGCGGCGGGACGATGGACTCGGCCACATCGGCGGTCGAGGACCGCATGTTGGTGAGCTTCTTCTCCTTGG
Source organism: Streptomyces sp. NPDC003284 (assembly GCF_053589675.1). Lineage (NCBI taxonomy): Bacteria > Bacillati > Actinomycetota > Actinomycetes > Kitasatosporales > Streptomycetaceae > Streptomyces > Streptomyces sp. NPDC003284. The sequence goes on from NZ_JBSFSI010000032.1 coordinate 65,916, forward strand.
TGATGTTGACGTCCATGTCGTCGGCGCGGGAGTTCTCACCGACGATCATGCCCTCGTACACCTCGGTGCCCGGCTCCACGAAGAGCACACCGCGCTCCTGGAGGTTGGTCATCGCGAAGGCGGTGACGGCACCGGAGCGGTCGGCGACCAGCGAACCGTTGTTGCGGGTGGTCAGCGTGCCGAACCAGGGCTCGAAGCCCTCGTGGATGGAGTGGCCGATGCCGGTGCCGCGGGTCTGGGTCAGGAACTCCGTACGGAAGCCGATCAGACCGCGCGAGGGCACCACGAACTCCATGCGGACCCAGCCCGAACCGTGGTTGGACATGTTGTCCATCCGGCCCTTGCGCACACCCATGAGCTGCGTGACCGCGCCCATGTGCTCCTCGGGCACGTCGACCGTCATGCGCTCGACCGGCTCGTACGTCTTGCCGTCGACGTCCTTGGTGACGACCTGCGGCTTGCCGACGGTCAGCTCGTAGCCCTCGCGGCGCATGGTCTCCACCAGGATGGCCAGCGCCAGCTCACCGCGGCCCTGCACCTCCCAGGCGTCCGGGCGCTCGGTCTCCAGCACGCGCAGCGAGACATTGCCGATCAGCTCGCGGTCCAGGCGGTCCTTGACCTGGCGGGCGGTGACCTTGCGGTCCTTGACGGCCGCCTTCGCGTCGGCGCCCTTGCCGGTGCCGCCGCGGCCCACCAGCGGCGAGGTGTTGGTGCCGATGGTCATGGAGATCGCCGGCTCGTCGACCGTGATCAGCGGCAGCGGGACCGGGTTCTCCGGGTCCGCCAGCGTCTCGCCGATCATGATGTCGGGGATACCGGCGACGGCGCAGATGTCACCGGGGCCCGCCTTCTCGGCGGGCTTGCGGGTGAGCGCCTCGGTCATCATCAGCTCGGAGATGCGCACGTTCTGCACGGAGCCGTCGCGCTTGATCCACGCGACCGTCTGGCCCTTGCGCAGCTCGCCCTGCTCCACGCGCAGCAGCGCGATACGGCCGAGGAAGTTGTCCGCGTCCAGGTTGGTGACGTGCGCCTGGAGCGGCAGCTCCTCGTCGTAGGTCGGGGCCGGGATGTGCTCCAGGATGGTGGAGAAGAACGGCTCCAGGCTGTCGGAGTCGCCCGGGACCGTGCCGTCGGCCGGCTTGGTCAGCGAGGCGACGCCGTCACGGCCGCAGGCGTAGACGATCGGGAACTCGATCTGCTCCTCGTCGGCGTCCAGGTCGAGGAAGAGGTCGTACGTCTCGTTGACGACCTCGTCGATCCGGGAGTCCGGGCGGTCCGTCTTGTTGATGCACAGGATGACGGGCAGGCGCTGCTGGAGCGCCTTGCGCAGCACGAAGCGGGTCTGCGGCAGCGGGCCCTCGGAGGCGTCGACGAGCAGCACCACACCGTCGACCATCGACAGACCGCGCTCGACCTCGCCGCCGAAGTCGGCGTGGCCGGGGGTGTCGATGATGTTGATCGTGATGGGGTCCCCGCCGTCCTTGGGGTGATACTTCACCGCCGTGTTCTTGGCGAGGATCGTGATGCCCTTCTCACGCTCCAGGTCGTTCGAGTCCATCATGCGGTCGTCGACGGAGTCGAGCTGATGGGCGGCGAAGGCACCGGCCTGCTTCAGCATGCCGTCGACGATGGTCGTCTTGCCGTGGTCGACGTGGGCGACGATGGCGACGTTTCGAATGTCGTGACGTGTTGCGGACACGGCCATAGTGAGGCGTACTCCCGGAGTGTGCGGACGGCTGCGCGTACGTCCTCGGTACACGCGCCCTGCCGGGCTGAACACGCCACGGCCTCACCCCATCGTACGGGTGCGCCGCCGCGGGGGCCTGCGCGGCCGGGTGCGGGACGCTCCCGGCCACGTCCCGCGCCCCGCTACGAGGACGCTCCGGACGGCCCCTTCGCGCCCTTCCTCAGGTAGCCCATGTCCTCGTAGACCGGGGTCTGGAAGCCGAAGGCGCCCACGTTGGCCAGGGTGTCGCGGACCGCGACGAGCTGGGGCCGCTGGTAGAGCGGGATGGACCCGGCGCTCGCCCAGATCCGGGCGTCGGCCTTGCGCACCAGGTCGCGCTCGCGGCCCTCGTCCAGGGTGGCCAGGGCCTGGTCGAAGAGCTGGTCGACCTGGTCGGTGCCGACCCGGGTGTAGTTCTGCTGCACGTTCAGGGAGCCGTCGGCGGCCGGGACGGGCTTGGCGTACACCGGGCGGGCGTCGGTGGCCGGGTAGGCGGAGGCCGGCCAGGAGTACAGGGCCAGGTCGTACTGGCCGGCGGCGATGTGGTCGCGGAAGTAGCTCTCGTCCGGGACCTTGGTCACGTCCGTGGCGATGCCCACCTTCTCCAGCATGGCCGTGATCCGGTCGGCGACCTTGCGCAGCGTCTCCGAGCCCGGCCCGGAGGGCAGGACGAAGCGGAGCGTGAGCGGCTTGCCGTCCTTGGCCAGCGGCCCGGCCACCGTGCCGGCCGGGGCGGCGGTGCCCCGGGGGGCGTACGCGCCGGGGGCGCCGTCCTGGGCGAGCTGGCGCGTCCTGGCACCGTTCTCGGCGCTCTCCTCGTCGCGGGGCCTGCCCTTGCCGTCGCCGTTGTGCTCGATGTCGTCGTTCACCCCGACGATGTACGTGCCGTCGCCGTCCCCGCCGCCCGCGTCCTTGTGCCCCTGGGCACCGGCCGCCTTCTCGCCCTTCTTCTGCTTGTCCTGCTCCTTGCCCGTCCCGGCCACCCAGCCGGCGTCGGCGAGCAGCGCCTTGGCCTGGGCGGTGTCCTGGCCGCCGAGCGCGTCGCTGCTGTCGGCGTAGGCGGCCTGCCCGGACAGGGCGAGATGGCTGCCGACCGGAGTGGCGGGCAGGCCCAGCGGCTTGAGGACGATCTCGGCGAGCTCCTTGCGGTCCAGGGCGTGCGCCACGGCGTGCCGGACGCGCTCGTCGGCGAGCGGGCCGCCGGCGCCGTTCAGCGCGAGCTGGGTGAAGGCGGGCTCCAGGGACTTGCGCACCTTCACCCCGCGCAGCGCGTCCTGCTGGCGGAGATAGGTCGTGAGCGTGCCGCGGCCCTCGGCCAGGGCGCGGCGCTCGCGCCCGGCGGCCTTCTCGTCGGAGCCGTGCACCAGCGCCCAGGAGCGCAGCGCCTTGGCGGCGGTGCGCCCGCCGGCCGGGCCCTGGAAGGGGGAACTGCCCTGGGCGCCGTCGGCGAGGGTGATCCGGTCGGCGTCGGCCGGGTCGATGTCGGCCACGTCCACGGTGCCGTCGGCGAGCGCGGCGGCCCGCTTGTCGCGCGCCACCTGGTGCAGCACGATCTCGTTCAGCTTGGCCGGGTGGCCCCACCAGCGCGGGCTGCGGGCGAGGACCACCTCCTTCTCCGCGGTGTCGATCTTCTGCACGGCGAAGGGCCCGGCGCTGACCTTGAGCTTCTTGCGCGCCCCGTCGTTGAAGTCGTTGGCGGTGCCGGTGACGTCCTTGGGGTACAGCGGCGAGAACAGCGACTGCCAGTCCGCGTAGGGCCGGGCGAAGGTGACCCGGACCTCCAGGTCGTTGGCGCCGCGTTCGACCTTCTCGATGCGGTCGTACCCGGCGTTGCGCGCGGTCCAGTACGCGGAGTCCTTGCCGGACAGGGCGCGCCACTGGGCGGCGAAGTCGGCGGCGCCGATCTCCCGGCCGTCGCTCCAGACGGCCTGCTGGTTGAGCCGGTAGACGACGACCTGCCTGGGCTCGGTCTCGACCACCCGCGCGGAGTCGAGGTAGTCCGCGTCGCGCTGCGGCCGGCCGCCGGCGTCGAGGCGGAACATGGCCGGCAGGACCGCCTGGGCGATCCGGGTGGTGCTCGCGTCGGCGTCCGCCTGGAAGGTGTTCAGCGTCTCCGGCATCGTGTCCACCGCCCAGCGCAGCGTGCCGCCGTCGGTGACCTGGGCGCGGGCCGCGGGGGCGATGTCCTGCCCGGCCAGCGGTCTGCTGCCCTCGTCGTCCGAGCCGCAGCCCGCCAGCAGGGGCACCGCCAGGGCGCCCGCGGTCAGGAAGGCGACCGAGCGCATGACCGCGCGGGGCCCGACACCGTCGTACGACATCTGTGCTACCTCCGGGGAGCCGCTCCCGCCGGTGGGCACGGGCCGCGTGCTGCTCGTGCCCGGTGAGGCCCTGTCCTGCTGGCCCTGTCCTGCTTGTGCGCATTCGGCGGTATAGGTGGCGTAGGGCATATTTGGAACTGATCAGATCTATGGCCCCACTGAAGAGGAAAGCGTCCGCCCCCGGGCGGCGACACGGCGGGAGGCGGGGGAAGGTCACTCGGGTGGAGCAGTGCGGGCCCAGCCCTCGCGATAGGCGGTCCAGTCCGCCTCCGTCGCCGCGAAGTCGACGTACAGCGCGACACCGAAGCGGAGGCGGTCCGCGTCCGTACGGGACAGGCCGAGGCGGACGCCCCGGACGGCGGCGGGCACGGTCTCGGCGTGGTCCCAGTGGCCGAACCGGTTCTCGTGGAAGAAGGGCAGGCCCATCAGCAGACCGGTGGTGGGCGGGGTGGCCTCCAGGGCGAGCGAGGTCTGCTGGGCGACATAGCCGCCGTACAGGCTCTGCGACGGCTGCATGGTGTCGTACGACATCACCGCGATCTGGTCGACCCGGCGCGCGACCTCGCCGAAGTACGCCTGCGACCACCACTTGGGGTGGCCGGTGAGGGTGCCCCACACGGAGTGGAAGGCCGGGAGCGGGTCGATCTGGTGCGCGGCCACCGACAGGACGGCGCCGTGGGCGTGGGTCAGGGCGCGCAGGTCGTCGAGGAGGCCGAGGTAGTCGCGGTCGCCGGAGTGCAGCGGCTCCAGGTCGAAGTGGGCGCCCTCGAAACCGGCGGCCAGCACCGCCCGGGTGGACTCGACCACCGCCGCGCGCGTCGCCGCCCGCTCCAGCCGCAGCCCGTCCGGGCTCTCGGTGGCCAGCACGTCCCCCAGCCACGCCTGCACCCGCACCCCGGGCAGCGCCCGGTGCACGGCCGGTATCAGGCGGCCCGCGCCCCGGTACGCCGACGCGGGCAGCGTCCCGTCGTGCTCCAGCGGGCCCGCGTGCACGTACAGGTCGCGGATGCCGGTCCCGCGCAGCCGCGCGGCCAGCGCCTCGATGTCGGCGTCCTTCTTCCGCCCGTCCACCCAGGCGTGCCCCAGCCAGATCGCGTCCTGGCCCCGGGTGCGGGTGCCCTCGGCCGGGTCGCCCGTGTAGTTCACCCGCAGGGCGGTCTCGGCGGCGAGGAGCGGGAGGAGGAGGACGAGGGTGAGGACGAGGAGGGTGCGGCGGGTGCGGCGGAGGGTGCGGGAGCGGGGGGTCTGCTTGTGGGGGGACTTCTTGTCGGGGGTGGGGTCGGGTGCGGGGGTGTCCGTGGTGTGGTCCGTGGTGGGGTCCGTGGTGGGGTCCGTGCTGTTCTCCATGGCGCTGTTCCGAACCCTTCCGTGTTGCCGTGTCCGCCCGCCTGTCTCCGTCCCCAGCGGTGCCGCGGCCCCGGTCGCGGGCCCGCGTCGGCGGTCATACGCTCCCGAACGTGACGTCATCCCCGGCCCGCGGGGTCCTGCCCCGCCGCGCGATCCCGCACCGGTGCGGGCGGGCGGCGCGGGCCGTGCTGGGCGGTACGGCGGGGCTGGTGTGGCTGGCGCTTCCGGTGATGACGATCAACAACGGCACCGCGGTTGCGGCGGCACCGCGCTCCGGGCCCGTCCCGGCCGCGACCGCCACCGCCGCACCCGGGCAGGACGAGACGTCGGGCGCCGACCTCGTCCTGCCGCTCGCCGCGGTGGGCGCGGTGGCGGTGGGCGCCGGGTACGGGTACGTACGGCGCACCCGGCGGGCCCGGACCCGTACGACACCGGGCGGCGGCCACGGCGAACCCGCCGAGGCCCGGGGACTCGACGAATCCCCCGAGGCCGAGGAGCGGGCGCGGCGGTCGCTCGTCATGGCCGACGACTGCGTACGCACGAGCCATGAGGAACTCGCCTTCGCCGAGGCGCGGTTCGGCGGCGCGGCCGTGGCGCCGTTCGCCGCGGCCGTGCGGGAGGCCGGGACGGAGCTGGCGGCGGCCTTCGCCCTGCGACGGCCGCACGGCGACCAGACCGCTCCGACCGCTGCGACCGCTGCGACGGACCCGGCCGGGCCGCCGCAGGTGTGGGCCGGGGTGATCGGGCACTGCGAGGAGGCCGGCCGGGTGCTGGACGCGGCGGCGGGCGACTTCGACGGCCTGCGGGGCCTGGACCGGGGGGTCGGCGGGGCGGTGCAGGTGGCGGAGACCCGTTTCCGTGAGCTGGCGGGCCGCACGGCGGCGGCGGAGTCCGTACGGGCCGGTCTCGCACACCGCTATGTCCCCTCCGCGTCGGACCAGGTGACGGGCCACGCCGAACAGGCGAAGGACCGCCTGATGTTCGCCACCGTCCATCTCAACCAGGCACGCCAGGCCGCCGATCGGGACGAACGCAGCGCCGCCATCGCCCATCTGCGCGCAGCCGAGGGCGCGGTGGCGCAGGCGGCGGTGTTCCTCGACGGCATCGAGCGTCTCGCCGCCGCACTGGACGAGGCAGCGGCCCTGGTCCCGGCCGCGCTGAGCGGGGCGGAGGCGGAACAGGCGGCGGAGGCGGGGACCGCTCTGCCGGGTGTACCGGCCGGTGAGACGCGCTCCCGCGTGCTGCACCTGGACGGCGTACTGGCCTCCGTACGGCAGGCGTCCGGGCGGCCGTACGATCCGCTGGACGCCCTGCGCCGGATCGTCGCGGCGGCGGCTCCGCTGGGGGCGGGGCGTACGGGCGTCCTGTCGGCCGCCGCGCTGCTCGTGGCCCGCAGCGCCGTCGCCGCAGCGGCCGACGTCGTCACGACGCACCGGGGCGCGGTGGGGCCGGAGGCCCGTACGACGCTGGCCGAGGCGGAACGCCTGCTCGCCGCCCCCGGATCCACCGTCGGCCTGCTGTCCGCCGACGCTCTCGCCCGCGCGGCGCGCGACCGCGCCGAACAGGACGTCCGCGTCCACGGAAATCCCTGCGCCGACGGGGACGTTGACGCCATCGGCGGCCCCCCGGGCGGTCGCGGCACCTCTGGTACTCCCGCCACTCCCGGTACCGCCGGTGCCGCCGGTGCCGTCCTCGGCGGCATCCTGCTCGGGCCCTCCCCCACGGCCCCGCCCGCGAGTTTCGGCGGTCCGCGTACACGGGCGCGTCACGGCGGCGGCCGCAGCTCCTGACACCCCGTGACCCTTATTTGTATGATGATGAGATCTTGACGCGAGTCGGCCTGCTCGGACGGGGCCGACGAACGGGGGGCAGTGCATCGTGATCAAGCCTGAGGAGATTCCGCAGTTCACGGGTGATCTGGGACTGCTGGAGAAGGCGTACGGGAACCTGAAGACGGACGCGGGCCACATCCGCTCGACCGGTCAGGACGTGCATACGAAGTTCCAGGGGCTGTCGGCGTACTACACGGCTCCGGAGGCGGAGCGGTTGTTCGCGTCGACGAAGCCGGTGCAGGACCGTGCGGACACGTTCGCGACCGGTCTGGAGTCGGTGTCGGGAGCACTGTCGGGATACGCGACGGAGATCCGCCCTCTCGTCAAGAAGCTCGCCGACCTGAAGGACGAGGCGACGACGTTCGTCAACTCGGTCAAGGACGATGACGACTGGCAGTACGACGGTGACAAGGTTGATCGTCACAACCGGATCCGGGACGAGATCACGCGGACGGTCGCGGCGTTCTGGGCGGCGGAGCGTACCTGCCACAACAAGATCACCGCGCTCTTTCCCGGCGGCACCCAGATGGTTGCGGGGGACGGTTCGGACCGGAAGGACCAGTACGGGTTCAACGCGGACGACCTGAAGAACGCGAAACTCCCCTGGGGCGACCCGGTCGAGGAGAAGCACCATGTGTGGGAGGTCGGCCACTGGATCAAGTCGTTCGTGTGGGACGGCCTGATCGTGGACGGCGTCTGGGGCACGATCAAGGGCCTGGGGACGCTGGTCGGTTTCGGCGGCTGGGAGGCGATGGGCCAGGCGTGGAAGGGCCTGGCGCAGCTGGCGACGGGCCTGGT
>NZ_JBSFSI010000033.1:0-66943 GCF_053589675.1 Streptomyces sp. NPDC003284
AAGCCCCCGGCCGGTGTCGACGTCTGCATGGTCGCCCCCAAGGGCCCCGGCCACCTGGTGCGCCGCCAGTACGAGGAGGGCCGCGGCGTCCCGTGTCTGGTCGCGGTGGAACAGGACGCCTCGGGCGGCGCGCTGGACCTGGCGCTGTCGTACGCGCGAGGGATCGGCGGGACCCGGGCGGGTGTCATCAGGACGACGTTCACCGAGGAGACCGAGACCGACCTCTTCGGTGAGCAGGCCGTGCTCGCGGGCGGGACGACCGCGCTGGTGAAGGCCGGTTTCGAGACGCTGGTCGAGGCGGGCTACCAGCCGGAGATCGCCTACTTCGAGTGCCTGCACGAGCTGAAGCTGATCGTCGACCTCATGTACGAGGGCGGCCTGGAGAAGATGCGCTGGTCGATCTCCGAGACCGCCGAGTGGGGCGACTACGTCACCGGCCCGCGCATCATCACCGACGCCACCAAGGCCGAGATGAAGAAGGTCCTCGCCGAGATCCAGGACGGCACCTTCGCCAGGAACTGGATGGACGAGTACCACGGCGGCCTCAAGCGGTACGACGAGTACAAGAAGCAGGACTCCGAGCACCTGCTGGAGACCACCGGCAAGGAGCTGCGCAAGCTCATGAGCTGGGTGGACCAGGGCGCCTGACGCGGGCGCACCACCCGACGCCCGCCGCACCGGTCATGGCGCGGCGGGCGTCGGGCCCGGGTCCCGGGTCAGGTCCGTGCGGTCCGTGCGGTGGTCACCGCTCCGGCCCCGCGGCCCACGGGTCGCCCGCGATGGCGTCGGCCAGGGCCGCCGCGCACCCGGCCAGCATGCGCTCGCCCTTCTCCGCGCTCGCCGTCCGGGCGTCGCCCGCCGCCCCGGACTCGGTGATCCCGTCGAAGGACACGAACCGGTAGACCGGTTCGGTGGACTCCGCGGGCAGTGTGATCGCCGGTCCCCGGGCGGCGTCCAGGTGCTCGGTGCGCACCAGTTCGGGGTGGGCGGCCATCATCATGGACGTCTCCCCCTCGCAGGCGTGCATCAGAGCGTCCTGGGTCTCCAGGGTGTCGCGGATCACCTCCCGTCCGGCACCGAAGTAGTTGGCGAACGCGATCGGTGTCCCCAGTTCCACGGTGAGCTCGTTGGTGAGGGTGTTGAGGGCACTCATGTTGCCGCCGTGGCCGTTGACGATCAGGATGCGGGAGAACCCGGCGCGGAGCACGGACCGGCACAGGTCCCGCAGCAGCGCGTGGTAGGTGGGCAGGCTGAGGGTGAAGGTGCCGCCGAAGGCGACATGGTGCTCCGCCAGGCCCGCCCAGAGGGACGGGGCCACCACGACCCGGGTGTGCGCGGCCGCCAGGTGTGCGGTCCGGCGGCACACCTCGGCCGCCAGCAGGTCGTCCACGCCGGTGGGCAGATGGGGGCCGTGCTGCTCGGTCGACCCCACCGGCAGCAGCACCACCGCGTTCTCGGCCGCCAGTTCGCGCAACTGTGCGGCGGTCATGCGGTTCCAGTGGATCTCGCTCATGTCGGCAGGGCTCCTTCACAGGGGGCGGTCGGACGCAGGGGGGTGGTCGGGCCGGGACCTGGGGGGATGTCTCCGGCCGGCCCGGCGGCCCGCCGTACCCGGGTCAGAGGTGGTCGGCCTCGACGACGGCCTGCGCGAAGGCGGTCGGGGCCTCCTGGGGCAGGTCGTGGCCGATGCCCTTGAGCGTGTGGTGCGCGTACTTGCCGGTGAAGAACTTGCGGTACATCGAGCCGTCGCCCGGCGCCGCGGTGAACGGGTCGCGTTCGGCGTCGAGGGTGACCGTGGGCACCGAGATGTAGGGCTGCGCGGCGAGCTGCTTCTCCAGCCGGTCGTAGCGGCGTTCGCCGTCGGCGAGGCCGAGCCGCCAGCGGTAGTTGTGGATCACGATGGCGGCGTAGTCCGGGTTCTCGAAGGCCTGGGCCGTACGCGCGAAGGTGGCGTCGTCGAAGCCCCAGGTCGGGGAGACGGTGTCCCAGACCAGGCGGCACAGTTCGCGCCGGTTGTCCTTGTCCACCATCGCCATGCGGCCCCGCTCGGTGGCGAAGTAGTACTGGTACCACCACGCGTACTCGGCCTGGGGCGCCAGCGGCTTCTTCTGCGCCGCGACATCCGTGATCAGGTACCCGCTCACCGAGACCAGGGCCTTCACCCGGTGCGGCCACAGGGCCGCGATGATGTCGGCGGTGCGCGAGCCCCAGTCGAAGCCGGCGAGCACGGCCTTCTCGATCTTCAGGGCGTCCATCAGAGCGATGATGTCGAGCGCGATGGCCGACTGCTGGGCGTTGCGGAAGGTGTGCGAGGACAGGAAACGTGTCGTGCCGTGGCCGCGCAGATAGGGCACGATCACGCGGTAGCCCTGCGCCGCGAGCAGCGGGGCGACGTCGACGTAGCTGTGGATGTCGTACGGCCAGCCGTGCAGGCAGATGACGACGGGGCCGTGCTGGGGCCCGGCCTCCGCGTAGCCGACGTCCAGCACCCCGGCCCTGACCTGCTTCAGCCGGGCGAAGGAGGTGTGGGTGCCGGGGGTGATGTCCGGGACGGCCGGCGTCGGCGCGCCGCCCTTGCCCGGGGCGGCAGAAGCGGCCTGGACGCCCTGGAGGCCGACCAGCGAGGCCGCGGCCGTGCTCAGGCCGACGGCCTTGCTGAAGTTCCGCCTGTTGATCATGTGATTCCTCCGTCGTGCGTGCTCGGTGCCCGCCGCGCTCGACGCGCGCGGACCGGGCCCCGGGGCTTGTTCGTGGGATCACCGCGAGGGACGGCGCGATGACTGTCGCACAGCTCCCGTCACCAGTCAAACAGGTGACTCATTATCTCCCGTCGTCAGTCGGACGGCACCTCGGGACCGTCGAGCAGCCCCGCGAGGAAGCCGTCCAGGTCCAGCCGGCCCGTCTCCGTACCGGCCGGGACCAGCTCGTAGGTGTGGTCGAGCCACTCCGCCAGCGGCGGGACGGGAAGTTCGAAGAGGGCCCCGACGTCCTTCGACATGAGCTGCAACCAGGCCGTCGCCCGCGCCTCCAGGTGTGAGGGCCACACCTGGATGTCGCCGACGCCGCTCATCGAGTGGAGCCCCTGGTGGAGCAGGTCCCGGCCGATGCGCCAGGTGGCCTGGGGGCCGTCCTCGATGAGGAAGGTGACGGTGACGACCAGGGGCGAGTCCGGGTCGTAGCGGAACTCGGCCCGGATCTCCTGCCACTCCAGCATGTCCAGCATCCGGTGGATGTCCAGACGGAGCAGAGGCAGGCTCGGTGACGCGGTGCACTGGCTCCGCAGGTCGTGGTGATCGCCGCTCATGACGGGGGTGTCCTTCCGTGAAGCGGGGGGCTGGCGGCATTCACTCTCGCTCCGCGCACCGCCGCGGCACATCAGTCACTTGACGGTGAGAGACGGCCGCCCTTCCGCGGCCGGGCGGCGGCCGCGGTCCGCGCGCCCGCACCCGCTCCGGCGGCCGGACCCCCGCGACGGGCAGCTCCGCCGCCGCTCGCGCGGCGGCCGGGAGAGGGCCCCCGTACGGGCGGCCGGGAACATTAAGTCATTCGACTGTTCCGGCCGCGAGGGGCCTGAACGATGCTTGAACGGTCGCCCGTATGCCGGTGCCGGATGTCCGCTCCCTGTGCGGCACACCCAGGGTCTTCCGCCCACGGGGGCGGTGCCAGGTCCGTGCGCCCGGCCTGACCGAACGAGAGGCCCCAGCCGTGAACAGTACCCCCGTCGTCTTCATCCACGGAGCGTGGTTCCACGCGCTGTCCTGGGAGGCGTGGGCCGACCGTTTCACCGGCCGGGGCTTCACGGTCTGGGCACCGGGCTGGCCCGGCGAGCCCGACACGGTGGGCGAGGCGCGCCGCCGCCCCGAGGTGCTGCGGGGCCTCGGACTCGACGCGCTCACGGACCACTTCGGGCGCCTGGCGGCGTCCTTCGACGAACCGCCCGTGCTCATCGGGCACTCGGTGGGCGGGCTCGTCGTGCAGCACCTCCTCGGCCACGGCCTCGGCCGGGCCGCGGTGGCCGTCGCGCCGGTCCCGGTCGCGGACGTGCCGCCGCCGCGGCCCGGCCGGGTCCCCCGCTGGACGCCGACGGCGGACGGGGACCCGGCGGTGCCCCTGTCGCCCGAGGAGTTCCGGGACGTCTTCGCCAACACCGTCGGCGCCGAGGAGTCGGCCCGGCTCTACGACCGCTATGTCGTCCCGGCGCCCCGCAGGCTGCTCACCGATCTCGGCCACGACGGTCCGGCCCCGCACCCCCGTGCCGTCGCCGACGTCCGCAACACCGCCCGCGGGCCGCTGCTGCTGATCTCGGGGCAGGAGGACCGCGTGGTGCCCGACTCCCTGACCCGGGCCGCCTACAAGCTGTACGGCGACTCGGTGGCGGTCAGCGACCTGAAGCAGTTCGCCGACCGCGGCCACACCCTGACCGTGGACAACGGCTGGCGGGCGGTCGCCGACCACGTCCTGGACTGGCTCGCCGAGCAGGGGATCCACGGGGGCGGGCCGGGCCGGTGAGCGGACATCGCCCACCGGCCCGGCCCGGTCGCGGCGCCGACGCGCCGGGCTCAGTCCCGCGCCGCCTCCTGGCTCTTGCCGAGCGCGTCCCGCAGCGCGGCACGCGAGGTGATGCCCAGCTTGGGGAAGACGCGGTAGAGGTGGGAGCTGACGGTGCGCGGGGACAGGTGCATCCGCTCGCCGATCTCCTTGTTGGTCAGCCCGCTCGCGGCGAGATCGGCGATCCGGCGCTCCTGCCAGGTGAGTGCCGACAGGTGTGCGGAGGTCTCGCGCGCGGAGACACCCGAAGCGCGCAGCTCGGCGCGGGCCCGTTCCGTCCAGGTCTCGGCGCCGAGCCGTTCGAACGTCTCGGCGGCCGTGGTCAGCAGCGGGCGCGCGGCCTTGGGTCCCTGGGTGTGCCGCAGCCGGATCCCGTGGGCCAGCCGGATCCGGGCCGCCTCGAACGGGAAGTGGGCGGCGGCCGGATGTGTCTCGGCCCGCTCGTACATGTCGGCGATCTCGGCCTCCTCCGTGGCCGTCATCGCCAGCGCCCCGTAGGTGATCATGGCCAGCCGGGGCGAGACGGCGGGCAGTCCCGCGTCCCGCGCGGCCAGCGCGTGCCGCCTGGCCTGCTCGGAGCGGCCGGTGTGCACCGCCGCCTCCACCAGGTCGAGCAGGGTGCGCGCGGCCTGGTGCCCGTACGGGGTGAAGGTGCCGGGCGCGGTGACACCGATGGCGTGCAGATACGCGGCCTCGTAGTCACCCTCGCTCAGGGCCGCGGCCGTACCGGCGGCGTCGGCGAGCTGGGTCAGGAAGCCCACACCGCGCGGGCGTGCCCAGGCGTCGACCATGGCCTGGAGTTCGCGCGCCCGCTCGACCCGGCCCCGCTGGGCGGCGACCAGCGCCAGGTACGCCCGGGTCTGCTGGGCCAGCAGCGTGTAGCCGTGGGACGCCATCAGATCGAGGCCGCGCTGTCCGGTGCGGTCCGCCTCGTCCCACTCACCGACCGCCATCTGGTCGAGCATGATCAGGTGCAGCATGGTCATCCCGACGCCCAGGGCGCCGGTCTCCAGCTCGCGTTCGACGATGCGCTGGAGGTGCGGGCGGTACTGGCCGAGGATGTCCACGTGGTACGCGCAGACGGCCAGGCGCATCACGTCCCAGGGCTCCAGCTCGGAGAGGTCGGCGAAGGCCCGCTCCACGCGGTCGGCCAGACCCGCGCCGTGCAGGACGACGTCGCCCCAGGCGTCGCGGTAGATCAGTGAGCGCTCCGTCACCAGATCGCCCAGCGAGTCGAGCAGTTCGCGGGTCTGCCGCCACGACTCCGGCTCGCCCGCGTACTGCTCGATGCCGAGGAGCAGGTTCACCAGGCGCAGCAGGACGTCCGGGGTGCTCGCGGCGCCCTGGTCGCGCAGCTTCCCGATGGCCGCGGCGACCTGGCGCCGCGAGGACCGTACGTCCCCGTCCTCGTACCACGACATGTAGGCGGAGGTGGCCACCGCCGACGGGCTCTCGTTGCGGCCGGTGGGCAGCTCGGCGCCGACGAGCTGCTGCGCCTGGTCCAGCAGGCCCGCGTACCCGGCCGTGAAGGCGGCGTTGCTGAGCCGGCGGGAGCGGCCCTCGTGGCTCTCGCTCAGCTCGGCGGCGCGGGTCAGCCAGGCCACCGCGGTCACCGCGGAGCCGCGCCGGGTCGCCGAGTCCGCGGCCACCTCCAGGGCGGTGGCCACCTCCTCGTCGGGGTCGATCGCGGCCGCCGCGAGATGGGTGGCGCGGCGCTCCACGTCGTCGCGGTGGATGCGGGCGAGGTCCGCGTGGGCGGCCCGCCGCTGGTTGGGGGTGGCCAGCTGCACCACGGTGGAGCGCACGAGCGGGTGGCGGAAGACGAAGTCGCCGCCGACCGGGTCCGTCTCCAGCAGCCCGGCCGCCACCGCCTCGTCGGCGTCGCGCATGCGGTAGCGCAGCGCGGGGGTGTGCGTGGACGCCGCCGCGGTGCCGACTCCGTCGAGCGCGCCGCGCAGCAGCTCCTCGCGCACGGCGTCGCCCAGGGCCTCGACGCGGGTGCCGTAGACGTGCTGGAGTCGCCGGGGCAGCGGGACGCCCTGGAAGGCGAAGGCGCCCTCCCGGCCGCGGCCGGACCGGTTGCCGCCGAGGAAGGGGGGCAGTTCGAGCAGGGCCAGCGGATTGCCCCGGGCCTGGTCCAGGACCAGTCGGCGCGTCTGCTGGTCGAGGCCGGGATGGCACAGGTCCAGGAGTTCCTCGGAGGCCGCCTCGGTGAGCGCGGGGACCGCCACCTCGGGGAGCGCGGCCGTGTCGAAGCGGGACGGGATGTCGGAGCGCAGCGCAATCAGCAGCTTCACCGAGCTGCCGGTGAGCCGGCGGCCCGCGAATCCGCACACGTCGGCGCTGGAGGCGTCGAGCCACTGGCCGTCGTCCAGGATCAGCAGCAGCGGCTTCTCCGAGGTGGCCAGGGAGAGCAGGTCGAGCACGGCGATGCCGAGGGACATGACCGAGGGCGGCCTGCCCTCGGTCTGCCCGAACACCGCGTCGAACGCGGCGCGGTGGCCCTTGTCCAGGGCCTCGATGTGCGGGAGCAGCGGGTAGAGGATCTGGTGCAGCCCGGCGAACGGGAGGTCCGACTCGGCCTCCACCCCGGCGGCCCTGATCACCTCGTGTCCGGCGTCGGCCGCCAGCGTGGCGACATGGTCGAGCAGGGCGCTCTTGCCCACGCCCGACTCGCCCCTGAGGACGAGTGCCTGTCCCCCGGTGGCGGTGACGAGACCGGACAGCCGGGCCCGTTCCCCGTCCCGGCCGATCATGGTGACGAGCGACTTCACGGCGCCCCACTCCCTTCCCCACCGGGCCGGAACCCGGGCCCCGTACGCCGCTCGCGGCGCCCTGCGCGGCCCGCGGCGGAGAACCGATCGCCCTGTCGTGCTGCCGAGCGGTGGCCGTGTCGCATGTCCGCCTCCCCCTCCGTCCAACCCCGCACACGCCCAGCGGCGTCAGCGCCGAAGAAAGTGTGTCATTCCGAATGGCCGATAAGTCGCCTCGTCGGCCAGATTAAGCGGACCATAGAGTCCGGTCAATCGAGCGACAGGGCCGCCGGTCCTCGCCGGGAGCCTGCTCACGAACGCCCTGAACCCTCCGGCGACCGGCGACTTCCGGCCAACCATTCACATGTCCGGTGACACCATATCTGGGTTAGAGTCACACGTATCTACGCCGTCGGGTCATGTGCGGAGATGCGCACATGTGAGGGATCCGGGGGGCAGGGGGTGAGGCAGCAGTGGAGTGGGCCATGAGGGGCGCCTGTCGCATGAACGCCGAGCAGATGTTCGCCGAGGGCGCCGCGCAGAACGGGGCGAAGAGCGTGTGCTACCGCTGCCCCGTACGGATGGAGTGCCTGTCCTACGCGCTGGACCAGCGGATGGAGTACGGCGTGTGGGGCGGCATGACCGAACGCGAGCGCAGAGCGCTGCTGCGCCGCCACCCGGGAGTGTCCTCGTGGCGGCAGGTCCTGGAGAAGGCGTACGCGGGACACGAGGCCGCGGAACGCGAGGCCGCCGCGCGTGACATCGCGGCACGGCTGGAGCACCGGGGGCCGGAGGCCGCCTGAGCGGCCGCCGGCCGCCGCGTGGCCGGATCGCGCTCTTGCGCCGTCCGGGCGGGAAACGGTTGATTCTCCTGTAGAGAACGCACGTTCTTTCTCCCGACGGCCGCTCTCGTGCCGCACGTCGTGCCCGCCCCGCGCCGCACTTCGCGTCATGCGCCGGGCCGCGCGTTCTCACCCCCCATTCGCCGATCCGAGGGACGAGAAATGTTCGATCGCCGCACTCTCCTCCGCGCCGGTGGCACCGCCGCCGCCGGCGCGCTCGGTGCCGCCGCGCTCACCTCCGCCCAGCAGGCCGCCGCCGCCCCGCTCCCTGCCCACGGCCACCCGGGCGGCCCCGTCGATCCCACCGACCCGACCGCGGGTGTCACCCGCACCCTGCTCCAGCAGCACCCGTCGCCCGCCGAGGGCTGGGCGGCCGTGCAGACCCTGGTGCAGATCCCCCGGCACAAGCAGTCGGGGCGGCACAGCCACCCCGGTGTGGAGGTCGGCTACATCATCCGGGGCGACGTGCTGATGGAGTTCGACGACGCCCCCGCCCTCCGGCTGCGCACCGGCGCCCCCTTCTTCATCCCCTCGGGCGCCATCCACAACGCCCTCAACGTGGGCACCGTGACGACGATGATGCTGTCGACCTACGTCGTCGACGAGACGAAGCCGCTCGTGACCACCTACTGATCCGGCCCGCCACGCCTCACGCACACCTGCGCAGCTGTACACCTGTACACCTGCACACCCGTTCATGTTTGACCCTCCGTGAAACACATGCCTAGGATCGCTGACCGGACCCTATGGTCCGGTTAGCTCGCCCGTCGGCACCGAGAGAGTTCAGACATGCAACGCGATGTGTCCCACCCGTCCGACCGGCCCGCCGACGGACAGGGGACCGCCCCGGCCCCGCTCTCGGTGCTGGACCTCACCGTGGTGCGCGAGGGCCGGGCTCCCGCGCAGGCGCTGCGGGACACGGTCGCCCTGGCCAGGTCGGCGGAGCGGCACGGCTTCCGGCGCTTCTGGGTGGCGGAGCACCACAGCTTCCCCGCCTCGGGCAGCCCGGCGCCCGCGGTGCTGCTCGCCCATCTCGCCGGGGCCACCGGCACCATCCGGCTCGGCTCGGGCGGGGTCATGCTGACCAACCACGCGCCCCTGGTGGTGGCCGAGCAGTTCGGTGTCCTGGAGGCGCTGCACCCGGGGCGCTTCGACCTCGGGCTCGGCCGGAACCCGGGCGGTCTGCCCACCGTCGCCCGCGCGCTGCGCCGGGCCCCGGAGGACCCGGGCACCGACACCTTCCCGTCCCTGGTGGAAGAGGTGCTGGGCTTCCTGGGCTCCGGTTTCCCCGCCGGCCACCCCTACAGCCGCGACCGGGTGCACGTGGTGCCCGCGGCGCCGGGCCTGCCCGTGTGGATCCTGGGGTCCGGCACCACCGGCGCCCAGGTCGCCGCCCGGCTCGGGCTGCCGTTCGCGGCGGCGTACCACATCGCTCCGGCCCAGGCGCTGCGCGCCGTCGACCTGTACCGCTCCGGGTTCCGCCCCTCGGCGGCGCTGCCCGAACCCCGCGTGATGGTCTCCGTGAACGTCACCTGCGCCCCCGGCGCGGCGGAGGCCGCGCGCCTGGCCACGTCCGGTGCCGTGATGATGATGCGGGCCCGGCAGGGCGTCCAGAGCGCCGTGCCCGGCGCGGACACGGCGGCCGGTCTCGCGCGCACGCCCGAGGAGCGGGACTTCGTCGACGGCTGGCTCGGCACGGTCGTGCACGGCACACCCGGCACGGTCCGCGCGGGACTGGCCGCGCTGCACGCGCGTACCGGGGCCGACGAGCTGATGCTCACCTCGCTGATCCCGGACCTCGCCGAGCGCGAACGCTCGTACGCGCTGGTCGCGGCCGAGTTCGGGCTGTCCGGGCCCGCTCGCTAGTCTGTGCGCATGACATCGGGCGCCGCCGAAAGGCTCCACCCCCGGGAGCGGTTGCTGACCACCGCGGAGCGCCTGTTCTACGAGCGGGGCATCCACACCGTGGGCGTCGAGCAGCTGGTCGCGGAGGCGGAGGTCACCAGGGCGACCTTCTACCGGCACTTCGCCGGGAAGGAAGGGCTGGTCCTCGCCTACCTCCGGGAGCGTGACGCCCGGGTGAAGCGCGCCGTGGCGGCCGTCCGCTCCGCGCACCGCGGCCGTGACGCCGTGCTGGGCATCATGGACGTGGTCGGCAAGACCGTCACCCGGCCCGGCTTCCGCGGCTGCGGCTTCATCAACGCGGCGGCCGAGTACCCGGACCCGGACCATCCCGTACGCAGCTGTGTCGCAGAGCACCGTGAGTGGTTCCGCGGTGTGCTGCGCGAGGCCGCCCGCGAGGCCGGGCACCGCGAGCCCGACCGGCTGGCACGGGCCCTGGTCCTGCTGCGGGACGGCGCCATGGTGAGCGGCCATCTCGACGGACCGCGGGACGCGGTGGCGGCGTTGCGGCAGGCGGTGCTGGAACTGCTGGACGCCGGGTGACGACCGGCGCCGGACCCGTGCGGTGGTGGCCGCCGCCCGGTCGCCCGGCCGCGCGCGGGGCGCCCGATCATGGTCGGCAAGGGGGGTCCGTACGGCCCCCGGCGGTTCAGCCGCGGACCGAGGCGGGCGTCCGCAGCGGTTCCAGCGCGGCGGCGAGGGCGGATTCGAGGTACGCGGTGCGGCCGGTGGTCTGGAGCATGAGGACGCCGCCCTGCACGGCGGTGAGGACGACCCGCGCCCGCTCGGCCGCCGTGCCGTCGCCGGGCCGCATCGCCTCGGCACCGCGGACCAGCGCGGACTCCCACGCGTCGAACAGACCGGTCACCACCGTGCGCGCCTCGGGCGAGGACTTGCCCAGCTCGGACGTGAGGCTGCCCAGCGGGCAGCGCCGCCCCAGCTCCGTGTAGTGGTCGATCACCGCTCGGCTCCACTGCTGCCAGGACTCCCAGCTCGACAGGTCGTCCAGATACGGCTGCTGTGCCTGGAGCACCTGGTCCGCCTCGTGCTGCGCCACGGCCACGAGCATGTCGGCCCGGCCGTCCGGGAAGTAGTGGAACAGCTGGCTCTTGCTGGTGGACGTCGCCGCGCGCACATCGTCGAGGGTCGTCTCCGCGGCGCCCTTCTCCCTGATGAGCAGCGCGGCGGCGACCACGATCCGCAGCCGCGTCGCCGCGCCCTTGGCCGTCATTCCCTTGTTCATACGCTCCATCATCGCACATGAATGGACTTATGGGTCCACTCATGTGTGGGGCCGGACCGTGCCCCTCACACCGCCGGGCGCCTGGCCGCCACCAGGACCGGGCCGCCGGGGACGGTGGGGAAGGTGTGCGTCTCCCCCAGTCCGGCGGCTTCGAGCGCAGCCGCCATCGCGGCGGTGTCGTAGGAGTTGCCGCCGTTGCGCACCGCGGCCCAGCGGCCGACGGACCGGCGCAGCGGGTCGTCCGAGGCCGGGTTCGTGCCCGCCACCAGCCAGCCGCCCGGGACCAGGGCGGCGGCCAGCCGGGGCAGGGCCGGGCCCAGGGCCGGTTCGGACACGAACGGCGCGGGCAGCCAGACCAGTTCGTACGCGTCCCGCTCCGCCAGCCCGGCGACGTCCTGCTGTCGCAGCGTGATCCGGTCCGCCACCGCCGCGGGCGCCGTGGCCAGTTCCGCGCGCGCCAGGCGCAGCGCCCGGCCCAGGACGTCGATGCCGTCCACCCGGGCCTGCGGGAAGCGCTCGGCCAGCACGGCGGCGAGCGCGGCGACGCCGGTGCCGACGTCGAGCACCCGGGCGCCCGGCGCGGCCAGCCGCCCGCCCAGTCCCGCGAGGCGCGGCACCACCTTGTCCGCCAGCGCCCGCCCGGTGGCGGCCGAGGCCCGGCCCTGGTTCAGCAGCACCTCGTCGGGCTGCGCCGACCAGCCGCCGAGCGCCGTTCCGGCCGGTCCACTCGCCCCTGCCGACCCCGCCGACCCGGCCGACCCCGCCGACCCGCTTGATTCGGCTGCGGCCGACACCGCCTGCCGCAGCCCGCTCAGCCGCGCCTCCACCGCACTGCGCGCCGTGGACGCGTCGGCCGGTGTCAGCGAGGGATGCACGGTGAACCCGGTGCCGTCCCGGCGGACCAGTCCCGCGCTCTCCAGTACGGCGGTGCGCTGCGGATCGGCGGCGAGCACGTCCATGAGCGGGGTGTCCAGCGCGTCCCGCAGGGTGCCGGTGAAGGCGGCCAGCGCCCAGGCGGCGGCCTCCAGGGCGGCGACCGGGTCACCGCCGAGGTGCGCGGACGGCTCCGGAGCGGACTCGGGGGACGCGGACACCTGCTCGGGAACTGCGGACACGGGAAACCTCCGTACGACTGGGCGACACATGGGTGGCACATCATGTGTTTCTCCTTCACAGTACGGCGCCCGGCCGGAGAAACCCGCCGCACACCCCGAGACATGCGTCACCTGCTTGACAGGTGACGCCGACCGATGCCAGACTTCGGACATCCGGACACGACGGAACCATCCGCCGCGGACCCAGCGGAGGTCGACGATGAACATCAAGATCACGGTGGACGGCGCAGCAGCGGCCCGCCAGGCGCGGTTCGGCAAGCTGCCCGAGCGCATCTCCTACGCCGACATGGTCGAGGAGACGCAGGCCGGCCCGAGGAGTTCGGCGGACGACGCCTACGACCCCGAGGTGCGTTTCAACTGCCTGGCCGCCGACCTCGGCCTGTAGTCCGGCAGACCGGACGGCCGACGGAGCTCCCGGCGGCGCGCCGGGGTCTACCGCCGCGCACATTTCTTCCGCGCGACGTGAACCCCGGCCGCCCTCCGGCCCGTTGAGCCAGATAGAGACCCCCCGCCGCCACGGTGATCAATTGGCTGGCCTGGCGGCGGGGTACGGGGTGGTCGCCTTCGCTCACTTCCCCCGAAGCGATGGCGGCCATCTCCGAGGATCCTGCGCGCTCCGCCGTACACACAGTGTCGGAGCGCGGCAGGCGCGGCCGGTGCCTGGGACTCCACACCGAGCCGCCGCGGTCGGCGGCCAACTGCCGGGCACGCCGACCGCACCCGGGTGCGGCACACGGCTCTGCGCGCACCCGGCCACCGCTGCCCCGCTCCTTGCTTGCCATGCCTTCTGGAGCGGGGCAGCGCTCTGTTTCCCGGAAGACGGACGCCAGGAGGACTCTCGATGATCAGCAGGCGCAGACTCACCCGGATTCTGGCCACGGCCGCGTCCGGTGCGGGCATCGTCCCGGCGGCCGGGCGCGCCGCCGCCCTCCCCGCCGAACAGGCCGCCGCGCCCTCCGCTCCCGCCGCGACGGGCCGATCCGCGGGACTCGGACCCGTACGGCACGTACGCACCGACGTGCTGAGCATCGCGTACCACGTGGCCGGTCCGGTCCACGGCACCCCGGTGGTCCTGCTGCACGGCTGGCCGTTCAGCCCCGTCGGCTCCTACGCCGAGGTCGTCCCCGCGCTGGTCCGCCAGGGCTACCGCTGCTACGTGCCGTATCTGCGCGGCCACGGCGAGACCCGCTTCCTGCACCGGGACACGTTCCGCTCCGGGCAGCAGGGCGCGCTCGGCGCGGATCTGAAGGACTTCCTGGACGCGCTGGGGATCCGGCGGGCCGTCTTCGCCGGTTACGACTGGGGCGGGCGCGCCGCCGACGTCGCCGCGGTGCTGTGGCCGGAGCGCTGCGCGGGCCTGGTCTCCGTGAACAACTACCTCGTCCAGGACATCGCCGCCGCCCAGAACCCGCTGGCCCCGTCCGTCGAGTCGGGCTACTGGTACTTCTTCTACTTCCTCACCGAGCGCGGTCGCGCGGGCCTGGAGCAGAACCGCAAGGAACTCGCCCGCGTCGTCTGGCACCGCAACTCCCCCGAGTGGCGGTTCACCGAGGCCGAACTCGACCAGGCGGCCGCCCTGTGGAGCAATCCCGACTACGTCGAGACGGTGATCCACAGCTACCGCCACCGGCTCGGCGCCGCCCCGGGCGACCCCCGGTACGCGGACATCGAGCGCAGGCTGGCGGGACAGCCGCCGGTCACCGTGCCCACCGTCACCCTCGACGGCGCGGCCGACGGCGTCATCCCGTGGACCGACGGCACCTCCTCCGCCGCCCACTTCACCGGCCCCCGTGTGCACCATGTGGTCCAGGGCGCCGGCCACAACCTCCCCCAGGAGCGGCCCGGGGCGTTCGTCTCCGCGGTCCTCGAAGTCTCCGCCCTCTCATGAGCGCTCCGGCGCCGAAGGAGAAGGGCGCACCGCCGGGACCGGGCCTGCTCGACCAGGCACGCTCCTCCTACGAGACACATGTACGGACCTGCACCCGGTGCGCGGCCGATGGCCGGCCGTGCCGCGCCGCGGAGCTGCTCCGGCGGACCTACGACAACTTCCGCCGGACGGCGCGCCGTTCCCGGGGCACCGGGTCGGGCACCCCTTCCGGCACAGCGTCCGGAACACCTCCAGAAAGTCACCAGTCAGACCGGTGATATCTCTTGCTTTCCCTTGCGTCACCTGTCAGAGTGGTGACGCAAGGGAAAACGTCGTACAGGCACGTATGCGGCGGCGCATCCGGCACACGAGGAGGACACCGACATGAGGACCAGCAACCCGATCTTCTCCCGCAGGGGCTTCGGGCGCGCGGGCGGCCAGGACCCCGCCGCGCGGCAGGCGCAACCGCAGCCGGTGGCCGCCGCGGCCGGCGCCGTGGCCGGCACACCTCCCGCCGCGGATCCGACGGTCAACCCGTACGCCGCCGCCTACGGAGACACCGGCGCCTCCCCCGTCAAGGACACCGCCGCCGCGTCCACCGCGATGACGCTGGACGACGTCGTGGTCCGCACCGCCGGGACACTGGGCACGGTGGCGCTGGCGGCCGTGCTCTCCTGGGTGCTGCTGCCCGTCGACGAGGCGAACATCGGCCGCTCCTACGGCATCGCGGTGGGCGCCGCGCTCGTCGCCTTCGTGCTGTCGCTCGTGCAGACCTTCAAGCGCAGGCCCACCCCGGCGCTGATCCTCGGCTACGCGGCCTTCGAGGGTGTCTTCCTCGGTGTCATCTCCAGCGCCACATCGACCTACCTCTCCCCGGGTGTCGTCGTCCAGGCGGTGCTGGGCACCTTCGCGGTCTCGGCCGGTGTGCTGATCGCCTACCGGATGCGCTGGATCCGCGTCACCCGCCGCTTCCACGGCTTCGTCCTGGCCGCGGCCACCGGCTTCCTCCTGCTGATGGCGGCCGACCTGCTGTTCTCCGCCTTCGGCGCGGGACACGGCCTCGGCTTCGACAGCGGCGCGCTCGGTGTGGTCTTCGGCATCGCCGGCATCCTGCTGGGCGCCGCCTTCCTGGCCCTGGACTTCAAGCAGATCGAGGACGCGGTCGCCTACGGCGCCCCGCGCGAGGAGTCGTGGCTGGCGGCCTTCGGGCTCACCCTGACCCTGGTGTGGATCTACCTGGAGGCGCTGCGTGTGCTGTCCCTCCTCCAGGGCGACGACTGACGCACCACCGCGGGCCCGCCTCCGGCCCGCCCCCCGGTGAACCTTCCCCGGTCCGCCGTCCGTGTTGCCGATGGATCCTCAGGAACTCGGCACAGGGAGAAACGTATGACGACGCAAGCCCAGGGAATCCCCGAAGCCGACGGCCGGGTGGTGCTCAGCCCCGAGTTCAAGGCGGACGCACCACGGAACTACGAACGGCTGCGGGCCCTGGGCCCCATCCATCCCGTACGGTTCGCCCCGGGACTGGACGGCTGGCTGGTCGTCGGGCACGACCTGGCCCGGCAGGCGCTGACCCACCCGGCACTTCTCAAGGACGCCACACCGGCCGCCGAGACCCTGGAGGCGGCCGGTTTCTTCTTCCACCGGCCCCAAGTGGGTCTGGGCGCACAGATGCTGGAGTCGGATCCACCCCGGCACACCCGGCTGCGCCGCCTCGTCTCCAGCGCCTTCACCCCGCGCCGTACCGCCGAACTCGCCCCTCGCGTCGAGCAGATCGCCCACGACCTGCTCGACGCTTTCGCGTCCTCGGGCGAGACCGACCTCGTCGAGGCGTTCACCGCACCCCTCCCGGTCACGGTGATCGCGGAACTCCTCGGCGTGCCGGAGGAACACCGCGAGGACTTCCGCCGCTGGTCCTCTCTCGCGCTCCAGGTGACCGACCCCGGGCACCGCGCCGCGCTGGCGGGCCTGCACACCCTGCTGCGCGGCCTCATCGAGGACAAGCGGCGCGCCCCCGGGGACGATCTGCTGTCCGCGCTGGTCGCCGTACGCGACGAGGACGACGGGCGGCTCTCCGAGGACGAACTCGCAGGCACCGCGATCCTGCTGGTCATCGCCGGTCACGAGACCACCGTCAACCTCCTGGGCAACGCCCTGCTCGCCCTGCTGTGCCGCCCCGGCCAGCTCGCCCTGCTGCGCGAACGCCCCGACCTCGTACCGGGCGCCGTGGAGGAGTTCCTGCGCCACGACACCTCCGTCGAGCGGTCCTCGAACCGGTACGCGGCCGAGGATCTCGAACTGGGCGGAGTGCGCATCCCCCGCGGCGGGATCGTCGCCGTGGCCCTGGGCTCCGCCGGGCACGACATCCCCCTGCCCGACGGCGGCGACCCCGCGGACCTCGACGTGGCCAGGACCGGCGCGCGCCACCTGGCGTTCGGCCACGGCATCCACCACTGCCTGGGCGCCCCGCTGGCCCGTCTGGAGGCGGCCGTCGCCCTGCGCACGCTGCTGGCCCGGCTGCCCCACCTCGAACTCGCGGTCCCCGCGGACTCGTTGGCGTGGATCCCGTCCGGGATGATGCGCGGCGTGCTCAGCCTGCCGGTGCGCTACCGCACGGTCTGAGCCCGGCCCGGCACCAAGCGGAAACGCCTCGGCCCGCACCGTGAACGGTGCGGGCCGAGGCGCATGACGCTCCGTCAGGGAGCTTGTGCGATACGGGATCAGACCGTCTGGGTCCGCAGCTGGCGGGCCTTCCAGGCCAGCAGGCCGGCCTGGGCGATGAAGAACACACCGCCGCCCGTGGCGTAGACGGACAGGACGTCGAGCGAGGGGTTGTCGCCCGCGGCCTGGATGACGTAGAAGGCACCGACCAGGACGGACAGGCCGCCCGCGATCAGCATGGGCCACTGCTTGCCCAGCTCGGGGCCGCGCCGCCGCACGCCGACGGTCACCTGCGCCGCGCCGGAGACGACGGCCCAGGCACCGAAGGTGGCGAGCACCGCCGCCTCCCCGCCGGCCGCGGCCACGCCCACCGCGATGGCGGCGAGGGTGCTCAGCACCCCGTTGAACGCCGTCACGTTGCGTTCCGAGCCCTCGGGCAGGGCCCGGTGGTCGATCAGCGAGGAGACCGCGTCGATCAGCGGGTAGACGACCAGCAGGGTGACGGCGGCCGCGCCGATGGTGTCATGGGCTCCGGCGAAGGCCACGGCCCAGACCACGGCCAGGACGCCACGGATCAGGTACAGCCTCAGCAGGGAGGAGCGTTCGCCGTCGGCCGTGGTGGTTCCGGTCGTCCGGGTGTTCGTGGTCATGGGGAGCCGGCCTTTCTGGGTGGCTTGTCGGGGAGGGGTCGGTCAGTGCCGGGCGGCGGGGACGCAGCGGAAGTTGCGCGCGTCCGCCGGGTCGCCGTGGCCCTTGTAGTGGGACACCAGCGGGTAGCGGCACAGATCACGGGTGACGGTCTTGCCGTCGGCATTGGTGAGAGTGGCGGTGAGCGTGCTGGGCGCCTTGCCCTGCTCGACCCACTTCGTCAGGGCCTCCAGGTCGTTGACCTTGCCGTCCCGCAGTCCGCAGTGGTCGGTGCCCGGGGCGAGGAAGAGACGGTAGAAGCCGTCGACGCGGTGCGTGCCGCCGAGCCGGTGCTCGACCCGCTCGCGGTAGTCCACGGTGCCCTGGGTCGGGATGAACGGGTCGGCCTGGCCGTGGTAGCTGAGGAGCTTGCCACCGGAGTTGCGGAAGGCCGACAGGTTCGGGTCGTCCGTGCCGATGATCTCGTCGTACTCGGCCTGGGACTGCTTGAACAGCTGCGTGAACTGGCTGTACGTCAGCTTCGTGACGTCCAGGCCGGGCTGCTTGGCCACCCAGGACGCGGTCCAGGCGGCCGGGACGCCGAACGGGTCGGCACCGGCGAGGCCCGAGAAGTCGGCGCCGACCGGCAGGCCGTACCAGAGCTTCTTGCCCGAGGTGGTCCGGGGACCGTCCCAGATCTTGCGGACCACGGCGGCGTCGGCCGCGGAGATGGTCTCCTCCTTGCCCTCGCAGACGACCTTGGTGCCGATCAGGCGGCGCGGGTCGAAGTTGCAGTGCGCGGCGTCGGAGATCAGTCCGTCCTTGACCCCGTCGAGCTTGTCGCAGGCCTGGAGCGCGGCCTGGTTGAAGGCCTTGAACTCGCAGTCGGTGGGGCGGTTCTTCTCCTGGTTGATGACCACCTGCGGCCAGAGGGTGGCGACCTCGAACTCGTCCCAGTTGACGGCGGGCGCGTTGGCGAGGATGCCGTCGTAGTCGCCGGGGTGGCGCTGGGCCTCCATGTAGCCCTGGCGTCCGCCGGTGGAGCAGCCGGTGAAGTACGAGTAGGAGGGGGCCTTGCCGTAGACCGAGTCGATGACCTGCTTGGCGACGAGCGCGGTCTCGTGCTGGGAGCGGTCGGCGAAGTTCTTCAGCAGGCCGGTGTTCACCTTGCCCTTGCTGTTCAGCGCCCAGCTGGTGTCGAGGACGTCACCGACACCCGCGTCGGTGGTGGCGGCGGCGTAACCGCTCTTGACGGCGGTGCCCAGACCGACGCCGTTGTCTCCGGCGGCGAAGGCACTGCCGCCGAGCGACTGGAGACGGCCGTTCCAGCCTTTCACCGGCAGCCAGGTCTGGATCTTGGCGTGATCGTTGTCGCCCGGGTGGGTGAGGGTGACCGTCACGTCGCAGAAGGCCGGGACACCCTCGACCGAGCCTCCCAGGAACCCGGTGCCCATGATGGTGCCGCCCTCCTGGCGGACCGTGGTCACCGACTCCACCTTGGTGCCGGACGGGGCCTTCACGGAGACGGTCGAGCAGTTGAGCGGCGCGGAAGCCTGGCTTCCGGTGGCCGCCGAGGCGCCGGCCGGCAGGTACACCGCGGCCGCCAGCGGCACACCGGCCGCGAGGACGGTCAGAAGTCGTCTCATGACGTTCCTATCGTGAAGTGGGTGTGTGCCTGTCAGCGGCACCACATGTGCGGGGCACGGCGGCGGGACAGGAAGGCCGGGCCTTTGTCTCCCACCACCTGGGGACCCTCGCCCGTTCGCTGGGAAGAGACTGACACGGAATACGTCACCAGTCAAGGTGGTGACGCGCGGTCGTGACCGAGCGGGGAGGGAAAGGTCTGGAGGTTTCTCGCCTCCCGGGGGAGGCCGACACCCATGACTCTGCCGCAGCCGCGCCAATGGCACATCAGTCACATGACGGTAAGTCGCCGCACCCGTGAAAGGTCCACACCTATGCGTCACACATGTGTGTCTCTGCCGGGCGTTGGGTCATTCGACGGACCGGCCGGGTTCCCCGGCGTCCGCGGGGATGTCCATCTCCAGCCACACGGTCTTGCCGCGCCCGTTCGGCGAGGTGTTCCAGGTGTCGGCCAGGGCGTCGACGAGGAAGAGTCCGCGGCCGTGCTCGGCCCGCGCGCAGCCCTCGTCGGACAGGGAGTAGAGGGCGGGTACGGGCGGGTCGCTCGCCGAGTCGCGCACCTCCAGGCGGAGCCGGTCCGCGTAGACCCGCAGCCGCACGTCGACGTCGCTGCCCGCGTGCACGAGGGCGTTGGTGACGATCTCCGAGGTGACGAGTTCCACGTCGTCCGACAGGTCCGCCAGACCCCAGCCGCACAGCCGGTCGTGCACGAACTCCCGGGCCTGCCGCACCCCGCGCAGATCGCGCCGCTGGATGGAGAGGTGCCCGGTCCTGGGCACCCGCCCGGTGTCCGGACCCTCGTAGCGGGCCAGCAGCAGCGCCGCGTCGTCGCGCCGGCCGCGCGGCCCGGGTGCCCGGCCGAGCAGCCGGTCCGCCAGATCCTCCAGCCGGGCGTCGGCCAGGTCCCCGGCGGGGCCCGCGGCCTCGGCCAGGGTGCCGGCCTCGTCCTCGCGGGTCTCGAACAGCCCGTCGGAGTAGAGCACGAGCACCGAGCCCGGCTCGACGGTGTGCTCCCGGGCCCGGTAGACCCCCGGGTCCGGCAGTCCGAGCGGTACGTTGGCGGGGGCGTCCAGCGTCCGTACGGTGCCGTCGGGCAGCCGCAGCAGCGGCGCCGGATGGCCGGCGAGCGCCACCTCGGCCGTCCCGTCCTCCGGGTCGAGGGCGACGACACAGCAGGTGGCGAGGGACTCGGTGCCGAGCCGGGCGAGCAGCCCCGCCGTGCGCTGGAGCAGCGCCGCCGGTCCGTGCCCCTCGCTGGCGTAGGCGGCCACGGCGGTGCGCAGCTGGCCCATCGCGGCGGCGCTCTCCATGGTGTGGCCCTCGACATCGCCGATGACCAGCGCGACCCGGTCGTCCGGCATCCTGATCACGTCGTACCAGTCGCCGCCGACCTCGGCGGTGGCGGCGGCAGGCTGGTAGCGGGCCGTGGTGGTCAGTCCCGGCACCTCGACGAGGGCGGGCGGCAGCAGCCGCTTCTGGATGCCCTCGGCGAGCGCCTGCCGCTTGGCGTTCAGCTCCACCCGCTCCACCGCCGAGCCGAGCAGGCCCGCCATCATCGTGAGGACCGCGCGTTCGGCGGGCGAGAAGGACCGGGGGCCGCCGTACGCGAGGGTGCACAGGCCGACGACGTGCCGGTTGCCGCTGACGGGGACGTCCACGACATGTCTGCTGCCGACGAGCGGGAGGTGCGCGGTGACGGGCCGGGGAGCCGGTTCCGCGCCGGGGCGGGACGCCTGGGGGCCGGGGCCGTCGGCGATCAGCAGGGTGTTCCCGCGTACCGCGCGCACGGCGGGTGTGCCGGTGTGCAGGCCGCTGCCGTGCAGTTCCCGGACCAGGCCCTCGGTGTCCCCGCTGTGTCCGAGGACCCACATGCGTCCTTCGGCCACACACGACAGCACCATGGCGCGGGCCTGGAAGGGCCCCATGACGCAGAACCGGGCGGCCGCGGTGACATGGTCCATCGTGGTCGCCTGGTTCAGCAGGTCGGCCAGGCGGTGCAGGGGGAACATCAGGCTGCGGCCCGCCGAACCGGCGACGCCCGGCATGCCCCAGGGCCCGGCGGGGTCCGCGTCGGCGGACGACTCGGCGCCCCGCACCGGCACGAGCACCGGAAGGTTCGGGGAGACCACCGGGATACCCCGCCGGTGCAGCGCGGAAAGCGCGGTGGAGAGCCGGCCGGCGATCCGGGCCAGTTCGGTGCGGCGCCCGGGTCCGTAGCCGTCGGTGCCCTCGGGGCGCAGCACGGTCAGGCTGCCGAAGCGCGCCCCGGCCGCGGTGAGCGGGGCCGCCGCGGCGAGGTAGGGGTAGGGGCAGACGGTGCAGCCGGGAATGTGTGCGCGCGGCGCGTCCGGGTCGGCCAGGACCGCCACCTCGCCGCCCGCCAGGGCACGGGCGGAGGCGTAGGAGGCGTCCAGGGGCATACGGCCGGGCAGGGTGAACACGGAGGGCGGGCCGCCGCCGATCATGGCGATCCGCAGTTCGGTGCCCTCGGGGCTGAGCAGATAGACGGCGGCGGTGACCGCCTCCAGCCGTTCGGCGGCCTCGCGGACGGCGTCGTGCAGGGCCGCCGCCAGTTCCTCGCCCAGCGTCCCTGCGGGGCCGCTCTCGTGGGCGCCCCGGTCCGATCTGCTGCCGCTCACGGAGGTGCTTCCTGCTCCAGGGGAGGGGGACCGGAATCCCGTGTCAGCCGTCGTCGGCGTTCTCGCGTGTCTTCCCGGACACGGTACCCACGGGCTCCTCCTCCAGCCACTTGGCGTGATGGCGTGTCGCCCAGGCGCGGTCGACCCAGCCGGTGCGCATGCCCAGCCGCGCCTCCGGGTCCTCGTACGCCTTGCGCAGGTGTCCGAGGAGGACCGCGGCGATGGCCCAGGCGAGGACGTCGTGCACGAAGATCGCGCTGGTGCGGGAGATGAAGGGCAGCAGCCCCATGAACCACATCAGCAGGCCGGTGAACATCATCACCAGCACCGCTCCGGCGATCCAGCCCGCGTACAGCTTCTGGCCCGCGTTGAACTTCCCGGCGGGCCGCGCCTCGGGGCCGCGCAGCCTGCGGCGGGCCGCGCGCAGCCAGCGCCGGTCGTAGACCGCGAAGCGGTTCAGCCGGCGCAGGTCCGCCCGGAAGGCGGGCGAGAGCAGGCCGAGCAGGACGGGGGCCGGGAGCAGGATGCCGGACCACTCGTGCACGGTGGCCACCAGGTGGCGGCGGCCGACGAGCTGGGCCAGCGGCCCGAAGTAGAGGCAGGCGGCGGTCACCAGGCAGAGCAGCATCAGGTACCCGGTGGCCCGGTGCACCCAGCGCTCGGCGGCCGTGAACCGCCTGATCCGGCCGGGCCGTTCAGGCCGCGTGCCGGTCGGCGCCGTCGAGCCAGCCGTCGACCGCATAGCCACGCTCCTCCCAGAAGCCGGGGACGACCGAGTCGGTGACCGAGATGCCGGACAGCCACTTGGCCGACTTGTAGAAATACATGGGGGCCACGAAGAGCCGGACCGGCCCGCCGTGTTCATGGGTGATCGGCTTGTCCTGCATGTTCAGCGCGACGAGCACGTCGGAGCGGCGGGCCTGCTCCAGGGTGAGGCTCTCGCTGTAGGCGCCGTCGAAACAGGTGAAGCGGATCGCCTGGCCGTTGTCGCGCACCCCGGCGTCGTCGAGGAGATGGGAGAGCTTCACCCCTTCGAAGGGTGTGTCGTCCACCCGCCAGCCGTCGGTGCACAGCACGTCGGCGACGACCCGGGTCTGGGGCATCGCGCGCAGGTCGGCGAGCGTGTACGTCCTCGGCCGTTCGACCAGGCCGCCGATCCTCAGCCCGTAGTTCGTCTCGTCCTTGTGCGGGACCGAGCCGACGATGCTGTAGTAGCGGAAGCCGCCCGGGTTGGGCAGCAGTCCGGTCAGTCCGGTCGAGTCGACCTGGGAGGCCTTGGCGAGGAACCCCTCCCAGCCGCTCTGGAGGTAGGGCGCGGCGGCGAGTCCGGCGGCCCCCGCACCGAGCATGCCGAGCAGCGCCCGGCGCCCCACCGGTGCCCCTTCGGCCGCCTTCTTCCTGGGCTGTTCCACTGCCATGGTCAGTGCTCCTTCGCAGTCACGGTGAGTCCCCGCCGCTCCGGGTCGGCGGCGGGCACACCGACGCATGCACACCTACGGAACGCACAAGACACATGTTTTCGTGCCCGTCCGGAGAGCGTACGTCATCACCTTACCATCGTCACCCATCAGAGCGGTGACGGTGATATCGACAGTGCGGCACGCGCGCAGGAGAATGTCCGAATCGCCGGAGAATGCGGCTCCATTTTTTGGACTTGCGAGTCCATTCGAATGCTTCTACGGTTCGTACCACGACCGCTCGACCACACGTTTCTCTATTTCTATGCGGAGAGGTATCCCCCCATGCATGCGATCCACATCAAGGAGCACGGCGGCCCCGAGGTCATGGAGTGGACCGAGCTGCCTGATCCGGTCCCCGGCCCCGGCGAGGCACTGGTCCGCCTCGGTGCCGCGGGAGTCAACTACATGGACACGGGCGCCCGCGGCCAGGGCGCGCCCGGCTGGGCCGCGCCGCTGGTCCTGGGCGCCGAGGGCATGGGCTACGTGACCGCGCTGGGCGAGGGCGTCGAGGACCTGGCCGTCGGTGACCGGGTGGCCTGGTACTACCACCCCGGCAGCTACGCCGAACTGCTGGCCGTTCCGGCGGACTCGCTGGTCAAGGTGCCCGAGGGCATCAGCGACGAGACGGCCGCCGCCCTCATGCTCCAGGGCATCACCGCCAACCACTTCAGCACCGAGACCTACGCCGTCAAGCCGGGCGACACGGCCGTGGTGCACGCGGCGGCGGGCGGCGTGGGCCTGCTCCTCACCCAGATGATCAAGGCCCGGGGCGGCACCGTCATCGGTCTGGTCTCCCGCGAGGAGAAGGTCGCCGTCGCCGAGGAGGCCGGCGCCGACCACGTGGTGGTCTGGTCCGGCGGCGGCTTCGAGGACCGGATCAAGGAACTGACCGGCGGCGAGGGCGCCGACGTCGTCTTCGACGGCGGCGGCACGGAGACCTTCCGCTCCTCCCAGCTCGCCCTGCGCCCGCACGGTGTGCACGCCTACTACGGCCCCATCATGGGTGTGCCGACGTTCCGGCCCACCGACCTGCCCAACAGCATCCTGCTGTCGTACCCGGTGATGTCCCACCACGTGCCCACCCGCGAGGCCCTGCTGCGGCGGACCGGCGAGATCTTCGACATGGTGCTCGCCGGGAAGCTCAAGGTCCGCATCGGCGGCCGGTACCCGCTGAAGGAGGCCGCGCGGGCGCACGCGGACATCGAGTCGCGCCGGACCACCGGCAAGCTGCTGCTCCTGCCCTGACCGGCCGTGGGCGGCGGCACATGTGTGCGGGCGGGCCCGCGCATGGGTGGCGAGAACGTGGAACCCGCTCTCGCCACCCATGCTGTTAAACTGGAAGCGACCTTGATCCTTTCCTGAGGAGCTCAGACATGGTGGTGGACGACGACATCTCCGGGTGAACACCCGGACCCGACAGGCCACCGGCCGGTGCGTACGAGGCATCGCCCAAGTGGTCTCCGTGTCGTCCCCTCACGCCCCTCGTCTGTCACTGCCGGGGCACAGCTGTCTTCCGTGCCCCGGCCTCTCTCCTCATGAGGTCGCCTCCATGTCCGACGCCTCCGTCGTCTGCTCGAACCTGTCCTTCACCTGGCCCGACGACACCCCCGTCTTCCAGGACCTGTCCTTCGCCGTCACCCCCGGCCGCACCGGTCTGGTCGCGCCCAACGGCACCGGCAAGAGCACCCTGCTCAAACTGATCGCCGGTGAACTGCGGCCCGGCAGCGGCTCCGTGTCCGTCTCCGGCACCCTCGGCTACCTCCCGCAGACCCTCCCGCTGGCCGGTGACCTCACCGTCGCCGAGGTGCTGGACGTGGCCGCGGTCATCCAGGCCATCGACGCCGTGGAGTCCGGCGACGTCGACGAGAAACACTTCACCACCATCGGCGACGACTGGGACATCGAGGAGCGCACCCGCGCCCAGCTCGACCGCCTCGGCCTGGCCGATCTCACCCTGGACCGCAGCCTGAGCACGCTCAGCGGCGGCCAGGTCATCTCCCTCGGTCTCGCCGCCCAGTTGCTCAAGCGGCCCGATGTACTGCTGCTCGACGAGCCCACCAACAACCTCGACAGCGACGCCCGGCACAAGCTCTACGACGTGCTGGGCGACTTCACCGGCTGTCTGCTCCTGGTCAGCCACGACCGCGCCCTGCTCGACCGCATGGAGCGCATCGCCGAACTCGACGGCGGCGAACTCCGCTTCTACGGCGGCAACTTCACCGAGTACGAGGAGGCGGTCCGGGCCGAGCAGGAGGTCGCCGAGAAGAACGTCCGCAATGCCGAGCAGGAGCTGAAGCGGGAGAAGCGGGAGATGCAGCAGGCCCGCGAGCGCGCCGAGCGACGGCAGAGCAACGCCGCCCGCAACCTGAAGAACGCCGGGCTGCCCCGTATCTTCGCCGGGAACATGAAGCGCGGCGCGCAGGAGTCGGCGGGGCGGGCCGGACAGGTGCACGCGGGGCGGGTCGGCGAGGCCAAGGCCAAGCTGGACGAGGCCGGGCGCGCGCTGCGCGAGGAGCAGCGCATCACCCTGGACCTGCCGGAGACCCATGTGCCCGCCGGGCGCAACCTGTTCCTCGGCGAACAGCTGAAGGTGCGCCTCGGCGCCCAGGAGGTGTTCGCCGGTGCGGGCGTCGACCTGGGCATCCGGGGCCCCGAACGCATCGCGCTGACCGGTCCCAACGGCGCCGGCAAGAGCACCCTGCTGCGGCTGCTGAACGGCGATCTGACGGCGGACAGCGGCGAGCTCAGGCGGGCCGACGGCCGGATCGCCTATCTCTCGCAGCGGCTGGACGTGCTCGACCTGGACCGTACGGTCGCCGAGAACTTCGCCGACCACGCGCCGCAGCGCCCGGAGGCCGAGCGGATGAACCTGCTCGCCCGCTTCCTCTTCCGCGGCGCCCGTGCCCATCTGCCGGTCGGGGTGCTCTCCGGCGGTGAGCGGCTGCGCGCCACCCTGGCCTGTGTGCTGTGCGCCGAACCGGCCCCGCACCTGCTGCTCCTGGACGAGCCGACGAACAACCTCGACCTGGTCAGCGCGGGCCAGCTGGAGAGCGCCCTCAACTCCTACCAGGGCGCGTTCGTGGTGGTCAGCCATGACGAGCGGTTCCTGCGGGAGATCGGGGTGAACCGCTGGCTGCGGCTGGCCGACGGCGAGCTGAAGGAGACGGCGGCCCCCGAGGTGTGAGCCACCGGTGTGTCCACCGGCCCGCGTCCGAGGCATACACCGCCCCGCGGGCCGCACACCGCTCACCTCCCGGAGGTTCTCCGTGCCTCAGCCCGCCCTGCTCGCCCATGACCTCGTGCGCACCCTCGGCGACCGCCGGGTGCTCGACGGTGTCTCCCTGACCGCCTCCCCCGGCCACCGCATCGGGCTGATCGGGGAGAACGGCGTCGGCAAGTCGACCCTGCTGCGCCTGCTGGCCGGCACCGACGAACCCGACGCCGGCCAGGTCGTCCGCCCGCCCGACCTGGGCTTCCTCCAGCAGGAGATGCCCTACGACGCGGGGGCGACGATCGCCGGCGTACTCGACGACGCCCTGCGCGAGGCCCGCGCGGACCTCGCCGCACTGGAACACCTCACCGAACAGCTCGCGCGGACCGCCGAGGACGCGCCCGGGTACGCGGCGCTGCTCGACGCGTACGGTGCCCGGCTCGAACAGGCCCAGGAGCGGGAGGTCTGGGACGCCGACCGGCGGGCCGCGCTCGTCCTGGACGGCCTCGGCCTCGGCGCCTTCGGGCCGCAGCGCGCGCTCGGATCGCTGTCCGGCGGCCAGCGCGGGCGGCTGGCGCTGGCCGCGCTGCTGGTCCGGCGGCCCTCCGCGCTGCTGCTGGACGAACCGACCAACCACCTCGACGACGAGGCCGCCGCCTTCGTCGAGGAGCAGGTGCGCGCGCTGCCCGGAGCCGTCGTGGTGGCCAGCCACGACCGGGCCTTCCTCGACGCGGTGTGCACGGACCTGATCGACCTCGATCCGGCGGTCGGGGGGCCGGTCCGCTACGGCGGCGACTACAGCGCGTATCTGGCCGAGAAACACGCCGAGCGGGAGCGCTGGGAGCGGCGCTGGGCCGAGGAACAGGAGGAACTGGCGGCGCTGCGGGTGTCCGCCCAGGTCACCGCGCACCGGGTGGCACCGGACCGGGGCCCGCGCGACTCCGAGAAGATGGGCTACGGCCACCGGGCCGGCCGGGTGCAGAGCCAGATCTCCCGGCGGGTGCGCAACGCCGCCCGCAGGCTGGAGGAGCTGGAGCGTGCCCAGGTCGGTGAGCCGCCCAGACCGCTGCGGTTCGCGCGCACCGTACTGGCCGCGCCGGTGGCGGCGGACGCCGACGGGCCACTGGTCGCGCTGGACGGCGCAGGGGTGCCGGGGCGGCTCGCGCCGGTGCGCGCCGAGGTGGCGGCGGCCGACCGGCTGCTGGTCACCGGCGGCAACGGCGCCGGGAAGTCGACGCTGCTGGCGGTGCTCGCCGGGCGGCTCGTGCCGCAGGGCGAGGTCAGGCGGCGGCGCGGGCTGACGGTGGGGCTGCTCGC
The DNA here is from genome assembly GCF_053589675.1 of Streptomyces sp. NPDC003284. Taxonomy (NCBI): domain Bacteria; kingdom Bacillati; phylum Actinomycetota; class Actinomycetes; order Kitasatosporales; family Streptomycetaceae; genus Streptomyces; species Streptomyces sp. NPDC003284. Next base: position 27,830 of record NZ_JBSFSI010000033.1, read on the forward strand.
GCAGGACACCGTCTTCGAGCGGCCGGAGCTGTCGGTCCGGGACACGTATGAGCGGGCCCTGGGTGCCGAGCGGGCCGAGGCGGTGCCGCTGGGCGCGCTGGGGCTGCTGCACGAGGCGGACCTGGACAAGCCGGTGGGCCAGGTCTCGGTCGGGCAGCGGCGGCGGCTCGCGCTGGCCCTGCTGGTGGCCCGGCCGCCGCAGTTGCTGCTGCTCGACGAGCCCACCAACCACCTCTCGCCCCGGCTGTGCGACGAGCTGGAGGCGGCGCTCGGCACCGGGCCGGGCGCGATCGTCCTGGCCAGCCATGACCGCTGGCTGCGCGCGCGCTGGCAGGGCCGGGAGATCCGGCTCGGTTCCGCGCGGGAGGGGCGGGTCGGCACGGGACGGTGAACCCCGCGCACAACTGAATACCGGCTGGACAGGTGACGACTCTTGCAGAGGCGGCGGTCACCTGTCAAAATGGTGACATGAATCTTGACCATGTCTTCGTGTGCGGCAATCCGGTCCTGGATTTCGCCGCTACGCTGCGTGCCCGCCGTACGCTGCGATTTGAAATGTTCGTGACACCGGACCGCCTGGACGCCTGGTTCCTGGAGTCCGGTGTCGTCGACGCCGTCACCCCGAGCGAGCAGGCCGACGTCGAGCAGGCCACGGCGCTGCGGGAGGCGATCTACCACCTGGTCACCGCGCGCCGCCTGGGCGAGGAGTACGAGGCCGACGCGCTGGACCTGGTGAACAGCACGGCGCGCACCCCGTCCGCCGTGCCCCAGCTGACCCCGGAGGGCCGCCGGACCGAGGCGGGCCCGCAGGAGGTGCTGTCCACCCTGGCCCGGGAGGCGGTCGAGCTGCTGAGCGGCCCGGACGTGCCCCTGCTGAAGGAGTGCGGCAACCCCGAGTGCACCCGTGTCTACATCGACCGCTCCCGGGGCATGCGCCGCCAGTGGTGCGGCATGGAGTCCTGCGGCAACAAGATCAAGGCCGCCGCGTACCGCGCCCGCAAGAAGACCGCGCCCGCCGCGGCCTGAGCCCCGGCACGGCACGGCCCGGCTGCCGCGCGCCCCGGCTGCCGCACGGGCGCGGACGCGGCAGCCGGCGCCGCTCAGACGCCGACCGCGAGGGCCTTCAGAGTCTTGCGGAACCTGCTCAGCAGCAGGCCCCTGAACCAGCGCAGCGGCGGCGGGAAGTTCGCGTACATGTGGTCCCGTCCGGTCACGGGCTCCGGGTGTTCGAGGAAGCCGAAGACCAGGTGCGGGCCGCTGCGCGGGGCACCGTCCGTGACCGCCTTGCGCAGCCGGACGACATCCGCGTCGGGCACCTGCGGGAACAGCTTCTCCAGCACCGGCTCCTCGGCCGCGAGATGGCCGGCCAGGATGTCCCGGACACTCTGCGCCGCCTGGGCGCCCCGCTTGACCGCCAGGCCCAGATCCTGGCCGGCACCGCTCTGCGCCGTCCCGGCCAGCTGATCGACGGCCGCCGTCAGCGCGTCGAGGTCCTGGTCCAGCGCCGCGTGCTCCGCGCTCAGCCGGTCGAGGGAGGCGACGGCGTCCGGGAAGCTCTCCCGCAGCACCGGCCAGAGGAGTTCGTCCTCGCTCTCGTGGTGGTGATGCACGAAGGCGACGAGCCACCGGACGGTGGACACCAGTGTCTTCACGTCGACCGGCGCGCCCGCGTCCAGCCCGGCGAAGGAGTCGGCGACGGCCTCGGTGCCCCGGGTCATGATGCCGTGGACGGCGAGCAGTTCCTCGAAGAGGCGGGCACCCTCGTTGAGCGGTGCCTGGGTGGCGGACATGGTGGTCCTGCCTTTCTGCTGGTCCGGGTCTGCTCGCCCGGGAGATGTGCCGACCGACGCCGTCAGTCAGCCGTGCGCCAGTCGGCCCGGAACACCTGCTGCGGCGCCGCCGCGGCACCGGCCGAGAAGTCCTGGAAGTCCATGTTGGCGAGTTCGAGGTTGGCGCTGATCGCGTGCACGCCCGCCGGTTCGGTACGGAACGCGCGGCCGTACTCCGTCAGGGCCGTGTACTCCTCGTCGTCCTCGCAGTCCTCCCTGGTGAACGTGGTCACCGCGAGCAGGGGCCGCAGAGGGGAGCGCATGGTGGTCGCGTCGGCGACGAACACGACGGTGACCGTGTCGTTCAGGTGCTCGTCCGCCGCGACCGCGGCCAGCACCTCATCCATGTCGGCCCCGGCCCAGGCGGGGTCGTCGACGATCCAGGACTCCGGCTCGCCGAACTCGTCGGGGGCTTCGAGCGCTGCCCGGACGGCCTGCCAGGCGTCGGCGTCCGCGTAGTCGGTCCTGATCACGACGGCGGCGAGATCCCCGTGTGCGCTGGTGTCGGGCAACGGCCTCGTCATGTTTCTCCTCGGCGGATGCCATGGGGGAAGGCGGTTCGGGCGGCACCCGCGGGACGACACCCGGCAGGCCCGCGCGGTACGGCACATGCGGGGAACACCCCGTGCACCGGAACATGTCCGGACGGGCACGGAGGCTACCACAACGGCCTGTCCGGGCCGACCGCGGCCGGGTGGGCAAAAAGCCCTCTTTGCAAGGAAGTTGTCAGGACGCACGGGAGACAGCACCCGGTGGCCGCAGCGGCACATGTGTCCGACCGGCGCGGCGTACGGGCGCACGTACGCCCACACGAGAGGAACCGGTCCGCGCTCGACGGATCCCTGTGTCCGGGAACCGGAGCCATGCCGGTCGGCGATTCGCCGTGACTAGGCCCTGTCGACTTCGGTAGACACGTCGGGAGATCAGCAAGTGGCACACATACGGGCAACCTGCGCGACGGGGCACGGAACACGTCACTCCGTCGCGGCCGGATGACGTAGAGTTCCGCGCCGCACACCCCCACCGTTCCCCACAGGTGACGTAAGGGTGCCCCGCAACTGATGGTCAGGTGACTGATGCGTCGGACGACCGGCCGGGCGAAAGTGAAACGGCAGCCATCAGCGCACATATTCGTCACACTCCAGCGGCTTGACAGCCGGAGTCCACGAGTGGGACGGTTTCGTCACCGGTTAAAACGGTGACGTTGATGGACGACCGGCACGGTCGGACGGACGAGGAAGGGCGAGGACGGCGACGGGATGGACGCGGCGGTGCGGTACTCGATTCTCGGGACGGTCCGTGCGGTGCGCGGGGAGGCGGAGCTGACGGTGGGCCCGCCCAAGCGGCTGGCGCTGCTGTCCCTGCTGCTGCTGCGTGCGCCGGGTCCGCTGACGCTGAGCGAGGCGGTGGACGTCCTGTGGGAGGACGATCCGCCGCCCAGTGCCGTCAATGTGGTGCACCGGCACATCGGCGCACTGCGCCGGGTCCTGGAACCCGGCCTTTCGAGCCGGGCGCAGGCGGCGCATCTCGTCCGCGCGGCGGACGGGTACCGGCTGCTCGTGGACGCCTCGACGTCGGACCTGCTGCGTTTCAGGGAGCTGCGGGCCCAGGCGCGGCTCGCGGTGCGGGCAGGGGAGCCGGTGCGGGCCGCGCGGTGCCTGGTGGAGGCGCTGCGGCTGTGGCGGGGGCCGGTGGTGGCAGCGGGGACGCCGGTGTCGGGGCATCCGGCGTTCGTGTCGGTGGGGCACGAGTTCGTGGCCGCGGCGAAGGAGGCCGCCGACGTGGTGCTGACCTCGGCGCCGGAGGGAGCGGAGGAGGTGCTGGCCGTGCTGCGGACGGCGGTGGACTGCCACCCCTTCGACGAGGCCCTGCACTCACGGATCATCGCGGCCCTCGCGGCGACCGGCCGGCAGGCCGAGGCACTGCGCCACTTCGAGACGGTGCGCACCGTACTGGCCGAGGAACTCGGTGTGGAGCCCGGCCCCGGACTGCGCGCCGCCCAGCAGCATCTGCTCCAGCACGGCGGCGGTGACGGTGACGACGCGACCGCCGGGCCCGCCCCGGCGCCGCGGGAACAGTGCGCCGCGGTCGCCCACCTCCCGGCGGACAGCGCGGTGTTCACCGGGAGGCAGGCCGAGCTCGCCCAGCTGGAACAACTGCTCGGACCGGCCAGCGCGGACCGTCCATCCGGCACGACGGCGGTCCTGTGCGGCATGCCCGGTATCGGCAAGACAACGTTGGCAGTCCATTTCGCCCACCGGTCGGCCGACCGCTTCCCCGGCGGCCGCATCCACGTCGACCTCCAGGGCCACCACCCCACCCGCGAACCGCTGGACACCCAGCAGGCCATGCGGAGCGCCCTCGACGCCCTCGGCGTCCCGCACGAGGGGCACACCAGCGACGGCGCGCTGACCGCCCTCTACCGCGCCGCCCTGGCCGAGCGCCGGCTCCTGCTCGTACTCGACGACGCCCGCGACTGCGAACAGGTACGCCCGCTGCTCCCCACCACCGCGGCCGGTCTCGCCGTCGTCACCAGTCGGCGCCGCCTGGAAGGTCTGGCCGTCACCCACAACGCCCGCGTCGTCCCGCTGCCCCCCTTGAGCCGGGCCGAGAGCCTGCGTCTGCTCGACCGGCGCCTGGGCACCCACCGCACCCGCGCCGAACCCGGCGCCGCCCAGCGGATCGCCGACCTGTGCGCGGGCCACCCCCTGGCGCTCACCCTCACCGCCGCCCGCGCCCAGACCAACCCGCACTTCCCGCTGACCGCCCTCACCGCACACCTGGCGGCCCAGGCCGGCACACTCGCCCCCTACACCGGGCCCGATCCGCACACCGACCTGCGGCACGCGCTCGGCCGCACGTACCAGGCGCTCTCCCCCGGCGCCGCCGTCCTCTTCCGCCGCCTCAGCCTGCACCCGGCCCCGGACATCACCGTCCACACCACGGCGAGCCTCACCGCGGCCGACCCGCGCACAGCCCACCGGCACCTCACCGAACTGGCCGACCACAGCCTGCTCACGGAGACCACTCCTGGCCACTACGCCGCGCACCCGCTGCCGGTCACGCACGCCGCCGAACTCGCCCGCGCGCACGACACGTCCGCCGAGCGGTCCGAGGCACACATACGGATGTGGCAGCACTATCTGCACACCGTGGAAGCGGCCGTAGCCCTGCTCGCGCCGCGGCACGGCACGGCATCCCTGCCACCGCCGCTCCCGGGTGTGCGCCCGCAGCGGTTCGCCGGACACACCGAGGCGGCGGCCTGGCTGGCCACCGAACGCACGATGCTGCTCGCGCTCGTCCGGGACGCCGACCGCGGTCCACGGGACGAGTCGCTGCGCAAACAGCTCACCGAGGCACTGGAGGTGTCCGTGCACCCGCCCGGCCCTTGACCCGACATGTGCCGGGGTCCCGGGCCGGGCGGCGGTTTCCCGGGTCTCAGGCGGCTTCGAGCTGCGCCACGCTGCGCAGCTTGCGCAGGGCGTTGTGCTGGCGGGACTTGACCGTTCCGGCCGGTACACCGAGGAGGCCCGCGGTCTCCTGGATGGTGCGGTCGCACAGATAGATGTGCACCAGCACGGCCCGGTGCTCGGGCGAAAGCCTGCGCAGCAGCGGCTTGGCGACCAACGTGTCGTGCACCGAGTCGGTCCCGTCGGCCCCGGTGGTCGGGTCGTTGTACGTGGCTCCGACGACCTCTCTGCGGGAGTGCGGCTTGCGCACCCAGTCGATGACCAGGTGCCGGGTCACGGTGAAGAGCCAGCCCCGTATCGAGCCCTCCATTCCCAGCAGACGGTCGATGTTCCGCCAGGCTCGGATGATGGCCTCCTGGACGACGTCCTCGGCAAGTCCGTGATCACCCAGCATCTTCTCCGCGTAGGAGACGAGCCCGTCGCGGTGTTCCGTCATAATGGCCCGGAGCAGGTCTGCTCGGTTTACAGCCGTGGGGGGCGTAGCCATAATTTTCTGAACCATCCTGGCTCTGTGTCATGCAGCGACCGAGGACCGGAACTGGTCCCCGCATACGCATTTGAACAGGCCGAGGTGCCAGAAGACTGTCGCTTTTGTGACGCCGTCATGCCGTGCCATACGTATGAACACGGCAGACAGGTCGGGAAGGGAGCGCACGGAGGTGAAGGCGCCGGTACACAGGGCGTCCACCGGCTGCGTGCGGCTCCGTTCCCTCCTACCCGTGACCGACACTCACCATACGGAATGAGTCGCATGTCACACACGTGTGAAGGAAGCTCATGACAGCCAGCGAACCAGAGCGGCCCGTCCGGGCGGTGCCCGCGAGCGTGCCGGTGGCCGCGGCCACCCACACCACCGTGCCACCGGCCCCGAAGAAACGCGGCGCCTCGAAACGGAACACATCCAGGCGCACTGCGGCTGAGCGGTCCGCGGCCGCGGACCCTCCGACCGAGGGTGCCACCGGCACTGGCGAAGGAGGTGCCCCGAGTGCCTCGAAGCAGGAGAGCCGGGCGGACACCGGCGGCCGGGAGCCGGAGGCCACCGCACCGGCGTCCTCGGTGGCTCCGGTGGCTCCGGAAGCCGCGCCCGCTCTTGGGGCGGCCGACTCCGGCGCGTCCGCGCGCCGTTCGCCCCGGGCCGTGCTGCGCGGTACACACCGCGGCATCCTCACGGCGGCGGCGGTCGCCGGTGTGGTCCTGGTGGCCGGAGTGGTGGTGAGTCTCCACGGCGGGGGCTCGCCCGACGCCGCGGCCCCCGAGGACCCCGCCGCCTCGGTCTTCGCCCCCGACGGCGGGGACGGACCCCGCGCGGGCGTCCCCGGCGCGCTGCCGCTGCCGGACGCGAGTCCGTCCGGCAGCGCGGCCTCCAGCGGCGGCCCGGCCGACGATCACCCGGACGCCGCGCGTCCGCAGGGCGCGAAGGCTCCCGCCGACGCCTCGAAAGGCGGCGGGTCCGGCAAGGGAGCGACCGTGTCAGGCGGTGGGGGGACCGGGGGCGGAAAGGCCGGGGGTTCCCGGCCCCCGGCAGGGGGACCGGCGAAGGGCGGCGGGACCAAGTCCTCCCCCGCGGCCCACCCGACACAGAAGGGCTCGGGTTCCTCCGGTGCCGGAGCCGCCTCCGGGACGGGGTCGGGAACGTCGTCCTCGTCATCGGCCGGCGTCGGCATCATCGGTCACGCCTCGAACCGTTGCATCCACGTCGTCGGAGGCAAGGGCAAGGACGGGTCCCCACTGGACATCCAGGACTGCTCGGGCGCAGGGTCCCAGAAGTGGACGTTCGCCGCGGACGGCACCGTACGCGCCTTCGGGCTCTGCATGGACGCCGCAGGTGCCTCGACCGCCGACGGCACCACCGTCCAACTGGCCTACTGCAACGGCGGACCCGCGCAGCAGTTCCGCCTCAACGTCCGGCACGACCTCGTCAGCGTCCTCGCGGACAAGTGCGTGGACGTACGGGACAAGCAGACGTCGAACGGCACCCGGCTGCAATTGTGGTCCTGCGCCGGAACGTCCAACCAGAAGTGGTCCAAGAACTGAGGGCCCTGGCCCACACGGACGACGCCGTGTCCGTACACCGCTCGACGGTGTACGGACACGGCGGCCTTCACGGACCACGAGGGGCGGGCTAGCCTCGGCCGGGGTGCGGGCCGGAGTGCGGCAGAGGCCCGCCGCCGGGGGTCGGCACGACGGACCCGGTGGGGGGAAGCGGCTGGTTCTGCGCGTCCTCGATGTGCCTCATCGCTTCCTCCTGGGCCTTCTTGAAGTCCTCGCCCGCGCCCCGGGTGAGGGCCGCGGCGCTGTGGATGGCGTTCGCCAGCGCGTTGACCGCGTCACGGAGCTGGGTGTGCACCGGGATGTAGTTCACCGCGAAGTCGCGGCCGTAGTGGTCGTTGCCCCAGGGCGGGTCCTGCGGGTCGTACGCCGTGTCCGTGGCGAAGGCGTCTGCGGCCCGCAGAGCGGCGCCGCCGATCTCGTCGGTGGCATCGCCGCCCGCCAGCAGCCGGTTGGGCTCGATCCGCAGCCCACTGTCAGCCACGGTTCCTCGCCTCCTGCCTCTGCTGCGCCAGCACGTCCGCGAACGACTTCGGATCCAGCAGCCGGTCCAGGTCGAGCCGGTCCAGGAGGCTGCCCCCCGGTCCGCCCGATGCGGCGCCGCCCACGGTCCGCAGGACGGCGGTGGCGCGTGCCGATGCCTCGGCACGCGCCCTCGTCAGAGCCTCCAGAACGCTGGTGGCGAGAGCCTTGCCAGTCATCTCCTTGAACTTGTTGTCCGGAAAGCGGAGTGCCGACACCTCACCGTTGACCCCGACCGTCGCCTCGACGGAGCCGTCCTTCGACCGGGCCGTCACGGAGATGGTCCTCATCTCCTCCCGGGCCTTGAGCAGGGACTCGTGCTTCTTGGCGAACTCGGCGAGAGCGTCCTGAAGCTCACTCCCGGTGGGCCTGTCCATGGTTGCTCCTGTGATTCCGTGCTTCTCAGTGACCGATGGAGGCCGGCAGTCCGCCGTCCTCGGTGCCCCAGACGTCCTTGCCGTCCGAGGACCACGAAGTACCGCTCTGTGTCGACATCCTGGAGCCGCCGCCACCGGGCATGCCGTACGGGGCCTCGGTGGCCGGCCGTCGCGGGGCGAGCAGTTCCTCGGAGTCGCTCTCCTCCTCTTCCCACTCCTCGGCCTCGTCCGGGGCACCGGGGGTCGAGGGGCCCGGCATCCCGTGCTGGAAGACCGCGCCGTCCATGCTCTGGTCGTCGTACGTCTCCCGGTTGCGCTCGGCGCCCGAACCGCCGCCGCCCTGCTGCTGGCCGCCCATCCGGTTCATGCCGGCCATCATCATCATCGGGGAGAGGAGACCGAGCGCGTTCTGGCTGTCCGAGACACCGCCGGCGGCCAGGAGCCCCGCCCCGGCCGCGGCCGCCGGGTCGGCACCCGCGCCGACGCCCTCGCCTCCGGCGGCACCGAAGCCCGCCGCGGCCGCCGCGCCTGCCGGACTGGGCAGCGCCTGGAACTGCCCGTCGGAGCTCGTCACCATGGCGCTGCCGTCGGTGAATCGGGTGTGGGAGGTGCCGTCGGGCTGGTCGGTCACGACCGTACCGTTGGGCAGGTGTGTCACCCGGTCCGCGGTCCCGATCGTCGGGAACTCGTAGTTGGGTTGTGTGAGATGCGAGTTGCCCGTCAGCGTGTTCCCGCGTGCGTCGAGGCCGGTGGCGTTCGTGGTGGTGATGGTGCCGTCCGGATGCACCGTGGTGGTGCTGCCGTCCGGGTGGCGGGTGATGATGTCGCCCTTGCTGTCGATACTGGTGGTGCTGCCGTCGGTGTTGGTGATGCTCTGACCTGGTTTGAGATGGCTCGTGGTGGTGTGGCCCTGGGCATCGGTCGTCGTCACGTCGCCGTTGGGGTGCACCGTCACATGCGAGCCGTTGGCGCCGTCCGTGGTCAGGCTGCCGTCGGGGTTGAGGTGGGAGACGGTGCCGTCCGGAGAGGTGATCTGTGTCTGCCCGTCGGGCCTGACGATCTCCGAGGTGCCGTTGGTGAAGGTGGTGGTCTTGGTGCCGTCCTCCGCGGTCTGCGTCAGGCTGCCGTCCGCGTTGCGGGTGATGCTCGACCCGTCCGGGTTCGAGAGCGACTCCCCGACGCCGAGGTGGCTGGTGACCGTGTGCCCGTTCGCGTCCACGGTCTTCACCTCGCCGTCAGGTGTGACCGTGCGGACGGTGCCGTCCGGGAACTTCGTGGTCAGGCTGCCGTCGGCATTGCGTGTCGTGGACGTGCCGTCGGGAAACGTCGTCGTCACGCCTGTTCCGGTGCGCAGGGTGCTGCTTCCGTCGATGTTGCTGATCGGCAGACCGGTGTTGAACCCGAGACCGTTCAGGAGAGCGTTCCCCGTGAGGTTTCCGGTGGGCGAGTTCCCGCCGAGGAGGTCGGAGGTGCCGGGGGTGAACACACCCGCCCCACCGGGCCCGTCCAGCCCGCCGGTCAGGTCGCCGCCTCCCATGGCCAGCGGGTTGTCGCCCCCGCCGGTCAGGTCCTTGTTGAAGTCGCTCAGCCCGGTGTTGAAGCTGTCGAATCCGTCGTTGACGCCACCGCTGAGTTCGCTCAGTCCGGTGTTGAAGTTGTTGAATCCGTCGTTGACACCACCGCTGAGTTTGCTCAACCCGCTGTTGAAATTACCGAACCCGTCTTTCACCCCACCCGAGAGATCGTCGAAGCCCTTGTTGATTCCTTGGGTGAACTTGTCGAAACTCTTGTTGAAGTCGTCGCCCTTCTTCTCCGCGATCTCCTCGTTCACCTCGCTGCTCAGTGAGGTGTTCGAGGTGTCCTCGAAGGAGAAGGCGGTGTTCCAGTTGGGGTCCAGCTGGTGGTTCATTATCCCCTGGAGAGTAGAGACGACCCTGCGGGCCGGCTCGTCCAGGTTCATCTCCACGTTCTTGGTCCACGCGTCTCGGGCCACGGACGCGATATAGGTCCACGTACTCGTGTCGATAAAAGCACCGTAGACCGAACTCTCGGAATAATTGGCGGCGTCCACCACGAACCGGCCGTTATAAGTGCCCACCGTGTGGGCGTTGACCCCGTTGATCCACTGGACCATGGAGCGGAAATGCAGATTGAGGACGCCTTTGGGGGTGGCCGGGACACGGTACCCGGAGATGCGACCGTCCGGCCAGGTCATCGGTATTTCCCCGGACTGACCCCAGAGGAACTTGTAGAAGGTCTGGTAGAGATCCCAGAATGCCTCGAAAACGAACCTCTCGGAGGCGATCAGGGAATTCGCATGCAGCGTCTTGGGCTCAAAGTCCGGCTTCGACACCGACTTGTACCGGTGGCTGCCCTCCGGAAGCATGATCTGCCGCGTGTAGTTCTCGTACTTCGCGTGGAGGTCGTCCAGCAGGTGGTAGAAGGCCCCTGCCGCAGTCCCTTTCCACGCCGCCTGTTCGTCGCCGAGGTCATTCTTCCAGTTCGCCAGGACATCGGTGTGCGCCTTGAAGAAAGCGCCCGTACGGTCGAAGGACTCCGCAAGTTTCACGAAGTTCAGCAGGTCGACCCCCTCGTCCGCGTTCGGCGCACCGGAAGCGGACGACGCCTCGACGGACGTATGGCGGGACACCAGGTTCGTCAAGGCATGCAACGAGTTCGTCAGAAAGTCCTCGGCGGGCTGGTTGTCAAGGTACTGGACATCCACCTGCCACTTGGAGACGAGCACCCATTCATCCTTGAGGAACGGCGTTTTTTCCACCTTGAAGAATTCCAGATGGAACCCGTTCTCTTTCTCCTCCGAGTGGAGAACGAGTGGGTCATCCGGGTGCATGTCGGCGACCTTCTTGACATCGACGTTCACCCAGGCAGCATTACTGTCGCCGACATGTTCCTGGATGTCCTTCCGTTCGGGCATCCGCCATCCGGTCATCTGGGTGATGGTGTGTTCCCAATTGTCCGTCGGCATGATGCCCTGCTCCGTTCGGATGTCATTTGCTAGGTCTTGGTGGTCGGCGGCGCACTCGCGTTGCTGTTGCCGCCGCCGAGCGCTGCCTCGTAGCCGCCCAGAGCGGACACGAACTTCTGCGCGTCGACGTCCGCGAGGTTGTGCTGCTGCGCCTTCTTCATGGTCTCGATGACGGTCTGCAGCTTGCCATGGAGTTCCGAGAACGCCGTGACGTGCTTGTTCAGGACCTTGTCGACGGCGCTCGCGGCAGCCTTGGTCCGGCCGGACAGCCCTTGCATGCCGGTCGTCTCATCGGCTTCGAGGAAGCCGAGGTGCATGACGGGAGACCTGGTGGAGAGGTCGAAAAGACTCGGGGCCTGGGTGTCGGAGGCCCTGATGCTCTTCAGGTTCTCCTCGAACTTCGCGATCCCGTCATCGATGAACGCCTGGAGAGCGGGGAAGTCCAACCGCTCCAGATGGAAGTCATCACCGGCCATATTTTCCTCCTGATGCGGGTTTCACGCTTCCGCCCGGCCCGGTCAGATGGTGATGCTCTGGAAGTTGTCCCGGTTCGAGGCAGAAGCGCGGGAAAGGGACGTCATGTTGTTGTGCAGCGTCGTGTGGTAACTGCTGAGGAGTTGCTGAGCCCTCAGCTGGCAGGCTTCCCACGTGTTGTTGACGTCGTTGTACGCCTTCCGGTCCTCGCCCACCCAGCTCTGCGTGTACGCAGCCAGCGCTCGCTGGAGGTTGTCGATGGTCCTGTTCATGATCAGTGCCTGCTCCTCCATCTCCTGAACGACTGAACCCATGACAGTGAAGTTCGCGTCGATTCCCATGGTTCTCCCTCACATCTCCTGTGTTGTGCGTGGTCCGTCGGTCCTGCGCGCGAGCGGCAGGGTCAGCCCATCATCGTGTTGTACGAACTCGACGCGTGATGAGATCCCCCGTCGAACACATTGGTCCCCGCGAGGACGCTGACCCCCTCCATGTTCCCGTGCAGCGTCCTGGCGTCCGTCTGGCTGCTGTCCTCGACAACGTGCAGGATCTTCCCGGTCGCACGGTTGATCTGTTCGAACTGCCGATGCCAGCGCCTGACCAGGTCGAGGAACGCGGTGCCGTCGTCCCCGCCGTAGCCGCCCGCGAGCCTGTTCTCGATCGCCTGGACGTTCTGTTCCACACCGGCGAGCGTGCGCTGGGCATCGGTCAGGGCCCTGTGGATGCCGTCGTACGTCAGGGTCGACGACCTCTTCATCGCCTCGACCGGGCTGTCGCTCATACCTTCTCCTCACCTTGAACGGATGGGGCTCGTCCGTCCGGTCTCGTCGGCAGTGACACCGGAGAACGAGCAGGGGTGTGACGGGAGACGTCGTGGCGCCGACAGACCTCCCACCACACATTGAACACGAGACATGTGCGTTCGGGGTTCACATCAACCAAGAAAGTTTCAGCGGGACTTGCCCACGGCCCCGCCGTCCCGCCCGCACGCAGGTGTGCCCGTGACCGACACCTTGCCGGTGGCCGCGCTCGCCGGGGACAGATCCGGGCCGCTCGGGAGCATGTCGAGCAGTGCGCCGGGCAGGCCCTCGGCGGCGCCGAGGTCGTAGCCGAGGGCCTTGGCGGCGTCCGCGCCGGGCAGGCGGTACTTCACCCCGTTGTCGGTGACGAGGTAGGTCGCCGTACCGGTGCCGCCGCCCGAGCTGTTCAGGGCACGGACGAGGCTGCCTCCGCCCGGTGTCACGGCGATACCGTCCACGGCGAGGCAGGCGGGAGCGGACGCCTTGAGCGGGGGAAGGGCCTGGTCGGTGAGCGAGCGCACCGGAACCAGCGTCAGGGTCACCTGGACGGCCCGGGTGCCCTGCGCGTCGAGGCCGACGCAGACGCCGGCGGAGTCGGGCACCGTCAGCAGTGCGGGCGGCTGTTGCGGAAGGCGGGCGCCGGACTGCCGTACGGCCTGGGCGGAGTCCGAACCGGTGGGGGCGAGGGTGCCGCCCAGGGCCTGGGCGGACAGCGCGACGGCCGCGGGCGCGCTGCCCGGGTACGCCTTCTCCTTGGTCCGCCGGTCGCCGAGCACCAGGGCGGCCTGCGTGGCGGTCAGCGGGATCAGCCCGTCGTGGCCGAGCACGTAGTACCGCTGCGCCGAGCCGGGTGTCTGGACGGTGAACACCTGGCCCACCCGGGTCGGGTGGCCGTCCAGGCTCGGACCGGCCGAGCCCAGGCCGGACAGCGCGGGCGCGGTGAGGTCGGCGCCGGCCGGGACACCGTCCAGGAAGGCCGCCGAGACGGCGAGCGCGTCGGTGCCGCCGTAGCCGAGCGCGGCCAGCGTGGACCTGCCGCCCGGGATCCGGAACCTGTTGTCCTGCCACAGCAGGTATGTGTCGCCGTCCGGCCCGTGCACCAGCACACCCTGGCCGGACGGTACGCCCGCGCCCTGGGTCTCGGTGTCGACGGCGAGCACGGTCAGCGGCTTGCGGGCACCGGACGCCGTGACCGTGGTCGCGGCGCACACCTGCCAGGGGTGGGCGTCGAGGGCGGTGGCGGCGGGCAGCGAGTCGGGGGCGCCGGGGATGCCGACGGGGTTGCCGTGCCGGGCCTCGGCCAGGGACTGCGCGGACACCGAGACCGTCGCCATGTCCGGGCCGAGCAGCAGCCGGGCCGAGGGGTAGTTGAGCACCGGGTGGAGCCGCCCGTCGTACACGTAGCGGGTGCCCGTCCCCTTCTCGGTGATCAGCGACTTGCCGTCCCGCCAGGAGCTGTTGCCCCCCGGCTTGATGAAGCCGAAGAGCAGGAACCCGGCCGCGACGACGACGGCGACGACCGTGCCGTAGGTGATGCCCCGGTTGGTGCGCCGGGCGGGCGGCTCGGCGAGGTCCGGGTCGGCCCGCAGCAGGCCGGAGGTCAGCCGGGACACCAGGAACTGATGCGCCATGACCTGATCGCGTCGGGACTGCATGGTGTCACTCCTCAGAGGATCGGAGGGTCAGCCGTTCAGGCCGCGCAGGCGCCGGTAGACGTCCAGGACCCACAGCGTCGTCGGGAGCAGCCCCAGCGCCGCGGCGGACTGGAGCAGGTCGCCCGCCCGGCCCCAGTGGGGCAGCAGCCGGCGGCCGGGGACCGTCCAGCAGACGACACCGGCGAGCGCGGCGGCGACCAGGAGGGCGGCGGTGCCCAGGAGTTCGCCGCGAATGCCGTGGGTGCGGGCGGACTCGACGGTGAGCAGCAGGCTGCCGAGACCGGCCGGCAGGACCAGGGCGATCCGCTGCCAGGAGGTCCCCAGGTTGCGCGCGTGCAGGGCGAGCAGCACCGAGAGGAGCAGTGCGGTGACGGTCTCCGCCGTGCCGGGCCGCTGTGCCATGGCCGCCAGGCAGACCAGGCACACCAGGCCGACCGCGCCGTACAGTCCGGTCATCCACCGGTCGACGGCGGCGGCCCCGGCCGCCACGTCGCCCTCGGTACGGGGTTCGATGCCCTCCTGGAGCTGTTCGGGGTTGGTCGGCAGCGGCGGCAGGCGCAGTCCGGCCAGGGAGAAGGACAGCATGGGGACGAAGGCGCCGAGGACCACCACGCCGACGGCGACGGCGGAGGCGGCCTGCGGGAAGGACACGTCCAGGCCGAGCATGACGCCGCCGCCGAAGACCGCGGCCAGGCAGAGGACCCCGGCGGCGGCGAACACCACGGGGTAGCCGGCCACCATCGCGGTGGCCAGTACCAGCCCGACCGCCCCGGCCGCGCCCGCCGCGAGCAGGTGTGCGCCGGCGGTGCGGGCCGCGCCGTCCCCGGGCCGGCCGCCGCCGGTCAGCAGCAGACCGGACACCGCGAGGAAGGCCGCGCCGAACAGGCCGAGCAGCACACCTCCCGGCCGGTCCTCCAGGACACGTGCCGCCGAACCCGCGCCGGACAGGGCCAGCAGGGCGGCGCCCGAGGCGAGCACGACGCGGTCGCTCCCCGCGGCGCCCGAGGTGGCGAGCAGGACCAGGCAGCCGAGCAGCGCCGCGCCCATCAGGGTGCGCAGCACCCACCGGCTGACGTCGGGTGTCCAGGCGTGCGGGAGGGCGCGTACGGCGGCGGAGACGGCTTCCAGCAGGCTGTCGTAGCGGACCGGCGGCAGCTCCTGCCGCCGCGGGCGCAGCAACAGCGTCTCACCCTCCCTGAGTTCGAGCGAGGCGGGCGTGCCTTCCAGGTCCAGCGGGCTGCCGCCGATGCGCTGGAGGGACCAGCCGCCGTGGTCCAGGCCCTGTTCGGCCAGGTCCTCGCCCGCGTGTGTGGCGATCACGGGCAGCAGGTCCGCGATGGGGACGTCGGCCGGTACGGCCAGATCCAGGGTCTTCTCGGGGGCGCGCACCGTGAGACGGCACAACCCGTTCATCGAGCTCTCGCTCATGAGGGCAAACAGCCTTCCGGGGGACATGCACGGCCGGGGCCGGCCGGCGGGCGGCGGTCGAGGGCATGCCGGGTGCCTTCGCCAGCAGTGCCTGACAGCAGATACTCTCATGGACACATACGTGTTCTCGCCGTGAGTCTCCGGGTCCGTGTCCGCAACTCCGGGGCCCGGTCCTTCTGCTCCCGTGCACACGTGAAGGAGATACCCAGTTGAGCGTGGTGTTCTTCCGCAGGCCCGCCCGTCGGCGCGGCCCGGACCTCCCTGACGGCGAACTGGCCCTCCAGGAGCCGCCGACCCTGTCCGAGTCGGCACCTTCCTCGTCTACCGGGCTGCTGACGTATCTGCCGATGGCGGGCATGTCGGTCGGCATGGTGCTGCTGTACACACGTATCGGCAGCGGTACGGGCCCGGTCATCTATCTCGTGGTCGGGCTGATGCTGCTGTCCATGATCACGATGCTGGTCGGGCAGCTGGTGAAGTCCGGTGCCGAGCGCAAGCAGAAGATGCAGGGTGTGCGCCGCGACTATCTGCGCTACCTCGGCGGGATGCGGCGCAAGGCACGGGCCGCCGTGTCCGAGCAGCAGCGCGCCCTGGCCTGGCGGCACCCGGAGCCCGAGGAGCTGTGGTCGTTCGCGGCCACCACCCGGCTGTGGGAACGCCGGGCCACCGACGAGGACTTCGCGGAGGTGCGGCTCGCCGTCGGAGACCAGCGGCTCTCGCTGCGCCTGGCGAACAAGGCGACCAAGCCGGTGGAGGACCTGGACCCGCTGACCGCGCACGCACTGCGGGCCTTCATCAACGCCTACTCGACCGTTCCGGAGCAGCCCATCGCGCTGTTCCTGCGGGCCTGGGCGCGGGTCCTCCTCCAAGGTGAGCGGGCGAAGGTGCTGGACGCGGCGCGCGCTCTGGTGTGCCAGCTGGCGGTGGCCCACACACCGCAGAACCTGATGATCGCGTTCTGTGTCGCACCCGAGCACCGCGCGGACTGGGAGTGGGCCAAGTGGCTGCCGCACACGCTGCACCCGGCCGAGTCGGACGGCGCCGGTCCGGCCCGGCTGATCACCTCGGCCTTCACCGAGCTGGAGGATCTGCTCGGTGAGGAGTTCACCGGCCGGGCCAACTTCGAGCCGGGTGCCTCGCCCACGGCCGACGAACCGTACGTGGTCGTCGTCCTGGACGGCGGCCAGCTGCCCGAGGGCCACCGGGCGGCGCGGGCCGGATTCCGCAACGCCGTCGTCGTGGACCTGGCCGGGGGGCTGCCCTGGCGGCCCGGCCGTACGGTGCTCCGGCTGCGGGTCGAGGAGGGCGAGCCGCAGGAGCAGGGCGGCCGGGCGCACGACGAGCTGAGGATCGTCCGCACCGACCGCGACCGCAAGGAGACGACGATCACGCTGGGCCGCGTGGACCGGCTCGGACCGGCCGCCGCGCGGGCGCTGGCCGCCGTACTCGCCCCGATGCGCACCGGGGCGACCGCGGAGGCCGCGCAGCCGCTGGCCACCGACATCCAGCTGACCACGCTGCTCGGCATCCCCGACCTGCACCGCTTCTCGCCCGCCGAGTTCTGGGAGCGGCGCGGCGGGCAACGCCAGCGGCTGCGGGTGCCGATCGCGGTGGGCGCCGACGGGCGCCCCGTCGAGCTGGACATCAAGGAGTCCGCCCAGGACGGCATGGGACCGCACGGCATGCTGATCGGTGCCACCGGTTCCGGCAAGAGCGAGCTGCTGCGCACCCTGGTGCTGGGACTGGCCCTGTCTCATTCGTCGGAGACGCTCAATTTCGTCCTCGTCGACTTCAAGGGTGGCGCGACCTTCCTCGGCCTGGACGAGCTGCCGCACACCTCGGCCGTGATCACCAACCTGGCCGACGAGGTGGCCCTGGTCGACCGTATGCAGGACGCCCTGCGCGGCGAGATCCAGCGCCGGCAGGAACTGCTGCGCAGCGCGGGCAACTTCACCTCGGTGCTCGACTACGAGAAGGCGCGCGCGGCCGGTACGCCGCTGGAGCCGCTGCCCAGTCTGCTGGTCGTCGTGGACGAGTTCAGCGAACTGCTTGCCGCGCACCGGGAGTTCATGGACCTGTTCGTCGCGATCGGCCGGCTGGGCCGGTCCCTGGGCGTGCACATGCTGCTGGCCTCGCAGCGTCTTGACGAGGGCCGGATGCACCAGTTGGAGGGCCATCTGTCCTACCGCATCGGCCTGCGGACGTTCTCGGCGATGGAGAGCCGGGGCGTGCTCGGTGTGCCGGACGCCTACGAGCTGCCGTCGCAGCCGGGCAGCGGCTTCCTCAAGAGCGGTGTCGAGCCGCTGACCCGGTTCCGGGCCGCGTACGTCTCCGGGCCCTACCGGCAGAAGGTGGGTGCGCTGGCCCAGGAGAAGATCGCCGGTCAGGTGATGCCCTGGACCGGGGACTGGGTGGGCGGCCGGGACGAGGCCGCGGACCCGGAGCCGGTGCCCGCGGCGGCCGGTGCGGACGAGGAGGAGGCCGACAGCCTGCTGGCGGTGGCCCTGGACAAGCTCCGCGACTCCGGGCCGCCGGCCTACGAGGTGTGGCTGCCGCCGCTGGGCGAGCCGCCGACGCTGGACGCGCTGCTGCCGCCGCTGATCCCGGACCCCGAGCTGGGTCTGACCACGGCCGACTGGGAGGACCGCGGCAGGCTGCGGGTCCCGCTCGGGATCGTCGACAAGCCCTTCGAGCAGGTACGCGCTCTGCTGACGGTGGATCTCGGCGGCGCCGGAGGCCACGTGGCCGTCGCGGGCGGTCCGCAGAGCGGCAAGTCCACGCTCGTCCGCGGTCTGATCACCGCCCTGGCCCTCACCCACACACCGCGTGAAGTGCAGTTCTACTGCCTGGACTTCGGCGGCGGCTCGCTCGCCTCGCTGGCCGGGCTGCCGCATGTGGGCGGGGTCGTGGGCCGGCTGGAGGCCGAGCGGGTGGGCCGCACCCTGGCCGAGATGACCACGCTGCTCGCGCACCGGGAGCGGCTGTTCCTCGAACACTCGATCGACTCCATGGCCACCCTGCGCCGCCGCCGCGCGGCAGGCGAGTTCCCCGAGGAGCGGCACGGGGACGTCTTCCTGGTGATCGACGGCTGGCAGACGATGCGGCAGGAGTTCCAGGACCACACGCAGACGATCGCCCAGCTCGCGTCCAGCGGTCTGAACTACGGCATTCACGTGGTGACCGCGACCACCCGCTGGGCGGAACTGAACACTGCGGTCCGCGACCAGTCGGGCACCAAGCTGGAGCTGCGCATGGGCGACCCGCTGGACTCCAGCATCGACATGCGCCGGGCCCGGACCGTCCCGGCCGTGCCGGGCCGGGGTCTGACGAGCGACACCAAGCTGCACTTCCTGTCCGCCCTGCCGCGCATCGACGGCGTCGACGACCCGGGCAGCCTCGGCGACGGCGTGGCCGACCTGGTGGCGGCGGTGGCCGAGAGCTGGCAGGGCCCGTCGGCACCGCCCGTGCGCATGCTGCCCACCGAACTCGACGCCGCCGAGCTGCCGTCCGCGCCCGAGGGACGGCCCTTCCACGTGGCGCTCGGTGTGGAGGAGACCCAGCTCGCACCGGCCTGGCACAACTTCGCCGAGACCCCGCACCTGGTGGCCTTCGGCGACAGCGAGTCGGGCAAGACCAATCTGCTGCGCCTGGTGGCGAAGGGGATCACCGAGCGGTTCACCCCGGCCGAGGCACGGATCCTGGTGGTCGACTTCCGCCGCGAACTCGTCGAGGCGGTGCCCCAGGAGTACCAGCTCGGCCACGCGGTCTCCGTCGACCAACTGGCGGAGTACCTGGACGGGGTGAGCCGCGCTCTGAAGACCCGCACCCCCGGGCCGGACATCACACCGGCCCAGATGCGGCAGCCCGACTGGTGGTCGGGGCCCCGGCTGTTCGTCCTCGTCGACGACTACGACCTCGTCGCCAACCCGATGCGGCCGGTCTTCGAACCCCTGCTGGAGCACCTGCCACTGGGGTACGAGGTGGGTCTGCACATGGTCGTCACCCGGGCCGCCGCGGGTGCGATGCGCGGCCTCAACGACCCGCTGGTGCGGCGCATGCTGGAGGTCAACACACCTGGTCTGCTGCTGTCCTGCCCGCCCAGCGAGGGCTATGTGTTCAACAACGTCAGGCCGAAGGTGCTGCCGCCCGGCCGGGGCAACTACATCACGCGGCGCAGTACGACGCAGATCCAGCTGGGGCTGCTGCACGGGGCGGAGGGAGAGGAGGGGCTGGGCTGACAGCACCGCCCCCGGCCCGCACGGAGCCGGGGGCGGTGACCACGGGGGGTACGCGTCATGCCGGTCCGCTTCCGGCGGGGCGCCGCGCCCTGCGGGTCCGGGCCAGGGCCGCCGCCGCTGCCGCTCCCAACGCCACCAGCAGGGCCGCCCCCGCCAGCAGAGCGGCACGCCGTACGACGTCGCTGCGGGCGGCGGGGCCCGGCAGCCGTACCGCCGTGTCGTCCTGCCCCGCGGCCGGTGCCGCCGAGGGCAGCACCATGCTGAGCGCCGCCGCGGGGTCGAGGAGCGGCACCTCCGCGTGCGCGGCGCTCGCCCTCAGCCGGTCGGCGGTCTCCCGCGCGCTCAGTCCGGGCCGCTGGGCGCGGACCAGTGCGGCGGTGCCGGCGACGAAGGCGGCGGCGACCGAGGGCCCGTTGGCGACGTAGACGCCCGTACCGGTCGGACCGATGCCGGTGATCCCGGTGCCGGGCGCGGCGAGATCGGCGTGCCCGGGGACCGGAACGGCGTCCTGGGGCCGGCCGCCGTCGATGGCGGTGTCCACCACGGAGAGCACCCCGTCCGCCGCGGCCGGCCAGTAGGCGGTGGGGGCCGCGCTCTCACCCTGCCCGGAGCCGGAGGGCTTGGTGTCGGGTGCGGCCGGGGCAATCACCAGTACGTCGTGCGCCTGTGCCGCCGTCACGGCCGAGGTGAGCGCCGTACTGGGGGCGGGCAGCGCGGCCGAGACGACGACGATCTTCGCGCCCGCCGCCACCACCGCCTCGATGCCCTCGGCGACCCGGGCCGCGCTCGCCGTCCCATTCTTGTCGGTGCCCCGCGCCCCGATGATCCGGGCCCCGGGCGCCACACCGCTGAAACCGCCGCCGGGAGCGGGGGCCGCCGCGACAAGACCGGCGAGGAACGTGCCGTGCCCCACGCAGTCCTGGGCGGCGCTCCCGGACGCCTGGACCCGCCCGGCGAGCAGCGGCGCCTGCGGTGACACCCCGGTGTCGACCACGCCCACCGGCACCCCGGCCCCCTGGCTGTAGCGTCCGGCGCGGGCCAGGTTCAGGCTCTGCTGCGCCCAGGGCACCGCGTCCACCCGGACCTTCGACGGCTTGGTGCAGGCGGCCGTGTCGGAGGTGAGCGCCGGAGGCATCAGCGGCAGCTTCGGCGGGTCGGCCGACGAACCGGCAACCGGGGCACCGGCGTTCAGGACTCCGGCGTTCGGGACCGCGGCCGCCGCGGGCACGGCCGCCTGAACCGCCGTGGCGAAGGCGGCCAGTGAGCCGAGGAGCGGCATCGCGACGGCGGACCGCAGGCCCCGTCGGCGGACTCGCCCGCGGGCGGGACGGAAGGAGGTGCTCTCGTCGTTCATACGCTGAATCCCCTGAGCGTGGTGGACCGATGGTTCCGGGCCCTGAGACATCCGTCGCCGGTCACGGCGGCGGCGGGTAAGCTCGTGTCCGGCACCTCACATGTGGCGACGGGTCGGCTCCGGACACCACATGCGACACCGAAGCGTACGGAACACCTTCGGGTTTCCCGCTCCGTATCTCCGGCCTGGCGCGGCCGGTCAGCACCGTACCGGACTCACCCATGTGTCAAGAACACATAGGTGCCGGTGTGACCGTGACATCACCGACGCGACCAGAGCTGTGAGGACCGCATGACCATCAGCCGTGCAGGGAGCAGGCGATGATCCGGCGCGGTGCCGGACGGCGTGCCGGGCGTGCCGGTGCCCGTACGGCCCGGCCGCTGACGGTGACGCCCGGCGGCGAACGCGTCCACCTGGTGCATCTGGGCGACCGGCCGCCCGCGCCGCTCACGGACCTCGCCGGCCTGCTGGGGCCCGCGGGGCAGGACGAGGTCGTCGTCGTGGTGGGGTCGTCCCTGGGCGACGGAGGCGTGGACACCCTGTGCGACGAGCTGGCACCGGCACTGGAGGAGAGCCGGAAGGCCGACATACGTGTGCTGCGGCTGGTGATGTCGGCGGGCGCGGACGAGGCCGGCGGGCGGCACTCGGCGGCCCGGCTGCTGTGCGAACGCTGGGGCCTCGACGTACTGGCCACGGCCGGAGCCGCCGTCGTCGTACCGGACGGTTCCCTGTTCTCGCCGGACCTGCCCGGCGCGCCCGGGGGCTGGTGGCACTTCTCCACCGGGCAGGTGCCCCGGCGGGTCGGCAGCCGGCTGCCGGTCCCCGACTGGGAACCCGCGCTGGAGCGGGTCGGCCGGGAGACGGCCGACGGACACGTGGTCGAAGCGGTCCCGGCCGGTCTCCTGGTCCGCCCGGCCCAGGCCACCGCTCCGGTGGTGCACGCCCTGCCCTACGCCGTACCGCCGGACCCGGACCGGCCCCATGTGCTGCTCGGCGCCCCGGGTGTGCCCGCGGAGGCGCTGGCGGACGTCCTGGCCGCGCTGCCAGGGCGGCTGCGCCGGTCGGCGCGGCTGCTGTCCCTGGACGGCCAGGACCTGATCGGCACCGGGCGGGCCGTGGCCGATCTGATCGGCGCCGAGACCCAAGTGGCCCACGGGATACCGGTGATCACCGAGGGTTCCGTGCCCGGTGAGACCTCGGTGTCCCTCCGTATGGTCGGCGCCGACGGCACCCCCTCCTGGCGGCCGTACGTGGAGTCCGTCGTCTGTCCGCCGGTCAGGGACGGTGTCCGGCCGCCGGTCCGAGTGGGCGCCTGGCGTGCCCCGGCCGGGCTGGGCGACGAGAGGACGGTGGGCGCGGAGCCGGACGCGCTGCCGCTGGACGGCCGCTGGAAGGCGGCGGTGACCCCGGCCGGGCTGTGGATCGGCCCGCGCAGCACCCGCCCGCCGCGCGCCGCGTCGGAACGGCCGGTCGCGCACGACGTGGTGGCCGTCGACCTCGGCGCGCCCCGCCGCGCGCTGGACGACTCCCTCTGGCCGCATCTGGACGCGCTCCTGCGGGACATGGAGCCCGAGGAGCGGGAACGGGCCGTGGTGCACGTCCACGGCGTACTCGGCGCCAAGGGCATGGACCGGTTGCGGCGGCTCGCCGTCCGGCACGGCTTCTCGCTGCTGGCGCCGGAGCAGACAGCGCGGGCGACGCAGACGCACACTCCGGACGAGTCCGGTCCCGAGGGGGAGCCGGAGCCTGGGGGCTCCGTACCGGCGGCGCCTGTGCCGGGGGTTCCGCTGGCGACCACGTCGGCTCACGCCCCGGTCGCCTCCCCGGCACCGGACGTACCCGATGTGCCGGACATACCCGATGTGCCGGACGTGTCTTCCGGGGAGCCCGCGTACGCGACCGCGGGCGTCGGCGTCGACACCAGCACCAGCACCAGCACCAGCACCAGCACCAGAGAGAACGCGGTCCGCGCCCCCGTACCGCCCCCGTCCGAGGAGAGCCGGTCGCGTCCCACGCCGGTCGCGCGGCCTGCGGTCCCGCAGCCGTCATCCCCGCAGCCGTCATCCCCGCAGCCGTCATCCCCGCAGTCGTCGGCCCCGCAGACCGACCACGAGCGGCTCCGTGCCTCGCTCGGCCCCTTCTGGGAGCGCCACGCCAAGGCGGCCACGCAGGCGATGACGCGGATGCCCGGTATGCGCGCACAGGACACCGGAGGCGCCTCGCTCGCCCATCTGGCCGCCGTGCATGTGTACTTGACCGCCGTGGACGCGTCCGAACTGGGCACGGCCGTGGCGGACGACGACGAGTCGACGCTGACGTTGCTGCGCTGCCTGGAGTGGGGACTGCGCAGACTCCCCTCCTATCGCGGGGCCGTGGTCAGCACCGGCCCGGGGCTCACCACCCGTCTGACACCCGATCTGGTGGGAACCCGCCTCGACAGCGAGGTGCCGGTGCGGGGTACGGCGGTGGAGGCCACCTGTCCCGCGCCACCGGCCGATCACGTGCTCATCTGGTCGGTGACCGGCCGCCGTACCGACGCGCTCGTGGACGGGGAGGGCAGGGAGATCCTGTTCTCCCGGCACTCGGGCTTCCGCGTCCTGGACGTCGTACGGCGCGGCCCGGCGACGGTCGGCCTGCTGCGCGAACTGCCCCCGCACGACCGCTCGTCCGGCACGGCGGAGCTGTCCGGCGCCGACACCGCCCTCCTCGAACGGCTGCGCACGGCCCTCGATCTGTCCCCTGCCGCCCCCGCCGGTCCGTCCTGAACCACGGCCGGGTCTCCTCCGCCGCCCACCACCTCCGCACCGCCATCCGCCCACACCCCACAAGGAGTTCCATGTCTCCCCGAACGCCGAGGTCCGCCACCAGGCCGCCCACGTCGGCCGGAACGGCTCCCTCCGCCGCCACGGCCCGCATCCGGCGGGCCGCCGCACTGCCGATGCCGGACGGCGCGAGCATGAGCCCCTTCGCCCCGGCCGATCCGCTGGGCACCGAGCAGGACGAGAGGACCGCGCGGGCGCTGGCCACGGCCCTGTCCGCGGCCCGCAGCCCGGAACCGGAGCCGCAGGCGGATCCGGGCGCCTGGCGGCCGGGCGGCACCGGCCAGGAGGGCCGGGAGGCCGGCGCCGAGGCGTCCGGCGAGGCAGCGGCGGCCGGGACGCCCCAGGGTCCGCGCCGGACTCCGGGCACCGGGTTCGCCGCGCGGGTCACCGAGCGGCCCTTCCTGGTGGCCGCCGCGGTCGCGGGCGCGGTGATCGCCGCCACGCCGTTCCTCGCCTCGCACGGCAAGGACCACCTGCGTACCTACGAGGGCATGGGCGCAGCGGATCCTGTCGCCAAGCTTCCGGGCGGCACCCCGGACCGGCATCCGGACGCCTCTTCCGGCCAGTTGCCGATCGCCTCCTCCGAGGGCGACGGCAGCGGCCCCGCCAGCGGCCTCATGGACCCGGACGCGGGTGCGTGGCACGCTCGGGCCGCCGCGGCGGCCGACCACCCGGCGGCCGACTCCCCCACTGTGCCGCAGGCGCTCGCCGCGGACCCGGCGGGCGCTGCCGACCAGCCCGCGAGTGTTCCAGCAGGCGCCCGGACGTCGCCCTCGGACGCCTCGCCCGCGGTGGCGTCGGACGTGTCGTCCCCGGTCCGCACGACCGCGCCGCAGCACACCGCGGCGGCCAAGCCCGCACCCACCGAGAACGCGACCACCCACACGGCGGCAGCCAAGAGCACGCCCGCGAAGCCCGCGACCGCCGCGGCACCCGCCACGACCGCGACCGCCGGGAGGCCCGACGGCACGACCCAGGCGACCGCCACCACCCCCGCCACCGCGCGGACCACGGCCACCGCGCCGAAGCCCGGGTCCGGGTCGACGACGGCCACGGCCCGCGCACGTGAAGCCGCGTCCGGTACCGCTGCCACGGCGGCGTCCGTGGCCGAGCCCGCCACGGCCCAGGCACGCGCCGTCGCCTCCGTGCCCGCCGAAACCCCCCTCACCCCCCTCGAACCCACCACCACCGACCCCGACGCACCCCACGACCACGCCACCGGCTCCAGCCCCGCCGCCACCACGTCCGACGCGACGCGGAACGACTCCCCGGCGCCGGAATCGAAGCCCGAGTCGAAGCCGGAGCCTGAGCCGAAGCCGGATTCGAAGCCCGAGTCGAAGCCCGACCCCAAGTGGACCACCGAGGTCGTCAACGGCACCCATGTCCTGCGCCCCGGGCAGAGCGTCGCCTCCAACCGGACCCACCTGACGATGCGTTCCGACGGCAATCTGGTCATCACGGACGAGAACGGCGCGGTCCGCTGGTCCTCGCAGACCCCGGGGCAGGGCAACTACGCCGTCTTCCAGACGGACGGCGACCTCGTCGTGCGGACGGCCGCGCAGCAGACCCGGTGGTCGGCCGGCTCGGGCGGCAACGACGGAGCCCGGCTCATCCTCCAGAACGACGGCAACATCACGATCCTCGCCACCGACGGCCGCGTTCTGTGGGCCGCCGGGACACAGCACTGAGCACGGCCCGGCCGACCAGCCCGGCCGGGTACCCCACCCCGAAGAGGTAATCACCATGCAGAGCGCGCACCGCCGTGCCTGTGGCGCGGGTCCCGCCGCGCCTCCCCCCGGCGCCCCGGCCCGGCCGTCCGCACACGAGGGGAAGGAGCAGCCGTGGCCCGCCATCTGATCACCGTCGGGCAGCAGGGCGGCTGCGATCACACGACGATCGGCGCGGCACTGCTCGGCGCCCGGCCGGGGGCGATTATCAGCGTCCGGCCTGGCAGTTACCAGGAGACCCTGGTCGTACAGAACCGGGTGACGATCGTCGCCGACGGTCCGCGCGGCAGCGTCGAGATCGCCCCGGCCAAGGGGGCGGCGGTGACGCTGGCCGCGGACGCCGTGATGCTCACCGATCTGCTGCTGCGGGCCGGTGAGGGCGAGCTGCCGGTGATCGACGCGGTGCGCGGACAGGTCGCCCTGGACGGCTGCGAGATCCTGGGGGCGGGCTGGACGGCGCTGCTCAGCCGGGGCAGCGGTTCCCTGGCGATGCGGTCGTGCCGGGTCACCAACCCCGCCGGCGCGGGTGTGGTGGAGGCCGGTTCGACGGGCAGTGTGATCGAGGACTGCCTGATCGAGAACCTGGGCACGTCGGCGGTCGTGGTCAGCGAGGAGGGCCGGGTGATGGTGCGCAACTGCCGGCTGCGCGACGCCCGGGGCAACGGCGTGCTGGCCAACGGGCAGTCGCGCGGAGTCGTGGAGGACTGCGAGATCACATCCACCGAGAAGCCCGGCGTGGCGCTGGAGGGCGGTACGGCGCTGAAGGTGGTGCGGACCACGCTGCGGGACTGCTCGCTCGGTGTGCATGTGTCGAGTTCGGTGCGCACCGAGCTGTCGCATGTGGCGGTGCACCGCTCGGCCGGGCACGGTTTCGTCGTCGCCGACCGCTCGGACCCGCAGCTGTCGTACTGCGAGACCTCCGCGACCGCGGGCAGCGGTGCGTATGTCACCGGGCGCTCCCGCGGCTACTTCGCGAACTGCGCCTTCGACGGTGCCTCCGAGGCGGCCGTCCGTGTCGAGGACTCCAGCACCCCGTCCTTCACGGGTGCCCGGATCACGGACAGCAAGGGCACCGGTCTGCTGCTGGAGGGCGAATCCGCCGCCGAGTTCGACCAGTTGGACGTGGTACGGGCGGGCGGCACCGGAGTGTCGGTGGCCTCGGGCGCCAATCCGCTGCTGCGCCGGGCCCGGGTCACCGAGGCGCGCGGTGCGGGCATCCAGGTCGCCGGGCAGGCGCGCGGCCGGTTCGAGGACTGCGAGGTCGGCGACTGCGGCGGGCACGCGCTGCGGGTGGAGGCGGGCGGGAACCCGCACCTGGGGAACTCGGCGCTGCGCGGCGCGGGCGGCTCGGGTGTCTCGGTGGGTGCTGAGGGTCTGGGCACGCTGCGCGACTGCGAGATCTCCGGCTCCTCGGCGTCGGGTGCGGCCGTCGAGGGCAAGGGCGAGCTGACGCTGGTCAGGACCCGGGTGCTGGGATCCGGCGGGCACGGCGCGCTGGTCGCGGCGGGCGGCCGGGCGGCGCTCAAGGGATGCGAGTTCAGCGGGAACACCGGCGACGGGGTGCGTATCGAGTCGGACGGCCCGGTGGAGGTGACCGACTGCACCGTGCGGTCGAACCGGGGTGCCGGGCTGAGACACGCGTGCCCGGGTGCCGGTTTCACCCTGTCCGCTCTGACCAGCCTCGACAACAAGACACCGGACTCCGGTACGGAGCCGCCCGCCGAGGAGGTCGCCGCGAGCGGCGGCCCGGCCCGGCCCGGCGGCCAGGACCGGGAGGGCCAGGAGCCGGAGAACGCGCTGGTCGCGGAACTCAACGCGCTCATCGGCCTGGACAACGTCAAGGAACAGGTCGAGATGCTCGTCAGCCTGGGCAAGCTCGCCCAGCGGCGGGCCCGGCTCGGCATCCCGGCCCCGCCCATGAGCCGCCATCTGGTCTTCGCCGGGCCGCCCGGCACGGGCAAGACCACGGTGGCCCGGCTGTACGGCGGGATCCTGGCGAGTCTGGGGATGCTGTCCTCGGGCCATATCGTCGAGGTGTCCCGGGCCGATCTGGTCGCCCAGGTGATCGGCGGTACGGCGATCAAGACGACGGAGGTCTTCGAACGGGCCCAGGGCGGGGTGCTGTTCATCGATGAGGCGTACACCCTGCTGTCCGACAGCAAGGGCTCCTCCGTCGACTTCGGGCAGGAGGCCATCGACACCCTCGTCAAACTGATCGAGGACCACCGGGACGACACCGTGGTGATCGTCGCGGGCTATCCGAAGGAGATGGCGGACTTCCTGGCCGCCAACCCCGGTATGGCCTCGCGCTTCACCCGCACCATCGAGTTCGAGAACTACTCGGTGGAGGAACTGGTCACCATCACCGAGAACATGTGTGCCACCCACCGGTACGTCCTCGATCCGCTCGCGCGGGAGGCGCTCGGCATCCGCTTCTCCCGGATGCGCCGGGACGCGACGTTCGGCAACGGCCGGGCCGCCCGCCAGGTCTTCGAGGAGATGATCGACCGGCAGTCGCTGCGGCTGGCGGCGCAGCAGGAGGCGAGCGAGGCCGATCTGATGCTCATGGTCCCCGAGGACGTGGGCGCCGACGAGGCCGAGGAGGTGCGTGCGGAGGTCAGGAAGGAGCCCGGGGAGTCGGGCGCGCTCGCCCGGCTGCGCGCCATGACCGGCCTTGCGGCGGTCAAGCGGGAGGTCGGCGGCATCGTCGATCTGCTCACCGCCTACCGGCAGCGCGCGGCGGTGGGCCTGCCCACCCCCGCGATCAGCCATCACCTGGTGTTCTCCGGGCCGCCCGGCACGGGCAAGACCACGGTGGCCCGGCTGTACGCCGAGCTGCTGCGCTCCTTCGGTGTGCTCACCAGCGGCCAGCTCGTCGAGGTGAGCCGCGCCGACCTGGTGGGACGCTACATCGGGCACACGGCCCGGCTCACCACGGAGAAGTTCGAGGAGGCCGTGGGCGGTGTGCTGTTCATCGACGAGGCGTACACACTGACGCCCGCCCACTCCTCGCAGGACTTCGGCCGGGAGGCCGTCGACACCCTGCTGAAGCTGATGGAGGACCGGCGTGACGAGGTGGTGGTGATCGTCGCGGGCTATCCGGCGGAGATGGAGGGCTTCCTGGCCTCCAACCCGGGCCTGGCGTCCCGCTTCTCCCGCCATGTCGCCTTCGAGGACTACTCCACCGACGAACTGCTCTCCATCATCGACGAGCAGGCGAGCGCGGCGGGATACGTGTGCGCGCCCGCGACGCGCGAGGCGCTGCGCGTCCACCTCGACGCCCTGCCGCGCACCCGGTCCTTCGGGAACGCCCGGCTGGCCCGGCAGTTGATGGAGACCATGATGACCCGCCAGGCGGGCCGGCTGGCCTCTCTTGCCGCGCCGGACCTGGAGGCGCTCACCACGCTGCTGCCCGAGGACCTGCCGGCGGGCGCGTTCACCGGCGAGAGCCTGCCCCGGCCGCCGACGGGGGCAGAGGCGGCACGCTAGGCGCCCGGAGCGGTCGAGACGGAGGAGGTCCCGCACGGTCCCCGGGGACCGTGCGGGACCTCCTCCGTTCTGCACAAGCTTGCACAAGTGTTCGCCGTGGTACGCAAGATGGGGGCCGGTCGCGCCATGGACGCGTGCCGGTCCACCGCCCTATCGTGGGAGCGTCCTCCCGTGGGAAGCCCGGCGCGCGCCATGTCTGGAGACCGTATGCGCACTCATCTGGCCGCCGGCTTCGGCGCGGCCGTCCTCGTCACCGGCACCCTCGCCGGCGCCCCCGCCGCTCAGGCCCGGCCGGCGGTCGCCTACCACTTCCACGTCCCCAACGGGAACACGTGGACGGACGGCACCGTGACCTTCTACAACAGGTCGGTTCTGGTGGAGGGCGTGCAGAAGTCGGTCGCCTCGACGGTCGAGGGCTGCCGGAACACCCTGGGCTACACCCTCGACAGCCACGGCGACCTGCTGACGATGAACGCCTCGCACCCGATGGACGAGGCCTGCTCGACCTCCAAGTCCTTCGACTTCGTCGTGCCCGCCGACGTAGTGGGCGGGGCCGCCTTCGTACGTGTCTGCCTCGCCGACGGCTACTACACGGCCATCAGCTGCAACCGCTACGGCGGTTGAGACCTTCCGACGCCCTGGAGACCTCATGCGCACCGGCACCTGGCTCGGCCTCGCCGCGCTCACCGCGGCCGCCCTGCTGACCGCTCCCGGCGCCGAGGCGCGCGCCGCCACCACTCTCGATTTCCATGTGGCCAACGGCAACACGTGGACGGACGGCACCATCACCTGGTACGCCCGCTCTGTCCTGGTGAAGGGGGTGCACAAGTCGGTCAGCGACGCGACCTACGAGACCTGCCGGAGCACGATCGGCTACACCCTCGACAGCGCCGGGCACGAGCTGTCGCACAACGAGTCACTGACCCAGGACACCGCCTGCGGCAACACCCACACCTTCCAGATCCAGGTGGACGCGGACGTCCCCGGCGGAGCGGCCTTCGTGCGCGTCTGTCTCACCGACGGCACGCTCAAGGTGCTCACCTGCAACCGCTACGGCGGCTGAGACGGGTCCGGCCGGCCGGGCACCCGTGTGCCTGACCGGCCGGTCGTGGCTCAGCTGCGCGGGCCGGCCTCGATGACGAGGTACGCGTCGGCCCCGGCGTTGCCCGTGGTGCCCCGGGCGAACAGCTTCCAGCCGCCGGCCGTGGGAGGCACGTTCAGATCGTCGACGGCGAACGTGTTGCTGCTGGTGTTGAACTTGCCACGGACGGCGATGTTGGTCTGCTGCCCGCCGCCGAAGTTCGGGACGTTGAAGGTCTGGCAGGTCCCGGCAGCGACGGTGCCGGAGAGCTGCCCGCCCAGGCTGTGGCTCGCCGTGTTGAACACCAGGTAGGCGGCGTAGTTACCCTGTGCGCAGAGCTGGACGCGGCCGGCGCCGATGGAGGCGGTCGCGGCCTGGGCCGTACCGCCCGAGAGCAGGACGCCGGAGGCCAGGGCGACCCCGGCGGCACCGGCCAGGACACGACGGGACATCTTCTTCACGGAAAAATCAACACCCTTCAGCTGGCCTGGACTTCAGGCAGAAACATGTTAAGGGTGTCACACGTATCTGTCCAAGGTCTCTGTGTCACGGTGTGTCCCGTACGGCAAAGTCCCTGGGCGTCACAGGCGTGCGTTCACCGGCTTCGTGTTGTATCCCTCCGCCCGCAGCATCCAGCCCGCCGTCGCCCGGTCCCCGGCGGGCCAGGACAGGGTGACCGTCCGTGCCTCGCCGGGCAGCAGCCACAGGTAGTTGTCGCCGTAGAGCGTGGGCAGCACCCGCTCGCCGCCGTGGGCGTCCAGCAGCGAGAGGCGGACCATCGCGGCGACGGCGCCGCCCTGGTTGCGGACGGTGGCCGTCGCCTCGCGGCGGTCGCCGTGGCGGGAGACAGAGGAGGCGGACACGGCGAGCCTGACCTGCTTCAGCCGGTTGAGCGCGCGCATCGCCTCGGGTGTGCGGTAGCGCCAGTAGGTGTTGCGGGACAGCGTCTGTCCCCCGGCGCTCCGCAGACTCAGCCGCAGCAGATGCAGGTCGGGCAGGTCGTCGGTGAAGGCGGCGGTCAGGGCCCGCGTGGTGGCGGCGGCCGGGACGTCCACCCGGGCACCGCGGACGGGTCCTCTGCGGCGGCCGTCGAGGGCGTACGTCTCGGCGGTGACCGAGGCCCCGCGCAGCGCGGTCCGGGTGTGGTTGACGGCGATCACCTTGCCCTCCACCGGGTCCGCCTGGACGTGCAGGGGCTCGCAGGCGGAACGGGAGCCGTAGTAGGCGCCGTTGACGTCGAAGTCGTAGTCGTAGGTCTGCCAGACGGTGCTGTGCCAGGCCGGGTGGGACATCCAGAGCATCAGGCCGCTGGCGTCGTCCCACAGATGGGCGTTCCAGGCCTCGAACATGGCGCGGAAGTTCTCGTAGTTGACGAACTGCGCCTTGGCGGCGAAGTCGTCCAGGTCGCGGGCGGTGCCCAGACGGGTCTCGATGGCCGCCTTGTAGTTCTGCGGTGCCTGGTTCCCGTGTTCGCTCCAGTCGTGGTAATACCAGGCGCCGCGGATCGGCCACTCGGGTTCGCCGCCGGTCATCCGGCGGGTGCTGGCGGCGGTGGAGACGACGGGCATGCCGATCTCGGTGTGGAAGCCGAAGTTCTTGCTGCCGTAGGTGGCCGGGTCGAAGTATCTGGCGGGTTCCACCCAGCCGTAGGGGCCGCCGCCGGTGATGATGCCGCCGGCAGAGTTGTTCTGGTAGAGGATGCCGGGCGCGCCCTTCTCGACGGCCTCGCGCATGCCCTGGTCGATCGCGGCGGGCGGGTTGCCCTCGTTGGCGCCGCACCAGACGGCGACGCTCGGGTGGATGCGGTAGCGCAGGACGGTGTCGCGGGCGATGGCGTTGTAGGCGTCGTGGTCCGGCGGGTCCATGCTCCAGGCGTTGGGGAAGTCGTTCCACACCAGGATGCCGTGCGCGTCGCAGGCGGCGTAGAACTCCTCGCGGTTGCTGCTGCCGACCCAGTTGCGGATCATCGTGAAGTTCATGTCGCGGTGCATGCGCACCGCCGTGTCCATCCGGTCGGCGGGCATCCGGCGCAGCAGTTCGTCCCAGCCCCAGTTGCCGCCGCGCACCAGCACCCGCACACCGTTGACGCTGAGCTTCAGCGGGTCGGGTGTGTTGGAGACGGTCGTGACGTCGCTCCAGGTGTTCCCGTCGTCGGACACCTTGATCGTGTACGTCTTCGGGTACGCCTGCTCCCACAGGACCGCGACCCGGTCGAAGCGGCGGGCCGAGCCCAGGTCGACCTGGATCCACTGGTGGTCCTCGTAGGCGGAGGACCAGCGGGTGCCGGGGTTGCCGTCGGTGGCATACGCGGCCGGGTGCCCGTCGCCGTCGTCGCTGGAGGCGGTCGCCGTGCGGTGCAGGGCGAGGTCGGTGCCGGGCGCGGTGCTGTCGACGACGGCCAGCGACCACAGCGAGTTGCCCCAACTGGTGTTGCGCAGACCGCAGTCGATGCGCACGTACCGGGCGGTGCGCGGGGCGAAGTCGGTCACCCGCAGACTGGCGTCGCCGCTGTTGAAGGGCAGCGGCACGGCCGTGTTGTCGACGGCCTTCGCGTCCGTCCAGTCGGTGCCGTCCGCCGACACCTGCACCACGTAGGTCAGCGCGTACGCCTGCTCCCAGACCAGGTCGACCCGGTCGAAGTCCTGCGCCGAGCCGAGGTCCACGCGCAGCCACTGGTCGTCCTGCCAGGCGGAGGCCCAGCGGGTGCCCGGGTCGCCGTCGGTGACCCGGCCGGGGCCGTGGTCCTCCTGGTCCTGGCTGGAGGCGTCGGCGGGGGCGTGCAGGGCGAGGTCGGTGCCGGGCCGGGCGGAGTCGAGGACCGAGAGGGCCCACAGGGAGCTGCCCCAGCCGGTGGCCCGGGTCAGACAGCGGATCCGTACGTACCGCGCGTGCTGGGCGCCGAGGTCCACGGACTGGGTGTACGCGTCGGCGGACGGGGTGAAGGGCAGCGGGGTGTCGAAGGCGTAGCCGAACTGGCGGATGCCGAAGCGTGTCGTGCGCCGGTCGCTGACCGTGCCGTCGGTCTCGGCGGTGAGGGCCAGCTCGTGCAGGACGGGCTCGCCGAGGCCGTTGGGCCACCACAGGTCGGGGTTCTTGATCCGCAGCCGGGCGTAGGCGTCCGGGGCGAAGACGACGTCGAGGCTCCCGCCCGCCGGGACGGTGACCGTGCGGGAGACACGTATGCCGTCGAAGGCGGCGGTGACGGTGGTGCGGTGGTCGGTGGTGTCGGCGTTGCGGACGGGCACGGTGACGGTCAGTTCGGCGGCCGACAGGTCGGGCAGATGCGGCAGTACGGTGTCCACGCGCGGGTCGCCGATGACGACGTGCCCGGTGGAGCGCAGCCGGACGTGGTTCCACAGTCCGGCGCCCCGGTCGCGGACGGCCGGCATCCAGTCCCAGCCCGAAGAGGCCAGGTACGTGGGCGAGTTGCGGTTCATCTGGTCGGCGCCCGCGTCCACCCACGCCGAGCCGTCGGGGCCCTTGTCGCCGGGGCTGCCGGGCACCGGCATGGGGGTGATCCGCACGGCGAGCGCGTTGCGGCCCTCGTCCGCCAGCAGCCGGGTGACGTCGAGGGCGGCGCGGGCGAAGGGGAAGGTGACGGTGCCGGCCTGCCGCCCGTTGAGCCAGATGTCCGCCTGGTGGTTGACGCCGTCGAACTCCAGCCAGAGGTGCCGTCCGGCGCCGGTGCGCAATCCGCGTGGCAGCTCGAAGTCGCGCTTGTACCACCAGGAGTGGCGGGACAGCGCCTCGGGGACGCGCAGGTTGTTCAGCCCGGCGACCGGGTCGGGGAGCTTGCCCTGTTCGACGAGGGAGCCGAGGACGGTGCCGGGCACGGTCGCGGGCAGCCAGCGGCTGGTGTCGACGCCGGTGGTGGACAGGTGGGCGCCGTCGCCGCCCGCCCGGTCGTCCAGGGTGAGGGTCCAGCCGGACTCCAGGGGCACGGTGCCGTCGGCGGCGACGGTGAGCGCCGGTGCGGGGGTGTGGTGGACGCCCCAGTCGGTCCAGCCGGTGGCCGCCGGGCGGTGGCCCCCGACGGTGCCGTACACCTCGAAGCCGTTGACACCGAGCGGGAGGGGGCTGGAGCGCCGCCGGGCCGTCATCCGCACCCAGCGGGCCGCGGCGGGCCGCGGCAGCTGGATGTCGACGCGGCCGCCGGTGCCCGCGGTGGTGCGGTACACGCTCGTCCAGGAACGGCGGTCCTGCGAGGTCTCGACGACGAACTCGGTCGCGTAGCTCGACTGGATCTCCTTGCCGGTGGTGCCCTGGTGCGGGTTGCCGCTGCTCGGCGGGGTGAACACCGGGTCGCTCGCGTCGGCCTCGAAGGTGAGGCGGATCCAGTCGACCCGGCACTCCGCCTGGAGGTCCACCGAGATCCACTGCGGGTCGTCGCCCGCCCCGGCGCGCCATCCGGTGCCGCGCACGCCCCGGTCGCCGATGCCGTCCACCGCGAACTCGGCCGGGGTGGGCGCGTACGCCTGGGAGGAGACCTCGACCGGGCGGTACGCGGCGAGTTCGCCGGAGGCGGCGGGTCCGGTGGCCGTGGGGCCGGAGGCGGTCCGGTCCGCGGCGGGCTCGGCGGCGCCCGCGGCGGCCGGGAACACCGTCCCGAGGCTGAACCCGGCCAGCAGCGTGGAGCCGGTGGCCACGACGGTGCGCCGGGAGGGGCGGTGCGATGGACTCGCCTGGTCGGCCATGTGAGTCGTCCAATCACAGGGTGGGCGGGTGGCACGAGCGGACCTGGGGCGGTGCGGCTCCGAGGTCTGACAACGTTGCCATAGCTGGTGGCCATAGGCTGTGGTGAGGCGCGGCTTCTGTCAAGACCAGAGGAACGGCGGGCAGTTCACGGAGTGTCGAGCCGGTCACGTTCCTTGCCTGAGCGTACGCTTGAAGTGAACAGCACGAACGATGTCGTACCTGGAAGACACACGTGTGTCATGTATTCCGGGCCACTGACTTCGCTACTGCGACGGAAGATCCCCGGCCGGAACGTCACCGTGGCCCCACCCGACGAACCGGCCGATCAGGAGCGGCGCAGGGACCCGAGGGACCGGGGCACCGAAGATCCGGTGGCGGTGGCCTCAGGTCCGGCACGGGAGAGTGCCGGACCCGGCCCCCGCCGCCGTCCCCTTCGCCCTCCGGGGTGCCGTTCCGAGCACCGCCGCCCGCACCTGCTCGGCCAGCCACCGTTCCGCCTCCTCCCAGGACCAGCCCTGGTCGGACACACACAGGCGCCAGGAATGGTGGCCGAGGTAGAACCACAGGATGTCCGTCGCCCGCTCCGCCGTCAGCCCCGGCCTGAGGGCGGTCAGATCGGCGAGCCGGGTGGCCACCACGCCCAGGGACTGCCGGTAGTACTGGTCGGACCGGTCGAGTGTCTGCCGGGCCGTGTCCTCCAGCGCTGCCGCCGTGATCATGACACGCACAAGGTCTTCGTACCGCTCGTTGTCGACGCGGATGCCGTGCACGAGCAAGGTGATCACCTCTCCCGGGTCACCGCAGGCGCGCACCGCGTCCAGGGTCCATTCCACGATCGGATCATGGCTCCCCTCGTCGATCAGGGTGGTCAGGATCGCCGCCTTGCCGCCCGCCCCGGCATACACCGCCGGCAGCGCCGTACCGGCCTCGCGCGCGATGTCGCCGACCGTCACATTGCGGTAGCCGCGGTGCACGAAGAGACGTGTGGCCGCCGCGAGGACGGCGGACCGGGCGTCCGCCGCGCTCATCCGGCGGGCGCCCCGCCAGGTTTGACCGGAGTCAGAAATATGTGTCGTCATCGCCTCTCCGTCCACGCGAAATGTGTGCCCGGGTATAGGGTCCCTGTCGTCAGCGGCCCTGTCCGGACTTCCCCCTTCGACACGCCCACGCGCCATCCGGGCCGGACACCTCGCCATCCTCACATTCAGTCAGGATCCCGTCATCGTGAGCAACTTCCCCTCGCCGCCGCCGGTTCCGCAGGACCGCCGGTTCGTCCTCGGTCAGCACCTGCGCCTGTCCATCCTCACATCCGCGGAGGAGACGGACGGCCGCCACGACCTCTCGGACGTCGTCCTGCCCGGCGACGCCGGCACACCACTGCATCTGCACACCGGCTACGAGGAGCGGATCTGGGTGGTCGAGGGCAGCCTGACGGTGTGGGCCGGACCCGACACATTCACCCTGCGGTCCGGCGACTTCTACGCCATCCCGATGAACACCCCGCACACGATCAAGGCGGGCCCCGAGGGCGCGCGTTCCCTGAACATCACGTCCCCTGCCGCGTTCGCGGAACTCATCCGCCGCAGCGGCACCCCCGCGCACCTGGCCACCTCCGAGACCGAGTGGGACATGGGCCTGTTCCAGGCCGTCACCGAGGAGCTGGGCGACATCATCCTCGGCCCGCCCGGCGCCACCCCCGCGGATCTCCCGCCCGCGGACCTGGAGAAGCTCCTGGCCGGCCGCGGCGGTCCGGACAACATATGACACACTACGCATGTAGTGCGCGCTGAGCACACATGCAGCAGATGCTGCGCCCGCCGCGGTGACGCGGCGGGGGTCACACGTCGGCCGCCGGGCTGATGACGGGGCCGAGCCGTCCGCCGCGCCCTTCCGCAAGGGGCCGGTGGACCGCGCCCCGGTCCACCGGCCGTACGAGGGGAGGGAAGACATGCCGAAGGAACTGCGCGACGAGGACGTCGTGCACGTCGGTGACGAGGTCTACGCGGTCTCGGGGAGCAACACCAACTGGGTGATCGTCAAGGAGGGCGACAGCTGCGTCCTGGTCGACTCGGGCTACCCCGGCGACCACGACGCCGTACTGATGTCGCTGGGGATGCTCGGTCTGCGTCCGGAATCGGTGGCCGCCGTCCTCGTCACCCACGCGCACAACGACCACATCGGGGCGGCCGAACGGCTGCGGACGGCCCACGGCGTGCCGGTGCTGATGCACGAGGAGGAGGTGCCGCACGCCCGCCGCGACTTCCTGCACCAGGTGTCCATCGGTCAGGTGCTCGCCCAGGCCTGGCGCCCCGGTGTGCTGCCGTGGGCCGTGCACGCACTGCGGTCCGGCGGCACGGAGCACGTCCCGGTGGCCGAGCCCCTGGCCTTCCCCGCGCCCGGCCCCCTCGACCTGCCCGGATCCCCGGCCCCCGTGCACACTCCCGGTCACACCAGAGGCCACTGCGCCTACCACCTGCCCGGCAGCGGCATCCTGATCAGCGGGGACGCCCTGGTCACGGGACACCCGACCTCGAAGGTCACCGGCCCCCAGTTGCTGCCGGACATGTTCCACACCGACCGGGCTGCGGCCCTCGCCGCCCTGACCACGCTCGAAGGCATCGACGCGGACGTCGTCGTGCCCGGCCATGGACCGGTGCACCATGGATCCGCCAAGGAAGCCGCAGGTCAGGCCCACGAGCGCGCGGAACGCTGAACGATCATGGCCGGAGACCGCGCACCGAGCGGCACGCACCGGAACGGGTCCGGTTCCGGGACACCGTTCGGGGGAAGTTTCCTTTGGGGGAGGTTTCCCGGATCGCAGTCGAGATCGCCTGCGGGCACACTGGAATGGCACCGGAATCGGGACCGTACGGCCGAGGTGGCACACCACTTCACACCGACAGCACGATGTTTCGCCCGGTCCCCCGTGACGCGCACTCCTCAGCACAGGTCTCCCGGCGTGGGTACCATGCGCAACGTCATCCATATACAAAGGAGTGAACGGTTGTGACCAGCCAATCAGCCGCCACGCTCCGATCGCGGTATGTCGAGCAGGCCGCATCGGACCTGGAGGAGAATCGTCGTCGCCAGCAGGAACTGGCCGAGAAGATCAAGATGTTGAAGCAGGAGGAAGGCCTTCTGGTCGACATCCTGACCCTCGCGGAGCGGTATGACGCGACGTCGGACCCGTCCCGGCTGCCCGAGCAGGCCCAGGGTGAGCCCGCTCTCACACCCGAGGCGCCCGAAAGCGGCCTCAGGACCGCTGCCGCGGGCACCCCGACACGTCGTACGACGGCGGGGTCCCCGGTCGCACGGGCCGGCCGGAGCACCCCGAGGACTGCCGCGAAGGGGAAGTCGCGTCAGCCGCTGCTCGGAGATCTCCTGCGGGAACTGCTCGGCGCGTACGACGAGCCGCGTCTGGCGAAGGAACTGCGCGACGAACTGCTGGAGAAGCACCCGGACCGCAATCCGACACCGCAGGTGGTGCGGAACACCCTGGAGGCCCTGGTCGCCAAGGGCCGTATCCGGCGGCACAAGCAGCAGCGTTCGGTCATGTACTCCCTCGTCGAGCCGGTGGACCGGCAGACCGCTGCCACGGACGACGACGCGTCCCCACACGGCTGACGTCCGACCCCTGCGCGTCCGGGCGTGCCCCGGCCCCGGTTCTCCCGGTGCCGGGGCACGCCCTTCGTCGTTCCCGTACACATGTCTCACGCCCGTCCCACACCACTCCTCCTCCCGTGGCGCGTTCCCCTCGTTACCGGCTGGTGAACCTTTCGGCCGGTGGATCCGTGTGACGTAGAGAGGGTGCCTACCCTCCACGGCGCAGGTGCTGTGGGTGTGTTCACGTATCAGCCTGCTCCGGTCGGCAGATGTGTACTTGCGGGTGGTTCTGGGTGGCTGTGGATCCTGCGGTCAATGGTCTGGTGATCGCGTTGACGGGGATGTCGGTTCCTGAGGGTTCGCCGGAGCGGGTGCGGTCGGAGGTGGTGGTTCCGCATCTGGAGCTGGTGCGGTTCCTGTCCGGGTTGCAGGGGGCGGTCGCGGATGTGGCGGGGGCGACGGTGTCGGGGGCGGAGGGTGAGGCGACCGAGGCGTACATCCGGGCCATGTCGGGG
>NZ_JBSFSI010000034.1:0-45776 GCF_053589675.1 Streptomyces sp. NPDC003284
GGGCGACTACGTCACCGGCCCGCGCATCATCACCGACGCCACCAAGGCCGAGATGAAGAAGGTCCTCGCCGAGATCCAGGACGGCACCTTCGCCAAGAACTGGATGGACGAGTACCACGGCGGCCTCAAGCGGTACAACGAGTACAAGAAGCAGGACTCCGAGCACCTGCTGGAGACCACCGGCAAGGAGCTGCGCAAGCTCATGAGCTGGGTCGACGAGGAGGCGTAAGCCTCCGGGCAGAGGGGTCGGAGCGGGTGCTCCGGCCCCTTCGCCGCACCCGGGGCGGCGCCGCCTCCCACGGCGGACCGGCGGCGTTGTCCACCCCGTCCAGCCACGGACGGGTGATCCTTCCGCAGCGGCGTAATACGACGCACGCGACGCCACTACACTGCTGCACAACAACGCGTCAGGCCCACAGCGTCGTGCGTCTTCCACGCGGCTAGCATCCCGCCCACTCCACCGCCTGCGGCCGTCGGGACGGCCGTCCGCACGCATTGGATTTGTGAGGACTCACGTGAGCTCGAAACCTGTCGTACTCATCGCTGAAGAGCTGTCGCCCGCGACCGTCGACGCACTCGGTCCGGACTTCGAGATCCGGCACTGCAACGGCGCCGACCGGGCCGAACTGCTCCCCGCCATCGCCGACGTCGACGCCATCCTGATCCGCTCGGCCACCAAGGTCGACGCCGAGGCCGTCGCCGCCGCCCGCAAGCTCAAGGTCGTCGCCCGCGCCGGTGTCGGCCTGGACAACGTGGACGTCTCCGCCGCCACCAAGGCCGGCGTGATGGTCGTCAACGCCCCGACCTCCAACATCGTGACCGCCGCCGAACTGGCCTGCGGTCTCCTCCTCGCCACCGCCCGCAACATCCCGCAGGCCAACGCCGCGCTGAAGAACAGTGAGTGGAAGCGCAGCAAGTACACCGGTGTCGAGCTGGCCGAGAAGACCCTCGGCGTCGTCGGCCTCGGCCGCATCGGCGCCCTGGTCGCCCAGCGCATGTCCGCCTTCGGCATGAAGGTCGTCGCCTACGACCCGTATGTGCAGCCCGCGCGGGCCGCGCAGATGGGCGTCAAGGTGCTGACGCTGGACGAGCTGCTGGAGGTCTCCGACTTCATCACCGTCCACCTGCCCAAGACCCCCGAGACGCTCGGCCTGATCGGCGAGGACGCGCTGCACAAGGTCAAGCCGACCGTGCGCATCGTCAACGCCGCGCGCGGCGGCATCGTCGACGAGGAGGCGCTGTACTCGGCGCTGAAGGAGGGCCGGGTCGCCGGCGCGGGCCTGGACGTGTACGCCAAGGAGCCGTGCACCGACTCCCCGCTCTTCGAGTTCGACCAGGTCGTCTGCACCCCGCACCTGGGCGCCTCCACGGACGAGGCGCAGGAGAAGGCGGGCATCGCCGTCGCCAGGTCGGTGCGCCTGGCCCTCGCCGGTGAGCTGGTGCCGGACGCGGTCAACGTCCAGGGCGGCGTCATCGCCGAGGACGTCAAGCCGGGTCTCCCGCTCGCCGAGCGCCTGGGCCGCATCTTCACGGCGCTCGCCGGTGAGGTCGCCGTCCGCCTCGACGTCGAGGTCTACGGCGAGATCACCCAGCACGACGTGAAGGTCCTGGAGCTGTCCGCGCTCAAGGGCGTCTTCGAGGACGTCGTCGACGAGACGGTCTCCTACGTCAACGCGCCGCTGTTCGCGCAGGAGCGCGGTGTCGAGGTCCGGCTGACCACGAGCAGCGAGTCCACCGACCACCGCAACGTGGTCACGGTGCGCGGCACCCTCGCCGACGGCGAGGAGGTGTCGGTCTCCGGCACCCTGGCCGGACCCAAGCACGTGCAGAAGATCGTCGCCGTCGGCGAGTACGACGTCGACCTCGCGCTCGCCGACCACATGGTCGTCCTGCGCTACGAGGACCGTCCCGGTGTCGTCGGCACGGTGGGCCGGGTCATCGGCGAGGCGGGCATCAACATCGCCGGTATGCAGGTGGCCCGCGCGGGCGTGGGCGGCGAGGCGCTTGCCGTGCTGACCGTGGACGACACGGTTCCGGCCGGGGTGCTCGCGGAGGTCTCGGCGGAGATCGGGGCCACCTCGGCCCGTTCCGTGAACCTGGTCTGACGCGCCGGAGGCCGGGGCCGCCCGGCCGCCGACGGCGAGACTCACGCGAGGCACCGGAAGGCGCCGGGTGAGCTGGAGTTCCCAGCTCACCCGGCGCCTTTCGCGTGCCGCCCGGCGCTCAGGCGAGCACCTTCTCGGGCTGCGCCTGCTCGGTCTCCGCGACCGCCTCGGCCGCCTCGTCGGCCCGGACGCTCACCCGGCGCAGGGTCGCCGTGGCCGCGATCCCGGCCAGGACCAGCAGGGCCGCTCCGGCGAGGGCCGCGCCCTGCATCCCGTGGGTGAAGGCTTCGCGGGCCGCGGTGACCAGGGCCTCTCCGGTCCGGCCGGGGAGCTGACCGGCGACGGCGAGCGCGCCGCCCAGGGTCTCGTGGGCCGGGGCGGGGGCACCGGCCGGGATGTCGTGGCGGTAGATCGCCGTGCCGATGGAGCCGAGCGTCGCCATGCCCAGCGCCCCGCCGAACTCCGAGCCGGTCTCCAGCAGCGAGGAGGCGGCGCCCGCCTGCTCCGCCGGGGCCGCGCCCAGCGCCAGGTCGGTCATCTGGGAGATCACCATCACGATGCCGGAGGAGAGGACCGCGCAGGCCGCCAGGATCAGCCAGAGGGAGTCCGTACCGGCCACGGCCAGCATCCCGTAGCCCGCGGCGCCGATGGCGAAGCCGGCGGTGACGACGTAGGCCCGGTTGACGCCCTTCTGCACCAGCTGGGTGGCGATCGGGGCCGCCATGCCGATCGGCAGCGAGGGCAGCAGCGCCCACAGGGCGGCCTCCATCGCGCTCTTGCCGAGCACCGACTGGAGGTACTGCGTGGTGAAGAAGGCCGAGCCCATCATGGCGAACGAGGAGATCAGGTTGAGGACGACGGCGGGGGCGAAGCCGCGGCCGCGGAAGAGGGCGGGCGAGATCATCGGGGAGGCCGCGGTGCGCTGGCGGTGGACGAACAGGGCCGCGAAGAACAGACCGGTGGCGATCGAGGCGACGTAGAGCGGGTGGACGCCCTCGGAGGGGATCTCCTTGAGGCCGTAGACCACGGGGAGCACGGCGGCCATCGACAGCGGCACGCTGATCAGGTCGAAGCGGCCGGGGGCGGGGTTCTTCGACTCGGGGAGCAGGATCGGGCCGAGCACCAGCAGCAGCGCCATCGCGGGCAGGTTGACCAGGAAGACCGAGCCCCACCAGAAGTACTGCACCAGGATGCCGCTGAGCACCGAGCCGAGGGCGATGCCGGCCGTCATCACACCGGACCAGATGCCGATCGCCTTGGCGCGCTGACCGGGGTCGGTGAACATCGTGCGCACCAGCGCCATGGTCGAGGGCATCAGGGTGGCGCCGCCGATGCCGAGCACCGCGCGGGCCGCGATCAGGGTCTCCGCGCTGTTCGCGTAGGCGGCGACGAGGGAGGCGGTGCCGAAGGCGGCGGCGCCGATCAGCAGCAGCCGGCGGCGGCCGATGCGGTCGCCGAGCGAGCCCATCGTCATCAGCAGCCCGGCCAGGACGAACGCGTAGATGTCGAAGATCCACAGCTGCTGGGTGCCGGTGGGCTCCAGGTCCGCGCTGATCGCCGGGATGGCGAAGTAGAGGACCGAGACATCCATCGAGACCAGCAGCAGCGGCAGCATCAGCACGCCGAGGGCGGTCCATTCGCGGCGGCCGGCGAGACCGGCCCGGGTCGTCGTGCTCGTCGAGTTCGTCATGACCACGAATGTACACACGTCTTAAACGCTTGTCTAGTACGAGCGTATAGGTCGCCCGTATAGGTCATCCGTATAGGACGGATGTATGGATCCGCGGGTAGGCTGGAGGGCATGGGACATCGTGAGGATCTGCTCGACGGCGCGAAGCGCTGCCTGCTGGAGAAGGGGTTCGTGCGGACGACCGCGCGCGACATCGTCAAGGAGTCCGGGACCAACCTGGCCTCCATCGGCTACCACTACGGCTCGAAGGACGCGCTGCTGGTGAAGGCCTATGTCTCCCTCGTCGAGGAGATGAGCGGCAGCGGCGGCCCCGCCTGGTCGGCGGCGGCCGGGAGCGGATCGGCCCCCGGGTCGCTGGAGCGGTTCCAGGAGGTCTGGGAGCAGATCATCCGCTCGGTGCCGGCCTCCCGCCCCACCTGGCTGCTCAGCCTGGAGCTGATCCTCCAGGGCGACCGGCTGCCCGAGGTGCGCAAGCTCCTCGCGCAGGCCCAGGAGGAGGGCCGCTCCGGCATCCTGCCGCTGTTCACCGACGTCCCCGAGGCCGACCTCGACAAGGAGACCGTCGACACCGAGGGCCGTCTCTACCAGACCCTCCTCCAGGGCCTGATGGTGCAGTGGCTCTTCGACCCGGACACCGCCACCCGCGCCGACCAGCTCACCGAGGGCCTGCGCCGGGTGCTGGCGGGCGCCGCGCAGCACGCCTAGGACCTGTCCCGACGGCCAGCCCGCGCCGGGCGGCGGCCGCGGTGTAGGGACCGCAGTTTGGTGAGCACGGCTTCCTGCAGAAACGGCGGATTCCGCGCGAGATGAGCACTGCGTGCGAGTGCCGATCATGAGCAGAAGGAACCGCACGGGTGTCTTTGATGGTCGCTGTGTGTAGCGGCGGTTAGCCCTTGCCTTCCGTATCCCGGGTGTTCGGCGACTGGTGGTGGGAGGAACAATGGTCCGCAGAATCGCCGGTTTGGGTAACCGGCGTTCGGCGGCTATGTTCCGCCCAGCCGGGGAGGCTCAGCGGGCAGCCCTGGTGTGTCGACCACGCGAATCCGGCGGTTCGCAGGTTCCTGAGGTGACGACCCCGACGGCCTGGGTCCAGAACATCCCAAGGGACCGTGTCGCTGAACGGTAGGCCGGAAGAACCGGGCCGGCCTCTCCGCACCCGCGCGGGTGCACGCACCACGCGTCGTCAGGGCCCGTCCACGGCCGGTCTCACTGTCGTCGTCCGGCCGGGGCGGCTGCGCCTGCACGTCGATAAGAAGGCGGCTGCGCAGCTCTCCACGACGAGCGGCTACACCCAGATCGAGAGCAAGAAGGCGATGAAGGCCCGCGGCATGAAGTCGCCGGACCGCGCGGAAGCTGTGCTCTTGGCCTTGTACGAGCCCGATCCCTTGAACAAGCCCCGACGGCGGGGCCTGCTCAACTGAAGGGTTTCAGCACGTTCACTCGCCTACCGGGAGCGAAGCAGTCCTTTCGGCATTTGCGCGGTGAGCACCTGCCCACTCGTCTTCGAGGATCTTCTCCACTTCCGCCATACGCGCGAGCACACGGGGGTCCTGCGCGATATAACTCGGAAGTGACGTCCGGCTAGTCACCTCCGCCACCAGCACTTGTTCCACTGCCAGCCCGTAGGCGTTCGCCATGTCTGCACCGTCGATGTAGGCATTGGTGAGATCCGCGTCGTCCATCCGGGTCCCGTTGCAGTTCGCCCGATACATCTCAACCCCCGTCAGGTTCGCCCCCTCCAGGCTGGCACCTTGCAGGTATGCCCGAGTCATTCGGGCCCCGCTCAAATCGGCACCGTCCAACCGGACTCC
Source organism: Streptomyces sp. NPDC003284 (assembly GCF_053589675.1). Classification (NCBI taxonomy): domain Bacteria; kingdom Bacillati; phylum Actinomycetota; class Actinomycetes; order Kitasatosporales; family Streptomycetaceae; genus Streptomyces; species Streptomyces sp. NPDC003284. The sequence continues at coordinate 5,607 of NZ_JBSFSI010000034.1, forward strand.
ACACAGGTCCGCGCGGTGAAAGTTGGCTCCGGCGAGGTTCAAGTCACCAAGATCGATCTTCCTGCCCGAATCCACGTGCTCAGAGCCCCCGTTCCACTCCCAGATGCTGTCGTCTGGGTGCCCGCCCGGCTGGGTCGGTGGTCCGATGAGTGCGGTCAACGCCTGCTGTATGTCTGCATCGGGCCTTGTGCGTACGGAGGCGGCCGGGATGCTGGCTACCCCACCCCTGCCGTGAGCGGCCCGACGTGCCTCGGCAATGCGCATGGATCGGGCAACTGGAGGTGCTGGGGCGGCACCGCGAGCGGCCCGGTCCCGTACGAAGGCTTTCAGTACCTGCGTCGCGTGCTCTGCCTGGCCAGGGGCATCTTGGACGATCTGGTCTAGGGCCAGGAGACCTCCGATTCGTACGTACATCTCTGCCGAGCCGAGGCGTTCCAATGCCTTAGTGAAGCGCTCAGTGACCTGGCCTCGCTGGGTGAGTCGGTAGTTGAATGCGGTGAACAGAAGGGCGATGCCCGCCCCGAAGAGGGCGAACAGCTGCACGACCGAGGTCCGAAAGCCAGTGACCAGCGCGGCCGAACCGGTGCGCAGTTCCTTGTCACTGAGGTACTCGCCGTCAGCCCACCAGGGCCCGCGCCATACAAGCAGCACCGCACAGATGGCAGCCATAGCAATCGCTACGCCTCCCAGAATCACAAGTCCCCGTTGTTTGCGCACGACTCATCTCACCGCACGAGTCCCCGCAGAGGCAACGTATTGAGGGGCGGGCTTCCTGATCTTTCCACCGAAGCACGGGCTCCTGGCGCAACTGACTGCGGTAGCGTCCTCGTGTTGTGCTTTCTACGGATCTTCAGGAGCAGAGGCGGACGTCGCTGATCATGAGCACTCGAGCACTAACATGACTGCGGTGTCGTGACAGTGAGTACGGGAAGACCGACCCGCCCCGGGGAGATCGTGGACAGGCACAGCCGTCCCGGACCAGCCGTCCCAGGTGGTCCTACATGCATCGACCCCGACGATCGGCTCGCTCCCTACAAGCGGCGGCGCGCGCCCATGGACGTCTACCGGTGCCATGGCCCCATGTGCGGCAGGGCTCAGCCACCTGCGGCCGAGGGGCCGAGAAACCTCGAGTCGTGGGACGGCTTCGCCCGTGTTCCACAGGGAAGTGCGCCGGACCTCGCGGCCGCCGAGCGGTGGGCAGCTGGCAGAGCATCAGAAGTCGCAAGTGTGCAGGCCACGGGACTGGCTCGCAAGCTACATTCAGGATCATGACCTACAAGTTCGGACCGAATGAGCAGTGCCTTAGGCGCTGCCGTGCAGTCGTCCCGCTGTTGCTCGCCGAAGCGGACAAGGTTGTCGGTACCGGGGTGACCGTCGCTGTCCGTGACATGTCGATGATGCCGATGCTGATGGGCTGGTGGCAATTCACCAACCGCACAGCGAAGGCGGTCGTCCGGCTCTACGACGACGGCTTCAGCGTGGAAGCCGCGCCCCTGATTAGGAACCTGATCGGTCATGCGTACGCGATGAACTGGCTCGTCGACAACGGGTGGTCGGCGCTGAGGGCTATCCGCGCGTACTCCGACGAGCACCGCACCAAGCTAGCCAACAACGTCAATGCGACGTGGAACTTGCCCGACCCCGTAACGGTTGAGACAGCGCCACTCGAGTTCGCGGATGAGGCCGACGAGAAGCTGCACAAGCGGCTACTCGGCGAGCTGTCGAACTTCGACAACCTCGCCAAGGCGTAAGGGACTCCGGAGATATATCCGGTGTACCGGCACCACTCTGCCTTGTCCCACACGACTGCGTACACGGCGAACCCGTTCGTGGTCGAGAAGGACGACATGTTGTACTTCGCGACGGAGCCGCAGGGCGTGGAGGTGATAGTCGAGCGATTGTGGGTCCCGGTCGCACTTCTGCAGGCTGCGAACGCGATCAGCCCTTATATCGAGGGCCACCCGATGAAGAAGACCATTGAGAAGATTATGAACGACCTGGGCCTTCCCGCTGAGATCCTCAACCTGAAGCGGGGCGCTATCCCGGTTGCTGCGGCGCCTCAGTGACATGCAGCGAGAACCTGTCCGCATTAGCGTTTAACAAACGACGCCGACACATCCAAGTGGGTCGTGTCCAGGATTACTGCTACCAGCCCGACCACTAGGAACGGCCGACTATGCCCCATAGCCGTCTTCGGCACGGTGGACATGCTCAGGACCAGGGTGTGCTACGCCAGGGACCATGGGGCGGTTGTAGTCGAGGGGGATGGTGCTAAAGGTGTCGCTAGGGATGGGGGCGGTGTCGTTGTCAGCGATGATCAGCTGTACCCGGTCGCCGTAGGCGTCTGCGAGTGTCTTGAAGCGGTCGTAGATGCGGTTTCCGCGTTCCTGGTCGTCTGGGTTGTTGCCCAGTGCCTTGCGCGGGGAGTCGATGATCAGCAGAGAGGGGACGAGGACATCAGGGTGGGTGAGCCCGAATTCCAGTAGGGCGAGGCTGTAGGCGATGCTCACGCATGTCGTGATGCCGCCGCCGGAAGCCTGCAGGCTCTCGAAAGGACTGCCGTCGATCACCGGCAGATAGGTCTTCGGGTCGATGACCGCCGTCTGTACCCAAGGCAGGTGCAGCTCGGCGAGCAGAGTGAAGAACTCTTGGCTCAGGTCGTCTACGAGTTGGCCGCGGGCTGCGAGGGCCAGGGTGCGACTCTTGACGTCGGCCTGGACGCGCGTGCGGGTCGCCTTGAGGTCCTTGACTTCTTGGTTGATGGACCGCGCGCGAGCCCAGGCATCACGCAGCTGGGTGACGGCGTCAATGCTCGCTCCGAGCGAGGCTACGCGGGCGCTAGAACTGGCGATTGCGTCGAATCGGGGGGCGACGATGTCCCGGGTCTGCAAGTCCAGCTCCCGTCGCAGGGTGGTGGTGAGGAAGTCGGCTTGCTGGACGCGGTCGCGCGCAGCTGCAAGAACCTGTGCATCAGCTTCGCGAACAGCCTGTGCGTCCTGGAGCTGCCTCTCAAGGGCCTCCCGGGTCTGCTGGATGGCTGCAGGGTCGACGGACTCGTCCGGGGGATCGTGTTGCAGACAGACAATGCAGTGGTCCTCTTGGACCGGCCGTCCTTCCAGCCGCTGCATGCAGCGAGGGCAGACGATGAAGTCGAATGGAGACAGCTTTTCGATCGCGGACGCGGAGCGCTCCAAGCGCAGGAGATCGAGTTCGACCTGAGCGACGACTGATTCACGGGCTTCGAGCAACTCGCGTGCAGCTTCGACCTCTTGGTTGGCGTCCCTCGCGCCAGCGACGGCCCGACGGAGCTCCTGCCGGAGAACGGCATCTGCCGCGCTGCTCTCCTCCAGCTCTGAGCGCAGATCACTGAGGGTACGTTCGGCGAGGGACAGCATCTCGCGTAGCTGAACGAGTTCCGCACGGAGCGCGTCATCACTTCGTGAGTCCGACTCTCGGAGGAAGTTGCTGACGTTGTCGTGCTCAGAGGTCTTCGTTTTCATGTCCGTCAGGAGCTGTGCCGAGCGCTGCTTCAGATCCAAGAGCACGCTGTCCGTCAGTCCGAAGATGATCTCGAACAGGGCTCGGCGCATCCCGTCGAAGTAGGTCTGCTGGTGGCGAACGATCTGGGTGTCGATGTAGATCGCTTCGAGGTAGACGTAGGCGAACAGGGCCTGGAAGGTCACGTTGGCCTTGGCTGCTTTGCCTTCCCGACGCACGGGAATTGACGCACGAGGGAACCTCAAGGCGCTCAGCAGCCGGTCGGACAGGGTTGTCTGACCGGCCTCGGCGCGGATGATGAGGCTTTCGCGGAGTTCCAGTGTGACGGGGTCGAGCACGTCCACCTGGTTGCTGCCAGCTTCGCCGATCAGCCTCCGGAGCGCCAGGTGTTCGTCGCCGACGAGGACCTCCGCACACACCGAGTGGACATGATCGCGCACGGCCGGCGTGAGGATGGCGTCACCGCCGACAGCATGCTTGAGCAGCATGAGAAGGCTGGACTTGCCGCTGCCGCTCGGTCCGCTGATCACGGTGGCCGGCTGGTCGAACCGGTACGTCTGCTCCGCGTCTGCGGTGGTGAGAGTTAGGGCGAGGAACTTCAGGTTGACCGCCATCAGATTTCCGTCCGCCAGGGCCTGTCCACCGCGTCGGGCAGGCGCTCATAGATGAGGTTCTTCAGGGCTGACCCCGACTTGTCGAAGTGCTTCTTCAAGAGCGCCGTGCGTTGCGAGACGAGCACCCAGTCAGGTGTCTCGGACAGAGCCGCCGCAGCCTCAGCACCTCTGGCCGTGACGCGGAACTCAGTCTGGTCGCCACCCGTGTACGTGATGAGGTCACGGGCCGCCAGGGAGCCGAGGATGCTGTAGTAGCGCTGGTCCCAAGGCCCGTACTTGTAGCGGGTCATGCGACTCTCGACGGCCCGTCGCTCGGCGGCTGTGGGCTCGGTGCCGCGGGGCCAGCCGGAGCCGTTCTCGTCAAGAAGTCGCTCCAGCATCGCCGGATAGCGAAGTAGGAAGTCGAGTTTGGCCAGTTTGGTGAGTCCCGCAAGGCCCGTGCGTGCCGTGGTGAAGCGTCCGATCAGCAGCAGGACTCTCGCCTCGTGGTAATGAGCCTCACGGCGCTCCTCGCTACGAGCCTGCACCTTGATGCGCGTCTCGGAAGCCAAACGCTCAGAGGCGTTGCTCACGATGCCTCCTCGCCGGAGATCGTGAAGACTTCGGAGAAGTAGTAGTCGCAGTCGTCGCACAGCTGATACGCCAGGCCACGAAGGTGCTTGCCGTTGATCTTGAACGGCAGGGTCACCGACATCGCTTCAGGCGTCAGTCGCTGCCTCAAGAGCCGGTTCATGCGCGCCCCATACGGCTTGCCCTCCGCCGTCTCGCTCTGGGCGTCCGCACGGCAGTCGAAGGCGGTGTCCAAGACTTCCAAGCGCATATTGGCGAGGTCGGAACTGTCTCCTGGCAATCCCGACTGGTGCTGTTTCCAGGCGACGTACCAGGCCGAGCGCAAACTCTCCGCGTGCACGATTTCATCATCGGGAACCTGCCCCTGCACCAGCTTCTTGCGGAGATTCACTCCTCCGGGAGCGACCATGGGGAGTCGACCAGGAGCGAAGGTCGGAACTGTGAGTTCGCGGTAGACGAACTGCTCGCGCACGGTGCGGGCGTACAGCGTCCGGCGAGCGATGCGCTGCTGCATCTGCACGTTCTGGAGGACCCTGCTCGGCGTCACGATGTACTCGGCCAACTGGCCACGCTCACCCTCGCCGCGGTTGGCCTGCTCGATGCGCTCGACGATCTGGCGATAGGTGGCTTCGTTGTCCACGTGATCCAGCTCCAGAGCCAGGATGGCCGGCCGGAGGAGCTGCTGCAGGTTGTGGTCGGTGATGAACTTGGACGAAGGCACGCTCTTGTAGTCGATGTGCAGCACGGCCAGGAACCGTTTGATGGTGGCGACGAAGCCGTCGGGTATGGCGATGTCAGCCATCGCCTTGGTCTCCGGCACTTCGGGGATGTGCGGGTACGGCTGCTTCCAACGAATCTTCAGGAAGTACCGCGCGATGGTCGTTGCCATCGCGTCGACGTCCGCAGTGACCTCTGGGTCTGGACCGCACATTCTCGCGAGTACAGCGGCATTGCCCTTGCCGGTGTTCAAGGCGCCGTTCGTGGTGAGGCGCAAGCGAACGTTGTCTGCGCAACCGCACGCGCGCCAGCTATTGAACAGGTGTGCCAGGCCCCCGTCCTTGCACAGATCGCCGACATTCCACAGGGTCCGGTGGTACTGGCGGTGCTTCACCGATACCAGCTCGACGGCGCCGTCCTTGAAGGCGATGGCGAAGTCCTCGTGCCACTCGCAGACGACGTACTCGATCTCGTCCCGTGTAAGCATGGCCAAGCACGCCTGAGCCGCCACTTCGGCTTGGTACCGATACAGCCGTGAGGTGTCGGTTCCTGCGTCCTCCCCGGGCGCCCGCTGAAAGATCGGATGCACGAAGTCGTCAGCGTCATCCGCTGCGTCCACTGCCACGTCGACCACAGCCACCCCCAAGCCGTACGCGCACCGCGAGCCCCGAGGGGTCGGTGAGCCGAAGATCCCTAGGCGTATCACAGTCCGCATGCGTAACGTAACCGAGTGATCGCATAATTCTGGAACGATCAGACAGTTCCGTCCGCACTAAGACCGTGTCCTATGTGGTGATCGCTCGTTGGGCTGTCTATGGGGCGGGGTACGTGGAGTTGGATTGTTCCGGACGGCTTGTGGGAGATCGCCGAGCCGCTGATCCCACCGTCGAAGGTGCGGCCGCAGGGCGGGGGAACGCAGGACACGCCTGATGAGACGCTGTTCGCGGCGATCACCTACGTGCTGGTCAGCGGTTGTGCCTGGCGGGCTCTGCCGCCGTGTTTCGGGATATCGAAGTCGACCGCGCACCGCCGGTTCCTGATCTGGTCGCGGGCTGGCGTGTGGGGACGGCTGCACGAAGCGGCGCTGCACCGATTCGATGACGCTGGCCTCATCGACGTCTCGCGGGTCGTCCTCGACTCCGCTCATGTCCGGGCTAAAAAAGGGGCGAACTCACAGGTCCGAGCCCCGTGGACCGGGGTAAGCCGGGTTCCAAGATGTATGTCCTGTCGGACGCGAACGGACTGCCCCTGGTCGTCGGCGTCTCGGTCGCCAACACCCACGACAGCGAAGCGCTGAAGCCCATGGTCGAGGGTCACCAAACGAGACACGACCCCCACCGCGGCCGCCACTTCAAGCCTCAACGCATGCACGCCGACAAGGCGTATGACGTCCCCCACCTGCGGAAATGGTTACGCGGCAAACGCATCGGCGTGCGCATCGCCCGCAAAGGCATCGAGTCCAGCGAACGGTTGGGCCGCCGAAGGTGGGTGATCGAGCGGACGATCTCATGGCTGTCCGGCTACCGCCGACTCAGCCCCCGCTACGAGCGCGACCCCCGTAACTACCTGGCCTTTCTCGGCCTCGCCGCAGCCATCTGCTGCCACAAGCGACTCGTCCGCCTCACCACATAGGACACGGTCTTAGCACCGCCGCGACCGCTGGCTCCTCATCCGGTGCCGACACCAAGACCTCGGTGGTGGGATGCGACAGCAACACAGAGATGTCGACCTGCCGCCACCGCGGCACCCCAGCAACCGCAGCCTGCTTGAGAAGAACCCGACGGCCCTCGATTTCGGCGACCGTGAACTGCTCACCATCGAACCTGATCGGCAGTCCTGGCTGCAGCGCCGTCGTCCATGCGCTCACGCGCACCTCCGCAGCACTGATTCACCCGAGAGCGGGCGGGACAGATCTGTGGTCAGCCGACCGGACCACAACAGTGCCATCAGGGGTGGCCGGGCCTCGTGAACTGGACGGTCACCGGCCAGCCGCCGTTCGGCGACGGCCATCAGATCGCCATCTGTGACCTGCTGCCAGGCCTCCTCGACCTCAGATTCAGGCACGATGCCGGGCCGGCGGTAGGCAGCAAGGAACCGTACGTTTTCCAGCAGAACCCGGTCTGCCCCGGACCAAATCTCGTACTCCCAGCCGTGCCGCTCGACCAGCTTGCCCGGCCATTCCAGGGCTTCCGCGATCTTCGGATCCTGCAGACGGACAGCAGGTTTGACATTGACCACCCGCACCGTTCCCGAGCCCTTGACGAGCAGGAAGTCGGGCACCTGATGCCGTACCCGGTCTCCGATCCGGACCACCAACCGGCACGGCTGGGCAAAGATCCCGCGAACCGCCGGATCGAAGTCCGCCAGCAGCAGACGGGCCAACTCCAGGCGGCTCTCATAGACCACATAGCTACCCGTTGTCGCCGACGAGTAGCTTCCCGAGTAGTGAGCCTGTCCGTGTACCGACCTGACCTGCCGCCACGGCACAGATCCTGCGAAGTCAGTCAGCCGGAGCTCTGGTAAGGGCACTTCATGAATCGACCCGTCTTCGTGCCGGATCGATGCCGCGGGCACCCCACGTTCCCTGTGAACCTTGCTCGTGCTCCGTATCGCCACACCTGGACGGTACGGAGCACCCTCGCAGCCCAAGCTCGGAAGACCGCAAGAAGCCAACAACTGACAACTACTGAACGTCACCGATGCTCATGATCACCCGAATTTGCTCGGGCAGTGCTCATGATCCGCCGACAGTGCTCACGAAACTACGGATCCTAGACGCGGCTACAGCCGCGCCGCCTTCAGCGCCATGTGCAGCAGCAGCCGGTCCTCGCCGTCGTCCAGGTCGAGCCCGGTGAGCTGCTCCACCCGGGACAGCCGGTAGTAGAGGGTCTGGCGGTGCACGCCCAGCTCGGCGGCGGTGCGCCCGGCCTGCCCGGCGCAGTCCAGATAGACCTCCGCCGTACGGGCCAGCTCCTGGTGGGCGGGGGAGAGGAGCGGCGCCACCGCCGCGTCGTGCGCGGCCTCGCCGGTCAGCGAGGTCAGCAGCCGGTACGGGCCGATGCGCGCCCACTGCGCCACCGGACCGAGCCGGGGTTCCGCGCGCGCCGCGCGGGCCGCCGCCACCGCCTGCGCCCACGCCGTGCCCAGCTCGGCCAGGCCCGTGCGTCCGGCGGCGATCCCGGCCGCCGCGCCCGCCGCACCGCCCGCCGTGCCTCCCGCCCCGCCGCCGGGCGCCTGCTCCAGCAGCCGGGTCGCCGCCGACACCGCCGGGGCCGGGGAGTCCGCCGAGCGCAGCCGCACCAGCAGCGCCAGACACTGGTCCGCCGCCCCCCACGGCACGGTGCACAGGGCCGTCGCGCCCGGCAGGGTGCGCACCGAGGGCGCGTCGTCCGGGTCGGCCGAGGGCCAGGGCGCCACGCACACCATCGTGTGCGGCCCCTCCGCGCGCGGCCCCAGCGCCGTCCGCAGCTCGGCCACCGCCATGTCCCGGGGCCAGCCCCGCTCGGCGGTCAGCACCGCCCGCAGCTCGCGGGTGAGGTCGGCGCCGTGCTGCGCCTCGTCGGCGAGCAGCGCCCCGATCCGCCCCGTCACCCGCATGGCCGCGGTCAGCTGGGGTTCCGCCGGACCCGGGTCGTCCACCAGCAGCCAGACATAGCCGAGGACGACTCCCCGGTGGCGTACCGGCAGGCAGATCCGCCCCCGGTAGACGCCCGCCTCCGGGGTGGGCGGGATGCGGACCGGGCCGGTGGCGCGGGTGATGCCGAAGCCCTCGAACCAGCGGCGCACCGCGGCCGTGGAGCGGCGGGTGAGGATCGAGCGGGTGCGCACCGGGTCGAGCGCGGCGGGATCGAGGTCGCCCTCGCTGTCGTAGGTGCCGAAGGCGATCAGCTCGAAGTTCCGGTTCTCCAGGGTGGCCGGAGCGCCCAGCAGCTCCGAGATCTCGTCGATCAGCTCCTGGTAGTCGCCCTTGTAATCCGCCGTCACCCGGGCATTCTCCCGCATTTCCGCGGACCCTTCATACATATGTCTGAGATCGGGTCCGCGGATGCGTGACAGCTGTCGATGGCCGACGATCACACGGATCCCTAACTTTCACAGTGGTTCTCCGTGCCGTTCCCGATCGGTCGGGTCGCGGCCTTGTGCTCACTGTTGTGGAGGTGCCCCGTGCTGGGTCCCGTGATTCTCGCCGCGTCGCGCAGCGACCGGATTCGCCGTCTCGTGTCGGCGGCTCCGGTGACCAAGCAGGTCGTGGACCGCTTCATCCCCGGCGAGACCGTGGACGACATCGTCCCCATCGTCGCGGACCTCACCGGCAAGGGCCTCGACCTGACCATGGACGTGGTCGGCGAGGACATCACCACCCCGGAGCAGTCGACCATCGCCCGGGACGCCTACCTGGCGCTCGTCGACCACATCAAGGACCTGGACCTGGGTCCGCGCGTCGAGATGTCCGTCAAGCTGACCATGTTCGGGCAGACCCTCCCCGGCGGCCACGAGCTGGCCCTCGCCAACGTCCGCCCGGTCGTCGAGGCCGCCGCCGCGATCGGCACCACGGTCACCCTGGACGCCGAGGACCACACCACCCTCGACTCGATGTTCGCCATCCACGAGGAGCTGCGGAAGGACTTCCCGCAGACCGGCTGCGTCATCCAGGCCTACCTCTTCCGCACCGAGGCCGACGCGCGCCGCCTCGCCGCGAGCGGTTCTCGCGTACGGTTGGTGAAGGGCGCCTACAAGGAGCCCGCCGAGGTCGCCTACCAGGACAAGCACGAGATCGACAAGGCGTACGTGCGGATCCTGCGCACGCTGATGGACGGCGACGGGTACCCGATGGTCGGGTCCCACGACCCGCGTCTCATCTCCATCGCGCAGGAGCTGGCCCGCACGGCCGGCCGCAAGCTCGACGAGTACGAGTTCCAGATGCTGTACGGCATCCGCAGCGACGAGCACCTGCGCCTGGCCGCCGAGGGCCACCGCATGCGCGTCTACACCGCCTACGGCACGGACTGGTACGGCTACTTCATGCGCCGTCTGGCGGAGAAGCCGGCCAACCTGCGCTTCTTCGCGCGGAGCATGCTCAGCCGAGGCTGACCGGCAACGGCTGTGCCGCACCCCCTGCCGGGGGTCCGGGGGTCGCCCCCCGGGAAGGCACAGCATGCGCCGCCTGGCGGAGAAGCCGGCCAACCTGCGCTTCTTCGTCCGCTCGATGGTCGGCAAGGGCTGAGCGAGCCCACCGCGCCCGCCGTACAGCTCGAAACACCGCTCAAGTCAAGGAGTTACGGAACACATGGACGCTGTGACCCAGGTCCCCACCCCCGTCAACGAGCCGGTGCACGGCTACGCCCCCGGTTCGCCCGAGCGGGCCCGGCTGGAGGCCAAGCTCAAGGAGCTGGCCGACCACCCGGTCGACCTGCCCTGCACCATCGGCGGCGAGAAGCGGATGGGTGGCGGCGAGCGCTTCGACGTCGTGCAGCCGCACAACCACAAGGCGCGCCTGGGCACGTACGCCAACGCCACCCGGCAGGACGCCCAGGACGCCGTGGACGCGGCGCTCGCGGCGGCCCCCGCCTGGCGCGCGATGTCCTTCGACGACCGCGCGGCGATCATCCTGCGCGCCGCCGAGCTGCTGGCCGGCCCCTGGCGCGAGACCATCGCCGCCTCCACCATGCTCGGCCAGTCCAAGACCGCGCAGCAGGCGGAGATCGACAGCCCCTGCGAGCTGGTCGACTTCTGGCGCTTCAACGTGCACTACGCCCGCCAGATCCTGGCCGAGCAGCCCCCGGCCAACTCGCCGGGCGTGTGGAACCGCCTGGACCACCGCCCGCTGGAGGGCTTCGTCTACGCGATCACGCCGTTCAACTTCTCGGCGATCGCCGCCAACCTGCCCACCGCGCCCGCCCTCATGGGCAACGTGGTGATCTGGAAGCCGTCCCCGACCCAGACGCACGCCGCCGTGCTGCTCATGCAGCTCCTGGAGGAGGCGGGCCTGCCCAAGGGCGTCATCAACCTCCTCACCGGTGACGGCCTGGAGGTCTCCGAGGTGGCCCTGAACCACCGCGACCTGGCCGGCATCCACTTCACCGGCTCCACCAAGACCTTCCAGCACCTGTGGAAGACGGTCGGCAACAACATCGAGAAGTACCGCTCCTACCCGCGCCTGGTCGGCGAGACCGGCGGCAAGGACTTCGTGGTGGCCCACCCGTCGGCCGACCGCGCGGTGCTGAAGACCGCCCTGACCCGCGGTGCCTTCGAGTACCAGGGCCAGAAGTGTTCGGCCACCTCCCGGGCGTACATCCCGGCCTCCATCTGGAACTCCGGCTTCAAGGAGGAGTTCGCGGCCGAGGTCGACTACCTGACCATGGGCGACGTCACCGACCTGTCGAACTTCATCGGCGCGGTCATCGACGAGCGGTCCTTCGCCAAGAACAAGGCCGCCATCGACCGGGCCGAGGAGGACCCGTCCTGCACGATCGTCGCGGGCGGCTCCTACGACGACTCGGTGGGCTACTTCGTGCGCCCGACCGTCATCGAGTGCTCCGACCCGGAGAACGAGGTCTTCACGACCGAGTACTTCGGCCCGATCCTCGCCGTGCACGTCTACGAGGACGACCGGTACGACGAGATGCTCACCCAGATGGAGTCCGTCTCCGACTACGCCCTCACCGGCTCGGTCGTCGCGGGCGACCGCGCCGCCGCCGCGTACACGATGGACAAGCTGCGCTACGCGGCCGGCAACTTCTACATCAACGACAAGTCGACCGGCGCCGTGGTCGGCCAGCAGCCCTTCGGCGGCGGCCGCTCCTCCGGCACCAACGACAAGGCGGGCGCCCCGCAGAACCTGATGCGCTGGACCCTGACCCGCGCCATCAAGGAGGCGCTGATCGCGCCGACCGACTACACCTACCCGCACATGGGCTGACACCCGCACCGCGGGTGACACCCCGCACGCGCCGACGGGCCGGTACCCGGAAAAGGACCGGCCCGTCCGCGTGTCCGCCCGGCACACTGGCCGTATGACCTCGACGCGGACGCACGGCGCGCACGGCCCGGACGGCGGGCACGGCGGCGGGACGGCACCGCCGCCCGGCGAACAGGTGATCACGGACGACGGCGTCCGGCTCTGGGCCTCCCGCACCGGGCAGGGCACCGCCCCGCTGGTGCTGTGCCACGGCGGACCCGGCCTGTGGGACATGTTCGGGGACGTGGCCGCGCTGCTCGCCGACCGGGCCGACGTGGTCCGCTGGGACCAGCGCGGCTGCGGACGCTCGGCGCCGTGCGACGGCCCCTGGACCGGCGAGCGGTTCGTCGCGGACCTGGACGCCGTACGCGCGCACTTCGGCTTCCCGCGCGTCACCCTGCTCGGCCACTCCTGGGGCGCCCAGCTCGCGCTGAGCCACGCGCTCGCCCACCCGGAGCGGGTGGCCGCCCTGGTGTACGTCTCGGGCACCGGCATCGGCCCCGACACCGACTGGCACCCCGCCTACCGGGAGAACTTCCGCGCCCGCCTCGCCGAGGACCCCGCGCGCCTGGCCCGCTGGCGGGAGCTGACCGGCCGGGAGCCCCGCTCGGAGGAGGAGCGGCGCGAGGCGGCGGTGCTGCGCTGGTCCGCCGAGTTCCCCGACCGGGAACACTCCCTGGCGCACGCCCGGCGCATGGCGGAGCCCTGGTTCGGCGTCGCGGAGAGCTGCGCCGCCGCGCTCAACGCGGAGCGCGCCCGCACCTGGGGCACACCGGAGCTGGCGGCGGCCTGCCGTCGGCTCGATGTGCCCGTGGTGATCGTGGACGGCGGCCGCGACATCCGCCCCCGTACCGCCGTGGACTCCCTGGCGGCGGCCCTGCCCCGGGTGCGGCGCACGGTCCTGCCCGGGGCCGGGCATCTGCCCTGGGTGGAGGAACCCGCGGCCTTCCGCGACGCCGTGGCGGCGGCGCTGTGAGCGCCCCGGAGCGCCGGAGCCCCGGCGCGCGGCTGCGCACCGCCCACACGGCCGACCTCACCGCGGCCGAGCTGAGCCCGGTCCGCTCCCTGCTGTACGACGCCTTCGACGGCGACTTCGACGCCGAGGACTGGGACCACTGCCTGGGCGGCCTGCACGCCCTGGTGCACGACGAGCACGGGCTCGCCGCGCACGGTTCGGTCGTCCAGCGCCGGGTCCGGCTGCGCGGGCGCTGGCTGCGCACCGGGTACGTGGAGGCCGTCGCCGTACGCCGGGACGTGCGCCGCACCGGTCTGGGCGGCCTGGTCATGGACGCCCTGGAGGGGATCGTCACCCGCGCCTACGACCTCGGCCCGCTCTCCGCGAGCGACGACGGCGCCCGCCTCTACGCGGCCCGGGGCTGGCGGGCCTGGTCCGGGCCGATCGGCGCGCTGGGCCCGGACGGCGCGGTGCGGCTGCCCGAGGAGGAGGGGTCCACCTATGTGTGGCCGGTGCCCGCCGCCGCGTCCGATCCGGACGCCGAACTGCTCTTCGACTGGCGCGACGGCGACGTGCTCTGACCGGTGCTCCCGGATTCCTGTGGGTTTTCGCAGGTCAGAGCGGTGGGCGCGGCATTCGGGCGATGCCGCCGTCTCAGATAGTAGGAAGTCCGAGTAATGATGCAGACAGGCGCGCCTACCTCATTTAGCTTGGAAGAAGCCGAACGTCTCGCTGGAACCAGCGAATGGCGGTCGTGAGCCGGGCCCGTGCGCAGGTCACCCCTGCGGCCTCGCTCCCCGCCCCTTCCGGCGTCCCGCACCTGTGTGGTGCTCCCCTTTTCGGGACCTCTCGTGTCCGACCGCGTCCGCGCGCGTCCTCGCGGGGTGTCCAGAAGGATTCCCGAAGGAGTCGATCCCCCATGGCCGAGACGACCGTCCGCCGCCGCGTCCGCCACGCCTCCCGTACGAGCGAGTCCGACCGCAAGAACGCCGCCGCCGCCCTCCAGCGCGCCCTCGACCGCCGGGACAACGGCGGCGAGACCGGCCACTGAGCCGTTCCGTCCCGATCCCCCCATGTCCACATCCCGGACGCTCTGTGTCAGCTCTCGGGACGAGCGGTAGGGTGCCGACATGTCTCGCAGCATCGATCTCGCAGTGATCCCCGGTGACGGCATCGGCCAGGAAGTGGTGGCCGAGGGGCTCAAGGTCCTCGCCGCCGCGCTCCCGCAGGATGTGAAGCTGGAGACCAAGGAGTACGACTTCGGCGCCCGGCGCTACCACGCCACCGGTGAGACCCTCACCGACGCCGACCTCGACGCCCTCAAGGGCCACGACGCGATCCTGCTCGGCGCGATCGGCGACCCGTCGGTGCCCTCGGGCGTCCTGGAGCGCGGCTTCCTGCTCAAGCTCCGCTTCGCCTTCGACCACCACGTCAACCTGCGGCCGAGCAAGCTGCTGCCCGGCGTCGCCACCCCGCTCGCCGGTGAGCCGCAGATCGACTTCGTCGTCGTCCGCGAAGGCACCGAGGGCCCCTACACGGGCAACGGCGGCACCATCCGCAAGGGCACCGAGCACGAGGTCGCCACCGAGGTCTCCGTCAACACGGCCTTCGGTGTCGAGCGCGTGGTCCGCGACGCCTTCGCCCGCGCCCAGGCCCGCCCGCGCAAGAAGCTCACCCTGGTCCACAAGAACAACGTGCTGACCTTCGCCGGTCACCTGTGGACGAACATCTTCAACCAGGTGGCCGAGGAGTACCCCGAGGTCACCACCGAGTACATCCACGTCGACGCGGCGACCATCTACCTGGTCACCCAGCCCGAGCGGTTCGACGTCATCGTCACCGACAACCTCTTCGGCGACATCATCACCGACCTCGCCGCGGCCGTCTCCGGCGGCATCGGCGTCGCCGCCTCGGGCAACATCAACCCGAGCGGCGCCTACCCGTCCATGTTCGAGCCGGTGCACGGCTCGGCCCCGGACATCGCGGGCCAGGGCAAGGCCGACCCCACCGCCACGGTGCTCTCCGTCGCCCTGCTGCTCCGCCACCTCGGCCGTGAGGCCGAGGCGACCCGGATCGAGGACGCCGTCTCCGCCGACCTCGCGGAGCGCGGCGCGCTGCCCGAGCGCACCACCGCCGAGATCGGCGACGCGCTCGCCGCACGAGTAGCCGGCTGACCCGGCCGCACGAAATCTCTCGAAGCCGCCGGGTCGCACTCCGCGCCCGGCGGCTTCCCCCTGTCCGCCGCCGGGTGCCACCATCGGACCCAGAGCCGCATTCACCCCGTTTTCTCACGCCACGGCCGCCGCGCGATAATCGAACGCGGAGCCGCGACATGAGGGAATGCTCGGACGTCCTAGCACCGGCCACGTGCCGTGCGGGAGTGAGCGCGGCCCGTCACAACAACTCGGTGAAGGACACCCACTCATGACGACGCCCACGATCGAGCTCAAGCCCTCGGCCCACCCACTCGCCGCCGCGGAGCGCGAGGCGCTCATGGCGAACCCCGGATTCGGCCGCCACTTCACCGACCACATGGTGACGATCAGGTGGACCGAGGGCCGGGGCTGGCACGACGGCCAGCTCGTTCCGTACGCGCCGATCCCCCTCGACCCGGCCACCACGGTGCTGCACTACGCCCAGGAGATCTTCGAGGGGCTGAAGGCGTACCGCCAGCCCGACGGCTCCGTCGCCACCTTCCGCCCGGAGAAGAACGCCCGGCGCTTCCAGGCGTCCGCGCACCGGCTCGCCATGCCCGAGCTGCCCGTCGAGACGTTCATCGAGGCGTGCGACGTCCTCGTCCAGCAGGACAAGGACTGGGTCCCGCCGCACGGCGGCGAGGAGTCCCTGTACCTGCGCCCGTTCATGATCGCCACCGAGGTGGGCCTCGGCGTCAAGCCCGCCAACGAGTACCTGTTCATCGTGATCGCCTCCCCGGCCGGCGCCTACTTCCCCGGCGGCGTGAAGCCCGTCTCCATCTGGGCCTCCGAGGACCGGGTCCGCGCCGTCCCCGGCGGCATGGGCGACGCCAAGACCGGCGGCAACTACGCGGCCTCCCTGCTCGCCCAGGCCGAGGCCGCCGCCCAGGGCTGCGACCAGGTCTGCTACCTCGACGCCGTCGAGCACAAGTGGGTCGAGGAACTGGGCGGCATGAACCTGTACTTCGTCTACGGGAACAAGATCGTCACGCCCGCCCTCAGCGGCTCGATCCTGGAGGGCGTCACCCGCGACTCGCTGCTCGCCGTCGCCCGCGACCTCGGCTACGAGGCCGAGGAGGCCCGGGTCTCGGTCGACCAGTGGCAGCGCGACTCCGAGAACGGCACGCTGACCGAGGTCTTCGCCTGCGGCACGGCGGCCGTGATCACCCCGGTCGGCACGGTCAAGCGGGCCGACGCCCAGTGGCAGCAGTCGGGCGGCGAGCCCGGCGAGGTGAGCATGCGGCTGCGCCAGGCGCTGCTGGACATCCAGCGCGGCATCACCGAGGACAAGCACGGCTGGATGCACCGGCTCGGCTAGTCACCGCCGGGTGCGCATCGGCCGGGTGCGGCCCGGCCGGGCCTCAACGCTCCCCGCTCGTGACCAGGGCCGCCGTGGACTCCGTGTCCACGGCGGCCCTGGCGCCTTCCCGGCCGCGCGCCGTCAGCAGCAGGTACACCGCACCGCCCGCCGCTCCCGAGAGCAGGAAGCTGCAGTCCACCCCGCCGGTCAGGTGCAGCAGCGGGCCACGGTAGGAGGGCAGGGAGACCGCCAGCAGGCCGACTCCGGCGCCGACGGCCCAGGACGCGGTGGCCCGGACGTTCCAGCCGGCCCGGTACCAGTAGACGCCACCGTGCGAGCGGCGGTTGAAGACTTGGAGGGCGTCGGCGTCGTAGACACCGCGGCAGCGGACGAAACCGATCAGGGTGATGACCGCCCACGGGGTGCCGATCGCGGTGAGCAGCAGCACGAAGGAGGTCATCGCGGACTGCGCGTTCCAGGCGTAGTGCCCGGCGAAGACGCACACCGTGGCGACCACGGCGACCGTGAAGGTGGCACGGGCGCGGGAGGCGCGCGGCAGGATCGCGTCGAGATCCAGGCCCATCGAGTACAGCATCAGGCCCGCGTTGCCGACCGACCCGGCGGAGGCGGCGAGCAGCAGCGGGACCAGGTACCAGGCGGGCGAGGCGGCCACCAGCGGCCCGGCGTAGTCCAGGGCGGCCCGGGAGGCGTACGCCGTGAAGGTGCCGAACAACTGCGGGACCAGCAGGCCGAGGACCAGCCCGAGCCAGGTGGCGTGCAGCACCCGGCGGGGAGAGTGGCGGCGCGGGGACATGTAGCGGGTGTAGTCGCCGAGCAGGGTGATGAAGGCGATCGGGCCGGACAGTCCGGCGGCCACGGCGGCGAGGAACCAGGTCGGCCAGAACCCGCCGAGCAGATAGCCGCCGGCCTCCGGCAGCGCGGCGGTGCCGAAGTGCGGGGCGTAGGCGAACACACCGAGGACGAGCAGGGCGGTCATGCCGAACGACAGCACCCGGGACATGGTGAGCAGCACCCGGTAGCCGTAGACCGCGCCCGCGACGGTGGCCGCGGCGAGCAGCGTGTAGACGACGGCGTACGACACCGGGCCGGCCGTGAGGCCGAACAGCCGGTGCAGGACGCTCACCATCACGTCGCCGCCGATCCACACGGTCAGCGCGGTGTAGCCGAGGGCGAGCAGCAGCCCGACCACCGAGCCCACCAGGCGTCCGCGCACGCCGAACTGGGCGCCGGAGGAGGTGGACAGGTTGGTGGCGGTACGCAGCGAGACCAGCGCGAGCGGCGCGGTGAACAGTGTGCCGACCACGGTTCCGGCGGCCACCGCGCTGACCGAGGCCCACCAGCCGAGCCCGAACGAGGGCGGCAGCCAGCCGAAGATGATCACGCCGAAGCACAGATTGGATCCGAGCAGGATCGACACCAGATCACGCGGACCGCTGGTGCGTTCCTGGTCCGGGATGGTGTCGACACCGCGCTGTTCGATCGGCATGGCCTGGTCTCCTTCGACTGCCGCCTGCTGCGTCTGCGTGGGGGAGCGGTGGGGCTGAGGGTGCGGGCGTATGAGTTAGAACGACGTTCAATGTGACCGGAGCCATGTGGTCCAGTCAACTGTTCCTTTCCAGGGATTTCATGTTTAGAGTGATGCTCTAACATGCGAGAGG
The DNA here is from genome assembly GCF_053589675.1 of Streptomyces sp. NPDC003284. Lineage (NCBI taxonomy): Bacteria > Bacillati > Actinomycetota > Actinomycetes > Kitasatosporales > Streptomycetaceae > Streptomyces > Streptomyces sp. NPDC003284. Next base: position 24,093 of record NZ_JBSFSI010000034.1, read on the forward strand.
CAAGGAGGTGCCGAGGCGTGAGACTGACTCCCACCGAGCGTGACCGGCTGCTGCTCTTCGGGGCCGCCGAGCTGGCCCGCGCCCGCAGGTCCCGCGGCCTCAGGCTCAATGTGCCGGAGGCCACCGCGCTGATCGCCGACACGGTGTGCGAGGCCGCCCGCGACGGCGCCCGGCTGGCCGAGGCGATCGAGCGCGCCCGTACGGTGCTCGGCCCGGACGACGTGCTGCCCGGTGTCGCCGACGTGGTCACCGAGGTCCATGTGGAGGCCGTCTTCGACGACGGCTCGCGGCTCGCGATCGTCACCGACCCGCTGGCGGGCGGCAGTCTGGGGGAGGAGGCCCCGGGCGCGCTGCTGCCCGGACCGCAGCACGCCGACCCGGAGCCGGCCCTGCGTCTCACCGTCACCAACACCGCCGCCGTGCCGGTCTCCGTCACCTCCCACTTCCACTTCTTCGAGGCCAACCCGCGCCTGGACTTCGACCGCGCCGCCGCCTACGGCATGCGGCTCGCGGTGCCCGCCGGGTCGTCGGTGCGGTTCGGGCCGGGGGAGAGCGCCGAGGTCGGCCTCGTGCCGATCGGCGGCGCCCGGGTCGCCATCGGCTTCGCCGGACTGGTCGACGGCCCGCTGGACGCCCCCGGCGCCAGGCAGGAGGCCCTGCGCCGGGCTGCCGCCTGCGGCTACCTGGGCGTGTCCGCGACGGAAGCGGCGGGACCGGCAGCCGCCGGGACGGAAACCGCCGGGACGGAAACCGCCGAAACGCGGGCCGACCGAGCGGAAGCCCCCGCACCCCCGACCCCCGCACCCCCGACCCCCGCACCCCCGACCCCCGCATCCCCGGCCCCCACACCCCCAGCCCCCGACGCCCCGGAAGGAGACGCCCGATGAGCCGTTCCAAAGGACGCGAGGTGAGCCGGGCGATCCACGTCGATCCGCACGCCTACGCCGCCACCCACGGCCCCCGCGCCGGTGACCGCGTCCGCCTCGGCGACTCCGGTCTGGTGATCCGGGTGGAGTCGGACGCGCAGCGCTACGGCGACGAGTTCCTGGCCGGGTTCGGCAAGACCGCCCGCGACGGACTGCACCTCAAGGCCGCGGCCGTCCGCGACACCTGCGACGTCGTGATCAGCAACGTCGTCGTGATCGACGCGGTGCAGGGCATCCGCAAGGTGTCCATCGGCATCCGCGAGGGCCGGATCAGCGCCGTGGGCCGGGCCGGTAACCCGGACACGCTGGACGGGGTCGATGTCGTCGTGGGCACCGGCACGACCATCGTGTCCGGCGAGGGCCTGATCGCGACCGCCGGAGCCGTGGACACCCATGTGCACCTGCTGTCGCCGCGGATCATGGAGGCGTCTCTCGCCTCCGGGGTGACCACGGTCATCGGGCAGGAGTTCGGGCCGGTGTGGGGCGTCGGCGTCAACTCGCCCTGGGCGCTGCGGCACGCCTTCGGCGCCTTCGACGCCTGGCCGGTCAACATCGGCTTCCTGGGCCGGGGTTCGTCCTCGCACGGCGCCCCCCTCGTCGAGGCGCTGGCCGAGGGCGGCGCCTGCGGCTTCAAGGTGCACGAGGACATGGGCGCCCACACCCGTGCCCTGGACACCGCCCTGCGGGTGGCCGAGGAGCACGACGTGCAGGTGGCCCTGCACAGCGACGGCCTGAACGAGTGCCTGTCGGTGGAGGACACCCTGCGCGTCCTGGAGGGGCGCACGATCCACGCCTTCCACATCGAGGGCTGCGGCGGCGGGCACGTGCCCAACGTGCTGAAGATGGCGGGCGTGCCCAATGTCATCGGCTCCTCCACCAACCCCACGCTGCCCTTCGGCCGGGACGCGGTCGCCGAGCACTACGGCATGATCGTCTCCGTCCACGACCTGAAGACCGACCTGCCCGGCGACGCCGCCATGGCCCGCGACCGCATCCGCGCGGGCACCATGGGCGCCGAGGACGTGCTGCACGACCTGGGCGCGATCGGCATCACCTCCTCCGACGCGCAGGGCATGGGCCGCGCGGGCGAGACCGTGCGCCGCACCTTCGCGATGGCCGGGAAGATGAAGGCCGAGCTGGGCCCGGCCGAGGGCGACGGCCCCGGCGACGACAACGGCCGCGTGCTCCGCTACATCGCCAAGCTGACCGTCAACCCGGCCATCGCGCACGGCCTCTCCCACGAGGTCGGCTCCCTGGAGGCCGGCAAGCTCGCCGACATCGTGCTGTGGCGCCCGGAGTACTTCGGCGCCAAACCGCAGCTCGTGCTGAAGTCCGGCTTCCCGGCGTACGGCGTGACCGGCGACCCGAACGCGGCCACCGACACCTGCGAACCCCTCGTGCTGGGACCGCAGTTCGGCGCGCACGGCGCCACTCCCGCCGAACTCTCCGTCGCGTTCGTGGCGCAGGCCGCGCTCGACCAGGGCGGCGACACGATGCCCACCCGCAGGCGCCGGGTCGCCGTGCGCGGCACCCGCGGCATCGGCCCGGCCGACCTGCGCCTGAACTCCCGTACCGGAGCGGTCGACGTCGACCAGCGCACCGGCCTGGTCACCCTGGACGGCGACCCGCTGCGCTCGGAGCCCGCCGACTCCGTCTCCCTGAACCGCCTGTACTTCCTCTGAGAAACCGAGAACCCACATGAGCACCCCCGCCGCCGACGGCTTCTCCATGCCCGCCGAATGGGAGCCGCACGAGCGCACCTGGATGGCCTGGCCGGGCGCCAACCCGACCTTCGACACCCCGGAGGAACTGGCCGCCTCCCGTATGGCCTGGGCGTCGGTCGCCCGCGCGGTGCGCCGCTTCGAACCGGTCACCGTGGTCTGCGGCCCCGGCCAGTCCGCCGAGGCCCGCACCCTGCTCGGCGACGGCGTCGACACCGTCGAACGCGACCTCGACGACGCCTGGATGCGCGACATCGGCCCCACCTTCCTCAAGGACCGCACCGGCCGGCTGGCCGCCGTGGACTGGACGTTCAACGGCTGGGGCGCCCAGGACTGGGCCCGCTGGGAGCACGACGCGAAGATCGGCGCGTACGTCGCCGGTCTCGCCGGGGCGCGGACGTACGCCTCGCGGCTGGTCAACGAGGGCGGCGCCATCCATGTCGACGGCGAGGGCACCGTCCTGCTCACCGAGACCGTCCAGCTCGGCCCGGAGCGCAACCCGCACTGGTCCCGGGAGCAGGTCGAGGCGGAGATCCACGCGCACCTGGGCACCCGCAAGGCGATCTGGCTGCCGCGCGGCCTGACCGGCGACTACCCGCCGCACGGCTACGGCACCCTCGGCCATGTCGACATCGTCGCCGCCTTCGCCCGCCCCGGTGTCGTCGTCGCCCACCACCAGCCCGACCCGGCCCACCCCGACCACGAGGTCACCAAGGAGGTCATCGGCCTCCTGCGCGCCGCCACCGACGCCCACGGCCGCCCCCTGGAGGTCGTCGAGGTGACCGCCCCCACCGTGCTGGAGGCCGACGGCCACTGGGCCGACTACTCCTACATCAACCACTACCTGTGCAACGACGGCGTCGTCCTGTGCGCCTTCGACGACCCCCGCGACGAGGACGCCGCCGCGGTCTTCCGCCGCCTCTTCCCCGACCGCACGGTCACCCTGGTCGACGCCCGCACGATCTTCGCGGGCGGCGGCGGCATCCACTGCATCACCCAGCAGCAGCCGAAGTAGGGCCCGCGACGGCGGTCGGGTAGAACGTACGCGTGGATGTACTGCTCTTCGCCGCTCGCGGCCACCGACCCGCCGAGCCGGTCCGGACCCCGGACACGGCGTCCGGCCGGGCCCCTGTCCGGGTGGATCCGGAGTCCGTCCGGGTGAATCCGGGATCCGTCCGGGTGGATGCGGGGGCGGGGCGGTGACGCGCAGCCGTACGCCCGCGCCGCCGCGCGAGGAGGTGCTCGCCGCCGCCATGGAGATGATCGCCGAGCGCGGTCTGGAGAAGCTCACGATGGCGGCGCTGGGCCGCGAGGTCCAGATGAGCAGCGGCCATCTGCTGTACTACTTCGGCTCCAAGGACGAGCTGCTGCTGCGCACCCTGGAGTGGAGCGAGAGCCGGCTCGGGGCCGAGCGCGGGCGGCTGCTGGCGCGGGACGCCCCGGCCCGGGAGCGGCTGGACGCCTATGTCGCCCTGTATGTGCCCGACGGGCGGCACGACCCGCACTGGACGCTCTGGCTGGAGGTCTGGAACCGCTCGCTGACCGCCGCCGAGGACGCCCGGGACCGGCAGGGCGCCATCGAGGGCGCCTGGCACCGCGACCTGGCGGCCCTGGTCGCCGAGGGCGTCTCGCGCGGCGAGTTCCGCCCGGTGGACGCCGACCGCTTCGCGACCCGGCTGCGCGCCCTGCTCGACGGCTTCTCGCTCCAGGTGGCGGTCGGCCTGCGCGGCACCGGCCGGGAGCGGGTGCTCGGGCTGGTGGGGGAGTTCCTGGACGAGTCGCTGACGCCGTAGCCCGAGCGGGTGCCGCCCGCGGGGTGCGTCGGCCGCGTCCCGGCGGGGCAGTCACAGCGCATGGGACGAGAGCAGTGGAAGAAGATCTGGATCGGCTCGGCCGGGAACATGGTGGAGTGGTACGACTGGTTCGTCTACGCCAGTTTCGCCACCTACTTCGCCGGGGCGTTCTTCCCGCACGGCAATCCGACCGCACAGATGATGAACACCGCGGGCATCTTCGCGGTCGGGTTCTTCATGCGGCCGGTCGGCGGCTGGTTACTGGGCCGGGTCGGTGACCGCCAGGGCCGCAAGGCCGCCCTGACCCTGACCGTCACCCTGATGTCGGCCTCGGCGGTCCTGATCGCCGTCGCGCCGACCTACGGCGTCGCCGGGTACGGCGGCGCGCTGGTGCTGCTGCTGGCCCGGCTGCTCCAGGGTCTTTCGGTGGGCGGCGAGTACGCGGCCAGCGCCACCTACCTCACCGAGGCGTCCGACCCGCGCCGCCGCGGCTTCGCCTCCAGCTTCCAGTACGTCTCGATGACCGCGGGCCAGATCGTCGGCCTCGGCCTCCAGATCGTGCTCCAGCGGACCCTGTCCGACGACGCGCTGCACAGCTGGGGCTGGCGGATCCCGTTCGTGGTGGGCGCGCTCGGCGCGGCCGTCATCTTCTATCTGCGGCGCAGCATGCTGGAGACCGAGGTGTACGAGGCCGACGACAGCGGCGGCGCGGAGCGCGGCACGCTGCGCGCGCTGTGGCGGCACCGGCGCGAGGCGCTGCTCGTGATGGCGCTCACCATGGGCGGCACGGTGGCGTACTACACGTACACCACCTACCTCACCAAGTACCTGTCCAACTCCGCGGGCCTGCCCAAGCGGACCGCGACGCTGGTCTCCTTCACCGCGCTGATCGTCTTCGCCTGCCTCCAGCCGCTGGCCGGGCGGCTCTCCGACCGGATCGGGCGCCGTCCGCTGCTGATCACCTTCGCGGTCGGCTCGACCCTGCTGACCGTGCCGATCCTGACCCTGCTCCGGCACGCGGGCAGCTTCTGGCCCGCGCTGGGGCTGTCCCTGCTGGCCCTGGTCGTGGTCACCGGCTACACCTCGATCAACGCCTGTGTGAAGGCCGAGCTGTTCCCCACCGGGGTGCGCGCCCTCGGGGTGGCGCTGCCCTACGCGCTGGCCAACGCCCTGTTCGGCGGCACCGCGGAGTACGTCGCGCTGTGGTTCAAGAACGCCGGGATCGAGTCGGGCTTCTTCTGGTACGTGGCGGCCTGCGCGGCGGTCTCGCTGGTGGTGTACGTCAGCATGCGCGAGACCCGGGACCTGGACCTGACCCGGGTGAAGAACGCCGAGGTGTCCACGCCCGCGCCCGCATCCTGAGACGGCGGTGAGCACGGGGGCGGGACTGTGCCAGACTGCCCCCGTGCTCTCGTTCGCCATGATTATTGGCAGCAGGCGCGCCGGTCCGCAGTGACCGCCACGTACGACCAGGTACGGGCGGCCACCGTCGTCCTCGACCCGCGCGCAGACCTCTCGCACCCGCGAGGGGTCTTTCGTTTTCCCGGCCCACCTTCAGCCGGGGAGCACGGCGCGCGAGTATTGGGGGGACGGTGGAGCCGGTCATTCCGGTACGACCGAGATCCCACACAGGAGCCCTGAGACATGTCCGAAACCAGCCGGCTGGACGATTCGTTCCACGTCTTCGACACCACCCTGCGCGACGGCGCCCAGCGGGAGGGCATCAACCTCACCGTCGCCGACAAGCTGGCCATCGCCCGCCACCTGGACGACTTCGGCGTGGGCTTCATCGAGGGCGGCTGGCCCGGGGCGAACCCCCGCGACACCGAGTTCTTCGCCCGCGCCAAGGACGAGATCGACTTCCGCACCGCCCGGCTGGTCGCCTTCGGCGCCACCCGCCGCGCCGGTGCCAAGGCCGCCGAGGACCCGCAGGTCAGGGCGTTGCTGGAGTCCGGTGCCGAGGTGATCACCCTGGTTGCCAAGTCGCACGACCGGCATGTGGAGCTGGCGCTGCGCACCACCCTGGAGGAGAACCTGGAGATGGTGCGCGACACCGTCGCCCACCTGAGCGCCCAGGGCCGCCGCGTCTTCGTGGACTGCGAGCACTTCTTCGACGGGTACCGCGCCAACCCCGAGTACGCCAAGGCGGTCGTCCGCGCCGCCGCCGAGGCGGGCGCCGACGTCGTCGTGCTGTGCGACACCAACGGCGGCATGCTGCCCGCCCAGATCCAGGCCGTCGTCGCCACCGTCCTCGCCGACACCGGCGCCCGCCTCGGCATCCACGCCCAGGACGACACCGGCTGCGCGGTCGCCAACACCCTGGCCGCCGTCGACGCGGGCGCCACCCATGTGCAGTGCACCGCCAACGGCTACGGCGAGCGGGTCGGCAACGCCAACCTCTTCCCGGTCGTCGCCGCCCTGGAGCTGAAGTACGGCAAGCAGGTGCTCCCCGAGGGGCGGCTGCGCGAGATGACCCGGATCTCGCACGCCATCGCCGAGGTCGTCAACCTGACGCCCTCCACCCACCAGCCCTACGTCGGCCTGTCCGCCTTCGCCCACAAGGCCGGGCTGCACGCCTCCGCGATCAAGGTCGACCCCGACCTCTACCAGCACATCGACCCCGAGCGCGTCGGCAACACCATGCGCATGCTGGTCTCCGACATGGCCGGGCGCGCCTCCATCGAGCTGAAGGGCAAGGAGCTCGGCATCGACCTCGGCGGCGACCGCGAGCTGGTCGGCCGGGTCGTGGAGCGGGTCAAGGAACGCGAGCTGAAGGGCTACACCTACGAGGCCGCCGACGCCAGCTTCGAGCTGCTGCTGCGCGCGGAGGTGCAGGGCAGCCCGCTGAAGTACTTCGACGTGGAGTCCTGGCGGGCCATCGTCGAGGACCGCCCCGACGGCTCCCACGCCAACGAGGCCACCGTCAAGCTGTGGGCCAAGGGCGAGCGCATCGTCGCCACCGCCGAGGGCAACGGCCCGGTCAACGCCCTGGACCGGGCCCTGCGGGTCGCCCTGGAGAAGATCTATCCCCAGCTCGGCTCGCTCGAACTGGTCGACTACAAGGTCCGCATCCTGGAGGGCCGCCACGGCACCTCCTCCACCACCCGTGTGCTGATCTCCACCTCGGACGGCAAGGGCGAGTGGTCCACGGTCGGCGTCGCCGACAATGTCATCGCGGCCTCCTGGCAGGCCCTGGAGGACGCCTACACCTACGGTCTGCTGCGCGCCGCGGTGGACCCGGCCGCGTAGCCGGGAGGGCGCCCGGCCCCGCGGGTCAGGGCGCCCGCCAGATGTTGTCGAAGGCCGCGTTCTCCACCCGCCGCCGCTGGCGGACGCCCTCCAGTTCGGTGACGGCGTCGCCCACGGCGGCCAGCACGGTCAGCGCGGTCCCGTCCTCGGGCTCGGCGGCGGGAGCGCCGTCGCCGGTGTCCGGCGTGACGCCGAGGGTGGCGGCCAGGGCGGTCAGGACCGGTTCGCGGGCGGCCCAGCGGTCGGCGGCCGAGCGCCGGTCGGCGCTGCCGTCGGCCGGTGTGGTCCGGTCCACCGGGCGGCTGGGCAGCCAGCGGTGCCGCCGGACGGTGCTCAGCTGCCCCTCCGCCTCCAGTACGGCGGTGTAGCCCTCGGCCAGCCCGCGCCCGCGCCGCCACAGCCAGTCCTCGACGCTCTCGTACGGCTCCTCGCCCTGGATCCGGGCCGCCGCCTCGTCCAGGAGCGGGTCGCCCGTCAGGACGCGCGGGCCCGGCCGCAGCCGGTCCCCGATCAGCAGCACCGCCCCGCCGGCCAGCAGATCGAGGAGTTCCGCGCCCGCCAGGGCGAGCGAGAGGTCCCCCTGCTCGACCGGATGGTCGCCGGGTACGTCCAGGGTGACGAACAGCAGATCGCGGGCGGTGCTCATGCCGGGCTCCCGGTGACAAGTCGGACAAGACGGTAGTCCGACGATACGTCACCACGGGGACTGTGTGTTCACAACCCGAAGGCACAACGGTCGTTCTTTTCCCGTGCGTTGCCTGTGTACCGGTTGGGGCGTGAAGTCTTGACGGAATGACATGCCCCCCTTTAACTCACGCTGTGATCTAAGCCCTGAGCCGAGCGTTCGGCCCCCGAGTCGAGTGTTCGGCCCCGAGCCGAGCGTTCGGCTCCGGGCCGGGCGTTCGGCTCCGGGCCGAGCGTTCAGCGACGTGTCGGAACAGCCCTGGAAGACCTGGAACAGTCCGGATACCGAGGGAAGGTCCATGCGAAGAACCGCCCTGCTCGCCTCCGCAGCCCTGCTCACCGCACTGCTGCCGCTCGGCGCGGCCGGTGCCGCCGCCGGTGCGGACGACCCCGCTCCCGTGCCCGTCGACCGCTTCGAGGGTGAGGTGCCCTTCGCGAGCCAGCCCGCCGAGGGCATCTTCACCTGGGGCGGCGACAGCGACGACGCCCCCGCCCTCCGCCTCGACGAGCGCCCCGACGCCCCCGAGGGCGCCAAGGTGCTGGCGGGGACCTACGACATCAGCGGCTACGGCGGCTTCACCCACGACTACGCGGCCGACCGCCCCGCCCACGACTGGTCCGCGCACCGCGGCATCCGGCTGTGGTGGGAGGGACACACCACCGGCAGCAAGATCCCCTTCGAGATCAAGGACGGCGGCGCGAACGGCGAGGCGTCCGAGCTGTGGACCACGTCCTTCACGGACGACTTCACCGGCTGGAAGCAGATCGAACTGCCCTTCGCCGACTTCACCTACCGTACGGACTACCAGCCCGTCGGCGGCATCGACCACGTCCTGGGCCTCACCCAGATGTGGGGCTACGCCCTCACCCTGCCCACCGGCGCCAAGGGCGCCTTCGCGCTGGACGGCGTCGAACTGTACGGCCGCGCCGACCAGTCGCTGCGCGCCGCCGTCAGCACCGACGCGGCCGTCGTCCCGGTCACCGAGGGCGGCACGGCCGCCGTCCGCGTCACCGTCGCCACCACCGGCGCCGCCCCCCTCGACCAGCCCGTCACCGTCGCCTACACGACCGGCGAGGGCACCGCGACCCCCGGCAAGGACTACACCCCCGTCTCCGGCACCCTCACCTTCCCCGCGGGCACCGCCTCCGGCACCTCCCGCACGGTCCGCGTGAGCACCCTGAAGGACCGCCTCGCCGAAGCGGCCGAGACCATCCCGCTCCAGCTCACCGTCACCGGCGCCAAGGCCCCCGCCGAGACACCGCAGATCGTGGTGGACGCGCACGGACTGCCCTACCTGGACAGCCGCCTGCCGGTGAAGAAGCGGGTCGCGGACCTGGTCTCCCGGATGTCCCTGGCGGAGAAGGCCGGGCAGATGACCCAGGCCGAGCGCGGCGCCATGTCCGCCCCCGGCGACATCGCCTCCTACGCCCTCGGCTCGCTGCTCTCCGGCGGCGGCTCGGTCCCCGAGCCCAACACGCCCGACGCCTGGGCGAAGATGGTCGACGGCTTCCAGCTGCGCGCCCAGGCCACCCGCTTCCAGATCCCGCTGATCTACGGCGTGGACGCGGTGCACGGCCACAACAACCTCGCCGGTGCCACGATCATGCCGCACAACATCGGCATCGGTGCCACCCGCGACCCCGCGCTCGCCGAGCGGACCGGCGCCGTCACGGCGTCCGAGGTGCGCGCCACCGGCGTCCCCTGGGACTTCGCGCCCTGCGTGTGCGTCACCCGCGACGAGCGCTGGGGCCGCTCCTACGAGTCCTACGGCGAGGACCCGGCCCTGGTGAAGTCCATGGAGACGGTCATCCAGGGCCTCCAGGGCCGCCCCGACGGCAGCGACCTGGACCGGAACGACAAGGTGCTGGCCACCGCCAAGCACTTCCTCGGCGACGGCGGCACCGCCTACGGCTCCTCCACCACCGGCACCTACACCCTGGACCAGGGCGTCACCGAGGTGACCCGCAAGCAGCTGGAGGACATCCACCTCGCGCCCTACCAGGACGCCGTGGACCGGGGCGTCGGCACCGTCATGCCGTCCTACTCCTCGCTCGACATCGAGGGCGACGGCAAGGGCGCCGTCAGGATGCACGCGCGCGGCGACATGATCAACGGCGTGCTCAAGGACCGCATGGGCTTCGACGGCTTCGTCATCAGCGACTACAACGCCCTCGACCAGCTCCCCGGCAGCTACCCGCAGCAGGTCACCGCGTCCGTGAACGCGGGCGTCGACATGATGATGGTCCCCTACAGCCACGCCAAGTTCACCGCCGCCCTCACCGACGAGGTGAAGGCGGGCCGGATCAGCGGGAAGCGGATCGACGACGCCGTCTCGCGGATCCTGACCGAGAAGTTCCGCCTCGGTCTGTTCGAGCACCCCTACGCCGACACCCGCAACGCCTCCGCGATCGGCTCCGCCGCGCACCGCGACGTCGCCCGCCGGGCCGCCGCCGCCTCGCAGGTGCTGCTGAAGAACAGCGGGGACCTGCTCCCGCTGAAGAAGAACCAGAAGGTCTACGTCGCCGGGTCCAACGCCGACGACATCGGCAACCAGACCGGCGGCTGGACCATCAGCTGGCAGGGCTCGTCCGGGAACATCATCAAGGGGACCACGATCCTCCAGGGCATGCGGAACGCCGGCGGGGACGTCACCTACTCCAAGGACGCCTCCGCGCCCACCGGCGGCTACGACGCCGGGGTGGTCGTCGTCGGCGAGACCCCGTACGCCGAGGGCGTCGGCGATGTCGGCAACGGCCACGACCTGCGGCTCTCGGCCGCCGACCGGGCCGCCGTCGACAAGGTGTGCGCGGCCATGAAGTGCGCCGTGCTGATCGTCTCGGGCCGCCCCGAGCTGATCGGCGACCAGCTCGGCGCCATCGACGCGCTCGTCGCCTCCTGGCTGCCCGGCACCGAGGGCGACGGCGTCGCGGACGTGCTCTACGGCAGGCGGGCCTTCACCGGGCAGCTCCCGGTGACCTGGCCCAGGTCGGAGCAGCAGCTCCCGATCAACGTCGGGGACGTCTCCTACGATCCGCAGTTCCCCTACGGCTGGGGCCTGACCACGCTCAGCAAGGCGCCCGCCGGAGGCGCCCTCACCCTGAGGGCCCTCGGCCTCGCGGCGACCGCCGCCGAACACGCGCACGCCGCGCGGACGGGCCGCGAACTGGTCACCCGGGCCCGGCTGATCGTCCAGCAGCGGATCGCCGGACGCGGGATGACGGCGGCGGCCGCGGCGCCCTTCGCGGACGCCGACCACCTCCTGCTGACCGGCCGCTACGGCGCGGCGGTGGACCGCCTCACGGCCGCCTACCGGGCGGCCTGACCGCCCCGCACACCGCTGGTGGGGGTGCACGGGAGGGCGCCCCCACCAGCCCGGACGACCCGCTTGTCATATTTCGGGTAGCTTCGAACCATGAAGGCCGTCGCCCCGTCCCGCGCCCCCGGCAGACTCCCGGCGGCACTGCTCGCGGCCCTCCTGGTCGCCCTGACCTTCCTGGCCACCAGCGCGCCCCGGGCCGAGGCGGCGACCAGCGTCTCCGCCATCGCCCAGGCGCTGCGCAAGAGCCCCGTCTACGTCGACCCGGCCGCCGCCGCGCAATTGAAGTCCGCCGACGCCGACGCGCTCGCCCGCAAGATCAAGGATGCCGACCGGCCCCTGTTCCTCGCCGTCCTCCCGGCCGGCTACCCCACCCAGAACCTCTTCGCCGACCTGCGCACCGCCACCGGCGTCACCGGCGCCTACGCCGTCCGCCTCGGCGACCGCTTCGACGCCCGCGCCGACGCCTCGGTGCTGCCCCGCACCGCCGTACGGAACCTGGTCACCAGCGTCCAGGGCGAGGACACCGCGACCCAGCTCACCGACTTCACCGACCGCGCCCTGGCCAACCTGCGCGGCAGGGCGCCCGCCTCCTGGGGCGGCGACGGCCGCTCCGGGGGCATGTCGGGCACCGCCCTGGTCACGGTGGCGGCGGTCCTGGTCGCCGGGGGCGTCGGCGCGTACACCCTGGCCCGGCGCAGCTCCCGCCGCCGCGAGACCGAGCAGCGCGCCGCCCTGGAGAAGCTGCGGGTCGTCGTCGACGAGGACATCACCGCGTTCGGCGAGGAACTGGACCGCCTGGACTTCCACCCGGCCGAGTCCGGCGCGGACGACGCCATGCGCGCCGACTACGAACGCGCCCTCGACGCCTACGAGCAGGCCAAGCAGTCCATGGCCGCCGCCCGCAGACCGGAGGACGTCCGCGCGGTCACCCAGGCGCTGGAGGACGGCCGCTTCTCCCTCGCCCTGCTCGCCGCCCGCCGCGAGCACCGCCCGCTGCCCGAGCGGCGCCCGCCCTGCTTCTTCGACCCGCGCCACGGCCCCTCGGTCACCGACGCCGCCTGGACCCCGCCCGGCGGCGCACCGCGCCAGGTCCCGGTCTGCGCCGCCGACGCCACCCGCCTGGCCGACGGCCGCGACCCGGTGGTCCGCCAGGTCGACACCGACCAGGGCCGCCGCCCCTACTGGGACGCGGGCCCCGCCTACGGCCCCTGGGCGGGCGGCTACTTCGGCGGCGGCATCCTCCCCGGCCTCCTCGTCGGCACCGTCCTCGGCGGCATGATGTCCACCCCGAGCTACGCCGCCGACTACGGCGACGGCGGCTTCGGCGGCTACACCGGCGGCGATGTCTCCGGCGCCGACTTCGACCCGGGCGACTTCGGCGGCGGCTTCGGAGACGGCGGCGGGGGCGGAGGCGGAGGGGACTTCGGGGGCGGGTTCTGAACTACACCTCGCGGGTACGGCCGACGAAGGCGGCCCAGCTCGCGGGGGAGACGGTCAGGACGGGGCCGACGGGGGCGGCCTTGGAGTCACGGATGTGGATGGCGGAGGTGTGGGCGGCGACCTCTACGCAGTTGCCGCCCTCACTGCTGCTGTAGCTGGACTTCCGCCAGTCGTAGGAGACTTCGAGGCAGTCACCCCCCTCGCTGCCGCTGTAGCTGGACTTGAACCACGCGGTCTTCATGACTCTCCTAGCAGTCCGTGCAAGAAGCGCACACTCTCGTCGGGCGAGAGGGCTTGAGACCGCAGCATCGCATATTTGTGGTGGTAGTCGCAGACCTCGTCGGGATCGTCGGTGAGGAAACTGGCGCGCTGCACCTCCAGGTAGACCAGGCGTTCGTGGTCGGGCGTTTCCAGCAGCACCATGGGCCCGTCGAGGCAGGCGTGCGGGGTCCGTTCCTCGGGCATGATCTGGAAGCTCATGTTGGTCGGCTCGGTGAACTCCAGGATCTTGCGGTATTGCTCCCGCATGATCTCTTCACCGCCCACCACCCGCCGCAGGATGCTCTCCTCCATGACGAAGTGCCCCACCGGAGGGTGTTCACGCTGCCAGATCAACTGCCGGTCCATGCGGGTGGTCACCCACTGCTCGGCCGTTTCGCTTCCGAGTGCCGGATAGCGGTAATCGAAGACGGCCCGGCAGTAGTCCGTCGTCTGAAGCAGTCCCGGCACCGCAAGGCTCTGGTACGAGTAGATACTCAGCGCCTCTTGCTCGTGATCCACCAACCCCTGCGCGAACTGCACGATCCGATCCCGCACCGGCAGGCGCGCGACGAGGACGGCCAACGCGCCGCTCGTATCGAGTAGTTCATCGAACTGTTCGGCGCGGTCGGGCTGAAGGGCCAAGCGGCCCTGCTCGATGGATCCCACCGTGTCGACGTGGATGCTGGCGGCCTCCGCGAACTGCTCCTGGGTCATGCGGGCCCGCTTGCGGTAGTGGGCGACCAGTGAGCCCACAGCCTGCCAGGTGGCGTTCTTCTTGCTCTTCTTCCGCGATGGCATGGCCGATCCTTTCCCCCGTACACGCGTGAAGTCGTCGGAGTGAGGTCGTAGTAATCAGAACTACGACTTCACTCGTTGGTCCACAGTAGTGACACACAGTGACACTCGTCCCGTGAACGTGGAACTTCAACTCCCCCTGACCCGTAAGGCGTTCTACCGGCGGGACCGCAGGTCGGTGCGGCTCGCACGGCAGTTCGCACAGGCCGTCCTCGCCGAGTGGGCGGCGCCCGTACGCGCCGACGACGTACAGCTCTGTGTGAGCGAACTGGCGACCAACGCGCTGCTGCACGGCGTACCGCCCGGCCGTGGCTTTCTGCTGCTGCTCGCGCTGCATCCGGGCGGCGCGCTGCGCGTGGAGGTGCACGACAGCGGGACGGGGGACGTCCGTGTGCCGGAGACCTCGGCCGAGTCGGAGCGCGGCCGGGGCCTGATGCTGGTCGCCGCGCTGGCGGACAAGTGGGGGGTGGACGCGCGCTCGCCCGGCAAGACCGTGTGGTGCGAGTTCGCGGCGGCCCGCTGACCGGCGGCGCTCACATCCTCGTACCGAAGTCCTGGGTCCACCACGGTCCGCCGGGGCCGTCGTGGACGCCGACGCCGAGGTTCTTGAAGGAGCAGTTGAGGATGTTGGCGCGGTGGCCGGGGCTGTGCATCCAGGAGTCCATCACGGAGGCGGGGGTCTGCTGCCCCCTGGCTATGTTCTCGCCGTAGGTGGACCAGCGGTATCCGGCGGCGGTGATGCGGTCGCCGGGGTCCTTGCCGTCCGGGTTGGTGTGGTCGAAGAAGTCGCGCGCGGCCATGTCGTCGGAGTGGTCGCGGGCGGCGGTGTCCAACTGGGAGTCCCCGGTGACGGGACCGCAACCGGCCTTGGCGCGCTCCTGGTTGACCAGGGCGACGACCTGGGCGACATCGCCCTGGGGGGCGGGCGGCTGGGTGTGGGTGGCGGGGGCGCTGTGCGTCGGGCGGGGCTGGTGCGCGGGTGCGGACGGGGTCCTGCTCCTCGGTGCCGCCGGACTCTTGGAGGCGCTGGGGCTCTTGGAGGGGGAGGCCGAGGGGGACGCGGACGGGGACGGGGAGGCGGACGGCGAGGCCGAGGGGGAGGCGGCCGGGGTGCCGTCGAGCTGGGTGCCGGGAGCGGCCAGGTCGGTGACGGGCGTGGCGGGGCCCCGGGCCGTCGTACCGTGCTCGTCGCTGCCGCCGCCGAAGTACCAGATGCCGCCGCCCGCGACACAGGCGGCCACCACGGCGGCGGCGGCCGTGCGCCGCCGGACGCGGCGACGGCGGCGGGCCGCGTCGCGCGCGCCCGCCCGGCCGCCGGGGGAGCGCCCGCCGGAGGCGCGGTGCCGGGCGGCGGCCCGGCCGGTGGAGTCGGGGACGGCGGGCAGGGTGGCGGTGGCGGCCGCCGGGTCGAAGGGAGCGGCCGCGCCCACGGGCGCGGCGTCGAAGGCGGGGCCGGCCAGCCGCAGCAGGGCCACCGGCACCGGGACCAGCGCCAGCCCGGCCAGCAGCCCCTCGGCGGGCATCAGGCCGCTCCACAGCCCGGCGCAGTGCGCGCACGCGCGCGCGTGGCGGGCGATGCGCTTGCGCCAGAGCGCGGAGGGGTGGCCGTCCCAGCCGGTGGCCAGCACGTCGTTGAGTTCGGCGCAGCGCGGCCGGGCGTCGAGCGCCCGTACGACCACCCGGGCCGCCTCCAACTGCGCCTTCATCCGCTGGACACGGACCGCCGTGTGCTCCGGGGAGAGCTTCAGGGCCGCCGCGACCTCGGTGCGGGTCAGCTCCCCGGCGCACTCCAGCCACCACAGGGACAGCAGCGCCCGGTCGTCGGGCTCCAGCCAGCGGGTGGCCCGCGCGGTCTCCTGGCGCTGCCCGGACAACTGGAGCCGCAGCATGGTCAGATCCACGAAGTCACCGCCGGGACCGGCGACCTCGCCCGCGTCCTCCACGGCGTACGGCGCGGTCTGCCGGTCCTGCCAGTGCGCCCGCACCCGGTTCATGGCGATCGCCACCAGCCAGGACCGGAAGCTGCCCGGATCCCGCAGCCCGCCCAGCCCGTCCAGCGCCCGCAGCATGGTGTCCTGCACGACGTCGTCGACGTCCACCGAGCCGTTCAGCGCCCGGCCCACGATGTTGTAGACCAGCGGCAGATAGGCGCCGACCAGGGCGTCCTGAGCCGCCGGGTCGCCCTCGCGGGCAGCGGCCACGAGCGCCGCCGTGTCCACCGAGTGCTGTGTGCTCATACGAGAACTACCCCGTCCCTTGACGTCGGTCGATGATGTCCGATGCCTGGGAGACCGGGGAGACGGGGTCGCATAACAGTTCTTCGGAGAAAAGTTCGCCCGCGAGAAGAATCCGTCCGCGAGGATGCTGCGATGCCCTCAGCGTCCTCCGCGTCCTCTGCGCCCTCTGCGTCTTCCGGGTTCTCCTCGCCGCTCGCCGGAGCGTGGCTGCGCGGCATCGCCGTCAACCCGTCGGCCGGGCCCGGTGTCCAGCTCCGCCTGCTGCGGTCGGCCGTGCGGGCCGCCTGGGAGCCGCTGTGCGAGCACGGCGATCTGCCGCAGGCCGTCGTGGAGGCGGTGCTCGCGCACCCGTCGCCACAGGTCCGGGGCGCGTTCGCCCGCAACCACCGGGCCGACCCGGCGCACCGCGGACGGCTGGCCGATGACCCGGACGCGCTGGTGCGCGCCCGGCTCGCCGGCGGCCCCCGGCCCCGCCCCGACCGGGTCGTCCCGCTTCCCGACGACGCGCTGATGACCCTGCTCACCGCCGAGGACGGACCCGGTGACGACCCGCTCGTCACGGCGGACGAGATCAGGCAGGAGCTGGCGTTCTCCGGGCAGATCCCCCCGTCGTTCCCGCACCGGATGACCGGCCACCACCGGAGCGAACTGCGCGCGTACGCCGCCGGGTACTGGCAGTGGCTCACCCCCGCCGAGCGGGAGACCCTCCGCGCCGACCCCGACCCCGCCGTGCGGGAGGCCGCGCGCAAGCGGATCCGTGACGAGGACCCCGAGGCCATGCGGGCGGACCTGCCCGACCAGGACTGCCTGCCCCGGAGAACGCTCCTGTACAGCCACGCCGTCTCGGCGGCGGTGGCCGAGGCGTGTCTGACGGCCGGACGGGACCTCACGGCGCTGGCGCACAACCGGCACACGCCCGCCTTCGCGGTCCAGCGGCTGGCCCGCCACCCCGACCCGGAGGTCCGCGCCCGGGTGGCCGCGCGTGCCGACCTCGGTCCCGGGCTGCTGGCCGCGCTCGCCGAGGACCCCGACGAGAGGGTGCGGCTGCGGGCCAGGACGCATCCGCTGCCGCGCACCTGGGCCCAGCGCGACGCCCTCGACCGGGTCATCGGCCGCGGCGCCGGTCAGATCGGCGCGCTCGCCCGGTCGTTCGGGGAACCGGACCCGGGCTGGTACGCCGACTGCGCCGCGTCCGGTGATCCGCTGCTGCGCCGGGCCGCGGCGAGCTGGCCGGACCTGCCCGCCGACGCGGCGGAGCGCCTCGCCGCCGACCCCGACCCGGACGTACGGCACCTGCTGGCCTGCAACCACCCGGCCGCGCCGCCGGAACTGCTCCTCGAAGCGTTCCTCGCCCTGCCCCGGCAGCGCGCCCACCTGCGCACGCTGCCCCGGCTGCCGCGCACCGGCCTGCGGCACCTGCTCGGCCACGCGGACGCCGAGGTGCGGGCCCTGGCCGCGGGCGATCCGACACTGGAGGAACTGCCGCTGAGGCTGCTGGACGATCCCGACGCCGCCGTCCGCCGGGCGGCGGCCGCCAACCCCCGGCTGCCCGGGGACCTGCTCGCGCGGCTCCTGGAGGACCCGGCCACCGCCGAGGACGCGGCGGCCAACGCGGCGCTGACCGACGCCCGGCTGCACGCACTGCTCGACCGGGCCGGGGCGGGCGTCCGGTTCAGGACTGCTTGATCGCCGAGATGTCGAAGTTGAGCTTGATCTTGTCGGAGACCAGGACGCCGCCCGTCTCCAGGGCCGCGTTCCAGGTCAGGCCCCACTCGGAGCGCAGGATCTCGGCCTTGCCCTCGAAGCCGACGCGCTCGTTGCCGAAGGGGTCCTTGGCGGCGCCGTTGAACTCCAGGTCGATGCTGATCGGCTTGGTGACGCCGAGGATGCTCAGGTCACCGGTGATCCGGTAGTCGTCGCCGCCCAGGGACTCGGCGGCGGTGGAGCGGAAGGTCATCGCCGGGAACTCGTCGGTCCTGAAGAAGTCCGCGCTCTTCAGGTGCCCGTCGCGGTCCGCGTTGCCCGTGTCGATGCTGTCCATCGCGATGTCGAGCGTGGCCGTCGACTTCGCCGGGTCGGCGCCGTCCAGGTGCAGGCTGCCGGTGAAATCGTTGAAGGCGCCCTTCACGTTGGTGACCATGGCGTGCCGCGCGACGAACCCGAGCGTGGTGTGCGTCGGGTCGATCGTGTAGTCGCCGGTCAGCGCCGCGAGCTGCGGGTCCGCGGCGGCGGCCGGAGCGGCCGTGGTGGTGGCGGTGGTGGTCTCGGTCTCGTTCTTGCGGCCGAAGATGCCCATGATCTGCTCCCTGGGGACGGTGGTCACCCGGCACCGAGGGGGAGTGCCGAGGATGTTGAATGTTCAACCAGAACCAACAGGGACGACAGTAGCGCCATTCCGTTCAACATTCAACCTCTTGGGCGCGGGAGTGTTGACGCCCGCCCCCGCCCACGGCTAACCAGGCCCCATGACGAAGCATCAGCAAGGGACCCCCGCCCGCGGAGCCTTCGTACGCCCCACCCGCCGCGGCCTCCTCGCCGCCGCTCTCCTCGCCGCCACCACCGGCACCACGGCCCTCACCGGCCGGGCCGCCGCCGACCCCGCCGACCCCTACGAGGCGCTGCGGCTGCGCTGGCTCGGCATCGCGCTCGGCAGCGGCTACGACCCGGCCGCCGAGCCCTACGCCGCGCGGCTCGCCGACACCGGCCGGCTCGCCCGCGGCTTCGCCGCCGCGATGGCCCCCGCCGCCGTCTCCCTCTGGCCCGGCCTGCCCTTCGACCCGCCCTCCGGCATCACCGCGAGCTACGGCAGGCTCTGGACGATGGCCCAGGCGTACGTCCAGCCGGGCACCGGCGCCACCGGCGACCCGGCCCTCCTCGCGGACGTGCTGCGCGGCCTCGACCACCTCGCCGCCACCGTCTACCACCCCGCCACCACCCCCTACGGCAACTGGTGGGAGTGGCAGATCGGCTCCCCGCGCCTGCTCATGGACCTCACGGCCGCCCTGTACGAACACGTCGGCGCCGCGCGGACCGCCGCCGCCTGCGCCGCCGTCGACCACTTCGTCCCGGACGCCCTGCTGCACGACTACTCCGGCACCTCCACCGGCGCCAACCGCGTCGACCTGTGCCGCTCCGTCGCCCTGCGCGGCGTCCTCGGCCGCGCCCCGGAGAAGATCGCCCTCGCCCGCGACGCCCTCTCGCCCGTCTTCCCGTACGTCACCACCGGCGACGGCCTCTACGCCGACGGCTCCTTCGTCCAGCACACCTACGTCGCCTACTCGGGCACGTACGGACAGGTCATGCTCGACGGGCTCGGCCGGCTCTTCGCCCTGCTGGCCGGATCCGCCTGGGAGGTCACCGACCCGCTGAGGCAGAACGTCCTGGACGGCGTCGAGCACGCCTACGCCCCGCTGATCCACGACGGGCTGGTGATGGACAGCGTCAACGGCCGCGCGATCAGCCGCGGCCTGCTCAGCGGCGACGACCGGCACGTGCTGCGCGGCGACCACTTCCACGGACAGCAGCTCATCGCCGCCATCGCCCTGCTCGCCGACAGCGCGAGCCCCGCCGAGCGCGCCCGCTGGCACGCGCGCGTGAAGGGCTGGATCCAACGGGACACCGTCACCCCGATCCTGACCGCACCCCAGTTCGACGTCGCCGACCTGGCCCGGCTGCACACGGTCGCCGCCGCGCCCGGGGCCGCCGCGCCCGAGCCGCTCGGCCACCGGCTCTTCCCCGCCATGGACCGGGCCGTCCACCGCCACCCCCGCTTCACCGCGGCCCTCTCCCTGTGCAGCGACCGCATCGCCGCCTACGAGTGCGGCAACGGCGAGAACCCGCGCGGCTGGCACACCGGCGCGGGCATGCTCCAGTGGTGGGCGGCGGGCGAGCCCACCGACCAGTACACGGACTGGTTCTGGCCCACCGTCGACTGGTACCGGCTGCCCGGCACCACCGTCTCCACCCGGCGCCTGCCCGACCGCGCGGGCGGCGAATGGGGCGCCGCCCGGCCCGACGTGCGCTGGGTCGGCGGCACCACGGACGGCACGTACGCGGCGATCGGCCAGCATCTGAAGGGGGTCGGCTCCACCCTCCGGGCCCGCAGGTCCTGGTTCTTCGCCGGTGACACCGTCATCTGCCTGGGCGCCGGGATCACCTGCGCCGACGGGGTGCCCGTCGAGACCGTCGTCGACAACCGCAACCTCGGCGAGGGCGGCACCCAGGCGTTCGCCCGGGGGACGGACCGGGGAGCGCACTGGGCCCACCTGGAGGGCCACGGCGGCTGGGTGTTCCCGGCCCAGGGCCCCGGCTCCGGCTCCGCCCAGGGCTCCGGCC
This sequence comes from Streptomyces sp. NPDC003284, assembly GCF_053589675.1. NCBI lineage: Bacteria > Bacillati > Actinomycetota > Actinomycetes > Kitasatosporales > Streptomycetaceae > Streptomyces > Streptomyces sp. NPDC003284. The sequence goes on from NZ_JBSFSI010000034.1 coordinate 44,854, forward strand.
CCGGCTCCGGTCCCGCGCTGCGCACCCTGCGCGAGGACCGCACCGGCGCCTGGGCCGACATCAACACCACCAGCTCGCCCGAGCGCCGCACCCGCCGCTGGCAGACCCTCTGGCTCGACCACGGCACCGACCCGGCCGACGCCTCCTACGCCTACCTCCTGCTGCCCGGCGCCTCCCGCCGCACCGTCGCCGCGCGCGCCGCCGACCGGCACTGGACGACCGTCCTCGCCAACGACGGCGTCCGCCAGGCCGTCGCCGTGCCCTCGCTGGGGCTGCTCGCCGTCACGTTCTGGCAGGCCGGTACGGTGGGACCGCTGACCGCGTCCGACGGCGCCGGTGTGCTGGTGCGGCACGACCGCCGTACCGCTACCGCTAGGCTCTGTGTCAGCGAGCCGCCGCGCACCGGCGAACCGCTGGAGATCGTCTGGGACACCCGGCACCACCCGGTGCGCCGGGTGCTGCGGGCCGACGACTCGGTCGAGGTGATCGAGCGGGGCCCCCATCTGGGTCTGCGTGTCACTCCGGGGAAGGCATGTGCCACCCATGAATGTGAGGTGGCTCTCGCCCCCTGACTTTGTGTGACCTCTACAACGCCGATCCCCTGTGAGCAGTCGGAAAGGCTGCACAGGGCTGAGGTTCTGTTCAGTGGTACCAGGAAAACGGGCCGGAGACTGTACGGAGTCGACGGCTCGCTTTCCTTGGTGTCCTTCGTAAGGTCGCTACATGACCGTTTTGGAAGAGACGACGGGTGAGCCCACCGGCGAGCCGACGGACGCGCGCGGACGGGTCGCCGAACTGCACGACATCCGTGCGCAGGCCGTGGCGGGGCCGAGCGAGAAGGCGACCGCGGCGCAGCATGCGAAGGGCAAGCTGACGGCGCGGGAGCGGATCGAGCTGCTGGTGGACCCGGGGTCGTTCCAGGA
>NZ_JBSFSI010000035.1:0-33409 GCF_053589675.1 Streptomyces sp. NPDC003284
TCCTGGAACGACCCCGGGTCCACCAGCAGCTCGATCCGCTCCCGCGCCGTCAGCTTGCCCTTCGCATGCTGCGCCGCGGTCGCCTTCTCGCTCGGTCCCGCCACGGCCTGCGCACGGATCCCGTGCAGTTCGGCGACCCGGCCGTGGATGTCGGCCGGCGCGGCCTCGGCCGGAGCGGGAGCAATCGTCATCGACATGTCGTCAGTTCCCTTTCTGAGCGACGGAGCATCTCATCACTGCCAACTGCGCGGCGCTTTGTAGGCCTCCGGCCGCCGCCACCTGCGGGAGCCGCCGGCCGGCCGTCTGCCTTCCTCGTCGTCGGCTCCGTCCGCGCGCAGGGCGAACAGCACGACCGCGAGCGCGGCCAGCTCCTCGGCGCTGGCCCGGCCCCGTTCGACACGCAGGGACGGCTCCCCGTGGTCCGAATAGCCCATGCCCCCTCCTCCGGCGTTTCGGCCACCATCCGGCACCGGGCTCGACGAACGCTCTCACTGCGCTCGAGAAACGCTGGCGGTCGCCGGGACCTGCGGTGGTCCGACGGACGGGAACTCCGATGGACAGGAACAGGGACGGGAACGAGGGGGGGCTGGGGGGGACGGGGACGGAACGGGGAAGCGGCCGGGCCGTGCGGCCTCGGGCACGCCGCGCGCCCCGAGCGCGCGCGGGTGCGTGTTCGGGGCATCCGCGGCGCGCGCTCGGGGCGCGCAGGGGGCGTGCGGTGTCAGACGGTCCGGGCGCGGATCGACTCCAGGGCGCGGGCGAGGGCGCGGGCGCTCTCGGCGACGCCGCCGATGCCCGTCATCACGACGGTCGTGGCCGTGGCGGTCCGGGCCGCCGTGCCCTGGGCGATCTCGTACGCGACCCGGCCCGCGGGACCGCAGCCGCAGAGCACCAGCCGCCGTCCCGGACCGAGCAGTTCGGGCAGCGCGGAGGGCGGGGTGCGGACGTCCCCGCCCAGGCTCAGCGAGACGATGCGCTCCGGGCCCTCGTACTCCTGGACCAGCGACTCGTAGACACCGGGCGGCACCCCGGGCACGGCCACCAGGCAGACCACGTCGGCGTGCGGGCCTCCGGGGCGCAGCACGGCGAGGGCGACGGTGCGCGGGCGGCGCCCCTGCCGGGCCATGCGCGGCACCTCGCCGGGCTCCAGCAGACCGAGCACCTGGCCCACGGTGACCCGTTCGTCCTGCTGGTCGGAGAGCCGGCGCAGCAGTTCCATGCACTGGGAGAGCACGCCGGAGGCGTCGGCGTCCGACAGTTCGGCGCGGTCGTAGGTGGCGGTCAGCAGCAGTCCGCCGTCCGCGTCGTACTGCGCGACGAGGGTCACCGGCAGACTGGTGTCGCCGCTGGCGCTCTGCGGTACGTCCACCTGGATGCCCTGGGCCTTGAGTTCGGCGCGCAGTACCTCGGGCAGTTCGGGTCGGCTGTCGAAGCGTACGAGGGTGTCGGCGAGCCGGACGGCCTCCTCGCGGCCGCTCCACCTGAGGATCCGGTCGCCGGAGACCCACGGGTAGGCGCTCAGGTCGAGGGCGGCGTCGCGGACCTGGCGCAGCAGGTCCACCAGGGGTGCGGCCGGGTCGACGGTCACCGTCATCGGCAGCGGGTTGCCCAGCAGTCCGGGCACATCGGCGGCGCCCTCCAGGGTCAGGTCGCGGCCGGAGAAGTGCACCCCGAAGCTGACGGGCACCGGTCCGCGGGTGTCCGCGGCGCGGTAGAGGAGCAGCGCCCAGACGACGTGCAGCGCGCTGCTCTCCCCGGCGCCCCAGAGGGCGGCCCAGGAGCGCAGCCGGGAGGTCTGGTGGGGGCGCAGCCGGCGCTGGATGCGCCCGGCGCCGGTGAACCGGGTCCGTCCGCCGTCCCGGCCCGGCCGGACCGCGGCATCGGCCGGGGGCGCGGCGGTGGCCCAGTAGCGGCGGGCCGCCTCGGTGTCGCGGTCCTGGAGCCATGCGGCGTGGTCGCGGATGTCCGGCCGCCGCTCCCCGCCGGGCACGACGCCGTCGGCGAGGTAGGCCCGGTAGAACTCCCGTACGAGCAGATGGGCGCCGCGGCCGTCGAGCAGCGCGGAGTGGTAGCTCAGCAGGACGCGGGTGGGGGCCGGTCCGGTGGCGGCACGGGCGCCCGGCAGCGGGCCCGGACCCGGTCCGTGCCCCGGGCCGCGGGCGGGGGCGGAGCGCTGGGGCGGGCCGTCGAGCAGGGTGACCCGCAGCAGGCCCGGCCGGTGCAGTTCGAAGCCGCGCAGCCGGTCGCGCCGCAGCAGTTCGCTCCAGGCCACGGTGGCGTGCCGGTGGCGCACCACCTCGATGGGCGCGTGGTCGTGCAGCACGAGCAGGGGGGCGCCGGTCCAGTCGAAGGAGGCGCGCAGCACGGTCTCCCGGTCGGCGACGGAGTGCCAGGCGGCGGTGAACCGGGCGGTGTCCAGCGGGCCGGTCCAGTTCCAGCACAGCTGCTCGATGTGCCGGCCGGGGCCGCCCTGCCGGGTGACGGCGGCGAGCAGCAGCTCGCGCTGGTAGCCGGTGACCGGGACGGTGCCCGCGGAGAGCGGGGCCAGCAGGTCGGCGAGCAGGTCGGCGGAGAGCGCGGGCGGCCGCTCGCCGGGCGCGGTGCCGGTGCGGGCGAGGCGTACGAGGCGGCGGCCGGTGCCGTCGTCGTCCAGGGTCACCGTGTACGCGCGGTGCCGGGCGGCGACGCGGTCGGCGACGGCCTCGGCCTCGGCGGCGCCGAGCGGTCCGCACAGTTCGAAGACCAGCGGGGCGCCGGGCTGTGCCCCGCCCGGTTCGTGGACCACGGCGAGGACGGCCTGCGCGTGCGAGTGATGGCTGCTCATCCGGCACCTCGGACACCGGAACGCTCCGCCGCAGCGGGCCGGACCGGTCCCCTGCCCTCCTTCTGGAATCGTTTCTGCGCAGCTGTCGCGACCGTGCTCGCGCGGCAGCCCCCGACCACGGGCCGCGCCGGGCGGTGCGCACGGTCGTCCGCGGCCCGCTCACTCCGTCTCTCGCCGTCGTCCTCGTTCATCGTCCGCCGGGCCTCCCCGACCCCGGAAAGCTTAGTGTTCTCGCAGGTGAGAGCCATGGTGACGCGAGTCCGTCTGGATCGGCCCGCAAGCGGGACTCGACCGGACCGGACGCGCGGTGCGCCTCGCTCACCAGATAGCGTTCCCGGATCAGCCGGGTGCTGAAGCTCCAGCCGCGCGTGGCGTCGGACTCCTCGGCCAGCCGGGCGCCGCCGTCCGCGTCCCAGCAGAAGCCGACGGCGTTGAACCGCCGCCGCATGCCCTGCCCGAGCGCCTTGGTGTACGCCTCCTTCAGCGTCCACAGCCGCAGGAAGCGGGCGGCGCGCTCGGCGTCCGGCAGCGCGGCCAGCGCCTCGGCCTCCTCGGGGGTGCACACATGGCTGCGCAGCAGTTCGAAGGAGGCCCGCCGGGTCACGGACTCGGCGTCCACGCCCACCGGTCCGCGGCGGCTGACGGCGACGACGATCAGCTCCTCGGTGTGGGCGAGGCTCAGGTGCAGGTCCTCGTCCAGACCGCGCACGGTGGGCCGCCCGCCCGGCTCGTAGGCGACGTCGAGACCGTCCGGCGGCACGTCGAGGACGGCCGCCGCGGTGTGCTTCATCACCAGGCGCGAGACCGCGAAGGCGTACCGGCCGGCCGGTGCGGGCGTCTGCCGGTAGCGCGGCCAGTCCCGGCCGAGCAGGGTGCGCAGGCCGGGGTCGAGCAGGGCGGCGGTCAGCCACTCGCCCCACGTGGTGTGCACCACCACCCGCCCCGTGTCCTCGGCCCGTTCGCGCACCGCGTCCCACGGCCCCTGCGGACCGGCCACGTGGACGGGCGGCGCCGTCTCCTGCCCGGCCGTCCCGCCCGTCGTACGCCCTGCCCCTTGCTCCGCCGGTTCCGCCACCGTCCGTTCCACCGCCGCCGGTTCCGCCGTCCACCGCTCCGCTTTGGTCATGGCGTCGGCCCCCGTCCTCCCCGCCGTGCTCACCACAGCAGCCTCGTGCCGTACACGTCGCAGTCGACTCCCGCGCGGATCCGCTCGGTCAGTTCCGTCCAGACGGCGCCGACCGGGTCGGGCGCGTCGCCGGGCAGGGGCACTCCCAGCCGCCGGACGACGCGTTCCAGGGCGAGCAGCGCCCAGTCGCAGCCGCCCAGGAAGCCGCCGCGGTCCTCGGCCGCGGCCTCCTGGACGCCCAGGACGGCGGCGGCCAGGAGCAGCAGTGCCTGGCGGTCGGCGAGGGCGCGCGCCGCCGGGTCGGACGCGGTGGCGGAGGCCGCCCGGGACGGGCCGCGCAGCGCCCGCTGCTCGGTCGCCAGCCGACGGGCGAACCGGGTGAGCGCGGTACGGGCCGGGGTGTCCCCGGCGCGGTCCGGCCGCCCGGCCGCGCCCGGCAGGACGGCCGCGAGCGCGGCGGCGTCCGGCGCGGGCGGTACGGGACCGCGCCCGCCGCCGTACGCGTCGTCGTACGCGCCGTCGTACGCATCGGCACCGTGGGGTCCGGTGCCGGGGCCGACCGGCGCCCCGAGCCGGAACAGCTCCCGCGGCGCGGGGTGTCCGGGCTGTTCCGAGGCGTCGGCGAGCCGGGGCAGCAGCCGGATCAGCCGGGCCCGGCCGGAGGCCACGGCCGTCCGGTCCACCCGGGCGGCGGTGCGGATCGCCGACTGCCGGGCCAGGGCCTCGCGTTCGGTGGCCGCCGGTCCGGACAGGCTGTCGTTCAGGACCAGTTCGAGGTCTCCGAGCAGTCCGCCGACCAGTCGCGGCACGACGTACCCGGTCGCGGCGGACAGTACGTCCCCGCCGCCGTCGGCCGTGTCCAGGGCGCGCAGCGCCACCGCCGTCAGGCTCTCGCAGGCCAGCAGGTCGGCGAAGACGGCGGCGAGCACGGGCTGCCACTGCCGGGCCCCCGGCCGGCCGGACCTGAGCGCGGCCACGTGCCGGGCGGTGGTGCGCAGCAGGTCTCCGGTGGCCGCGGTCAGCGCGGCCGGGGCGAGCAGTTCCGCCAGCCGCGCCCGGTGCCCGGCCGCCGTGGGCGGCTCCGCCGTCCCTCGCGGGGCGCCGGTGAGCAGCGGGCGGATCACCCAGTCGTGGGCCAGCGCCGCGTCGCGGCGCAGCAACGGCCTCAGTACGCGCACCAGTTGCCCGGCGGGTTCGTCGTACCCCCGCACTCCCGCGCCGGGCGGCAGCGGACCCCACGCCGGGTCGGGGCGCGGCAGGTCCGCGCCGCCCGAGGCGGCCAGCGCCGCGCGCCCGTAGGGGTTCGCGGGATCGTCCGGGTCGCCGAGCAGCGCCTCCCAGCGCAGCGCCCGCAGCACCGGCTCGTCCGGCGGCGCGGTCCCGGCGCGGGCGGGCGGGGGCGCCTCGCCGCGCACCGGCGGACGGCGGGCGCCGTTCGGGGCGCCCGCGACAGAGGCGGGGGGCGTCGGCGGTCCCGGTCGGGTGAGGGGCATCGGCGGTCTCCTCGTCGTCCTCATCCTCGCCGCAGCCGGCGCAGCGGGCTCTCGGCGTGCCACTTGGCCAGGCCGAGCGCCTCCCGGCTGGCGCGGCCCAGCCACTCGCGCACATGCGTGCGGGCGTCCGCGAGGCAGGTGCCCTCGCCCAGGAGCGGTGCGACGGCCTCCTCCCGGAGCAGCACGCGGTGGGCGCTGACGAGGGTCGTCCCGGTCGTGTCGGGCACGAGGGACCACTCGCCGCTGTGCGCCGCGATCAGCTCGGGCGTCAGGGTCTCCTTGTAGACGATCCGTCCGGCGTGCGGGAAGCACAGCCGTACGGTCTCGACGGTGACCGTCTCGCCGGTGTCGGCGGCGCAGGTGTCCAGCGCGGCGATCTGGATGCCCGGCTGGTCCTCGGTGACGCTGGTCCACTCGACGTGCGGGATCAGCTCCGTCCAGTCCTGGACGCGGTAGAGGAAGTCGTAGACCAGCTCGGAGGGCCCCTCGACCCGCACGCTGTCCTCGAAGGACAGCAGCAGTTCGTCGAGCCGGTCCCAGCGTTCGGCGGCCTCCCGCACCCGGGCGAGCTGGGCGCGGACGTCGGCGTCGAGGGTGTCCGGTCCTTCGGCGGGGCCGCCGCGGGGCCTCTCGTGCCGCAGGGTGACGCGGGAGCGCGCCGCGCCCTCGGGTTCGACGGTCCAGGTGCCGCTGCTGGTCGCCCCGGGCCAGGCGGGGTCCGCCAGTTCGAAGTCGATGGACCGCGTCAGCGGGTGGAGCAGGCGGCGGGAGCGGGAGGCGTGCACATGGTCGGCGGTGACGTCCCACACCCACAGCTGCTCCTCGGTCCCGTCGAAGTCCATCTGTTCGACGTGGACGCAGGACGGCAGGAACACCGGCCACCGGGGGGCGTCGGCGAGCAGGCCGTAGACGACCCCGGCGGGGGCGTCCACGCTGACGGTGTCCTGGGACGAGTGCACCCGCTGGGACGGCATGAGTGCCCCCTCTCCTCCGGTGCGCCCAGCCTGTCCCGGGGCGCTGGAGCGGCGCTCGAACCCGGGTGGAGGACCGCCAGGGCGGGCCCGTGCCGCCGGGTCAGCCGACCTGGGCGAAGCGGCCGGTGGCGGGGGCGCCCACAGCGGAGGGCGCGCCGGCCGGGCCGGACATCAGGATGGACTGCTGGAGCTTGGCGAGCACCGGCGAGGGCTCCAGGCCGAGGGTGCGCACCAGGGTGGCGCGCAGCCGCTGGTAGGCGTTGAGGGCCTCGCCGCGGCGCCCCGAGCGGTAGAGGGCGACCATGTACTGGCCGCACAGGCTCTCGTGGCTGGGGTACCTGCTGACGAGCACGGTGAGCTCGGCCAGCAGTTCGCGGTGCCGGCCGAGCCTGAGGTCGGCCTCGATGCGCTGGTCCAGGGCGCACAGCCGGCTCTCCTCCAGCCGCCTGATCTGCGTCTCCAGATGGACGCCCGCGTGCACGTCGGCGAGGGCGGGTCCGGTCCACAGGGCGAGCGCCTCGCGCAGGCGCGCGGCGGCCTCGGGGTAGTCCTCGGCGTCCATGGCGCGGTAGCCGGTCCCGGCCAGCCGCTCGAACTCGCGGACGTCGCTGCTTCCGGTGCCGCCCTTGAGCAGATAGCCGCTGGGGACCGTCAGCAGCACGTCCTTGGCGGACCGCTGCCCGTCGCCGCCGTCCTGGCGCAGCGCGCCGTTGATCAGTTCCCGCAGTTGCAGGATGTACGTCTGGAGGGTGGGCCGCGCGCTGCGGGGCGGGCGCGCCCCCCACAGCTCCTCGGTGAGGGTGGCGACCGGCACCACCTTGTCCGCGTTCAGTGCCAGCAGGGCGAGCACCTGGCGCGGCTTGGGGGCAGTCGGTGTGATCGAGACGCCCTGTTCCCGTACGGCGAGTGTGCCGAGTACGTCGATATCCACGCTGTCTCCCCGTCGTAGCTGCCCGCGTTCTGGAGCGGTTTCCTAGCAAGCCGAGTAAAAAACAGCATGCGCGGTATGTCAATACGAGGGTCCCGACCCCGTTTCACTCACCCTCTCAAGGAAGAAAAACGGGCATACCGCCTCATCTTCCAGAAAAGACGAGCGGGTGAAGCGGCCGGATCCGCCGGAGGGGCCGTCAACTCCGCCGCCATTACCAGACCGTTGAGACTGTTTTGCCAAGTCTTTTGATGCGTCTGAGGCTGGTGCGGATCGACGGCCCGGCGCACCGGGAGAACCGGCGCGCCGGGCCTGTTCCCGGGACGGCCGCGCGGACGGCGGCGCGGGAGGGGCGGGTCGCAAGGCAGGGGCGGGTCGCAAGGCAGGGGCGGGTCGCGCGGGAGAGGGGCGGGTCGCGCGGGCGCGGCCTACTCCGCGTCGGCGGGCACCCGCGTCCGCAGCCCGAAGGCCTGGACGCTCTCCGGGGCCCGTTCCGCCTCGTCCCGCGCGCGCTGCTCGATCTCGCGGACGATCTCGTCGGCGCGCTCGGGGGTGACGACCAGACGGCTCAGCACGGCCGGGACGGCGATGCTGGGCAGCAGGTGCTCGAAGAGGGACACCACCCGCTCCACCAGGTCGGCCCGGTCGCTCAGCGTATGGGAGTACACCTGTACGCCGGTCCAGGCGGCGGAGACGATCCAGGCACTGGCCGCAGGGTCGACGTGCGGCAGCAGCTCGCCCTGCGCCTTCGCCTCGTGCAGCACCTTCTCCGTGGTGGCGATCCAGAGGGAGACCGCCTGGCCGCCGAAGAGCGTGCGCATCTCCTGGCCGAGGGAGAGCCGGGCGGCGGCGCTGACCACCGGGTCGCGGCGCATCCGGTCCGCCGTGAGCAGCCCGGTGTCCACCAGCTCCTGGAGCTTGCACACCCTGGGCGCCAGCGAGACCTCCGCGAACTGGGCGTTCAGCACGCCCTCGGCCAGCGCCTGCTTCGAGGGGAAGTGGAAGTACAGCGCCCCCTTGGTGACGCCGGCCCGGGTCAGGATCTCGCCGATCGTGGCGGCCTCGTAGCCACGTTCGTCGAAGACGGACGCGGCGGCCTTCAAGATCGCGTGCCTGGTGCGGATCGCACGCTCCTGTTGTGCCACGACTCCTCCTACGCGCTTGCTGCCTGGCGAACAACGCCCTCTACTGCTTGTTCCCCTCTAGAAACAAAACCAGGTAGTCCGTATTTTCACAAGCAGTGTCGAGGAGTCGCGCGCCGAGCGCGGCCGGAAGCAGCAACGATGTCGAGGACCGACAGGGGGCCCGCGCATGCCGCAGCATCTTCTCATCACCGGGGCGAACGGCTTCATAGGACGGTATGCGGTACGGGCCGCGCTCGCCCGGCCGGAGACGAGGATTCGGCTGGTTCGCCACCATGGGGCCGTCCCGGCGCCCGGCGAGGACCGGGTGCGGGTGGTCCACGCCGACCTGGCGGACGCCGCCTCGGTCGCCGGTCTCTGCCGGGGCGTCGACACCGTACTGCACTGCGCCTCGCGCGTCGGCGGCACCGAGGCCGAACTGCGCGCCGTCAACGAAGCGGGCACCGCGGCCCTGGTCGCCGACGCCCAGCGGCACGGGGTGCGCCGCATCGTGTACGTGAGCACCGCCGCCGTCTACGGTCGCGGCCCCTTCCGCGGCGCCGGGCCGGACGAACTGGCCGTCCGGCCCGCGTCCGCCACCAGCACCACCCGCGCCGCCGCCGAGCGGAGCGTGCTCGCGGCCGGAGGGACCGTGCTGCGCCCGCACCTCGTCTACGGCACCGGGGACCGCTGGGTGGTCCCCGGGCTCGCCCTGCTGATCCGGCACCTGGGGGCGCCCGTCGCGGACACCGGCGTCCATTCGGCCGTCGAGGTGTCCGCCCTGGCCGAGGCCGCGGTGGGCGCCGCCCTCGCGGACCCGGACCGCGACCTGGCGGGCGCCCACCACGTCAACCACCCGAGCCCGGTGCCCGGCGCCGTCCTGATGGAGGCGGTGTGCGGTGCGCTGGGCACGGAGGGCGCCGCGCCGCTGACCGCCGAGCAGGCGCGCGCCCGGCTGCGGGAGAACCCGACGGCGCTGCACCACCTCGACATGCTGACCGCGGACCACTGGTTCGCCAGCACATCCGTCTGGCGGCTGCTGGGCCAGGACCCCGGCCCGGAACCGGCCCGCGGTCTGCTCGGCCATCTGCCGTGGTACCGGGAGCAGTTGGGCTCACCCGTGCACGCCGGCCGCTGAGGCGCCCGCGCGCTGCCGGCCGAGGAGCAGCGGGACCTCCTGGTGGCCGTTGGAGATGAAGGAGCCCAGCGGCCGCAGTTCCCCGGCCGGTACCGCGAGGGCGGCCTCGGGGAACCGGTCGAACAGGCCGCGCAGCGCGATCTCCGCCTCCATACGGGCGAGTTGGGCGCCCACGCAGTAGTGCGCGCCGTGGCCGAAGGCGAGGTGCTCGCGGCGGGTGGCGCGGGTGACGTCGAAGGTGTGCGCGTCGTCGCCGTGCACGGCGCGGTCGCGTCCGGCCGCCGCGAAGGAGATGACGATGGGCTCGCCCTTGCCGATCACCGTGCCGTCCACGTCCACGTCCTCGACGGCGTAGCGGAGGATGCCGTTGGCGCCCGGCGCCTCCGCGCGCAGCGCCTCCTCGACCGCGTCGGCCCAGATGGCCTCCCCGGCCCGGACGCGGGCGAGCTGCCCGGGGTTGTCCAGCAGCAGGCAGACGGCGTTGTCCAGCAGGTTCACCGTGGTCTCGTACCCGGCGGTGAACAGCAGGATCAGATTGTCGACCAGTTCCTTCTCGCTGAGCCGGGAGCCGTTGGTCTCGTCCCGGGCGGCGATGAGGCTGCTGGTCAGGTCCTCACCCGGGGTCTCCCGCTTGAGCGCGACCAGTTCGCCCATCGTCCGGTACAGGTCCACCTGGTTGCGCCGGGCGTCCTCCATGGTGGCCGTCGTGTCGAAGAAGCCGCTGATGATCCGGTGCAGCGACGCGCGGAACTCCTCGGGGATGCCGAATAGTTCGCTGAGCACGAGGGTGGGCAGCAGATGGGCGAAGCGGGCGCGGAAGTCGACCGGCCCGTTCTCGCCCTCGCGGGCGAGGCCGTCGAGGAGCGTCGCGGTGATCTCCTCGACGCGGGGCCGCAGCAGGGCCACGCGGCGCGTGGTGAAGGCCGAGGCGACGAGCCCGCGCAGGCGCTTGTGGTCGTCGCCGTAGGCGGTGACCATGTTCTGCACCGAGACCCAGATGGCCAGCGGCCAGGTCTCGGCGATCTCGCCGTTGATCCACGCGGGCCAGTGGCGGTAGGCGTCCTTCGAGATCCGCGGGTCGATCAGCAGTTTTCTGATCGCCTCCTGCCCGGTCACCGACCAGGCCTCGACCCCGCCGGGCAGGACGACACGGGTGAGCGGTCCCTGTGCGCTCAGCCGGGCCGCCTCCCCGTGGATGTCCCGGCCCGAGGGGTCGATCGCGTACGGACACTGCTGCTGACGGGTCATCGCTTGTCTCCAGTGAGCCAGATCCGCAGGACATCAGGTGACGACGGCGGCCCGACCGTAACACCGCGCGGGGGCCTCCATCGGTACTTCAGCCGGAACCATAACAAACCAGATGACCGGTTTTGCAAGAGCGCGTGACCTGGAGAGTGACAAGTGCCGCCACCGCTAGTCAATCACAACGGATATGCGCACTTCCTTCACAACTCTGCACTGATAAGCGCTGGTTGCCCCTTTTGTCAGCCCAGAAAGTTGCGGCTTTGAACTACCCTAAGCGGAGGCTCATATTCAGTTACCCTGCGGACACTTGCCCAATCCTTTACCTTGAGCCCCCAGACAACAAAACCGGTGGGTCCGTATCTTATGAGGCGTCGTCGAACAAAGCTTCCAGGCGGGGGGTCTGCGATGGGCTTGCACAGCACGCACAACGGAGTCGGATTGGCGACGCTGCCGCGTCTGACCACCACGGTCCCGAAGGAATACGTCCACCGTGCCTGCTTGGCCGAGGTGTTCCTCACCGGCTGCACCAGCCAGGAGGACCACCGGTTCTCCCTCACCGGACAGTGGCCCAGGGCGCACATGCTCTTCAACCGCTCCGACGGGAACGGGCACGACCCGCTCCAGGTAGCAGAGACGTTTCGGCAGGCAGGCATGTTCCTGGCCCACGCCGAACTCGGCGTTCCGCTCACCCATCAGTTCGTGATGTGGAACCTCAGTTACACGACGTATCCGCAGCACCTGGGGATATCGCTCAGCCCGACCGACTTCGAACTCGAGGCCAGCTGCGCCGAGATCACCTGGCGCCGGGGCATGGCCGCCTCGCTGCGGCTCGAACTGTCCATCGTGCGGGACGGAGTCCTCGTGGCCCACGGGGCGGGCACCTTCTCCACCGTCCCGCCGGCCGTGTACGAACGGCTGCGGGCGAACCGCACGCCCGGACCGGACGACGCGTTCGACCTCGCGGCGTCCCGGGTCCCGCTCGACCCGGCGTCGGTGGGCCGCACGTCCCGGGCCGACGTGGTGCTCACCGCCACGGACTCGCCGACCCGCTGGCTGCTCACCCCGGATCTGGCGCACCCCATCCTCTTCGACCACGCCGGCGACCATCTGCCCGGCATGGTCCTCCTGGAGGGCGGCCGTCAGGCGGCGTGCGCCGCGCTCGCCCCCCGGGGTCTGGTCCCGGCGAGCGCCACCACGGAATTCGTCCGCTACGCCGAACTGGACCGGCCGTGCTGGCTGGACATCACCCGGGTGACGCCCGAAGCGGGCGGTATGACGACCGTCCAGGTCGCCGCCCACCAGGACGGGGAGACGGTCTTCACCTCGACGATCACCGGCCCCGTCTGCTGACGGCGGCCGCCGGGCCCCGGCCCGGTCCCGCTCCCCCGCACCCTCCCGCCGCCCGCGGCGCTCGGGCCACCGAGCCCCCGGGCGGTGGTGTTCCTCCCCGGCCGAACGGTCCGCCCGGCCCCCGAGAACGGTCCGTGTCCGGGTCACCGGAGCGCGCGGCCGACAGGGTGCCCGATGTCCTCGGACCGGACGGGACCGGGCCCTTGGCCGGTCTCCTCCTCGGCGATGAGGGCGCTCATGCTGTCTCCTCTCGTCGGCAGATCGTCGGCAAGTCGTCAGCAAGTCGTGGGCAAGCCGTGGGCAGGCGGTGCGATGCCCGGAACGGCGGGAGGCCGGAGCTTACTCATTTTGGCACCCGGCGACCAGGTTGTCCGTAAGGTTTCCCACCGGATCCGGGACAAGGACGCGGCGTGCGCCGCCGGCCGGGGCCCGCGGGCCGTGGACCATACTGATCCCCGACAGCTCCTCGGTCCCGGCGGCACGGCCGGGACCGGGACCGGGCGGAGGAAGGAGGCGGCCGTGCCCGAGCGCACCCAGGAGTTCGGCAAGTACGGGGCCCGTGGCATCAAGGGGTACGAGGCCGTCGCCCACCGGCTCGACGCGCTCGCCGGATTCGTCGTGACACCGGTGACCGTACGGCGCGGCCTGCTGGCCCGCCTGCACTACCTCACCCGCACCCCGCACGCGCGCGCGGCGGCACGAGCGGCGGGCCTGACGGTCACCGACCGCACGCTGAAAGCGTGGCTCGACGGCCGCCGCAACCCGTCGCGGAAGAACCTCGAACGCGTCGAGACCGCCTACCGGACCGTGCGCCGCCACAACGTCGCCCGCCATCTGCTGGGCCGCCTCAACCGGGAGGGCCGCGGCACCCGGGTGGAGATCCATCCGCTCAACCAGTCCCAGGTGCCCCGGCCGCGGCAGCGGTTCGTGGAGTTCCGCGCCCTCAACATCCGCCGCTGGGACCGGATCGTCGCGGCCTGGGCGGCCGACGACGCGCAGGCGCTCGACGACGCCTGGGTCGACCAGATCGTCGACCTGGGTTCGCAGTGGGGTCAGTACGAGTACGTCACCAACGTCGGCTTCGCCGCCTGACGGTCCTGTCGGCGACGACCTCGTCGGCCGGTGCCACCGGTATGCGCCTTGCGCATGAGCCATGGGATCCGGGTGCTAGATTCGGCGGTATGCGGATGACCTCGGCGGACCGGGTCCGGACAGCGGTGGCGGCGCTCCTGCACGCCACCGGCGAGTCGCAGACGGACCTCGCGGCGGCCCTCGGAGTGAGCCAGGCCCAGGTGAGCCGGCGTCAGTCCGGCAGCACCGCGTGGAGCCTCGACGACTGCGACGCGGTCGCCGGGCACTTCGGCATCGACGCCCTCGACCTGCTGGCCGGACCCACCCGTGCCTCGGAGGCGCTGCCCGACGCCCGCCGCAGGGGAGCCGACCGCCGTACCGGCGCGGGTGCGGGCGCGGGTGCGGGCACAGGTGCGGCCGGACAGTCCGCTGTTCCCGCTCTCGCTGCCGCCGCTGCCCCTGCTTCGGAGGAGGCCGCGCGATGACGGACTTCGACGCGATCGACGCTCTGCTGGCGACCGCCCGGCAGGAGGTGCCGCTGCCGGACGCCGCGGAGCGGCGCGTGCTGCGCGAGGGGCTGAACCTGTCGCGCGCCCAGGTGGCGCAGGTCCTGGGGGTCAGCCCGTCCACGGTGGGCGGCTGGGAGTCGGGGCGGGACCCCGCGGGCGAGGTGCGGGAGAAGTACGCGTACTTCCTCTCCGGGGCGCGCGCCCGACTTGAGGAGCGAACCGCGCCGTCCGGAACGGCCGCGCCCACCGAACCTGCCGAACCCGCCGAACCCTCCGGATTCGCGGAGCCCACCGACCCCGTCGAACCTGCCGAACCTGCCGGACCCGCCGAACCGGTCGGCGCGCCCGAGGAGTCCGGTGCCGACGCCGGGGACGCCGAGAACGCCGTCGATGCCGTCGACGAGGTGGAGATGCTGGCGCGGCCCCGGGCGTGTGTGCTGTGCGGCGGGCCCGCCCGGCAACAGGTGGCGGGGTTCCCGCAGCACCTGGACCCGGCCGAGTGCGGCGCCGCACCGGCGGCCCCCGCCCCGCCGCCCGCGCGGGACTCCGGACCCCGCACCCCCCGCGCCGCTGCCCGGCCCACGACCCCTGCCGACGGCGGAAACCGGGGCGACCGGGGCGACCGGGGCGGTGTGCCCATCGTCCCGGTCGGGCGGCGCGCGCAGGCGGCCTCGGCGGGCGAGGCGGACCCGGTCGCCCGTGCCGTGGCCGAGGTCCTGGCGCAGCACTCCGGTGATGTCGAGGCGGCCACGGCCGCGCTGGTCAGGCGGGCGATCCCGGACGCGATGGCGCTGCTCGACCACACCCGCAAGGGCGGGCGCTACGACATCGTGGCCCATCCCTGGCTGCCCGATGTGCTGCACAAGCAGAGCGCGCGCGGCGCCGACCAGATCTGGGAGGCCCGGCCCAAGTGGACGCGGCCCGAACTGCCGCCCGGTACGCACGAGGTGACCGCGCTCGACGTCAACGGCGCCTATCTGAGCGCGCTGAAGACGCATCTGCCGCTCGGCCAACTGGAGCACTCCACCGGCGATCACCACGACCGCCGCCGGGCCGGTGTGCATCTGATCACGGCGCCCGCCTGGGAGCACGACGCGGTGCTGCCGAACCCGATCGGCAGCCGGGACGAGCCGGGCCCGCTGTGGGTGACCGAGCCGACGCTGCGGCTGCTGCTGCGGCTGTCCGGACCGAAGTACGGCCTGTGCGACCCGCCGGAGATCCACGAGTCGTGGACCTCGGGCGCCACGGAGAATCTGCTGGAGAAGTTCCGGGTGGCGCTCAAGGACGCCCGGGACCGGGCCATCGCCGAGGACGACGAGGTGACGCTGACGTATGTGAAGGCGATGTACTCGAAGTTCGTCTCCACGCTCGGCGAGTCCAACTACAACCGCGAGATCTACCGCACCGACTGGATGCACCTCATCCGCAGCCAGGCGTTCGTGAACCTGTGGTGGAAGGCCCACCGGTGCTACGACGAGGGCCTGTTGGTGATCCGGGCGATGGGCACCGACGAACTGCACGTCAGCGGCGACTGGCGCGGGGTCTTCCCCGAGGGGCGCGGGGTCACGGAGGTCAAGGTCAAGGACACCTACACCGTGGCGGCCGACGGCGGCGGCACCGCCGCAGGAGCCGCGCCCGAGGAGGGCTGAGCCGCCGGTCCGCTCAGTACCAGTGGTTGGTCTGCCAGAACGACCAGGCCGCGCACGGGCTGCCGTAGCTGGAGTTCATGTAGTTCAGGCCCCACTTGATCTGGGTGGCCGGGTTGGTGCGCCAGTCGGCGCCCGCCGAGGCGTACTTGCCGGCCGGGAGCGCCTGGAAGAGGCCGTAGGCGCCGGAGGAGGCGTTGACGGCGTTCATGTTCCAGCCGGACTCGTGGCTCACGATGTTGCTGAAGCACTGGAACTGGCCGCCGGGCACCATCTGCTGGGCCATCGCCTTGATCTGGGCCACGCTGTAGGAGCTCTGCACCGGGAAGCTGGAGGCGTCGGCGCCGGCCGACTGGCTCGACGCGTTCTTCAGCTCCTCCTGCTGCTTGGCCTTCTCCTTGGCCTCTTTCTCCTTGGCTTCCTTCTCCGCGGCCTCCTTCTCGGCCGCCGCCTTCTTGGCGATCGCGGTCTCGGCGGCCGCCTTGCGGGCCGCCTGCTCCGCGTCCTTCTTGGCGCTGACGTCCGCGGCGATGGCCTGGGCGTCCGCCTGCTGCGTCAGGGAAGCGGTCTGCACGGGGGCCTGCATGCCCACCGGGATGTCCGCGAGGAGTGTGGGGTCGGCCGCCGTCGCCTCGGCGTCGTTGTTCTGCGCGGTGCTCACCGAGGCGACACCGACGACGCTTCCGACAGCGGTGACCGCGGTGGCGGAGGCCACGGCGAGTCCCCGGACCGAGATCCGGCTCACAGGGTTTCCTTTCGCAGAGCCCCTGCGGCACGGCATGGGGCGGTCGTACGAACCGAGACTCTGCCGTAACACGCGCCACAAGGCAATCCCGGGGCCGGTTTCCGGACGCCACCGCATCATTTCGGACACCGGTCGGCCGCCGCCGGTTCCGGTCGGCTGAACCCCCGGTTCCGTCCGGCTCGTGTACTCACCGCCAGGGTTCGTCCTCGTGTGTCCGTGTGCCGAAGCGCCCCCGCGCGCACCGCCGTGGCGGAGCGCGTCCGGTCGCACACACGCGGGGACGGACCGCACCCCCAGTGGATGAGCGAGATCTCGATGAGCGGGAACCTTACGGAGCACACCGCGACGGCCCTTTCGACGCGGGACGTGGCCGCTCTGCGGCAGGCCGTCGCCGGGCCGGTGCTGCTGCCCGGCGAGGACGGGTACGCGGCCGAGTGCGCCACGTACAACCTCAACAGCCCTCTGGAGCCCGCGGTGGTGGTCGGGGCCACCGGTGAGGACGACGTGCGCGCGGCCGTCCGGTTCGCGGCCGGGCGGGGCATGCCGGTCGCGGTGAAGAGCGCGGCCCACCAGGTGACCGCGCCCGCGCACGGCGGGCTGCTCGTCACCACCGGCCGGATGACGTATCTGTCCGTCGACGCCCAGGCGCGGACGGTGCGGGCGGAGGCGGGCGTGCGCTGGCGCGATGTGCTGCCGCGCACGGCCGAGTTCGGGCTCGCCCCGCTGGCGGGCTCGGCGCCCGACGTCGGTGTGGTCGGCTACACCCTGGGCGGCGGCCAGAGCCCCCTGCTCGGGCGGACGCTGGGGTACGCGGCCGGCCATGTGCGCGGCCTCCGGGTCGTCACGGCGGACGGGGAGGTGCGCCGGGTCGACGCGGACAGCGAGCCCGAGCTGTTCTGGGCGATGCGCGGCGGCAAGGGCAACTTCGGTGTGGTGACCGAGATCGAGTTCGACGTGTTCCCGGTGACGCGTTTCTACGGCGGCGGGATCTACTTCCCGGGCGAGTGCCTGGCCGAGCTGCTGGAGGCGTGGCGCGCCTGGGTGCCGTCCCTGCCCGAGGAGACGACGACCTCCGTCGGTGTCCAGCGGCTGCCCGACCTGCCGGTGCTGCCCGAGCCGCTGCGCGGTGCGTTCGTGGCGCATCTGCGGTTCGGCCACCTGGGTTCGGCGGCCGAGGGCGAGCGGCTGCTCGCGCCGCTGCGGGCGGTCGCCCCGCCGCTGCTCGACCTGGTCGGGGAGAAGCCGTACACCGCTGTCGGGGAGATCCACCTGGATCCGGTGGACCCGATGCCGTACTACGACCGCAGCGTCTGCCTGGGCGAGTTCACCGAGAAGACGGTGGAGACGCTGGTGCGGCTGACCGGGCCGGAGTCCGGCTGCACGCTGGCCAATGTGGAGATCCGGGCGCTGGGCGGGGCCTTCGACCGTGAACCGGCCGTCGCCGACGCGGTGTCGTCGCGGGGCGCGGCGTTCGTGGTGTTCGCGTTCGCGGTGGGCGGCGCGGATCGGGCGGACGCGCTCAGGGGCGGGCTCGCCGAGGTGATGGACGGGCTGGCCCCGTGGGCGCTGGAGCGCGGCATGGTGAACTTCCTGTCACCGGACGAGGCGACGGACCCGCGGGAGGTGCGGGCGGTGTACGGGCCGGAGCGCTACGACCGGCTGGCCGCGGTGAAGCGGCGCTACGACCCTTCCAACGTCTTCCGTTTCAACCACAACGTGGCTCCGGGCGAGGGCTGAGCCAGGCCCCGGAGGGTTACTTCTTCGCCTTCAGCGGGCCCGAGAAGGACTTGCGCAGGGACGCGGGGGCGGCGAGCGGGAGCAGCGCGGCGAGCATCTTGCCCTTGACCGAGGAGGGCTGGCGGGTCAGGACGACGTCCACGCGGGTGCCGTCGGCCTCGGGGGTCGCGGTGAAGACCCAGCCGCCGCCGGCGCCGAAGAGCTTCGAGTCGAGCGTGGTGATGTCGACCCGGCCCTCCTCGATGTCCCACTGGTAGCGCGCCCGCTCCCAGGCGGCGGCGGTGCCCTCGGTCACCTCGGCCCAGGTGTCGCCGGATCCGTGGACGGTGAAGTGCTCGGCGTCGATGGTGGGCCAGTTCTCGGCGCGCGAGGGGCCGAAGTCGGTCAGCACCCTGACGACGTCGGCGGGGCTGAGCTCGGAGATGAGGTGGAAGCGGATGACGGCCATGGTGTCCCTCGCATCGAGAAGTAGTAACCGGTTGGGCTGGTGACGACTCTTCCATGAAGAGCGTCACCAGTCAAGCCGGTTACTCAGGTGAGGGAGGCGGATCCGCCAGGCCGTCCACCGGCCGTCCGCCGGTCGCCCGCCAGCCGTCCGTCAGGTCGTCAGGTCGTCAGCAGCACACCTCCGTACGACACACCCGCGATCACGATCCAGGAGCAGAGCCCGAGCGCCGCGACCCGTCCGCCGTCGCGGACCAGGGACGGCAGGTGGACCGCGCTGCCCAGGCCCACCAGGGCGGCGGCCAGCAGCAGTTCCTGCGCGTGGTGGGCGAGGTCGAGGGCGGAGTGCGGGACGAGCCCGGTGGAGCGCAGCGCGACCATGGCCAGGAAGCCGACGACGAAGAGCGGCACGATCGGTGTCCGCCCGCCCGCACGGCCCTCCCGCGCGCCGGTGCCGCCCCCGGTCCCGTCCGCCGCCCGCGCGGCGTCCTCGCGCCTGCGGCGCCGCAGAGCCAGCCCGACCGAGGCGACCAGCGGCGCGAGCATCGCCACCCGCATCAGCTTGACGAGGACCGCCTCGCGCAGCGCGGTCGGCCCGGCGGTCTGCGCGGTCGCCACCACCTGGCCGACGTCGTGCACCCCGGCGCCCACCCAGCGCCCGAACTGGGTGGCGTCCAGGCCCAGCGGCCCGTGCAGCAGCGGCAGGACGACGATGGCCAGGGTGCCGCAGAGCGTCACCATCGCCACGGCCGTGGCCACGTCCTCCTCCTCGCTGCCCGAGACGTCGCTCATCGCGCCGACCGCGGACGCCCCGCAGATCGAGTAGCCGGTCGCGATCAGCAGCGGCTGGTCCCCGGGCAGACCGAGGCGCCGCCCGAGCCAGACCGTGCCCGCGAAGGTCGCGGCCACGGTGCACACCACCATGGCGACGGTCTCCCAGCCCAGGCCCGCGATGTCGTCCAGACCGACGCTCAGGCCCAGCAGGACCACGCCCACCCGCATCAACCGCTTGCCCGCGAAGCTGAGTCCGGGCCGCGCCGCACCGCGTACGACGGTGCGCAGCCGCGGCACGTGCGCGGCGACGACACCGGCCACGACGGCGGCGGTGAGCATCGGCACACCGGGCAGCAGCCGGTGCACCGCCCAGGCCAGCGCGACCCCGGCGGCGGCCGCCGCCAGACCGGGCAGCTTCGCCCGCGGCCCGGCCGCGGGACGCGGCGCGCCGCCCGCGGGACGCGGGGCCGTACCGGCGCGCGCGGACGCGGGCTCCGGTGCCTCGGCCACCACTGCGGTCCGCCCGCGCCCGCTCATCGTTCGTCGGCCGGCGGCTCGTAGACCCGCCGGACGCTGCTGCCCAGGCGGCCGATGTCGGCCCCGTAGAGGTGCAGCGAGACGGCCTTGCCCGCGCCGCCGTTCCAGACCCGGTGGATGTCGCCCGGCGGCGCGAAACCGCACACGTCGCCCTGCTCGTTGACGACGTCCTCGGTGGCGACCAGCCGGGCCGCGGCGCCCTCGCCGGTGAGCCGGTAGCGGCGTTCGTGCTCGCGTCCCTCGTGCACTCCCGTGACACACCACGACACGTGGTCGTGGACGGAGGTGCGCTGTCCGGGGAGCCACACCAGGGCCACGACCGAGAAGCTGCCGTCCGCCTCGACGTGCAGGACGTGCTGGCGGTAGTGGTCCGTGCTGCCTTCGCGCTGTTCCTCGGTCAGCAGGTCCCCGGCGCCGAGATGCGGGGCCAGGCACTGGGCGACCAGGTCTGCGGTGCGCTCACCGGACAGGCCCTGCCGTACGGCCTCCCGCACTTCCTGGACAAGGCGGTCGAGGCGGTCGAGGCGGCCGGGACGGGGGGTGGCCGCCGTGCGCGTGCGGACGTCGGTAGTGGTCATGACGCCAGCGTCGGACCGGGAGAACCACAGGTCCAACGACGGTTTCTTCGGTCGTTCCCAAGCGGTGCTTATACGGGAGGACACCTACGCGGGAGGACACCTGTGCGAGAGGACGCTTGTGCGGGAGGAGGGACCGGACCGACCGGACCCGCGCCCCCGGTTCAGCAGCCGACGCGCCGCTCGGCGGCCTCCTTGATGGTGTCGACGACCAGGGCCGTCGCCGGTATCCGCAGGTGCTCGCGCAGCACGTACGCCGAGATACGCCGCCGTACGGCCGGTTCCAGGGACCGGCCCGCCACTCGGTCGAGCCGCAGGAAGGAGAGCACGAGGCCGGGCATCATGGCCACCCCCAGCCCCTCGGCGACCAGCGACTGCACCACGAGCCCGTCGTCCGTGGTGTACGCGATGTCGGGCGCGAAGCCCAGTTCGGCGCACTCGTGCAGGAAGTTGGTGCGGCAGCGCGGGCACCCGGCGATCCAGCGCTCCTCGGCGAGGTCGGCGAGCCGGACCGCGCGCCGCCGGGCCAGCGGGTGCCCGATCGGCAGCAGCACCGTCAACTGGTCCTCCAGCAGCGGGATCTCCACCACCTCGTCCGGCACCGACTCCCGGAGTCCCGGATAGGTGAAGGCCAGTGTGATGTCGCAGGCGCCGCGCGCCAGCCGCTCCAGCGAGTCGGGCGGCTCGTCCTCCAGCAACTGCACACGTATGCCCGGGTGGTCGGCGGCGAGCCGGGCCAGCGCCTCGGGGACGACGGTGGCGTTGGCGCTGGGGAAGGCGCAGACCAGTACCCGGCCGGAGCGCAGCCGGGTGATGGCCGTGACCTGCTCCTCCGCCACGGAGAGACTGCCGAGGATGCCCTCGGCGTGCCGGGCCAGGGTCTCGCCGGCCTCGGTCAGCCGCATCCGCCGGCCGACCCGGACGAACAGCGGCGAGCCCACCGTCCGTTCCAGCGCCTTCATCTGCTGGGTCACCGCCGGCTGGGTGTAGCCGAGGACGGCGGCGGCCCCGGAGTAGGTCCCGGCCGTCACCACCGCGTGGAAGGTCCTGATGTGCCGTGAATCGAACACGCGTCGAATCATAAGCGGAAGTTGGGTCCGGGACGGCAGAGGTGTCCGTGCACCCGCACCTTGCCGGGCCGGGGAACGGATCCGGCCACCCTGATCAGACGCCCTGACGACGGGTCGCGGCCCCTGCCATGATGGGCGTTCGTGGGGCTGGGGAGAGGTCTGCGGAGCGGCGCCGCGCTGCTCGGATGCGCGCTGGTGCTGACCGCGTGCACCCACACGGGCGCCCGCGGCGGCCCGTCCTCGGCCGCGGCTTCCGGCGACGCCCCGGGTACCGCCGCGGCCCGGCTGTCCGGAACACCTTCGTCCGGAACACCTTCGTCCGAGACACCTTCGCCGGACACACCTGCTTCCGGTCCCTCCGCTCCCGGTCCCTCCGTTTCCGGTCCGCCCGCTTCCGGTCCGCCGCCGTCCGGAGCACCCGCCTCCGGCGGTCCGGCCGCCCCGCTCCCCGCCGACGCGCCCGCGCAGGAGGCCGACCCGGCGAAGTCCCCCGCCGACGCGCGGGCGGCGCGGGCGCTGATCCGGGCGGTCATCGCCGACGAGGCGCTGGTGGGCGGCGGAGCCCGGCGGGCGGCACCGTACGAGAGCGATCCGGACACCTGGGCGGTGCTGGGCGAGGACTGCGTGTGGCGGCGCGCGGCGCTGCCCGCCGGGGTCCTGGGCAATCTGCGGCGCGACTTCGAGGTGCCGGGCGCGGGCGGCGCGCCCGCGCTGCGGCTGTCCGCCGAGGTCACCGTGCACCGCACGGCCCTGCTCGCCGCGTGGGACGAGGCCCGGATGGCGGAGGAGGCCCTGCGGTGCCCCGGGCAGACCCCGCGCGCCGGTGCACGGCTGACCGGACTGACGTCGGGCGCCTACGCCTGGGGCGAGGGCAACAACGCCTTCAGCGACGACACCCTGATCGAGCGCGGACAGTGTGTCAGCGATACGCGCGGCGGTCCGTACCCGTACTGGTGGACCCAGGCGACGTTCGGCCCGGTGGTCGTCAGCGCGTCGCTGTGCGGCGGCACCGCGCGCGACGAGGACGCCTCCGTCGACCTGGTGCAGACGTACTTCACGCAGATGCTGGGGCGGGTGAAGACCGAGATCGCGCGCCCGGCCGGTACGGCGTCCGGCACCCCCTCCGGTACCGCCGGGCCGTCCGTGGCGGCGTCCGGCCGGAAGGGCACGTGATGGAACCGCTGCTGCCCTCCGACCCGGCCCGGCTGGGCGGTCACCGGCTGCTGGGGCGGCTGGGCGCCGGTGGCATGGGCGTGGTGTACCTGGCGCGCGCGGACTCCGGTGAGCTGGCCGCGGTGAAGGTGATCCGTTCCGAGTACGCCGGGGAGGCCGAGTTCCGCGCCCGGTTCCGGCGGGAGGTGGCCGCGGCCCGCCGGGTGGCCGGTCCGTGGGTGGCGCGGGTGACCGGGGCCGACGCCGGGGCGCGGGAGCCCTGGCTGGCCACCGCGTTCGTGCCCGGCCCGTCCCTGGCCGAGGCGGTCGCGGCGGCCGGGCCGCTGCCGGGTGCGGCGGTGCGGGTGCTGGGCCGCGCCCTGGCCCGCGCCCTCGATGCCGTGCACGGCGCCGGTCTCGTGCACCGGGACGTCAAGCCCGGCAACGTGCTGCTGGCCCTGGACGGGCCCCGGCTCATCGACTTCGGCATCGCACGCTCCGTCTCCGCCGAGGCGACCGCCCTCACCTCCGACAGCGTGATCGTCGGCACACCCGGCTTCCTCTCGCCGGAACAGGCGCGGGCCGGGCAGGTGAGCACCGCGAGCGACGTGTTCTCGCTGGGCTGCGTCCTCGCGTACGCGGCCACCGGGCGGCCCCCGTTCGGCGGCGGCGCGGCCGACGCCCTGCTGTACCGCACCGTGCACGACCGGCCCGACCTCGACGGCGTACCGGACGACGGCGGGCTGCGGGCGCTGCTGGAGCGCTGCCTGGCCAAGGAGCCCGGCGACCGGCCCACCGCCGCCGGGGTCGCGGAGCGGCTCACCCCGGACGGACGGGACCCGGAGGCCGCGGAGGACCCGGCCGGTGCGCCGGACGGCTCGGCCGACTGGCTGCCCGAGCCGGTCGTCGCGATGATCGCCGACCGGTCCGCGCGGATGCTGGCGCTGCCCGCCGTGGAGCCCACCGAGGCCGGCCCCGGCGCCGTGCGGCAGCCGGATCCCGGCCCGCCCTCCGCCGCCGGACCGCCCCGCGCCTCCCGGCGGCGGCTGCTCGCCCTGACGGCCGTCGGCGCGCTCGTCGCGGCCGGGGGCGGCACCGCGCTGTGGGCGGCCCTGCGCGGCGGCGGGCACGGCGGCGCCCCGGCGGCCCGGCGGTGGGTGATCGGTGTCCAGGCCGACCTGAGCGGACCGCAGCGGACGGCGGGCCGCGCCCAGGAACAGGGGGTGCGGCTGGCCGTCGAGCAGTTCAACTCCCGCCCGGACCGGCCGTTCACCCTCACCGTACGGACCGAGGACGACGGCGGCCTCGCCTCGCGGGCGCGGGCGGCGGGCCTGCGGCTCACCGGCGACCGGGACGTGTTCGCCGTCGTCGGACCCACCGGGTTCACCTCCACCGCCGCGGCCCTGGCCTCGTACGAGAACACCGGGACGCCCCTGCTGACGGTGTCCGAGCTGTGCCTGTCCTCCGTCGGTTCCGCCCTGGTCACCGACCCGCGCGCCTACTTCCGCTGCGCCCCGCCCACCATGGCGGGCGCCTTCATGACCGACGCCCGGCTCGCCGCGTCGGGCGTGCGGCGGCCGGGCCTGCTCATGGACCGCGCGGGCCGCCTGACCGGCCGGGAGGCCGTGCAGATGGCGTACGGCACGGCGGCCAGGTTCAAGCTCTCCCCCTACATCCGGATCGTGCCCGCCGCCGCGCCCGACCCGTCCGTGGTCCTCGCCGACATGCTCGGCCACGGCGTCGACGCCCTCTACTACAGCGGCACCGCCGAACGCGCCGCCTCCGTCGCGCGGGCCCTGGCCGGACGCGGCTTCGGCGGCCCGCGGTTCCTGGACGGGCCCGCCGCCGCGGACGGCTTCCCCGCCGCCGCGGGCGCCGCGGCGGACGGCTGGCAGGCCCTCACCTCCTTCACCAGCCCCGGCATCCCGGCCGTGCGCTCCTTCACCACCGCGTTCCGCGCCCGCTACGGCGGCACGCCGGGCGTCTGGGCGGTGGAGGCGTACGACGCGGCCCGGCTGCTCATCGACCGGCTGTCCGCCCTGCACCGCGCGCACGGCGGACGGCCGAGCCGCGCCCGCCTGCTCGTAGCGGTGCGCGCGGCGGACTTCAAGGGGGTGGCGGCGACGTACGCGTTCGAGAAGGACGGCACGTTCAAGGGCGGCCGGCTCAGCCATCTGCGGGTGACCGGCGGCCGGTGGCGGTACGTCGGTCCGGTGGACCTGGCCTGAGGCACCCGGCGCAGAGCCGGAGAGAAACGGCGAGCACGGCATGGGGGGGGCGGGGATGCGGGCACTGACGGCGGACGATCCCGTCGCGATCGGCGGGCACCGGCTGCTGGCCCGGCTCGGCGCGGGCGGCATGGGCGTGGTCTACCTGGCCCGCGGCCGGGGCGGGCGGCTGGTCGCGCTCAAGGTGATCCGCGCCGAGCACGCGGCCGATCCGCACTTCAGGGCCCGGTTCCGGCGCGAGGCACGGCTCGCGGCCGGGGTGCGCGGCCGCTGGGCCGTACGGGTCACCGGCGCCGACACCGACGCCCCGGAACCCTGGCTGGCCACCGCGTTCGTGCCCGGCCCCTCGCTGGCCGAGGCCGTCGCCGCGCACGGCCCGCTGCCGGTGCCCGCCGTCCTCACCCTCGGCCGCCTGCTGGCCGAGGCGCTGGCCGAGGTGCACGCCGGGGGCCTGGTGCACCGGGACGTCAAACCCGGCAACGTCGTCCTCGGCCGCGACGGTCCCCGCCTCATCGACTTCGGCATCGCCCGCTCGGCCGCGGCGACCGCCCTGACCGCGCCGGACGCGGTGATCGGCACGCCCGGCTTCCTCTCCCCCGAGCAGACCCGGGTGCGCGGCGGCACCGTGGGCCCGGCGAGCGACCTGTTCTCGCTGGGCTGCGTCCTGGCGTACGCGGCCACCGGACGGCCCCCGTTCGGCGGCGGCGGACCGGCCGGTGTCCTGTACCGCACCGTCCACGAGGAACCCGAGCTGGACGGCCTCGCCCGGCTGCCGGGCCCGGCCCGCGCCGCCGTCGCCCGCTGCCTGGCCAAGGAAGCGGCGGCGCGGCCCACGGCGGAGGAGGTCCGGGAGGCGTTCGTCCACCGCCCGCCGGACCCCAGGGTCCCGGCTCCCGAGGGCCCGGCGGTCCGGGACGAGGACGCGCACGGAGCGGGCGACTGGCTGCCGCCCGCCCTGCTGCGGCTGGTCGCCGCGCACTCCGCCCGCGCCCTCGACCCGCCCGCACGGGCGGCGGCGCCCGCGCGGGACGACGGCACGGGCCGTGCCCGTACCGCCCTGGGCACCGCCGCAGATCCCGCCCGCGCGTCCATGCCGTCCGGGAACGCGGCGGGTGCGCGTCCGGCGTCCTCCCGGCGCCGGTTCCTCGTCGTCGGCGGCGCGGCGGCCGGGGTGCTCGGCGCCGCCGGGGCCGGGGCGCTCACGCTGTTCGCGCGCGGGCACGGCACGGCCGCGGGTCCGCCGCCGCCCGAGCACACCGTCGCGCTGCACGGCGCGGACCCGGAGCAGGAGCGCGGCGCCCGGCTGGCCGTGGCCGCGCACAACTCCCGTACCGGCGCGGGCTTCCGGCTCGCGGTACGCGCCGTCGCCGACCACGGACGGCCCGCCGAGGCCACCGAGGCGGCCCGGCGGCTGGTCGCCGATCCCGCCGTGTGCGCGGTGCTCGGTCCCGGTTCCGCCGCGTCGGTGCACGCCGCCGCGCAGGTGTACGGAGCGGTGTCCATGCCGGTGCTGCTGATCTCCTCGACGGCCTCCCCTGACGACCTGGCCCGGGTGCGTTCGCTGGGGGTGACACGGGCCGAGGAGGCGCTCGGGCTGCCGCTGTCGGTCTATCTCACCCAGGCCCGTCCGGTGCGCCGGACGGCGGTCGTCGAGGACCTGGCGGGCGGCGCCGCCGCCTCGCGGCTGGCCCGCTCGATCCGGGCGCAGCCGCCCGGCGGCGGCACGGTGAGCGGCCATCAGACCGCCGCGGACTCGGCCGACTTCGGCCCGGCCGTCGCCGGTGCGCTGGCCGCGCGCGCGGAGGCCGTCGTCTACGCGGGGACCTCTCCCGCGCGGGCCGCCGCCTGCGCCCGCGCCCTGGCCGCGGCCGGTTTCCACGGTGCGCGGCTCGCCGTGGAGCCGGTGATGCGCGCGGCGTTCCTGGACGCGGCGGGGGACGCGGCCGACGGCTGGGTGGTGTCGGCCCCCTACAGCGAGCCCGCCGCGATGACCACGGCGGCGGCCCGCTCCTTCACCGCCGCCTACCGCGCGCGGTACGGCCGCGCGCCCGGCCGGTGGGCCGCCGAGGCGTACGACGCCGTGAACCTGGTGGCCGGGACGCTGAGCGCGCTCGGCGGCGCCGGGGACCTCACCCCGGGGCAGGTCGCTGACCGGCTCTTCCGGACCTCGGCGCAGGGGGTGGCCAAGCCGCTCCGCTTCAGCGCCGACGACCCCACCCATCCCCTGGACTTCACCCGGGCGAGCTTCCTCTACGGCGTCACCGGCGGCGCGTTCCGCTTCCTGGGCCGGGCCGACGAGGTCACCCGGCCGCCGGACGCGGCGGCCTGAGGGGTGTTCACCTGACGGTCATCGAGTGGTGGCCGGACCCGCGACACCGCGGGCATCAGCAACCTCACAGCTATCGTACAATCCGACGAACATCGGCTTCACTGAATCTTTTCAGGATGTCGACGCCACAATTTGATCAGTGGGGGGCTTTTGTCTATTTCGCGCCCATTCAACAGAGCGCGCCGTTCCCGGCTGCTTGGCTGCACCGCCCTCGCGGTCGCCGCGGGCATGTTCCTGAGCACGCCGGCTCTGGCCGCCGACAAGCCGTCGCAGGACGTCAGCATTCCGGCGCCCAAGGCGAAGACGCCGAAGGGGGACCGGCCGCAGGCCGACCCGCGCGCGAGGTCTCTGCGCGCGGGCACCAAGGCCGTCGCGGCGTCGCTCGACCTCGACGGCGACAAGATCGGCGACAACCTCGTCCGGCTCGACGACGGCACCGTCCTCGCGTGGCTCAGCTCCACGAACGACTTCACGCCGTACACCATCGACACGGCGACCCCGGACGAGAAGCAGAAGGACATCATCACGCCGGGGAACCTCGACGGTTCCGGCGGCGACGAGGTCCTGACGCTGTCCACGACGGGCACCCTGTCCCTCTACCAGAGCAACGGTACGGACGGCACCGGCCCGGCTCTGTGGACCGGCCAGGGCTGGCAGATCTACAACAAGGTCTTCGCGCCCGGCGACGTGACCGGTGACGGCAAGCCCGATCTGCTCGCCCGCACCTACTCCGGCGACCTGTACCTGTACCAGGGCACGGGCAGCGACAGCAGCCCGTTCCGCGCGCGGGTCCTGGTCGGCTCCGGCTGGTCGATGTTCGACCAGCTGGTCGGCGTCGGGGACATGAACAAGGACGGCATCGGCGACGTCGTCGCCCGTACGCCCTCCGGCGACCTGTACTTCTACGCCGGCAAGGGCAGCGCCACCGCCCCGCTCGCCACCCGCACCAAGATCGGCAGCGGCTGGAACGCGTACAACCAGATCATCGCCGCCGGTGACTGGAACGGTGACGGTCTCGGCGACCTGCTCGGCCGCACCGCCTCCGGTGACCTGTACTCGTACTACGCCGACGGGTCGGGGAACTTCGCCGCCCGGCAGAAGAACGGCAGCGGCTTCGAGCCCGTCGACCTCTTCGCCGGCAGCGGTGCCAACCCGTACTGGGGCAAGTCCTCGCTGATCGGCCTGGACAACGCGGGCACCCTCTTCTGGTACGGCGCCCAGCACAACGGCCAGTTCAGCGCCCGCTCGCAGATCAGCGACACGGGCGGCTGGGCCGGGGCGCAGATCGGTTACGCGTCCTCGCTCGACCCGGACGGGTACGCGGACCTGCTGGAGCTGTACAGCGGCACGCTGTACAACTACGGCGCCGGGGCCGACGACGCCCTGGCCACCGGCTGGAGCAACTACAAGCTCTTCATCGGTCCGGGCGACCTGAACGACGACGGCAAGGGCGACCTGCTCGCCCGCGACGGTTCGGGCAACCTGTACCTGTTCCGCGGCAACGGCACCGGCGCCTCCGTCGCCTCCCCGATCAAGATCGGCGGCGGCTGGAACGCGTACGACAAGATCGTCGGCGCGGGCGACCTCACCGGCGACGGCCGTGCCGACGTCCTCGCGCGCACGCCCTCCGGCACGCTGTACCTGTACCGCGGCACCGGCAACAGCAGCGCGCCGTTCGCCGGCAAGGTGAAGATCGGTGACGGCTGGCAGCAGTACAACAAGCTGGCCTCGCCCGGCGACCTCGACGGCGACAACAACGCCGACCTGGTCGCGGTCAACTCCAAGGGCGAGCTGTACCGCTACGGCTCCACGGGCCAGGGCCAGTTCAAGGCCCGGGTGAAGCTCGGCACCGGCTGGAACACGTACAAGAACCTGTACTGACCACCGGAACCGCACGGGCCTGACGACCCGGCAACTCGCGGTACCCGCATCAGGAAGAGGCTCCCCCGGCGTCATGACGCCGGGGGAGCCTCTTGTACGTCGGGGCGGATCCCGGCACCTCCTCCCAGAGGACCTGGAGGGACCGAAGGGACCAGGTGTCGGATGCAGTCAGATGACCGATGCGCCTCCGTGGCCGAAAGGCGACTGTGGACAGAGCCGCGCCGCACCGGCGCGCACGTTCCCGTTCGGAGTCCGCATGACCAGGTTCAACATGATCGACCTGACGGGCCGGCCGGCCTCCCGCCGCCCGCCGGCCCGGCCGCCCCTGCCCCGGCGCCGGTCCGCGCCCGGCCCCGACGGCGGCCCGGCGCCCCGCCCCCTCCTCACGCTCGTCCCGGGCCGCGACCCCTACCGCAGCCCCGTCGAGCTGCGCACCCTCGTCCGGGCGCCGATGCCCGAGGACGTGCGCGGTGCGCTGGTCACGACGGTGCGGAAGGCGCCCGGCCGGACGTTCCAGGTCCGCTGGACCACGCTCGACGACCCCTCCCGCATCCCGGCGGGCCGGGTGCGGCTGTCCTGGACGCACGCGGCGGACGGCCGGACGGACGTCAGCGCCCATCTGGGGCTGCCGGGAGCCCAGGTGCTGCTGGCCGTCTGGCCCGCGCTGCGCGGCAACTGGTGCGATGTGGTCCGGCCGACCGTCGCCGAGGTGACGGAGCTGCACGCGGCCCTCAGCCTGGCCACCGCGGCACTCGACCACCTGGTCCGCTGACGGCGGCAGTCCGACGTCACTTCCACGGCACACATGCGGCACATATGCGGCACATCCGTGGCACTGCGCGGCGCGCGGGCGGCCCGGTGCGCCCTCCGGGACGACACCGGGGGTGTCGACGGGTCCACCCCCGGTCCGGGTGCCAGGCCGAGCGCTTCCGGGCCCCTCCGCTGCCAGCATTTCTCCTGCCGGAGCGGTACGGCCCCGGCCCCGGCCCGAGGAGGAACCCCGTGCAGAAGACCGCCGCCCGGCGCATGACCGCGTTCAGCGCCCTCGCCACCGCCCTCGCCCTCATCGTCGAAGTACCGCTGTACTTCGTCTACTCGGGCCCGCCGCCGGACTCCAATGTGCTGGCCCGGCTCCTGATCGGGATTCTCGCCCTGGGATGCCTGCTCGTCCTCGTGACCTCCCTGCGGGAACTGGTCCGCACCGCGCGGCCGGACCTGGAGTGGGCGGGCACCCTCGCCTTCACCGCCGGTGTCGCGTACACGGTCGTCACCCTGATCTCCAGCGGCCTGGAGGCGGGGGCGGTGATCCAGACGGACCGTCCCATCGACCCCACCATCGCGGTCAGCGGCACCTACATCCTGTACGGCACGGTCTCCCGCATGCTGCTGGCCATGTTCCTGGCGGCCACCGGCTACACGCTCTCCCGCACGGGACTGCTGCCCCGCTGGGTGCACCGCACGGCCTACGCCCTCGCGGCGGTGAACCTGGCCTTCATGCCCTCGCTGTTCTTCGGCAACACCCCCGCGCACTTCTACGCCGCCAACGGCTGGGGGACGACCGCGCTCATGGGCGCCCTGTTCAGCTACTGGCTGCTCGCCCTCGGCGTCGCCGCCCACCGCGCCGCCCGCCCCGGCAGGCGCGGGCGCCCCGGCGACGGCGCGGCACCGGCGCCCGCGCCCGTGTCCGCCCGGTGACGGCACCGTCCCCGCCGCCAGCGCCGCCCCCGTGCCCGCCCGGCTCACCGCGCTCAGCCGTCCTCGGGCGGCCGGGAGCCCGTGTCGGCCAGCCGGTTGAGCCACTCGACGAGCAAGGACCGCTCCGCCGGGGTGACCGCCGGGGAGTCACTCCGGGCGAGCGCAGCGCGCAGCGCCATCGCGGCCTTCGCCGTGTCGTCGGCTTCCCCGGTCTCTCCGGTCCCGCTGGTCTCTCCAGTCCCGCCGGTGTCCCCGCTGCCGCCGGTCTCCCCGGTCCCGGGCGGGGCGGTGGCCGGTGTGCTGATGGCGGCGAGCACGATCTCGCGCGCGGCGTCCGCGGTGCGCAGGTCGCGCTGCTCGGGCGGGGCACCGATCAGGGTGAGGATCGTGCCCACGCTCGACGCGTGCATGATGGCCGCCGCGCGCTCGATGCTCATTCGCAGCCGCCCGGCCGCGGCGACCCGGGTGATCATGCGCTGGAGTTCGGCGACGGCCTTCTGCCCGGCCCGCGGCACCTGCCCGGCGCGCGCCTGCCCGTACGCCAGGGTGTAGTACGCCGGCTGGGTCAGCCCGAACCGGATGTGCAGGTCCCAGGCGACGCGCAGGTCGTCGACCGGGTCGCCGCTCTCCGGCAGCCTCGCCTTGGCCCGCAGGTACGTCTCGAAGCCGTGCTCGCTCACCGCTTCGAGCAGGCCGTCCTTGTCCCCGAAGAGCCGGAAGATCGTCGGCGGCGCCACTCCGGCGCGGGCCGCGACGGCGCGGGTGGACGTGGCGTCGATGCCCTCCGAGACCAGCAGGCCGGCGGCCGCCTCGACGATCCTGCGGCGCACGCCCGCGGCCGCCGCCTCCGGCCCCGGCTCCCCTTCCCCTTCTCTTCCTCTTCCTTCTGCTCTTTCTCTTCTTTTTTCGCTGTGTCCCATGTCCTCCATGCCTTCCACGCCTGCCATGAACCGACGGTATCAAAACTTACGGATCGTTGATACGGACCGGTGATACGCTAGAAAGCGAATCGTCGATTCATGACGGTTCATCACTGATCGCAGGATCGATCCAGGCGAGGGGCGAGGCGACATGACCGCACAGAACTCCGGACGGGAACCGGCGTACGACGTGATCGTGGTCGGCGGCGGCAGCGCCGGGTGCGTACTGGCGGCACGGCTGTCGCAGGACGCGGACGTCCGCGTCCTGCTGCTGGAGGCCGGCCGTCCGGCCGTCGGGCTGCCGGACGCGGTGGCGCATCCCCCGGCCTGGCCCTCGCTGGCCGCTTCGAGCGCCGGATGGGGTGACGCCACGGTGGTCCAGGACTCCTCCGGCGGCCCGGTCCCGCTGCCCCGGGGCCGCGGCCTCGGCGGCTCCTCGGCCATCAACGCCATGGTGTTCGCCCGCGGCCACCGCTCCAGCTACGACAGCTGGAGCGAGCACGGCGCCAAGGGCTGGTCCTTCGACGACCTGCTGCCGTACTTCCGGCGCACCGAGACCGCCGTCAGCGGCGCCCCGGGCCGCGGACTGGACGGCCCCCTGACCGTCGGCCCCGCCGCCGAGCCCAACGAGGTGCTGCTCGCCTGCCTCGAAGGCGCCGTCGAGACCGGCCACCGCCGGGCCCACGACATCAGCGGCGGCCTGGAGGAGGGCTTCGCCCCCGTCGATCTCAACGTCGTCGCCGGGCGCCGCCAGAGCGCGGCCGACGCCTATCTGGCCCCGGTCCTGCACCACCCCAACCTGCGCGTCGTCACGGACGCGGTCGCCCACCGGCTGCTGTTCGACGGCACCCGCTGCACGGGCGTCGAGTACGGCGTCGACGGCCGCGTGCACACCGCGACCGCGGCCCGCGAGGTCGTGCTGAGCGCGGGCACGATCGGCTCCGCCGCGCTGCTGCTGCGCTCCGGCATCGGCCCCGAGGAGGAGCTGCGCCGGGCCGAGGTGCCGCTCTTCCACCACCTGCCCGGCGTCGGCCGCAATCTGCACGACCATCCCCGGGCCAACCTCGTCCACCGCACCGGCCGCCCGGTGCCCGCCGCGCGGTACAACCACGGCGAGATCATCGGCCTGCTGCGCAGCACACCCGAGGCCGACGGCCCGGACGTGCAGATCATCTTCATCGACATCGCCCTCCCCAACCCGGTGGCCCCGGTGGAGAACGGCTTCACCATCGGCGTCTCCCCAATGCGCCCGGTCAGCCGCGGCACCCTGCGCATCGCCTCCGCCGACCCGTACGCGCCGCCGGTCCTGGACCCGGCGTACTTCAGCGCGGAGGAGGACGTCCGCGCGGTGGTGTCCGGCATCAGGGCGGCCCGCCGGATCGCGGCCTCCTCCGCGCTCGCCGCCTGGGGCGCCGAAGAGGTCAGCCCGGGGCCCGGCGCCCCGGACGAGCAGGCTCTGGGCGCCTACGCCCGCAGGTACTTCGGCTCCTACTGCCACCCGGTCGGCACCTGCGCCCTGGGCGAGGACGAGGTCTCGGTCGTCGACTCCGAGCTGCGGGTGCGGGGGCTGGAGGGCCTGCGCGTGGCCGACGCCTCCGTCATGCCGTCCATCCCCTCCAACAACACCAATGCCACGGTCTACGCGATCGCCGAGCGGGCGGCCGAGCTGCTGCGCCAGGGGTGAGGACCGGTCGCGGGGCACCCGTCGGCCGCCCCGCGACCGAGACGGTTGAGGCAGGTACCGCCACGGAAGCGGGGCGGCACCTGCGGCAGGTTGCACAGCGCTGGCTAGGGTGGGCCCGTGAGAGCCGACGCAGCACGCAATCTTGAAGCCGTTCTGACCACCGGGGCACGGATGCTCGCCGCCGACCCGGGCGCGAGCATCGCGAGCATCGCC
>NZ_JBSFSI010000036.1:0-24514 GCF_053589675.1 Streptomyces sp. NPDC003284
TTGCGGAGCGGCTCATCCGCATCCAGTTCCCTCTGCCGGTGCACGACGCGGCCCGCGCGTACTTCCTCGACCTCAACCGGACGGTATGGGAAGGCTTGCCCGACGGTGAAAGCGTGCGGGACTACCTGGAGGACAACCGGCTGGTGTTTCTGGACGCGGCTCGCGCGGTCATGGGGTAGCGCACCGCCGTCCCCCGGAGACCTTTTACGGGACAGCCCTTGGGCGTCGTTTCCTTTGGCTTGATCGTTCGTCGGTCTGGGCATGGCGACTCTTGCTGAGCGGTTGGTGCCGGACGAGTTGTGGGAGCTGTTTCGGCGGGTGGTGCCGCCCACGGAGGTCATACGTCCGCAGGGTGGAGGGAGGAGGAGGGCCGGCGACCGCGGCAAGAACGGATCGAAAATCCACCTCATCGTCGATCGGTCGGGCCTGCCGATCTCGGTGGCGATCTCTGCCGCGAACACGCACGACAGCCTCGCCCTGCAGTCCCTCGTGCAGGGCATGCCACCCGTCCGTGGTCCGCGCGGACCGCGGCGTCGCCGACCTCGCAAGCTGCACGGCGACAAGGGCTACGACTACGACCACCAGCGGCGATGGCTCCGCGAGCGAGGCATCACACCCCGCATCGCCCGCCGCGGCAGGGAGAGCTCCGCCCGGCTAGGCCGGCACCGCTGGGTCGTCGAACGCACCATGTCCTGGCTCGCCGGATGCCGTCGTCTGCATCGCCGCCACGAACGCGAACCCGAACACTTCCCGGCCTTCACCGCCATCGCCACAAGCCTGATCAACTACCGCAGAATCCCCGCGATGCGGCGAGCGCCCGGTTGACCGTCCGCTGTGCAGCGGAGAGTTGTCCGCCGAGTGGTCGCTCACGTCCGGTGGTGACCGGGCAAGGCCGGGGAGATACACAGCACCTGACCGGCTGGGTCGGTCACGACCTGTACGGCAAAAGCCTCCAGGTCGGTCACCCCCAAGGGTGACGTTGAGCATGGCGAGCCACTCGACCAAGGCATCGTCCACGCCGGGCAGCACGCAGGTGCCGCTCCCCGGATCAGTCGCCCGACCGGTCCGGAGAGGCCGACGGTTCCGCAAAGGTCCACGACGCCAGCAGGCTCAGCGCCTGGGCGGACACCGACTCGGGTTCGGCCGTGTAGAGGAACAGGGTGGTCTCACTGTCCCCGGGAAGTGCGAGCGTTTCGTATTCCACCGTCAGTTCGCCGACCAAGGGGTGCCTCAGCCGCTTGGAACCGTGCGTGCGCTGGTGCACGCGGTGCTGCTGCCACCAGTGATCGAAGTCGTCGCTCAGTTCCCGAAGTTCGGCAACGAGCGCCTGCGTGGCCTGCCGCTCCGATGCGCGGACCGCGTCCAGGCGCAGGTTCTCCACCGCAGCGCGGGCCTGCACTTCCCAGTCGACGAACAGGTCGCGCGCGCCCTGGTCGAGGAAGAGCCAGCGGGTGTAGTTGCGTTCAGTGGCCGGCATGGCATCGAAGTCCGCGAACAGGGCTCTGGCCATCCGATTCGCACCCAGGACGGCGGATCGACGCCCCAGGACGAGGGCGGGAACGGCGCTGTCCAGGGAGTCGAGGAGCCGGTGGAGCTCGGGGCGCAGCCGCTGGAAGCCGGGCGTACGCGCCGGGTGGCGGGTGGCGGTGGTGCCGACGAGATCCTTGAGGTGGGCAAGGCCCGCCTCGTCCAGTCTCAGGGCGTGCCCGACGGCTTCGATGACGGCAGGGGACGGATTGATCGGGCGGCCCTGTTCAAGACGGGTGTAGTAGTCGGTGGAGACACCCGCCAGGAGAGCGACTTCCTCTCGGCGAAGTCCCGGCACGCGCCGGGCCCGTCCGTCCGGTGGCAGCCCCGCCTGCTCGGGGTCGCACTGGGCACGGGAGCGCCTGAGGAAATCGGCGATTTCACGGTTGACGGAAGCCATAGGAACAAGTCTGTGGCACGAAAAGCACTGGTGGCCGCCCAAGCTGGGTCTGTCAGTCCTAGTCGGCCCCGGCCTAGGGCGCACAGGGCATGGCAGGGCCCCGAAAGCCGCTCCGGCGCGATTCACGCTTGAGTCAGCGCCGGAGCAGCAGCCCTGCTCCGGGTTCCGTCCAGCACATACGAAAGAGGAACATTCATGCCCGCCACTACCGCTCCCGCCACCTGGTTCGTCACCGGCGCCTCCCGCGGGATCGGCTTGGAGCTGGTCCGGCAGTTGCTCGCCCAGGGCGACAACGTGGCCGCCACCACCCGCTCCGCCGCGCGTCTGTCGGCAGCGCTGGCCGGCGCGGCCGACACCAGCCGGCTCCTCGCGCTGACTGTGGACCTGACGGACGAGGCACAGGTCGAGAACGCCGTGAACCAGGCCACCGAGCGATTCGGCCGCCTTGACGTCGTCGTGAACAACGCCGGTTACGGCTACCTCGCGGCCGTCGAGGAGACCAGCGCCAAGGACGTGCGGGACATGCTCGATGTCCAGGTCATCGGGGTGTGGAACGTGTTGCGCGCGGCGTTGCCGGTCCTGCGTGAACAGCGCGCGGGCCGCGTCATCAACATCTCCTCGATCCTGGGTCTGACCACGATGCCCGGGTGGGCCCTGTACTGCGCGGGCAAGTTCGCGCTCGAAGGGCTGAGCGAGGCGCTCGCCGCCGAGGTCGCGGACTTCGGCATCAAGGTCACCGTCGTCGAGCCCGGCTACTTCCGTACCTCCTTCCTCACCACGGACTCGCTGTCCCTGCCCGTCGAGACCTCCGAGCACTACCCGGCCGTGCGGGCCATGGTCGAGGACCATCTCGGGCTCCAGGGACGCCAGCTCGGCGACCCGGTCAAGGGAGCCGCCGCCATCATCGAGCGCGCCGGCCTCGACGGCGGCCCCCTGCGCCAACTGCTGGGCTCCGACGCCCACGCCTACGCCACCGCGAAGGTCGAGGCCCTGCGGGCCAACCTCGACGCCACCGCCGCCTCCGCCGCGACCACCGACTTCCCCGACGCCTGAGCACGCGCCGCGACCAGCCGGACCTGAGGCAGGGGTCACCGCAGGAACCGTCACCCGGTTTCCCCGGTGACGGTGGCCGCCTCAACGTCGGACTACCGTGCAGGATCGTCGGACGCATCGCCTCCCGCTCATTCCACACTCGCTTCGGCCAGGGCGTCGATGATGCCGTGGGTACGGGCGGCCCTGATGTCGTGGACCGCTCCCGGCAGCGCGGGCGAGGCCCACAGCAGTCGGCCGGTCCGCCAGTCCCCGACGACCGTATGAAGACAATGGAGCCCCGTATGACATCGCAGGACAGTGCACGGCTGCGCAGGCCCGCCGGCATACGCACGACGCAGGTGGGCGACCTGCGGCTGAGTTATGTGCCCGACGGCGCGGTCAAGATGGTCCCGCGCAGCCTCTTCCCCGCCACCTCCGAAGCCGTGTGGGAGGAGAACAGTCACTACCTGGACGAATCGGGCTGGCTGACGATCAGCGCCGGCGGCCTGCTGGTCGAGCACGGTGACCGGGCCCTGCTCGTGGACTGCGGATCCGGGCCGTTTCCCGAGCCCGTCTCGATGATGGAGTACGGCATCGGGACCATGTACGGCGGCTCGCTCCTCGACAGCCTCCGGGAGCTGGGACACACCCCGGAGTCCGTCGAGGCGGTCGCGATCACCCACCTGCACATGGAGCACCTGGGATGGGCAGCGCACCCGGGGCCGGGCGGACAGCAGCCGGTGTTCGGCCACGCAACCTACCTGCTGTCGCATGCCGAGTGGGACGCCCGGCACACCACGCACGGGATGACGGAGGAGATCATCGCGGGGCTGTCCCCCCGGGTGAGGATCGTGCGGGATGGAGACGAGGTGTTCCCCGGGGTGCGCGCGGTGGCCCTGCCGGGACACACGGCCGGGCAGACGGGCTACACGATCGCCTCCGGCGACACCCAGCTCCTCGCTTTCGCGGATGTCTTCCACACGCCGCTACAGGTTGAGAACCCGCACTGGCCGATCGTGGGAGAGCCGGACCCCGAGGCATCCGCGCGGCTCCGGCGGGACATCCTCGCCCGGCTCGCTGACGAGGAGACCATCGGCTTCGGCATCCACTTCGCCGATGTCCCGTTCGGCCGGGTCCGCCGCAAGAAGGACGGCTTCAGCTGGGAGCCTTTGAGTGCATGACAGCGGGGGGTGACACGCCGCGCAGGCGGTGGCTGTCACCCCGCCCAGCGAGCGCCCGACGACGAAGGGGGTCTTTGGCTCGCCGGTCGAGGCGAGAGGGCCGTGGAGGAGGTCGTCGACGGACCGGCCGATGCCGTACGGAGGTGTGCGAGGCGACTCCCCGTGACCGTGCAGGTCGACGCGGCACCCGGAAGTGCTCCTCCGGACCTACGCCGTCTCAGGCGCGCCGGTTCTCGGTGATGCTGTGCACGGCCGGCAGCAGTGGGCCTGTTCCAGCGAGTTCGTGGGCGAGCGGAGCGTTGTCAGCCGCCTGTGTCCTTCCCGGGCGAGCGAGGTGAGGAGGCCGCCGTGCCGACAGGGGCGGGGCGCGTCGTCACCAGACCCTACCCAGCCACCACTGAATCGCTGTCCCCTACATCATGTTAGGACTGATCATGCAGGATCGCCCTGTGCTGGACTGTCCTTCACCTGGAGGCTCGGATGCCCGACGTGACGACCGGAGACGGCGTTCGGATCAATGTGGTCGAGAAGGGCCGGGCGGACGGTCCCCCCATCGTCTTCGTCCACGGACTCGGCAGTTCGTCCCAGGCGTGGGAAGGGGTGATGGCCGCCTCCGTACTCGCCGACCGGTACCGCTTGATAGCTTTCGACCTGCGCGGCCACGGCCGTTCCGACACCGCTCTCAAGCCGGAGCAGCTCACGGCGGACGGCCCGGCAGCCGGCGCGGAACTCTGGTCACGGGACCTGGACGCGGTGCTGGCCGGACTCGTCTCGCCGGCACCGATCCTGGTCGGCTGGTCCTTCGGTGCCGGTGTCATCCAGTCCTGGCTGCACACCCATGGCGGGCTCGGACAGGCGGCGGCAGCCGTCCTCGCGTGCGCGCCCAACGTGATCGGCCCGGTGCCGCCCGAGGATCCGGCCGCGGAACTCATCACTTGGGAAGCGATCCAGGCCCTTGCCGGGGCCGCGCACGACGGAACGGCCTTCGCCCGTCGCATTCTGGCGAACGGTCCCGACGACACCTCCGCCGACGCCGGTGAAGTCGCGCGCGTCGCGGCCGTCGCCGAGGCCACACCCGCCGAGTCGGTGGCCGCGGTACTGCACCATGTCATCGACTTCCGGCCCTTCCTCTCGACACTCGACGCGGCGGCCCGCGCGCGCATCACCGCCGTCATCGCCGACGGCGACCAGATCTTCGACCAAGCCGCCGGCCAGGCGGTCTGGAAGCAGGCGGGTATCCGGACCGTCCACGTGCCCGACGCCGGACACGCACTGCCCATCCGCGAACCCGACCGCTTCGCCCGGCTCCTGCTCGACGTCCTCGAAGCCCACGACGACTGACGAGGACAGCACCCCCCCCGGGGCGACGGCCTCGGGGCACAGGTCGCACTCGTGCACACCCAGACGGGTACGGCGGCCTCTAGCCGACACAGCGGAATGGCAGGAAGCCCGTACTTCCCCCAGTCCGCGGGGGTGGAACGGGTTTCCGGTGCGGCCGGAACGCGTCAGGAGCAGGTCGTGCCGCGCGCCGGGGGCGTGCCGTCGAGGAGGTAGGTGTCGACGGCCCCGGTCGCGCAGTCGTCGTAGCCGTAGGTCCCGTGGCCCTCGGCCCGGACGGTGAGCAGGACGCCGACCTGGTCGCCCAGTTCGTCGGCCATGTGGCGGCCGCCCTCGTAGGGCGTCGTCGGATCGCCGGTGCCGGCGACGACGAGGACCGGGGCGGCGCCCGGCGCGCGGACGTCGAGGTCGGCGCGCTCGCCCTTGAACGGCCAGTCGTAGCAGAGGTAGACGCTCGACGACCACGCCGTGCCGAAGACGGGCGAGGCCGCCTCGATGCGCTTGCTCATGGCCTCGGCCTCGGTGAAGCCGGGGCGGCTGTCGGAGTCGGCGCAGGTGATCGCGACGTACGCGGACACGCTGTTGTCGACCGGGGGCGTGCCCCCGGCGGCCGCGGAGCGGGACCGGGCGCCCGGGGCGTGGTCGTACGCCTTGCGCAGGAGTGCGGTGCCGGTGCCGTGCCGTACGAGTTCGCCGAGTGCGTCGGCCAGCGGCCCCCAGCCCTTCTCGCCGAGGTCCAGGTGGTTGGCGATGGCGTGGGCGGCGAGGTCCGCGTCCAGTCTCCCGCCGTCGGCGGTGCGGGCGGGCTTGTCGCGGAGCCTGTCCAGGAGCGCGGTGACGCGCCGGTCGGCCTGCGCGGGGTCGCTGCCGGTGGGGCAGTCCTCGCGTGTCTTCGCGCAGTACTGTGCGAAACGCTCGAAGGCGCTCTGGACGGCCCGGACCTGGTCGAGGTCCTGGTGGAAGCGGTCCTGGGTCGGGTCGACGGGGGCTTCGAGCACGATCCGGCCGACGTTCCCCGGGAACAGGTGGGCGTAGACGCCGCCGAGCCCGGTGCCGTAGGAGACGCCGAAGTAGTGCAGTTTCTCGTCGCCGAGGAGATAGCGCAGCAGGTCCATGTCGCGGGCCGTGTGCGTGGTGCCGACGTAGGGCAGGAGGCGGCCGGAGTACTTCGCGCAGACCTCGGCGCCCTCGAACTCCGTCTTCCCGCAGCGCACGGGGGCGGTCGCGCGGACGCCGCGCGGGTCGAAGCCGACCAGGTCGTAGCGCTTGCCCAGCGTCCTGTAGTCGTGCGCGAACCCGACGAGTCCGGTGACGCCGGATTTCCCGGGGCCGCCGAAGTCGAAGACGAGCGAGCCGATGCGGCCGCTCTCGGGGCCGGTGGCCCGCTTGCGGATCAGGGCGACGCCGATGGTGGAGCCGCCGGGCCGCCGGTAGTCCAGCGGCGCCCTCATCGTGGCACAGTCCCAGCCCGCACCGGGTGCGCCGCCGCCCCGCGACGAGGACGCGGACGCGGACACGGATGGGGCCGGGGCCGGGGCGAGCGGCGGGCAGGCCGTCCAGTGGAGCCGCTGGCCCGCGGTGAGGGACGCGGGCAGCCCCGGCGGCGGGTTCGGCGCCTTGGTCTCGGTCCGGCGCTGTGCCCCGCCGTCGCCGTCCCCGGCCGCGCCGGGGCCCCGGACGGCGTCGCAGCCGGTCGCGGTGGCCGCCACGACGACGAGGGCCAACAGGGACGCGGTGGTCCGGCCGAGCGGGGCGGTGCGCGTCGACGCGGGCCGTCGGCGGCCTGAGGCGACGGCCCGGCGGGGCAGCAGCCACCGCGCCCGCGTGCGCAGTACGTCCGGTACGAGCACGTCCGGTACGAGCCGTTCCACGATCCCCGCCACCCCGGCAGGCTATCGAACGGACGACCGACCACGGCGGCGGGACGGCCCCGGCGGCGCTCGGTTAGCGTCGTGGCATGACACGTGGCACGGGCGGCGCGGCCCCGGACGGTCCCACCGGGACTCTCGCCGAGGCCCTGGCCGCCGGGACGCTGGTGCTCGACGGCGGGATGTCCAACCAGCTGGAGGCGGCCGGGCACGACCTCGGGGACGCGCTGTGGTCGGCCCGGCTGCTGGCCGAGCGGCCCGAGACGGTCACCGAGGCACACCTCGCCTATCTGGAGGCGGGCGCGGACGTGCTGATCACCGCCACCTACCAGGCCACCTTCGAGGGGCTGGCGCGGCGCGGGTTCGGCCGGGAGCGGGCCGCCGCGCTCATGGCGTCCGGGGTCGGTCTGGCGCGGGACGCGGTGGCGCGGGCGCGGGCGCGCGGGGCGGCGCGCCCGCTCTGGGTGGCCGCGTCGGCGGGTCCCTACGGGGCGATGCTCGCGGACGGTTCGGAGTACCGGGGGCGCTACGGGCTCACCGTCGCCGAGCTGGAGCGCTTCCACCGGCCCCGGCTGGAGGCGCTGGCCGCCGCCCGGCCCGACGTGCTCGCCCTGGAGACGGTCCCGGACACCGACGAGGCGGTGGCCCTGCTGCGGGCCCTGCGGGGCCTCGGGGTGCCGGCCTGGCTGTCGTACACGGTGGACGGCTCCCGCACCCGGGCCGGGCAGCCCCTGGAGGAGGCGTTCGGCGCTGTCGCCGACGCGGACGAGGTGATCGCGGTCGGGGTGAACTGCTGTGCGCCCGCGGACGTGGCGGACGCCGTCGCGGTGGCCGCGCGGATCACCGGCAAGCCGGTGGTGGCCTACCCGAACAGCGGGGAGAGCTGGGACGCCACGGCCCGTACCTGGACCGGGCGCTCCACCTTCGCCCCGGCCCTGGTCCACCGCTGGCGTGCCTCGGGCGCACGCCTGATCGGCGGCTGCTGCCGGGTCGGCCCGCCGGTGATCGGCCGGATCGCCCGCACGCTCGGGACCGGGTGAGCCGCCCTCCCCCGCCCTCTCCCGCCCCGAAGGGCCGCGGTTCACGTTCCCCGGACACCGCCGGAGCGGCGCAGACGCCGTATCACCGCGCGGAGTTCCGCGGCGCGGGCCGGGGAGCCGTCGGCCGCGGGGGGCGGGGCGGGGAGCGCGGGGAGGGGGTCGGGGACCGCGGCGGCGGGCGGGGCGGTCCACAGGGCCAGTTCGGCGTCCCGGGGGCCGTACGCGGTGTGCGGGGGGCCGTCGCCGAAGACCCGGACCGGGTGGTCGTCGCCCCAGGCCGCCCAGCCGGGGTCTCCGTCGGTGGCGAAGCGGACCCAGGCCGCGTGCATGGCGTCGGCCAGTTCCTGCGGGGCGCCCTCGCCCGCGAGCCGGCGCGCGTCGGGGACGTCGCCGGTGTCGAAGACGAAGCCCAGGTCCAGGGCGTGGCAGGCGCCGAGGGCGGGCAGCCGGGAGGACCAGGCGAACTCGTACAGGTGGGCGGCGCCCGGCCGGGCCTCGGCCAGCCGGTGCAGCGGGCGGCGCAGCATGTGGTCGGTGACCAGCTGGCCGACGATCTCGGCGGCGCCCGCGCGGGGCCACAGCGAGCGGTAGCCGCGCACCACCTCGTGCCCGCAGTGGCAGCGGGCCATGGCACCGGCCAGGGCGACCGCGCCGAGCCGGTCGACGCGCTCGACGAGACCGCCCGGCACCAGCCACAGCCGGTACTCGTCGCGGGTCCAGCCCATGAGCAGGTCGGCGTCGCGGGCCGCCTCCCCCTCGATCAGCGCCTCCAGCGGGTCGCGCGGGACGAGGTCGCCGTCGACGACGATGCCGAAGGCGGGGCCGCCGAGGACCGGGCTGCTGAGCCTGCCCGTCTCGGCCTGGGTGCGCAGCAGCAGCTCGCGGTCGACGGCGGCGAACGCCTCGGCGGTGGCGGGCACCTTCAGCCGGGCCGCCATCCGCCGCACCATGCGCCGCACCTTGTCCCGGTCGGACGCCTCCGGCGCACCGCTCTGGAGCACGGCCCGCCGGAACAGTCCCTGGGCCTGCGGGGCGGCGATCAGGGCGCCGACGCTGATGGCGCCCGCCGACTGGCCGCCCAGGGTGATCCGGCCGGGGTCGCCGCCGAAGGCGCCGATCGCCTCGTGCACCCAGCGCAGCGCGGCGAGCTGGTCGCGCAGCCCGGCGTTGGCGGGGGTGTCCGGGAACAGTCCGTAGCCCTCCACACCCAGCCGGTAGTTGACGGAGACGAGGACGACCCCGTCACGGGCGAAGGAGTGGCCCTCGTAGACGGGCACGGCCGAGGAGCCCCGGGTCAGCGCTCCGCCGTGCAGCCACACCAGCACGGGCAGCCGGGCGCCGGGGTCCGGGTCGGGCGTCCACACGTTGAGGTTGAGGCAGTCGTCGCCGGGGACGGCCGGATCGGACAGGTACTGGGCGAAGGCGTCCGAGTACGGGGGCTTGGGCGCGGTCGGGCCGTAGGCGTGGGCGTCGCGGATCCCGTCCCAGGGCTCGGGCGGCTCGGGCGGCAGGAACCTCCGGGGGCCGAAGGGGGGCGCCGCGTACGGGATGCCCCGGAAGGCCGCGACGCCGTGTTCGTACCGTCCGCGTACCGCTCCGTACGGCGTTGCCACCACGGGAGCCGTCCGGTCCGCCGCCATGTGACCACCAGCCCTTCAGCGCGTGCGCACCCGCTCGTGCGCGGGCGTCAGCGCTCGCGCACCGGTACCTCAAGAGCACCACGGCGGTGCGCGGTATTCCGCCGCTCGGGCCCGGAACGGGGCTGTCCGGAGTACGGCAGCCTGCTCCGTGCCGCTCGCGCGGCGCCCCATCGCCACCGGAGCCG
Organism: Streptomyces sp. NPDC003284; assembly: GCF_053589675.1. Classification (NCBI taxonomy): domain Bacteria; kingdom Bacillati; phylum Actinomycetota; class Actinomycetes; order Kitasatosporales; family Streptomycetaceae; genus Streptomyces; species Streptomyces sp. NPDC003284. Next base: position 10,212 of record NZ_JBSFSI010000036.1, read on the forward strand.
ACGCCGGAGCCGACGCCGGGGCCAACGCCGGGGTCACCGCCCCAGCTCCCCCCGCCCGGGGCGTCACCGGGCCGCCACCGGGGCCGCCCCGCACGGCGGCGCCCGGTGCGGTCCGAGTCGCTGTCACTGTCTCTGTCGCTGTCGCTCAGTCGCCGTCCTCCTCCCCTTCGCGGCCCACGCCCATGAGGGCCTCGATGGCGTCGACGGCGCTGCCGTCGTGGTCACTGCCCGCGGTGCCGTGGCCGGTCTGGAGGTTGGCCGTGCGGTCGACCTCCAGGATGGAGTCGGAGTGCGAGTTGTCGAGGACGGTGATGAGGCTGCCGGCCGCCGCGGCGGGGGCCGCACCCGCCACCAGGGCCAGGGCCAGGGCGGTCGCGGTGCGCAGCCGGGGCGGGCGCGCGCTCACACGGCCACGCCTTCTTCCGCGCCCGCCTGCGCGCCCACCGCCGGTGCGCCCACGCCCGCTCGCGCGCCCGCGCCCACGGGCCGCCGGTGCGCCAGGTTGCGCTCCAGCAGGCTGGTCGCGGCCTGTACGCCCACGCCGCCGGCCGCGTCCACCTCGGGCAACCGGCCGTCGGTGCGGCGCAGTTCGGCGAGCGCGGAGTCCATCGCCTGGTGGGCGGCGAACAGGCACGGGGTGCTGTAGATCGCGACGTCCACGCCCAGCCCGGACAACTCGCCCAGCGACAGGCGCGGCGACTTCCCGCCACCGATCTGGTTGAACAGCAGCGGCTTGTCGCCGACCACGGCGCGCACCCGGCGGATCCAGTCGACGCTGCGGATCCCGTCGACCAGGATGACGTCCGCCTCGGTCGCGGCCAGCGCCTCGGCCCGCAGCAGGATGTCGGCCTCGTCGGTGGCGTCGGTGCGCGCCACCACGACCATGTCCTGCCGGGTGGCCAGCACCTTCTCCAGCTTGGCGAGGTACTCGTCGAGCGGCAGCACCTGCTTGCCGTCGGCGTGTCCGCAGCGGCGGGGCCGCTTCTGGTCCTCCAGGATCACCCCGGACGCCCCGATGCGCTCCAGCCCCTCCACCACGTGGCAGGCGACCTCCGCGTCGACGTAGCCGTCGTCGATGTCCACCAGCAGGTGGTGGGCGGGGAAGGCGCCCCGCAGCCGCTGGACGAACGCCACCATGTCCGGCCAGGCGATGAACCCGATGTCCGGCAGGCCGTAGTAGGAGGCGGCGAAGCCGAATCCGGAGACGAACATGCCGTCGTAGTGCTCGGCGGCGATCGACGCCGAGTACATGTCGTACACACCGATCAGCGGGGTGGTACCCGGCCCGGCGATCTGCGCGCGCAGCTTCTTGCCGTAGGTCAACGTGACTCCTCTGATGGGGGGTCGGGCGCGGGGCGCGCCCACAGGACGGCCGGATTCCGGTGGCCGCACGGCAGCCGGTCCTTTGCCTGAACAAAAGGATCCCTAGACCATGCCGAGAGCGGTACTTGAGATGCCCTTTACTCACTCGGACGGGCGTACGCCTTCACCGGAGAAACGTCACTGACCGGCGTGTCGCGGAGCCGGGTTGATGGGCGCGGGGGCCGTTGGGGGGGCGACGGCCCTGCGGGAGTGTCCGATTCGTTCAAGACCGGGAGCCGGGGCCGTGCCTACCGTGACGGCATGACTCCACGATTCGCCGTGGTCGGTCTGGTCGCCTCGGACCTGGCCGCCTCGCTCGCCTTCTACCGCCGCCTCGGACTCGTCTTCCCCGAGGGCGCCGAACAACAGCCGCACGTCGAGGCCGCGTTGCCCGGCGGGCTCACCCTCGCGCTGGACACCGAGGACACCGTCCGCTCCTTCCATCCGGACTGGCGCCCGCCGACCGGGGGCGGCCGGTGCGCGCTCGCCTTCCACTGCGGCACACCCGCCGAGGTGGACGCGGTCCACGCGGACCTGGTCGGCGCCGGGTATCACAGCGAGCTGAAGCCGTGGGACGCGTTCTGGGGGATGCGGTACGCGGTCGTGCACGACCCGGACGGCAACGGCGTCGACCTGTTCGCGCCGCTGCCCGCACCCAGCGCGTAGCGCCCGCCCGCACCCACCGAGTGGCACTCGCGGCGCCGGCGCGCCCGCCCTGTGGCGCGCGCGGCGCCGTCAGCGCCCGCCCAGGAGTTCGCTCAGCGGCATCCCGGCCAACTCCCTGACGTCCCGGGCCAGATGCGCCTGGTCGGCGAAGCCCGCGCGGAGGGCCGTCTGCGCGAACGGGACTCCGGTCCGGGCCAGCGCGAGGGCGCGCTGCAACCGCAGCACCCGGGCCAGCGTCTTGGGCCCGTAGCCGAAGGCGGCCAGGGAGCGGCGGTGCAACCAGCGCGCGCCCACGCCGAGTTCGTCGGCGGTGGCGGCGACCGGGCGGCCCGCGTCCAGGGCCGCGACCAGGCGGCGCAGCCTCGGGTCCGGCGGTCCGGTGCGCTCCGCGCGTTCCAGGGCCGCCGCCTCCAGTACGGCGGCCGGGTCCGCCGCCGCCTCCAGGCGGGCGCGCAGCCGCCGCACCTCGGCGGCGGGCCACAGCTCGGCCAGGTCGGCCCGCCGGTCGCGCAGTTCGTGCGCGGGCACCCCGAGCCAGCCGGGCGCGGTGCCGGGGAAGAACCGCAGCCCGGTCCAGTGCGCGGGCGGGCCGCCGGGGGCGTACGCCCGGGTGTCGGGCCCGGCGACGAGCAGCCGGCCCTCGCTCCACAGCAGGTCCATGCAGCCGTCGGGCAGGACGAGCCCCGCCCCGGCGCCGGGCCCGCCGGGTGTCTTCGTCCACAGCACCGCGCCGGGCAGCCGCGCGGGCCGCTCGGCGTACCCGCCCGGCGCGCGGTCGGCGCGCGCGGGCGCGGGCACGGATACGGGCGCGGGCGCGGGGGCCGTACGCGCCCCGCGCGCCGCCTTCACGGCGTGCGCCGGGTCAACCGGCTCCACCGGCTCCACCGGGCCCACCGGGCCCACCGAGTCCGCCGAGTCCACCGCGTCCGCCAGGTCCACCGCGTCCGCCGCGTGGGCGCCGTACACCCTGCTCACCCGCCCGCGCGCGCCGTCCGCGCCCGGTGTTCCTGCGGGCTGACGCCGTAGGAGCGTTTGAACGCCGTGGAGAGCGCGAAGGCGCTGCCGTAGCCGACCCGGCGGGCGACGGCGGCGATGGTGTCGTCGGAGTCGCGCAGCCGGTCGGCGGCCAGCGCGAGCCGCCAGTTCGTCAGATACGCCATCGGCGGCTCCCCGACGAGCGCGGTGAAGCGGCGGGCCAGCGCCGCCCGGGACACCCCGGCCTTCGCGGCGAGCGCGGCCACCGTCCAGGGGTGCGCCGGGTCGTCCTGGACGAGCCGCAGCACCGGGCCGACGACCGGGTCGGCGAGCGCCCCGTACCAGGCGGGCGCCGCCGCGTCGGGCCGGGCGAACCAGGTCCGCAGCGCGGCGATGACCAGCAGGTCGAGGAGCCGGTCGAGAACGACCTCCTGGCCGGGCTCGTCGCGCACGATCTCGTCGGCGAGCACCGGGGTGAGCGGGCATGTCCACATGTCCGAGGCCAGGGTCAGCAGCGGGGGCAGCGCGTCCAGCAGCCGGCCGTTGATCTCGCCCTTCATGAGGTAGGTGCCGATCAGCACCACCGTGCCGCCGTCGACGCGGTCGCCCCAGGTGCGGACGCCGAGGTCCATGGAGCCGTTCAGCGAGCGGCCGTCGGGGTGGGCGCACTCGCCGCCGGGCAGGATCAGCGCCTGCGGGGCGGTGCCGGGGTCGTCGGCGCAGGTGTACGGGCCGGGGCCGCGCGCGATGGCCAGGTCGCCGGGGCCCAGCCGCACCCGCTCACCGGTGTCCGGCATGATCCAGGCGTGGCCGCGGATCATCAGCATCACCGTGAGCGGGGCCTCGTCCTCGACGCGTACGGCCCACGGCGGGTCGAGGCAGGCGCGGATCATGAAGGCGCCGCGCGCGGGGGCCCTCCAGGAGGCCGGCGAGTGCGTCCATCGGGACAGCGTAGACGCGCGCTTATGCGGGTGAGCGGTTCGGCGATGGATCCCGTGCGGGGCAGGGCAGTTGACTGCTCCCATGACACAGAACACGCAGGGCGCGGACGGTACAGAGGACGGGCAGGGCACGCAGGACGCGGTCCGTGCGGCGGACACGGACGGGGCGCGGGGCACGACGGTGGTGGTCACCGGTGCCTCCGGCCGTACGGGGAGCCGGGTCGCCGCGGCGGCCGCGGCGGCGGGGCTGACGGTGCGGGCGGCGTGCCGGGCGCAGGGGTTCGACTGGCACGACGGGACGACCTGGGCGCCGGTGCTGCGCGGCGCGGACGCCGCGTACCTGATGTACCCGTCGGACATCGGCGCGCCGGACGCGGCCGAGCGGGTGGGGAGCCTGGCCCGCGAGGCGGTCGCGCTCGGGGTGGAGCGGCTGGTGCTGCTGTCGGCGCGGGGCGAGGAGCAGGCCCTGCCCGCCGAGGAGGCGCTGCGCGCGTCGGGCGCCCGGTGGACGGTGGTGCGGGCCGCGTGGTTCGCGCAGAACCTCAGCGAGGGCCCGCTCCTCGCGGAGCTGCGGGAGAGCGGGGAACTGGTGTTCCCGGCCGGTGACGTGCGCGAGCCGTTCGTCGACGTACGGGACATCGCGGACGTCGTCGTGGCGGCGCTGACCTCGGGCGACCGCTGGGCCGGGCGGATCGTCGAGGTGTCCGGGCCGCGGCTGCTGACGTTCGGCGAGGCGGTCGCGGAGGTCGCCGCCGCCGCCGGGCGCGAGCTGGTGTACCGGCCGGTGCCGGCGCGGGCCTACGGGGAGGCGCTGGCCGGGTTCGGGGTGCCCGCCGAGGAGGTGGAGTTTCTGGTCGGTCTGTTCGAGACGCTGCTGGACGGGCGCAACGCGCACCTGTCGGACGGGGTGCGGCAGGTGCTGGGGCGCGAGCCGCGCGACTTCGCCGACTTCGCCCGGGAGGCGGCGGCCGCCGGGGTGTGGAAGCTGCCCTGACCGCGCCCCGGGACGGTCACTTGTCGGGGTGGGTGCCGTCGCGCTCGTCCTTGTGCGGGCCGCGCTCCTGGACGCCGCGGGCGTGGGCGCGCAGGCGCGCGGTCACGTCCTCCGGGGGCAGGAAGCGCGACCAGCGCTCGGGGAACTCGGAGGGCATGTCGGCGTCGTCGGTCTCGTCCAGGTCGTCCATGTCGTCCGGGTCGTCCGGGTCGCCGAGGGATGCGCGGTACGCCTCGCGGGCGGCGGCGGCGCGTGCGACGTACTCGGTGATCTGCGCCTCGCGCACCCGCTCGTTGGCGGCGCGGGCCGCGGCGGTCGCGGCGGCCGGCCAGACCCGGTCGATGGCGGCGTTGACCGCGGCCCCGACGAGGACGGCGAACGCGGACACACCGATCCACAGCAGCACGGCGACCGGCGCGGCCAGCGATCCGTAGATGGTGGGGCCCTCGACGGTGCTGGTCAGGTAGATGCGGAGCAGGAAGCTGCACACCACCCACATGGCCAGGGCGACCAGCGCGCCGGGCACGTCCTCGATCCACGGGGAGCGCACGGGGACGGACACGTGGTAGAGCGTGGTGAGGAAGGCGACCGACAGGACGATGACCACCGGCCAGTACAGGACCTGCACGACGGTCGTCGACCATGGCACGATCCGTACCACCGCGTCCGGTCCGGCCACCATCAGCGGCAGCGCGACCGACCCGATGAGCAGGGCGACGACGAAGAGCAGGAAGGCCATCAGGCGGGTCCTGACGATGCCGCGCACACCGTCCAGGCCGTACATCACGGTGATCGTGTCGATGAAGACGTTGACCGCGCGGGAGCCCGACCACAGCGCGAACACGAACCCGATGGAGATCACGTCCGGGCGGCCGCCCTGCATCACGTCCCGCAGGATCGGCTGGGTGATCTCCTTGACGCCCTGGTCGGACAGGACGGTGCGGGAGGCGTCCATGATGTTGCGCTCCAGGCTGGCGATGGTGTGCGCGCCGGTCCAGGAGTCGACGTAGAAGAGCAGGGCGATCAGGCTGAGCAGCAGGGGCGGCACGGAGAGCAGGGTGAAGAACGCGGCCTCGGCGGCGAGGCCGAGGATGCGGTACTCCATGCACGAGTTGACGGTGTCCTTGAGCAGCAGCCAGGCGGTCCTGCGCTTGGAGACGTTCCGGTAGAGGGCGCGGGCCCGGTGGAAACGGCCGGTCGGCCTGTCGGGGGTGTCACTCGCTGGCTGCACGACCCAAAGGTATCCCTGTCCTGGCCCGTCCCCCTCATCCACCGGCGCCGCTCCGCGATCTCCGGCGGTCCGCGTCGCCCCGGCGGCGGGACGGCGCGGCGCCCCGGCGGGCCCGGTGTCCGTCCGGGGCCGCCGATGTGGTGACGGCGGTCGCGGCGCGGGTAGGTTCCGTGCCATGGCAGCCAGCACTCATTCCGTGACCAACCAGGTGCCGCCGCTGGTCGGCTACGACCTCTTCGCCGCCGACCGGGCCCTGTCCGAGGCGGTCGGGCGGCATGTCGCCCCCGGTCTGCTCGACGAGGTGCGCACCGAGCTGTCGGCGCTCGGCCGGGCCGCGGGCTCGGCCCAGGTCCAGGAGTGGGGCGCGCAGGCGAACGAGAACCCGCCCCGGCTGCGCACCCACGACCGCTACGGGGAGCGGATCGACGAGGTGGACTTCCACCCGGCCTGGCACCGGCTGCTCGGCAAGGGCGTCTCGGCCGGTCTGACGGCCGCCTGGACCCGGCCCGCCGGGCAGGTGCGGCGGGCGGCGGCCTTCCTGGTGTGGACCCAGGCCGAGGCGGGCAACTGCTGTCCGCTGTCGATGACCCACGCGGCGGTGCCCGCGCTGCGCGCCGAGCCGGCGCTGGCCGCCGAGTGGGAGCCGCGGCTGACGTCCATGGTGTACGACCGCGGGCTGCGTCCGGCCGCGCGGAAGGCCGGCGCCCTGTTCGGGATGGCCATGACGGAGAAGCAGGGCGGCAGCGATGTGCGCGCCGGTACGACACGGGCCCGGCCGCTGGCCGAGGACGGCACCTACGAGCTGCGCGGGCACAAGTGGTTCTGCTCGGCGCCGATGTCGGACGGCTTCCTGGTGCTCGCGCAGGCTCCCGGCGGGCTGACCTGCTTCCTCGTGCCCCGGGTGCTGGCGGACGGCACGCGCAACGTGTTCCTGCTCCAGCGGCTGAAGGACAAGCTGGGCAACCGGTCCAACGCCTCCGCCGAGGTCGAGTTCGACGGGACCTGGGCGCGCCGGGTCGGCGAGGAGGGGCGCGGGGTGTCCGTCATCATCGAGATGGTGGCGGCGACCCGGCTGGACTGCGCGCTCGGCTCGGCGGGGCTGATGCGGCAGGCGGTGGCGCAGGCGGTGCACCACTGCACGTACCGGGAGGCGTTCGGCGGGCCGCTCGCCGGCCGGCCGCTGATGCGCAACGTACTGGCCGACCTGGCGCTGGAGTCGGAGGCGGCGACCGCGCTGGCCCTGCGGCTCGCGGCGGCCCGGGACGACGACGGCGAGCAGGAGCGGGCGCTGCTGCGGATCGCGGTGCCGGTGGCCAAGTACTGGGTGACCAAGCGGTGCGCGCCGGTCGTGGTGGAGGCCGCGGAGTGCCTGGGCGGCAACGGGTACGTCGAGGAGTCCGGACTGCCCAGGCTGGTGCGGGAGTCGCCGCTGAACTCGGTCTGGGAGGGCGCGGGCAATGTGCAGGCGCTGGATGTGCTGCGGGCGCTGCGGCGCGAGCCGCGGGCGTTCGACGCCTATCTGCGCGAGGTGGGTCTGGCGCGCGGCGCCGACCACCGGCTCGACGCCGCCGTCAAGGACCTGCTCACCGAACTGGCCGACCTGGACGGCATCGAGGCGCGCGCCCGCCGGGTGGTGGAGCGGATGGCGCTGGTCCTCCAGGGCGCGCTCCTCGTCCGGTACGCACCGCCCGAGGTCGCCGACGTGTTCTGCGCCTCCCGCCTCGGCGGCGACCACGGCACGGCGCTGGGCACCCTCCCGCACACGCTGGACCTGGCCGCGCTGGTGGAACGCGCCCGCCCGGCGGTCTGAGCGCGGCGGGCCACGGAGCGGCGCGGAGGGTGCGGAGGGCCACGGAGCGGCCCGGAGGGTGCGGCGGGGCGCGGGGCGGGCGGCGGGCGGCCGGAACACCGGCGGCCGGGTGCGTACGGGTACCGGCGGCCGGGCGCGGCGCGGTGGACCCGGCCGCCGAGGTGTCCGGTGATCCGGCACGCAGAGTGACCGTCCGGACCGAGATGTCGCGGGTGCGGCGCTGTCCGGGCGCGCCGCTCGAACACCGGCCCGACCGGGGCCGTGAGGACGCCGAGGGGCGCGTGCCGCACCCCGGCGACCCGCGCGATCTGCTGCCGCACCCGGCCGCTCCCCCGGTACGCCGGGGCCGGGCGGCGTCCGCCGCGTCCCGAAGAGGGCGGCGCGGCAAGGGATCCACGGGTGCGGGCACGGCATCTCGGGGCCGTTTGCCGGGTCTTCGCCCTACGGCGCGCCGGACTGCCGTAGCATCACTGTGGGTCGCCCCATCCGCTCCTCGCTCAACGCTGGGAACCCGCGGCGCAGTTGGCCCGCCCGGTCGGCAGGCGTCCCGGAGGCGAACCGAGCCCTGGACAAGGGGGGTTGGATGAAGCAACGCGGGCGACACCGCCGGCGCAGGCAGGGCAGGGCGCTGCGTGCCGTGCTGGCCGGCGCCGGACTGGCCCTGACCGCCGCCGCCACGCTGATCAGCGCCTCGCAGGCCACGGTCACCGACGATCCCGGCGCGCTCAGACCGCTCACGTCGGCCGCCGAACTGGGCGGGCTGCGGCTGACCGAACAGCCCGTCCCGGCCCGGTCGCTGGACCGGCTCGCCGCGGCGATGGGCCGGCCGGTCGACGCCGGAGCGGTGCTCGGCGACCCGGACCGCACCCTGCGCGACGCCGACGACTGCACGGGCACGGAGCGCAGGGCGCTGCCCGTCGAGCCGTCGGCCACCCGCGCGTACTGCTGGGACACCAAGGACACCGAAGACGCCGAAGGCACCGAAAACGCCGACGCCCGGGAGTGGCGGCCGCAGTCGGTGGCCACGTCCGGGGACACCGACGGCGGCAGCCGGTGGGGCGCGCACCAGGTGATCCTGTCCGGCTGGACGCACCGCGGCGACGACGCGGACTCCCGCCGCATGGCCAGGGTGGCGTTCGTCGACGCCGACGACCCGGCCCGCCTCACCTACACCTGGGCGCTGCTCGCCGTGCCCGTGGACGGCGGACGCGACTACCGCGCGCTCGCCTCCCGCGTGTCGGGCATGGTCCGCTACCAGGACAAGCTGCTGGTCACCGCCTCCGGCGACGGACAGCAGGCGCTGTACGTCTACGACCTGCGCCGCATCCAGCGCGCCACCGTCACCGAGGACGCCGTCGGCAAGGTGCCGGGCGGCTGGTCCGCGCACGGCTACCGCTGGGTGCTCCCGGCGGTCGCCAGCTACCGTCCGGCCGAGGGCACCTGCGGCCGGACGGCGGGAGCGGGCGGTACGGCCGACACGTCCCGTGCCTCCCGCGCATCCGGCGGGGACGGCGTCGCCCCGGCCTGCCCGAGCAGCCTCTCCCTGGACAGCAGTTCCGCACCGGACAGCCTGGTCGCGGGCGAGACGACCCGCACGGACGGCGACCGGCGCACCCGGCTGTGGCGCTACTCCTTCAGCGCGGACCCGGCCCGCTCCGGGCTGCTGGCCGCCGACTCCACCGGGACGGTCCGGGCGCAGGAGGCGTACGAGACGGACGCGCCGGGCGTGCGCGGGGTGCTGTCGCACCGCACGGGCCCGGCCGGCCACACCGACTGGTACCTGGGCCGGACGGCCGGGAAGCGGGGCGGACACGGCACGCTGTGGCGGCAGGACACCCAGGGCGCCGAGGCGACCGAGTGCGGCACCTCGGACGACACGCACCGCTGCTGGGGCGACGGCGTCGGCTCCCTGTCCTACGCTCCGGCGACCGGCGAACTGTGGTCGGTGTCCGGGCGGACCCTGTTCGCGGTGCCGCTGTCCGCACTCGAACACGAGCTGCACTAGAGCCACCGGGGCGGCCCGACCCGCGATCGACAGGAGCCCCGGCCGGATGATTCCCTGGCCGGCATGACGAACATCGCCGTGACCACCTGGTCCCTGGAGCAGACCGCGCCGACCGACCTGCTCCCGGCCAGCGCGCCCGAGGGGGACGTCCGGATCGTCCGCGCCGAGGTGCCCTCCCCCGAGTTCAACCGCTTCCTGTACGCGTCGGTGGGCGGCGACATCCGCTGGACGGACCGGCTCGGCTGGACGTACGCGCGGTGGCGGGAGTACCTGGAGCGTCCGGCGGTCGAGACCTGGGTGGCGTACGACCGGGGCACACCGGCGGGCTACATCGAGCTGGAGGCACAGGACGACGGGGTCGTGGAGATCGTCTACTTCGGCCTGATCCCCGCCTTCCGGGGCCGCCGGATCGGCGGGCACCTGCTGTCGTACGGCACCGCCCGCGCCTGGGACCTGGCGGACCGCTGGCCGGGACTGGCGCCGACCAAGCGGGTGTGGGTGCACACGTGCAGCGAGGACGGCGAGCACGCGATGGACAACTACCAGCGGCGCGGGTTCGTCCTGTTCGACACCAAGGTCGAGGAGGAGCCGGCGCTCACCGCTCCGGGCCCCTGGCCTGGCGCGTTCCCGGCCTGAGGGCCACCCGCCCACGGCCCGTTCCTGGGCCGGACAACCGCTTTCCCCACCGCGGCTCCACTGTGACCGACGACACCCTTGTCCACACTCCGGGACAAGGGTGTCCACACTTTGGATAAAGGTGGACTGTGTCCAGATCGCCGTGCCACGCTGCCGTCATGTCTGGAACTGGAACCGCCTTGGTGAGCCGACGGCACGTCGACCACGGCCGCATGTCCAGCGCCATCTGTCCGGCGAGCTGACTCGCCCGCAGTGGCCTGGGGCCACGGGCACAGCACCACCGGATCTTCAGCCTCCTCCCTCCCGAGCGCAATGACGCGCCTGCCTGCCTGACTGCCCATGCGCCCGCATCCGCGCAGGTCAGAGCCGCATCTTCCGCTGTCCCGAAGGACGTATCACCATGGCCGCCGCCGCTTCACAGAACTCCGTCGCGCCCCGCCGCAAGGTGAGCCGCCACCGTGGCGAGGGCCAGTGGGCCGCGGGGCACCTGACCCCGCTCAACGGCAACGAGCAGCTCAAGAAGGACGACGACGGTCTCAATGTGCGGACACGCATTGAGACGATCTACTCCAAGCGCGGATTCCACGCCATCGACCCCAACGACCTGCGGGGGCGCTTCCGTTGGTGGGGTCTGTACACCCAGCGCCGCCCCGGGATCGACGGCGGGCGCACCGGCCTCCTGGAGCCCGAGGAGCTGGAGGACGAGTACTTCATGATGCGCGTCCGCATCACGGGCGGACGGCTCACCACCGAGCAGCTGCGGGCCATCGGCGAGGTCGCCGAGACCTACGCGCGGGGCACCGCGGACATCACCGACCGGCAGAACATCCAGTTCCACTGGGTGCGCATCGAGGACGTGCCCGCCATCTGGGAGCGCCTGGAGGCGGTCGGGCTGTCCACCACCGAGGCGTGCGGCGACTGCCCGCGCGGCATGCTCGGCTCCCCGGTCGCGGGCGTCGCCGAGGACGAGATCATCGACGGCACGGCGGCCCTGGACGAGATCGTCCGCCGCTACATCGGCGACCCGCGCTTCTCCAACCTGCCGCGCAAGTTCAAGACGGCCGTCTCCGGCTCGCCGCTCCTCGACGTGGCGCACGAGATCAACGACATCTCCTTCGTCGGCGTGGTCCACCCCGAGCACGGCCCCGGCTTCGACCTGTGGGTCGGCGGCGGACTGTCCACCAACCCCCGGTTCGGGGTGCGGCTGGGCGCCTGGGTGCCCGAGGCCGAGGTGCCCGACGTCTGGGAGGGCGTCACCTCGATCTTCCGCGACTACGGCTACCGGCGGCTGCGCAACCGGGCCCGGCTGAAGTTCCTGATCGCCGACTGGGGCGCGGAGAAGTTCCGCCAGGTGCTGGAGGACGAGTACCTCGGGCGCAAGCTGGTCGACGGGCCCGCGCCCGAGATGCCCGCCCGGCAGTGGCGCGACCACATCGGCGTGCACCGCCAGAAGGACGGCCGCTTCTACGTCGGTTTCGCCCCGCGCGTGGGCCGGATGGACGGCTCGCTGCTCACCAAGGTCGCCGCGCTGGCCGAGGAGCACGGCTCCGGGCGGGTCTCCACCACCGTCGAGCAGAAGATGATCGTCCTGGATGTGCCGCAGGACCGGGTCGACTCGCTGGTCGACGGTCTTGAGGCGCTGGACCTGCGGGTCAGCCCCTCCCCCTTCCGGCGCGGCACCATGGCCTGCACGGGCATCGAGTTCTGCAAGCTCGCCATCGTGGAGACCAAGGAGCGCGGCAGCGACCTCATCGACGAACTGGAGCGCCGGCTGCCCGACTTCGAGGAGCCGGTCACCATCAACCTCAACGGCTGCCCGAACGCCTGCGCGCGTATCCAGACCGCGGACATCGGTCTCAAGGGGCAGTTGGTCACCGACGCCGAGGGCAACCAGGTCGGCGGCTACCAGGTGCACCTGGGCGGCGCGCTCGGTCTCGAACCGTCCTTCGGCCGCAAGGTCCGCGGACTGAAGGTGACCTCCGCCGAACTGCCCGACTACATCGAGCGGGTCCTCAAGCGCTTCCAGGCGGAGCGCGCGGACGGCGAGCGCTTCGCGGCCTGGGCGGCACGGGCCTCGGAAGAGGCCCTGTCGTGAGCGAGCGGGCCGCGCCCTTCTACTGCCCCTACTGCGGCGAGGAGGACCTGCGTCCCGGAGAGCAGGGCCACGGCGCCTGGGAATGCGGGGCGTGCAACCGGGCCTTCCAGCTGAAGTTCCTCGGGCTGCTGGCCCGGGGCTTCACGGGAAGTGCCGACGACGGAGGGGACGAGCGCACATGACGGCCGTTCAGGAAGAGTGCACGGACGAGGAGTTGAAGGCGCTGGCCGAGCGGGCGGGCCGTGAGCTGGAGGATGCCTCCGCGCCGGAGATCCTCCGGTGGGCCGCCGACACCTTCGGCGAGCGGTTCTGCGTGACCTCCTCCATGGAGGACGCGGTCGTCGCCCACCTCGCCTCCCGGGCCATGCCCGGCGTGGACGTGGTGTTCCTCGACACCGGCTACCACTTCCCGGAGACCATCGGCACCCGCGACGCGGTCGAGGCCGTGATGGACGTCCGCGTCATCACCCTCACCCCGCGCCAGTCGGTCGCCGAGCAGGACGCCGAGTACGGTCCGAGGCTGCACGACCGGGACCCCGACCTGTGCTGCGCGCTGCGCAAGGTGGGCCCGCTCCAGGAGGGCCTGGCGGGCTACCGGGCGTGGGCGACCGGGCTGCGCCGCGACGAGTCCCCGACCCGGGCGCACACCCCCGTGGTCGGCTGGGACGAGAAGCGGCGCAAGGTCAAGGTCTCCCCGATCGCCCGCTGGACCCAGGACGACGTGGACGCCTACGTCACCGAGCACGGCGTGCTCACCAACCCGCTGCTGATGGACGGCTACGGCTCCGTCGGCTGCGCGCCCTGCACCCGCAGGCTGCTGGCGGGCGAGGACGCGCGCGCCGGCCGCTGGGCGGGCCGCGCCAAGACCGAGTGCGGACTGCACGGCTGACCATGACCGAGATACAGGAGACACACGTGACGACCGGAGCCACCGTCTGGCTCACGGGTCTGCCGAGCGCCGGCAAGACCACCATCGCGCACGAGCTGGCCACCCGGCTCCGCGAGGAGGGCCACCGCGTCGAGGTCCTCGACGGCGACGAGATCCGCGAGTTCCTCTCCGCGGGCCTCGGCTTCGACCGCGCGGACCGGCACACCAACGTGCAGCGCATCGGCTTCGTCGCCGAACTGCTCGCCCGCAACGGCGTCCTCGCGCTGGTCCCGGTGATCGCGCCGTACACGGAGAGCCGGGACGCGGTGCGCGCACGGCATGTGAAGACCGGCACGGCCTATGTCGAGGTCCATGTGGCGACCCCGGTCGAGGTGTGCTCCGTACGCGATGTGAAGGGCCTGTACGCCAAGCAGGCGGCGGGCGAGCTGACCGGTCTGACCGGCGTCGACGACCCCTACGAGGAGCCGGCGGCGCCCGATCTGCGGATCGAGTCGCAGCACCAGAGCGTGCAGGAGTCCGCGGCATCGGTGTACGCGCTGCTCAGCGAAAGGGGACTGGCATGACGACGACCGCCACCGAGACCGAGGAGGGTACGGCCGGGCCGTACGCCCTCTCGCATCTGGATGCGCTGGAGTCGGAGGCGGTGCACATCTTCCGTGAGGTGGCGGGGGAGTTCGAGAATCCGGTGATCCTGTTCTC
>NZ_JBSFSI010000037.1:0-16736 GCF_053589675.1 Streptomyces sp. NPDC003284
GCCTTCACCTGACGATCACGCTGCCCGATCACCTCCTCCAACCGCGCCACCACCGCCTGAAGACTCCCCTGCACATCCGACGACGCCCCCGTGTCGTACGAACGACGATCCGAACCCGAACCCGCCATCACACACCACTCCCCGTGAAACAGAAAAACAACAGAACAGACAACACCGACGACACCGGCATCACCGGCACAGACGACCCAGACGGATCAGCGGAACCGCGCCGCATCGAAATTCGCCGCACCCATGTGATGCCGCGCATTGTCACCCTGCTCCTGATCACCCGAAGAGAACGCACCGTCCATCCCCGACTGACCACCCACAATCGCCGACAACGACGAATTCAGCTCACCCGCGATCCCATCCGCCCGACCCTTGAACTCATCGAACATCCGCCGCCCCGCACCGTTGAACTTCCCCTCCAACGGCTCCACCGCCCGCACCAACTGACGGATCAACAACCCCAGATCATCACTCGACCCACGCGAATCACGCGCCAACGTCGACAACGTCTGCGCACCCATATCGAACTTCACGCCGAACTCGCCTCCCCCATCAGGACTTCCGAACATCTGGACATTCGAGATGTACGAGACATGACGGATGTCCAGGGCTGCGGGCCGTCGACATCCGGGTCCCGGAGTCACGGCACAGCCGTCTCATCTCTACCAACTCCCGGATCGCGGGTGCAATCCGGGGCCGGAACATCCACAGATGCATCACATACCGGCCAGGATGGCCGGTCTTCAGCGGGCGGTGGCGGTCGGGCCCTCGCGGCAGATCAGCAGGAGCGCGCGGTCGTCGTTGACGTCCTTGGCCACTGCCTCGATCAGATGCCAGGCGGCGCCGTGGAAGCCGCCGGCGACATAGCGGTCGGCCTCGCCGGTGAGCCGGTCGATGCCCTCGGCGATGTCGCGCTCGGCGGTCTCCACCAGGCCGTCGGTGAAGAGCATCAGGACGTCGCCGGGGCGCAGGGAGCCCTTGACGGAGTCGAACTGGGCGCCGTCGTACACGCCGAGCAGGGGCCCCTCGGCGGCCTTCTCCTCCCAGCGGCCGGTGCCCGCGCTGAGCTGGAGGCCCGGCGGGTGGCCCGCGGAGTACAGCTCGTAGTCGCCGGAGTCCAGATCGAGGACGAGATGGATGGAGGTGGCGAAGCCCTCCTCCCAGTCCTGGCGGAGCAGATAGCCGTTGGCGGCGGGCAGGAAGGCGTGCGGGGGCAGGCTGCCGAGCAGGCCGCCGAACGCCCCGGAGAGCAGCAGCGCCCGCGAGCCCGCGTCCATGCCCTTGCCGGAGACGTCGGTGAGGACGACCTCCAGGGTGCGGCCGCCGTTGGTGCGGGCGGCGACGACGAAGTCACCGGAGAAGGACTGGCCGCCTGCGGGGCGCAGCGCCATCTCGTGGTGCCAGGTACCGGGCAGCCGGGGCAGCTGGCTCTGTACGCGGATGCGTTCGCGCAGGTCGAAGAGCATGGTGCCGCCGCGCCGCCAGGGCACGCCGACGCGGCTGCGGAACTGGGCGATCAGCAGGCCGAAGAAGCCGCAGGCGGCGACCACCAGCACCACGCCCGGTGTCACCCGTGAGGGTCCCTCGGTGTACGGGCCGAGCCGGACGGACTCCACGATGAGCGCGGTGGCCGCCGCCGCGTACAGGCCGAGCAGGCTGGCCGGGCGCAGCAGGAGGCCGCCGGCGACGATGGGCAGGACGAGCGCGACCGGCGAGAACCACACCGAGTCGACGAGTGTCAGCGCGGCGATCACGGGGATGGTCAGCAGCAGACCGCCCAGCGCGATCCAGTCCGAGCCGTCGCCGCGGAAGTAGTCGACGGCGGCTCGGCGCACGCCGACGCGGGCCCGGTGCCACTGCATCTTCAACCGGGCCGTGAACGTCTCGGCTTCCGCGCGCCGCCCTCGTTCTGCTGCCATTAGTTCGGGACCCTATCCATCGGACCCGCCGGTTGGCACGGGAGGTCCGACTTATCCCCCGTCCGGGGCTCGACTTCACAGTGAACTTCACCGGAAGCCTCCGCGTCGCCACCCCCGGCAAAATTGTTTCGACCGGGCCGTGGGGCGCTGGTAGGGATGGCACATGGCAACCGATCTTGCGACCGAGCTGAGGGTGCTGCGGCCCGACGAGTGGGACACGTGGTACGACAACCTGATCCGCGCCTTCGGCGGTGTCCCGGAGCCGGGCGAGGAGAGGGACCTCTACCGCACCCTGACCGAGTGCGGCCGTTCGCTGGGCGTCTGGGACGGGGACAGGTGCGTGGCCACGGCGGGGGCCTTCGGCTTCCGGGTCACCGTGCCCGGCGGCGCCGCGGTGCCGGCCGCGGGAGTGACCATGGTCGGCGTGGCCGCCACGCACCGGCGGCGCGGACTGCTGACGTCGATGATGCGGCGCCAGCTCGACGACGTGCGGTCCTGGGGCGAGCCGCTGGCCCTGCTGACGGCCTCCGAGCCCGGGATCTACGGCCGGTTCGGGTACGGCGCGGCGAGCTTCCAGCTGCGCGCCGACATCGACACCGGACGGGCCGGGCTGTCCGTCCCGGTCGGCACGGACGGCGTACGGCTGCGGTACGCGGAACCCGCCGACGCGGCCGACGCGTGCGAGGCGGTGTACGCGCGGCTGGTGCCCGGCCGGCCCGGGATGCTGGCCCGGCGGCCGGGCTGGGAACGGCTCGGGCTGCTCGACGTGGAGAGCCTGCGCGGGGGCGCCTCGCCGTTGCAGTGCGTGCTCGCCGAGCGCGGCGGGGAGGTCACCGGGTACGCCCGGTACCGGGTCAAGCCGGTCTGGGAGGACGGCGGGCCCGAGGGCACGGTGGAGCTCGCCGAGCTGGGCGCGCTCGATCCGCTGTCCGACGCGGCGCTGTGGCGGTTCCTGTTCGGCATCGACCTGACGTCGCGGCTGTCGCTGCGGAACCGGCCGGTCGACGACGCCTGGCAGTACCTGGTGAGCGACATCCGGCGGTGCCGGACGCGGCAGCGGGACTCGCTGTACGTACGTCTCGTCGACGTCGGGGCGGCGCTGGCGGCGCGGACGTACCAGGCGCCGGTGGACGTGGTCCTGGAGGTGGAGGACGCCTTCTGCGGGTGGAACGCCGGGCGCTGGCGGCTGAGCGGGGACGCGAAGGGCGCGGTGTGCGAGCGCACGTCGGACGCCGCCGGTCTGGCGCTGTCCGTGCGGGAGCTGGGGGCGGCGTATCTCGGCGGGGTGCCGCTGACCGCGCTGGCCGCGGCCGGGCGGGTGCGGGAGCTGCGCGGCGGGGCGCTGGCGGAGGCGGCCGTGGGGTTCGGCTCGGCGGCCGCGCCCTGGCTGCCGCACGGGTTCTAGGACCGGACCATCGGACCGGACCACCGGACCGGACCACCGGACCGGACCGGACCGACCCGTACGGTCCCGTCGCCCGTCCCGCCCTGGGGGTGAGGGGCGGGGCGGCGGGCGGAGCGGCGGTCAGCGCTGCTGGCAGGCGGGGCACCAGAAGAGGTTGCGGGCGGCCAGCTCGGCGGTGCGGATCTCGGTCGCGCAGATGTGGCAGGGCAGGGTGGCCCGGCGGTAGACGTAGACCTCGCCGCCGTGGTCGTCGACGCGCGGCGGGCGGCCCATGGCCTCGGGGGTGTGCTCGGGGCGGACCGTGTCGATGCGGTTGTTGCGGACGCCCTCGCGCATGAGGGCGACGAGGTCGGTCCAGATCGCGTCCCACTCGGCCGGGGTGATGTCCTTGCCCGGCCGGTACGGGTCGATGCCGTGCCGGAAGAGGACCTCGGCGCGGTAGACGTTGCCCACGCCCGCGATGACCTTCTGGTCCATCAGCAGGGCGGCGATCGTCGTACGGCTGCGGCGCACCCGCGCGTAGGCGGCGGCCGGGTCGGCGTCGGGGCGCAGCGGGTCGGGGCCGAGGCGGTCGTGTATCGCCTGCTTCTCGGCCTCGGTGATCAGGGCGCAGGTGGTGGGACCGCGCAGGTCGACGTACGCGGTGTCGCCCGCGAGGCGGAGGCGGACGGTGTCCGTGGGCGGGGGCGCGGGGGCGTCGCCGAAGGTGACCTTGCCGAAGAGGCCGAGGTGGATGTGGACCCAGTCGGCGGTGCGGAAGCGGAGGAAGAGGTGCTTGCCGTGGGCCTCGGTGCGGGTCAGCTCCGCGGTGGTGAGCAGGGCCGCGGCGGCGGAGAACTTGCCCTGGGGGCTGGTCACGTGGACGGGGGTGCCGTCGGCGAAGCGGGCGGCGTAGTCCTGTGCCAGGCGGTGGATCGTGTGCCCTTCCGGCACGGTGCGGGGTCCTTTCGTGGGCGTGGGTGAGTCGGTGCGGGGCGCGGCGCGCGGCCGGGTGGGGACGGGCGCCCACACGGGGCTGCGCCCCGGACCCCGTCCTTTCCCACCCACCCACCCGTCTCGGTGAGTCGAGAAGTCACCCGCCCCGGGGCTCCGCCCCGGACCCCGGCGGGGGCTCCGCCCCCTGCGCCCCCGGGGAGGACACTCGCCCCCCCAGCCGGGGAGGGCACTCCGCCCCCCAGCCGGGGAGGACACCTCCGCCCTCGGCGGGGTAGTCACCCCCGCCCCCGGCGGAGAAGTCACTTCCCGCCCCCGGCGGAGAAGTCACTTCTCGCCCCGGCGGGGAGGTCACTCCCGCCCCCGGCGGGTAGGACAGACACCCCCGCCCCGGCCGGCGGGGGCTCCGCCCCCTGCGCCCCCGGGGAGGTCACTTCCGCTTCTCCGCAGAGGTGCAGGGCGCGGTCGGCCAGACGGCGGCGGGGGGGCGGATGTCCGGCCGCTACTGCTGCGGGTGGTGGGGCGGGATCGGGGGCAGGTCGCCGGTGGTCTCGTAGGCCGAGAGCATGTCGATGCGGCGGATGTGGCGCTCGTCACCGGAGAAGGGGGTGGCGAGGAAGGTCTCGACGAACTTCGTCGCGTCCTCGGTCGAGTGCATGCGCGCGCCGACCGCGACGACGTTGGCGTTGTTGTGCTGGCGGCCGAGGGACGCGGTCTCCTCGCTCCAGGCGAGGGCGGCCCGTACGCCCTTGACCTTGTTGGCGGCGATCTGCTCGCCGTTGCCGGAGCCGCCGATCACGATGCCGAGGGCATCCGGGTCGGCCGCCGTGCGCTCGGCGGCGCGGAGGCAGAAGGGCGGGTAGTCGTCCTGGGCGTCGTAGAGGTGCGGTCCGCAGTCGACGGGCTCGTGGCCCGCCTCCTTGAGCCATTCGACGAGGTGGTTCTTGAGTTCGAAGCCCGCATGGTCCGAGCCGAGATACACGCGCATGGTCCGAGTGTGACACGGCGCATCCCGGGCGGGCGGCTCGGGTCGCGCCCGCCCCGCCGCCCGGATTGTGCCCGGCCCGCCGCCCGGATTGTGTCCGCGGTGTGCCCGCATTGTGTCCGGGATATGCACGGAAGAAATACGAGGCGGGCTGCGAACCTCAAAGAAACCTCAAGTAACGATTACGTTTCGAAGGTTCACGAATTCCTTTGCCTCCGATTCACTGAACCGACTCGTACGCCGCTCGTACGGGAAAACGCTCACCGGCGCAAAAGGAATCCCCCATGACCTCGCAGCCGACCCTGCAACAGGCTGGAAGCGGCCATCCCACCCCGGACGGACCCGGTTCCGGGCTTCAGGCCGGACTCAAGAACCGTCATCTGTCGATGATCGCGATCGGCGGCGTCATCGGCGCCGGTCTCTTCGTCGGCTCCAGTTCCGGAATCGCCACCGCCGGCCCCGGCATCCTCCTCTCCTACGCCCTCGTCGGCACCCTCGTCGTCCTCGTGATGCGCATGCTCGGCGAGATGTCCGCCGCCAACCCCGCCTCCGGCTCCTTCTCCGCGCACGCCGACCGGGCGCTCGGGCGCTGGGCCGGGTTCTCCATCGGCTGGCTGTACTGGTTCTTCTGGGTCGTCGTGCTCGCCGTCGAGGCCACGGCGGGCGCGAAGATCCTCTCCGGCTGGGTGCCCGCCGTGCCCCAGTGGGGCTGGGCGCTGATCGTGATGCTGGTGCTCACCGCCACCAACCTGATCTCCGTCGGCTCCTACGGCGAGTTCGAGTTCTGGTTCGCCGGGATCAAGGTCGTGGCGATCGGCGCCTTCATCGTCGTCGGCCTGCTGGCCATCTTCGGCGTGCTGCCCGGCGTCCACGCCGACCAGGCGTCCTTCGGCAACCTCACCGGCCACGGCGGTTTCCTGCCGCACGGCCCCGGTTCGATCCTCACCGGTGTGCTGCTCGTCGTGTTCTCCTTCATGGGCAGCGAGATCGCCACCCTGGCGGCCGGTGAGTCAGAGGACCCGCAGCGCGCGGTCACCAAGTCGACCAACAGCATCATCTGGCGCATCGCCGTCTTCTACCTCGGTTCGATCCTCGTCGTCGTCTCCCTCATCCCCTGGGACGCCAAGTCGATCGCCGACAAGGGCTCCTACGTCGCCGCCCTGGACTCCCTCGGTATCGCGCACGCCGGTCAGATCATGAACTTCATCGTGCTGACCTCGGTGCTGTCCTGTCTCAACTCCGGCCTCTACACCGCCTCCCGCATGGCCTTCTCGCTCGGCGAGCGCGGGGACGCGCCGAAGGCGTTCGCCCGCACCACCGGGCGCGGGGTGCCGCGGACCGCGATCCTCGTCTCGGTCGCCTTCGGCTTCGTGGCCGTCTTCTTCAACTACAAGTTCCCGGACTCCGTCTTCCTCTTCCTCGTCAACTCCTCCGGTGCGGTCGCCCTGTTCGTGTGGCTGGTGATCTGCTTCTCCCAGCTGCGCATGCGGAAGATCATCCAGCGTGAGGCGCCGGAGAAGCTGGTCGTGCGGATGTGGCTGTACCCGTATCTGACCTGGGCAGCGGCGGCCGTGATCGTCTTCGTCCTGGGCTACATGCTCACCGACACCGAGCACGACGGCCGCGAGACCGTACTGCTGTCGCTGCTGGTGGCGGCGGTCGTGCTGGTGATCGCCGTGGCCAGGGAGCGGCTCGGCGGGCACCGGCGGACGGCCGTGGCGGGTACGTCCGCCGCCACCGCTGACACCGACGCCACCGCAGCCACCGGCGCCACCGGCGCCACCGGCGAGAGCGCGGGCGGCGCGGGCGGGACCGAGCAGGTCACGGCCGGCTGACCGGCCCGCGGGTCCGCCTGCGGCGGGCGCGGGAACGCGAGAGCGGAGGGGGCCCGAGGGCTCCCTCCGCTCCTGTGTGCTCCGCTCGCGGGCTTCGCCGCGCGGGCGGGTCAGCGCTTGCCGGCGAACTTCCAGGCGGTGGGCAGCGCGCCCATCGCCAGGGCGGCCTTGAGGAGGTCGCCGATCAGGAACGGGGTCAGGCCGGCCGCGACGGCGGCGGAGGCGGACATGCCGGTGGCCAGGGCCAGGTAGGGCACGCCGACGGCGTAGATGACCGCCTCGCCCAGGAGCATCGTGCCGGCCATGCGCCACACGCTGCGGTCCGCGCCGCGCCGGGCCAGCGCGCCGACGGCGGCGGAGGCGAGCAGCATGCCGAGGACGTAGCCGAAGGAGGGCGCGCCCGCGCCCGAGCCGCCCTCCGCGAACCACGGCATGCCCGCGACACCGGCGACCGCGTACAGCATGAGGGAGAGCAGACCGCGGCGGGCGCCGAGCGCGGTGCCGACCAGCAGCGCGGCGAAGGTCTGGCCGGTCACCGGCACCGGGGAGCCCGGCACGGGGACGGCGATCTGGGCGGCGATCCCGGTGAGCGCGGCGCCGCCGAGCACGAGAGCGGCGTCCCGGACACGGGAGGCGGGCAGGAGGTCGGCGAGGACCTGGCCGGTGCGGGCAGGAACGGCAGCGGTGCTCATGGGGACTCCGCGGGGTGAGAGCAGTCGGGAACACCGTGACGCTATCCCAGCGTGCTCGAACCGATCACCGTCCGCGCTCGACAAAGGCTGGAACGCGGGCTTGGTCGGCTCCGCACAAAGAACGGCGGGGGCAAGCGGCCCGGCGTGACACCGGTCACTGAGCGGGCGTGGCCTCGCCGACACGGCCCGCGGCCCGGCGCGTGCACCGGCCCCCTCCTCTCCTCCCCGGGTCCTCCCCCGGGGACCCGGTCGTCTCCTCCCCGGGCACCCGGTCATCTCCTCCCCCGGGCCCCTGCCGTCGTCTCGCCCGTCGGGCGCGGTCTGGGCAGCGGTGGGGCGTTGCGCTAGCTTCGAACACGTGGTTGCCCAGGCCCGGTACTTCTCGTCGCGTCGCTATGTCGACCTGCGACGCCAGGGCACGGCCACCTGTCGCCGCTCCCGGTAGGGGCGGGAGACCGCTCCGCC
Organism: Streptomyces sp. NPDC003284; assembly: GCF_053589675.1. Lineage (NCBI taxonomy): Bacteria > Bacillati > Actinomycetota > Actinomycetes > Kitasatosporales > Streptomycetaceae > Streptomyces > Streptomyces sp. NPDC003284. The sequence continues at coordinate 8,244 of NZ_JBSFSI010000037.1, forward strand.
CCGCTTCTCCTCGCAGACGGCGCAGTGCCGGCCCCCTCCCCCGATCCCGCCAGGAGCTTCCTCATGCCCCGATCCGCCGCGGCCGCCCCCCGGACCTCCCGGACCTCCCGCCCCACCCGCCCCCTGTCCGTTTCCGTGCCCGCGTCCGCGTCCGCGTCCGCACCCGACCCCGCGCCCCCCGCGCCCCCCGCGCCCCCGGTCTCCCGGGTGGCCGATCCCGACCGGCGCCGCACCAGCGCCAGCGGTGTGCTGCGCTCGGTGCTGGAGCACGGACCGGTGGCCCGCAGCACCATCGCTCGGCTGACCGGTCTCTCCCCGGCCTCCGTGTCGGAGCACTGCGCCCGGCTCGCCGGGCTGGGGCTGATCCGCGAGGCCGCGGTGCCCGCGCGGTCCAGGGGCGCGGGACGGCCGCATGTGCCCGTCGAGCTGGACGGCCGCGGGTTCCTGGTCGGCGGGGTGCACCTGGCCGTGCCGTACACCACGGTGGCCCTGCTCGATCTGCGCGGCCGGGTCGTCGCCGAGCGGCGGACCGGGCACGCCGGTGCCGGGCCGGTCCAGGTGCTCGAACGCGCCGCCGAGGGGCTCGCGGCGCTGCTGGCCCACGCGCCCGGCGCGCGGCCCCTCGGGATCGGGTTCGCCTCCGGCGGCTGGGTGGACCGGGACTCCGGGACCGTCGTCGAACACCCCTTGCTCGACTGGCGGGACGTGCCGGTGCGGGACGTGCTGCGCGCCCGTACGGGACTGCCGGTGCACGTGGACGGGCACGCGCGGGCGCTGGTCAACGCGGAGCGGCTGTTCGGGCGGGCGCGCGGCAGCCGGAGCGTGCTGAAGCTGTTCGTCGGCAATGTGGTCGACGCGGCCTTCGCCACCAACGACGAGGTGCACCACGGGCCCCGCTCGCAGGCGGGGGCCATCGCCCATCTGCCGCTGCCGGGCGGTACGGAGCCCTGCGGGTGCGGGCGGACCGGCTGCCTCCAGGCGGAGTTGAGCGAGCGGACCCTGTGCCGGCGGGCGCGGGCGGCCGGGGTGGCCGCCGGGGTGCACCCGATGCGCGTGCTCGCCGCGGCCGGGGCGGGTGACCCGGCGGCCGTACGGCTGCTGGTGGAGCGCTCGCGGCTGACCGGGCGGGCGGCGGGGCTGCTGCTGGACGTGCTCAACCCGGAGACCGTGGTGGTCACCGAGGTCGGCGCGATGTACCGCGCGGACTGTCTGGCGGCGCTGCGGGAGGCGGTCGGGGCGCGGCGGGCGCAGGCGGTGGTGCCCACCGGATTCACGGACTCCGTGCTCGCGGTGGCGGGCGGCGCGGTGGCCCTGGACGTGCTGTACCGGGATCCGCTGGCCGTGTCACATGACGTTCATTAATTCAAAAACTCCGAATGTTGACAGGGGTTGCGCGAGAACGGGAGCATTTCTCTCATGAGCCCGCTCACGAGCTGTCGCACTCTTTGCTGCTGACCCGTTGACGCGCCCCGGAGCGCTTTCCCTCCGGTTCTTCCCGTGTGCCTCCCGCACTCGGTCCCCGCGTGCTTCCGGCACTCGGTCCCTGTGTGCTTCCGGCACTCGTTCCCGTCGTGTGTGAATTCCCTTCGTGCTGCCCGCGCCTGCCGTCCGCCGCGGCGGCCGTGCCCGGAATTCAGCATGTCTGCCGCCCCGTGAACCCGTGGAGTTCCGCCATGCCTTCCGTACCGGTGTCCGGCCCCGACCGGCGCCTGCTCCTCACGTCCCTGCTCGGTGCCGCCGTCGCGGCGACGGGGCTGAGCGGCTGCGCCGGATCGAGTGCCGCCGCCTCCGGGTCGTCCGCCGACCTGTCCGCCCCGCTCGCCGGTACGGTGCCGCCGGGCACCAGCCTGAAGATCGCCTCGTACCAGGAGACCCAGCAGCTCCAGTTCAGGCTGGGGAATCTGGGGAAGCTGCCGTTCACCGTGTCGGACTGGCTGAACATCGGCGCCGGGCCGGATGTCATCAACGCCTTCCGCGCGCATTCCCTGGATGTCGCCACCAACGCGGGCATTCCGCCGATCCAGGCGCACTACCAGGGCTACGACGCGCGGATCGTCGCGATCGGCCTGACCCGCAAGCCGAATTACCTGTTCGCCACCGCACCCGGCAGCGACATCCGCACGACCGCGGACTTCAAGGGGCGCAAACTCGCCTTCTCCCAGGGGCAGGCGCAGGGGGTGGTGCTGCTGCGGGCGCTGAAGGAGGCGGGCCTCGCCCACGACGACGTCCGGCTGGTGCCGCTCACCAGCAACCAGTTCCTCACCGCCCTCCAGTCCGGCCAGGTGGACGTGGCCCCGCTCGGCAACAGCCAGGCGCCCGCCTATCTGAACCAGTACGGGTCCAAGGGCGCGCACACCATCCCCACCGACGTCGTCGACCTGCTCAATCTGCTGTGGGCGCCCGCCGCGGTGCTGGCCGACCGGGCGAAGGCCGCCGCGATCGCCGCGTACATACCGCACTGGGCCCGGGGCCAGGTGTGGCAGTGGGAGCACCCGGACGAGTGGAACCGGGAGTTCTACGTGAAGACGCAGAACCTGTCCCTGGCGCAGGCCGAGGCGGTCACGCGGCTCGCCAACAAGCCGCTGTTCCCGCCGAGCTGGGACGAGGCGGTCAGGTGGGAGCAGGAGACGGCCGATCTGCTCGCCGAGGGCGGGTTCGTGAAGCGGTTCGAGGTCGGCTCGCTGTTCGACCGGCGCTTCGAGGCGCTCGCGGCCCGTGCCGTACCGGCCGAGTACCGGAGGTGAGCGCGGTGACGACCTCGGCCACCCCGTCCACCGTGCCTTCGGACACCCCCGCCGCCCCCGGCACCCCGGACGCCCGGGTCGCCGCAGGACCGGCGGGACCGGCCCCCGGGGGTCCGGCGCCGCGCACCCGGCGCCCCCGGCGGCCGCGGCCGCTGACGCCCGGCCGACGGCTGCCCGCCGCCCGGCTGGCCGGTCCCCTCCTCCTCCTGGTCCTGTGGGCCGCGGCCTCCGCCGCCGGACGGCTCGACCCGGGCGCGGTCCCGGCGCCCTGGACGGTGCTGCGCACCGCCGGTCACCTGTGGACCGAGGGGACGCTGCCCACCGATGTGCTGACCTCGCTGCGCCGGGCCGCCTACGGCTTCGCGCTCGGCCTGAGCGGCGGGGTGCTGCTGGCGCTCGCCGCCGGGCTCACCCGGACCGGCGAGGCGCTGATCGACGGGACCGTCAACCTCAACCGGGCCGTCCCGACCCTGGGGCTGATCCCGCTGTTCATCCTGTGGCTGGGCATCGGCGAGACCTTCAAGGTCGCGATCATCGCGATCGTCGTCTACATCCCGGTCTATCTGAACACGCACGCCGCGCTGTCCGGCATCGACAGCCGCTATGTGGAACTGGCCGAGGTGCAGGGCCTGTCGCGATGGGCGTTCGTGCGGCAGATCGTCGTGCCCGGCGCGCTGCCCGGCTTCTTCGTCGGCCTGCGCCTCGGGGTCACCGGGTCCTGGCTGGGCCTGGTGGTGCTGGAGCAGATCAACGCCACCAGCGGCCTCGGCTATCTGATGTTCCAGGCGCAGAACTACGGCCAGACGGACGTGATCCTGGTCGGCCTGCTGATCTACGGCGTCTTCGGCCTGGTCTCCGACAGCGTGGTCCGCCTGATCGAACGGAGGGTGCTGTCGTGGCGCCGCACACTGAGCAGCTGACCGGGGGCCCTGCCACCTCCACCGCGGTGGAACTGCACTCCCTGACCCGGTCGTTCGAGGGCCGTACGGTGCTCGACGGCATCGATCTCAGCCTGCCGGCCGGGCAGTTCACCGCGCTGCTCGGGCACAGCGGATCCGGCAAGAGCACCCTGCTGCGGGCCGTGGCGGGCCTGGACCACCAGGTGGCCGGCAGCGGTGAACTGCGGGCGCCGGAGCGGGTGTCGGTGGTCTTCCAGGACTCCCGGCTGCTGCCCTGGCGGCGGGTGCTGGACAACGTCCTGCTCGGCGCGGACGGCAAGGACGCCGCCACACGCGGCCGGGCCGCCCTCGCCGAGGTGGGCCTCGCGGGCCGGGAGCGGGCCTGGCCGAGCGAGCTGTCGGGCGGTGAGGCGCAGCGCGCGGCACTGGCCCGCTCCCTGGTCCGCGAACCCGAACTGCTGCTGGCCGACGAGCCGTTCGGCGCGCTGGACGCCCTCACCCGGATCCGGATGCACGCGCTGCTGCGCCGGCTGTGGCAGCACCACCGGCCCTCGGTGCTGCTCGTCACCCACGACGTGGACGAGGCGATCGTGCTCGCCGACCGTGTCCTCGTCCTCGACAAGGGCCGCATCGGCCTCGACCTGACCATCGACCGCCCGCATCCGCGCTCGTACCGGGACCCGCTGCTCGGCGCGTACCGGGAGCGGCTGCTCACCGCCCTGGGCGTCACGGAGGACCCCGCATGACCATCCGCACCCCCGCACCCGGCAGCACCGGCACGGGCCCCGGCCCGCGCACGCTGCACCTGAACGCGTTCCTGATGAACACCGGCCACCACGAGGCGTCGTGGCGGCTGCCGGAGAGCGACCCGTACGCGCACGTCGACCTGGCGCACTACGTGGCGCTGGCCCGGACCGCCGAGCGCGGCACCTTCGACTCGCTGTTCCTGGCGGACGGCCCGCAGCTGTGGAACACGGTCGCGCAGCGGCCCGCGGGCGCCCTGGAACCGCTCACCCTGCTCACCGCGCTGGCCACCGCCACCGAGCACATCGGTCTGATCGCCACCGCGTCGACCTCCTACAACTCCCCCTACAACCTGGCGCGCAGGTTCGCCTCGCTGGACATCGTCAGCGGCGGCCGGGCGGGCTGGAACATCGTCACCACCGCGGGTGCCGAGGCGGCCCGCAACTTCGGTCTGGACGCGGAGCCCGCGCACGCCGAGCGGTACGCGCGGGCCGCCGAGTTCGTGGAGGTGGCCCGCAGGCTGTGGGACAGCTGGGAGGACGACACGGTCGTCGCCGACAAGGCGGCCGGGGTGTGGGGCGACGACGCGAAGATCCATCCGGCCCGGCACGAGGGGACGTACTTCAAGGTGGCGGGCGCGCTCAACGTGCCGCGGTCCCCGCAGGGCTATCCGCTGCTGGTGCAGGCGGGCTCCTCCGCCGACGGGAAGGCGTTCGCGGCGCGGTACGCGGAGGCGGTGTTCACCGCGCAGCAGTCGCTGGCGGGCGCGCGGGCCTTCTACGCCGATCTGAAGCGGCTCACCCGGCGGGCGGGCCGCGACCCGGAGCTGCTGAAGGTGCTGCCCGGCATCGTGCCGGTGCTCGGGTCGACCGAGGCCGAGGCGCGGGCGGCGGAGCAGGTCCTGGACGAGCACATCGTGCCCGAGCACGGCCGGGTCCGCCTGGAGAACCTGCTGCGGCTGGAGCCGGGCACGCTGCACCTGGACCGCGAGCTGCCCGCCGACCTGCCGCCGGAGTCGGCCGTCGAGGGCGCCAAGAGCCGGTACACGCTCGTGGTGGAGCTGGCCCGCGGCGAGCGGCTGACCGTGCGGCAGCTGATCGGCAGGCTCGGCGGCGGGCGCGGCCATCTGACCTTCGCGGGGACGCCCGAGCAGGTCGCGGACGCGATCGGGACGTGGTTCACCGAGGGCGCCGCCGACGGGTTCAACATCATGCCCGCGGTGCTGCCGTCCGGTCTCGACGCCTTCGTCGAGCATGTCGTCCCGCTGCTGCGCGCCCGCGGGCTGCTGCGCTCCGGGTACGGGCACCGGCAGACCCTGCGGGAGCGCTACGGCCTGCCGCGCCCCGCCAACCAGCACCTGGCCCCCGCCCTGTCCAGCGCCCTGACCACCGTCTGACCGTCCGCCGTCCGACGGCCGGTCCGCGGACCGGCCGCTCTCCGAGAGGACCTGATCATGTCCATCGAGATCCACAAGGTCACCGCCCGCATCGGCGCCCGGGTCGGCGGCGTCGACCTCGCCCGGCCGCTCGCCGCGCGGACCGTCGCCGCGCTGCGCGAGGCCCTGAACACGCACAAGGCGCTCGTCTTCGACGATGTGCGCCTGGACGACGCGGGCCAGGAGGCGTTCGCCCGCCACTTCGGCGACCTCACCACCGCCCATCCGACCGTGCCGGCCGTCGAGGGCGCCCCGAACGTGCTGCCCGTGGACAGCGAGCAGGGCCGCGCCAACCACTGGCACACCGATGTCACGTTCGTGCTCAACCCGCCGCAGGCCAGCACCCTGCGCAGCGTCACGGTCCCGCCGTACGGGGGCGAGACACTGATCGCGAACGCCGCGGCGGCCTACCGCGACCTGCCCGAGCCGCTGCGCCGGCTGGCCGACACCCTGTGGGCCGAGCACACCAACGACTACGACTACGCCGTGCCCGAGGAGGCGGTCGACGAGGAGGAGGCCGTCCGGCGCGCGCAGTTCACCTCGATCCGGTACCGCACCGCGCACCCGGTGGTGCGGGTGCATCCGCTGACCGGCGAGCGCGGGCTGTTCATCGGCGGGTTCGCGCAGCGGATCGCGGGCCTGTCGGTGCCGGAGTCGCGCAAGATCCTGGACCTGCTCCAGGCGTACGTCACCCGGCCGGAGAACGTGCTGCGCTGGCGCTGGTCGGAGCACCAGCTGGTGCTGTTCGACAACCGCATCACCCAGCACTACGCCATCGACAACTACGACGGCCTGCCGCGCCGCCTGAACCGGGTGACAGTGGCCGGTGACGTCCCGGTCGGCGTCGACGGCGCGGAGAGCCGTTCCCTGGAGGGGGACGCCTCGCACTACACGGCCGTCGCCCCGGTCGCCGTCGCCGCGTAACCCGGCGTTCACGTACCGTAGGACACACGTCCGGATAGTGGGCAGCCCCTCGCCCTGAGCGGACGGGCTGCCCACACTGTGGGCACTTTCGCCCCTCCCCCCACTGGATGAGCGTGTTCATGCCCCACCGCACCACCGCCTCCCCCGCTCCCCCCACGGAGCAGGCGGGCGAGGCCCCTCTGAGCCATGGCCTCAAGCAGCGCCATCTGTCGATGATCGCCCTCGGCGGGGTGATCGGCGCCGGGCTGTTCGTCGGCTCCGGGGCGGGTATCGCCGCCGCCGGGCCGTCGATCGTCGTCGCCTACGCCGTCTCCGGTGTCCTCGTGATGCTGGTGATGCGGATGCTCGGCGAGATGTCGGCCGCGTATCCCTCCTCGGGCTCCTTCTCCACACATGCCGAACGGGCGTTCGGGCCGTGGGCCGGCTTCACCGCGGGCTGGTCGTACTGGGTGCTGCTGTGCACGGCGGTCGGCCTGGAGGGCATGGGCGCCGCCAAGATCGTGACGGGCTGGCTGCCGGGCACCCCGCAGTGGCTGTGGGTGGCCCTGTTCATGGTGGTGTTCTGCGGGACGAACCTGGCCGCGGTGAAGAACTTCGGCGAGTTCGAGTTCTGGTTCGCGGCACTGAAGGTCGGCGCCATCAGCCTGTTCCTGGTGCTGGGCGTGCTGGCCGTCACGGGTGTGCTGCCGGGCACCGACTCGCCGGGCACCTCGCACCTGAGCGACTTCCTGCCGCACGGCGGCCAGGGTCTGATCGTCGGCCTGCTCGCCTCCGTGTTCGCCTACGGCGGCCTGGAGACGGTGACCATCGCGGCGGCCGAGTCACAGGACCCGGTGCGCGGCGTGGCGAGCGCGGTGCGCACCGCCATGTGGCGCATCGCCCTCTTCTACATCGGCTCGATGGCCGTCATCGTCACCCTGGTCCCGTGGAACGCACCGGAGGTCGTCGACAAGGGCCCCTACGTCGCCACGCTGGACCACCTGGGCATACCGGGCGCCGGGCAGCTGATGAACGTGGTCGTCCTGGTGGCGCTGCTCAGCGCGATGAACGCCAACATCTACGGATCGTCGCGCATCGCGTACTCGCTGGTGGGGCGCGGCCAGGGCCCCAGGGCGCTGGCGAAGGTCTCGGGCGGGGTGCCGCGGACCGCGGTCGCGGTGTCGAGCGTCTTCGGGTTCGGCTGCGTGCTGCTCAGCTACTGGCGGCCCGACGACGTCTTCCCGTGGCTGCTGAACATGATCGGCGCGGTGATCCTGGTCGTCTGGATCTTCGTCGCCGCCGCGCAGCTGCGGCTGCGGCGACGGCTGGAGCGGGAGGCGCCGGACCGGCCGGCCGTGCGGATGTGGGCCTTCCCCTGGCTCACCTGGGCGGCTCTGGCGGGCATGGCGGCGATCTTCGTCCTGATGGCCCGGCAGCCGGGCACCCGGGTGCAGCTCTACTCGACGGGCGCGATGGCCCTGGTGCTGGCGGCGGCCGGGTACGCCTGGCAGCGCGCCCGCGCCCGCGCCTGACACACCGGTACCGGTTCCGCTCGTCGCGAGGCCCCCACGGGACACGTGGGGGCCTTCCTGTTGCTCGCGCCCGCACTGTTGTTGGTAGCTTGTAGTTGCAAGCCCTTTGCAATAATGGTCGGAGGGGACCTGTCATGCCCGTCTACACGCTGCCTGAACTGCCGTACGACTACTCGGCGCTCGCGCCGGTCATCAGCCCCGAGATCATCGAGCTGCACCACGACAAGCACCACGCG
>NZ_JBSFSI010000038.1:0-14247 GCF_053589675.1 Streptomyces sp. NPDC003284
GTACACATCTGCCGACCGGAGCAGGCTGATACGTGAACACACCCACAGCACCTGCGCCGTGGAGGGTAGGCACCCTCTCTACGTCACACGGATCCCAGTCATCGAAGCGTTCACGAAGAACGGATGCGATTCCCTCCGCAGATGACCGCCGCAACGCGGCGCCGGCCGCGGCGGTGTTGACCGTGGCGGTGGACGGGGCGTCAGGTTCCGCCGAAAATCTCCACCGCGGGCGCGAAGTCCGATGCCGCATGTTCCTCGACGCACGGGGAGGACACACCGAACGTCTCGCGGCGGCGCAGCAGCACGGCCGGTGACCGTGCGATCCCGGATCACCGTGACCGTCCGGGCGAGGATGTGCCGCTCGACGGCGCCCGCGCGCTCGGCCGCCGCGCGTGCGAAGTACGCGGCATGTTCCGCCCGTTCCTCCGCGGTGAGGAGTTCCAGGGTGCCGTGGGCCGCTCCCGGCCTGAGCCGGGCGGCGACCGGACGCACCGACGGAGCCGGATCGCCGTCTCACGAGGACGACCGAGCAGGTCCGACCCCCGGATAGCCGTGTCCCGTAGGCACCGCGCTCTGCTGCTGGGGGGGGTGCCCCAGAGTGTGCCGACCTTCTCGGACTCGGTGCGCGCGTGTACAGCCCCGCCTCGTCGGCTTGGTACGCGACGACATTTCGCAGGTCGTCCATACGAACACCCCACCGTCGCCGCCCTCGCCGAGGCGCTGTCCCGCCGGACGGACGGCCGCCACAGCACTCGCCGTCCTCGTCCGCCCTACACAGGCGTGTCCCCTGCCTCGGCGCAAGGCAGCGGCAGGACCGACCTCAGAAGGAGGAAACCATGCGCAGGATTCGGCACATGTGTCTCGTGGTCGGTGACCTGGCCGCACTGCTCGGCGCCACCACCGGGCCGGCCCAGGCGGCACCCGCCGCCTACCAGTGCGACGCCGCGCACGACCACGACGGCGTCCTCGTCATCTTCGCCGACCGCGACTACGGAGGGGAGTGCCGGGCCTCCTCCTACCCGCAGGTGGGGGACCTCAGGAACGTGGGCTTCAACGACACGATCTCCTCGCTGAAGAACCGCACCCCGAACACTCTCTGCTTCTACAGCGACTCGGAGAACAAGGGCAAGGTGTTCCAGATCCATGCCTGGGAATGGTGGTGGACCCTTCCCGACTGGATCGACGACCAGATCTCGTCCTACGACTTCTGCTGAGAACGGCTCCGGCAGTGAGCAGTCCGCCGGCGGAGGCGCGGAGGGAGTCCGGTGCCCGGTGCCCGGTGCCGGATGCGGCCGCAGGCCGTTCAGCCGCCCCGCAGCCACCACAGCAGCAGGCTCACCGCGCCCGAGCCGGCGGCGCCCGCCGCGCCCAGGGCCGCCTGGCGGGCCAGACGGCGCCAGAAGAGCGCCCGTACGGCAGGGGGCCGCTCGGCGTCCTCGGTCATGGTCATGGTGTTCCTCCCGGTCACGATCGGGGACATGGCCCCTCGGGACCGATCGTGGCCGACCGCGGGCGGCGCCGGGGCGCCGAAGGCCCTCCCGGGCGTTGCCGTTCGCAGTGGCAGCACCCGGGGGTGTTGCCGATCCCGGTGGCAACACCGTTTCGTACTCAGGGGAGTTGCCGCGCCGCGATACTGGCGGGATGCACGAGGCACAGACGCCCGCCCAGGGCGAGACCGCGGTGGCGAGCCGGGTACGGCCGGTGGTGCTGGCGCCGTTGAAGGACGGCCTGGCACCGGAGAAGCGCGCGCTCGCGGAGGATCTGCGGCGGGTCTTCCTCTCACTCGGGATCAGTGTGCGGCGCTACGCGGCGCGCCGGTTCCTGAACCCCAGCTCCGTGACCCGCTACCTCAGCGGCGAGCGGCTCCCGCCCTGGGACTTCGTGGCCGGGGTGATCGCGGACGTCGAGGAGGCGCAGGCGCCGCTGACGCCCGAGGCGGAGGCCGCGCTGCGCGAGCTGCACCGGGAGGCGCTGAAGAGCAACCGGCACAGCAGCGAGGTGCAGGCCCTCCAGGACAAGCTGGCCGAGGCCGACGAGGACACCCGGCGGATCACCACGCGCCAGCGGGCCCTGGAGGAGGCGCTGCGCGACCGGGAGGGCCGCCTCGCCAAGGTGCGGGGCCGGTGCCGGAACCTGGAGGAGCAGCTGGAGGAGCAGCATCTCACCCACCGCGGCGAGGTCGAGCTGTGGCAGGGCGAGTACGCACGCCTCCACGAGGAGTGCGGCGACCTCCAGGAGCAGGTGATCTACCTGGAGGGGGAACTCGCGGTCACCCGCGCCGAGCTGATCGCCGCCGAGGACCGGTGCCACCGGCTGGAGAACCGGCTGGAGACCCTTCAGGAGCTGGGCGACGAGGGAAAGCCGAGCGTCGAGGCGCCCTCGCTCATGATGATGCTGGAGGAGGCGGACCGCAGGTCCTCGGTGCCCGAACTGGTGCGGGCCGTCGGCGACCTCGAACTGCGCACCCGTAAGGCGATGGCGAGCGAACTGGTCAGGGCGGCCAGCCAGTCCCGCACCGTCGAGGAGGTGGCGGGCCTGCTCTCCGCCCTGCGGCAGGCCGGGTTCGACGCGCACGCGCAGACCGCCCTGCCCGCCATGGTGATGGTCCGCTCGGTGGACGACACCAGCGCCCTGGCCCGGGAGCTGTTCCGCGAGGGTCTTCAGGAGTACGTCCTGATCCTGGTCCAGGCGTCGGTGAAGTTCCACCAGCCCGAGGACGTGGCCGAGTTCGCGCTGGCGCTGCGCCGCAGCGGGCTGGACGAGCACGCCGGGAGCCTGCTCGGGGCGGCGGCCGTGGTCCGCTCCGCGCCCGACCTCGTGTCCGTGGCGCTGGCCCTGGCCGGCGGCGAACTCGACGGCGCGGTGTGCGCCGCGATGTCGGCCGCCGCCGCCGAGCGGGCGGTGCCCGATCTGGTGACACTGAGCATCATGCTGCGCGAGGCGTGCCTGCCCCGGTACGCCGACGCCCTGCAACGGGCGGCGGCCGGACGGCGGTCCGCCTCGGACGTGGCCGAGTTCGTCCGCGCGCTCGGCCGCCACGGGCTGGCCCAGGACGCCGAGACGGTCTTCACCGAGACCCAGCGGCGCAGCGTCGGCCACCTCATCCCGCTCGTCCAGGCACTGCACGACAACCGGGCCTGGACCGTGCTGTCCGAGGCCGCGCAGCACCGGCCCGTCGACGATGTCGCCGTCCTGATCAGCGAGTTGCATCTGACCGGGCGGCACCAGTTCGCCGCCAACCTGCTGGTGCTGACCGTACGGACGCGGCCCGCCGAGCAGGTCGCGCGGCTGCTGGAGACGCTCGGCGCCATGGCACCGGGCGCGGAGGCGGTCCTGCGGGCCTCGGCGCGGCTGCTGGCACCGGAGGAGGCCTGCGCGCTGCTGGTCTGCCTGGAGCGGTTCGGGCTCACCTCGCCCGCCGAGGCCGTCTTCCGGTGCATCGTCTACGACGAGTTGGTCGGCCACGCGGGGCTCTTCCTGGCGGCCCTCGCCCAGTCCGGGTCGCGCTACGCGCGGGTGGACGTGCTGAGCGACCACACGGCCGGGATGAGCGAGTCGACGGTGGCCCCGCTGCTGCTGGCCCTGGAGTCGGCCTCGCTCCTCGTCCATCTCGACGCGGTCATCGAGGACCGGTATCTGCGCTGCCCGGTGGTCGACGTGGTCCTGCTGGCCCGGCGGCTCGCCTCGGTCACCGAGGCGGCCCCCCGGGTCGACCGGGTGCTGGACCGGCTGGTGGAGCACACGGTCCGCGTCCGCTCCCTCGCCGACCAGGCGGCGCTGGTCACCGCCCTGCGGGCGGCCATGCTGGACCGGTGCGCCGAACGGCTGGCCGCCGAGGCCCTGGCGGCACACGGCGGACGGTTCAGGGACGAGCTGACCCGGGAGGAGACCAAGCACGAGCAGAAGGTCATGTCCCGTGCCTTCTGGCTCCCCGACCGCCCCCGCCACCGCCGGGACCGCCGGTCCTAGCGGCCTTGTCCCGAGGACGGCGCGCCCGTGGCGGCGGAACGCCCGGGGGTCCTCCGGGGCGCGTGACGCCCCCGGATCCCCGGGTCGACGGGCCGCGGTACGTCAGACGTTGGGATACTCCGTCCAGTAGTGCTGACCCGCGGCTGTCGTGCCGAGCGAGGCGAACTTCCGGCCCGACGTCTGGGAGCTCATCAACACCTCGGCACCGGAGTTCGTGTACCGCATGGTGAAGGTGTCGTTGGACGTGTTGTAGCGTCCCTGGACGGAAAACCTCCAAAGGTTCCCGAAGTTGGGAACACTGAGCGTGGCGCACTGGCCGGCGGGGACCCAGCCGGCGTACGCGTTGCCGTAATACGGGTCCGCGTTCTCGTAGAACCACCGGGAGTCGTAGTTCCCCTGGGAGCAGAGCTGGATCCTGCCCGTCGAGATGGCAGCGGATGCCGACCCGGCCGGTGCGATCGCCACCCCGAGACCGGCGGCCAGGACGACCGCCATGGACATCCATCGCCTGCGCGTATTCAACATGTGTTCCCCACTCGACTCACTGGCTGGTGTGTGTCTCCGTGCATGCATGACCATATGTGTGCCCGCGGAGGTACACAAGCAGTTGCCTCAAAAACATGTGTCTTGAGGTTCGGCCGCGCGCGGTCCCCGGTCCATCGACGTCCCGACGGATCGACGTCCCGACGGACCGGGGACCGAACCCGATGACGGACCGAGTGGGGACAGGAGGGCGGGGTGTACGTCCTGGGACGGCGACGTACCGTGTAGAGGACGGAGGAGGCGTGGTCCGCGGTGAGGGACATGGCGGCGCGCCGGCCCGCACCCCGGGGTGCGGGAGACGTCGAAGGCGGGAGAAGAAACTATGCCGGCACGTGTCCGAAGGACCCGAGGACACCGGTCCGCTCTGCGCGCCGCGGTCCCCGTGGCCACCCTGATCCTGGCCGCGACGGCGTGCGGCGGGACATCCGCGCAGGTGGGCGCGGTCGGCTCCACGGCCGGGTCGCCGACCGCCCGGAGCGCGCAGACACCGGCACCGGCGACGGCGCCCTCGCAGAGCGCGGCCGGGCGCGACCGGCCCGCCGCCCCGGCCAGAAGCGCGTCCGCGACCCTCGGTGGCCATGCGCCCACACCGCGTGCCGCGCCCTCGGCGCGCTCCGCCCAGTGCGTCGACGACTACTTCACGGGCATGACCACGGCGCAGCGGGTGGGACAGCTCTTCATGGGCGGGGTCGCCGCGGCCCATCCCGACCAGAGTCAGCTGAACACGCTGCGCGAGCAGCATGTGGGCTCGGTCATGCTGACCGGGCGCAGCAGCGCGGGCACGGCGGCGACCCGGAAGATCGTCGACGGCATCCGCAAGCAGGCCGACCGGGTCGGCGGCCGGAGCGCCGGGATGGTGGTCGCCACCGACCAGGAGGGCGGCCAGGTGCAGGTGCTGAGCGGCCCCGGCTTCTCGGCCATGCCCAACGGGCTCACCCAGGGCGGCTGGAGCACCGACACCCTGCGTGACCGGGCCGCCACCTGGGCCGGGCAGCTCAAGGCGGCCGGGGTGAACCTGAACCTGGCCCCGGTCGCGGACGTGGTCCCGGCGAGCCTGGGGACCGGCAACCGCCCGATCGGCTACTTCCACCGGGAGTTCGGGCACACCCCGGAGGTCGTGGCCTCGCACAGCGGGGCGTTCGCCGCCGGGTCGGCGCAGGCGGGCGTGATGACCACGCTGAAGCACTTCCCCGGTCTCGGACAGGTGGTGGGCAACACGGACACCACGGCGAACGTCGTGGACTCGGTCACGACCACCTCGTCCCCCTCGCTCGCCCCGTTCCGGTCCGGCATCAAGGCCGGTTCGCCCTTCGTGATGGTCTCCTCGGCCGAATACTCCAAGATCGACGCCAAGCACCTGGCGGCGTTCTCGCCCGCGGTCATCAGCCAACTCCTGCGCCACGACATGGGTTTCAAGGGGGTGGTCATCTCCGACGACCTGGGCGACGCGGTCGCCGTGCGGTCCTTCACCCCGGCGCAGCGCGCGGTGGACTTCATCGCGGCGGGCGGCGACATGGTCCTGACGATACGCCCGGCCATCGTGCCGGAGATGACCCGTGCCGTGCAGAACAAGATGGCGCAGGACGCCTCCTTCCGCGCCAAGGTGGAGGCGAGCGTGCACCGGGTGCTGGAGGCCAAGCACAAAGCGGGCCTGCTCGACTGCGGATGACACTCGGCTGCGGATGACCACCGGCCCGGCGGACGACCGGTCACGCGCCGGTCGGGCCGGACACATGGCAGGCGGGCCGGACACATGGCTGGCGGGCGGGCCGGGCGCACGAACGGACAGCCGGTTCCGCCACGGGTGTCCGGTTGGTTGCACACGGTTCGTTGCACTTTCGTTCCACTTCTGTACCGCTTCCTCCACAGGAAGAAAATCCGGTTGATACGTGAGGGACGTGTGGAAAGATCGCGGAGTATCTCCGGATCTTTCCGGGCCGCACCACGGTCCGCGATCCGGCCCCCATGACCAACTGGAGGACCCACGTGGCCAAAAGCTCCGGCCTGAACACGCGTCGCGCGGCGGCGCGTTTCACGGTTGCGGCGGTCACCGCCGCGCTGGTGGCGACCGGTACCAGCGCCGCATTCGCCGTCGACGCCCCTGGACGATCTGCCTCGCAGGTCTCCACCGACGCCAAGGCGTCGGGCGCCACGCAGTACGGCGTCAAGGTGCAGTCCAAGAAGGCCCAGGTCAACGCGCTGTACGGCATGGACCACAACGGCAATCTGTCCGGGTACGCTCCCGACGGCAAGGGCGGCCTCGGCCCCCGCCAGCCGACCGGCTCGGGCTGGCAGGACACCCGCTTCATCACGCAGGTGGACCAGAACCTCAACGGCGAGTCGGACGGCATCTGGGACGTCACCGGCAGCCAGCTCCGCTACCGGGACTGGAGCAGCACGTCCCCCGTGCTCGTCGGCGGCGGCTGGAACATCTACAACCGCCTGCTCTCGGCCGGGAACCTGGGCGGCGCCGCCTACGAAGACCTGCTGGCGCGGGACGGCTCGGGCGTGCTGTGGCTCTACCTGGGCTACGGCAACGGCAAGCTGACCTCGCGTTACAAGGTCGGCGGCGGCTGGAACGCGTACACCGACATCGCGGGCAAGGGCGACCTGACCGGCGACGGCAAGGACGACATCGTCGCCAAGGACACCTCGGGTGTGCTGTGGCTCTACAAGGGCACCGGCGACTCCAAGGCCCCGTTCGCGGCGCGTACCCGTATCGGCAGCGGCTGGAACGCGTACAACACCCTGATCTCCGTCGGTGACATCAACTACGACGGCATCACCGACCTGATCGCCCGGGACAAGTCCGGCGCGCTGTGGCTGTACAAGGGCACCGGCAAGGCCGCCGCCCCGTACGCGCCGAAGGTGAAGATCGGCAACAGCGGCTGGAACACCTACCGCATCCTGTACTGATCCGGACGCATCGCCCCGCACGGGGCGTACCAGCGGGCCGTTCCCTCCGGGAGCGGCCCGTTCGGCATGTGTGAGCGAGATCTCTCCCTCATCAGTTCCACACATGGTCACACCAGTCTCTGTATCGCCTTGAGGTGTCTCCGCCGGATCCCCTGCGGGTGTCTCCTCAAGGTGTCTCTTCGAAGTTTCTCCTTCGAGGAGTCTCTTTCGGTGTGTTTCTCGGACGGGAAGGACAGGGACGGCTGGTATGCGCAGACCCAGGAGATATCTGGTGGGCGCCGTCGCCATCGCGGTGGCGCTCACCTCGGGGCTGGTCGGCGGGGCCGCCGCCGCGCCGCCGGGCGATGCCCGCGGCACGGCCGGCACCGCGGCGGCCGGGGCGTCGAAGGCGGTGACGCTGATCACCGGTGACCGGGTCCTGGTCACGGCCACCGGTCAGATCACCTCGGTGCGGCGGGCCGAGGGCCGGGAACGGGTGCCGTTCTCCGTGCGCAAGATCGACGGGCACACCCATGTGGTGCCCGGCGACGCGGAACTGCTGCTGGCGAAGGGCAAGTTGGACCCGCGGCTCTTCGACGTGACCAAGCTGCTGGCGGACGGCTACGACGACGCGCACCGTGACGGGGTGCCGCTGATCGTCACCTTCCAGGGGCGGCAGAAGCGCTCGTTGGACACATTCACCGGAGCAGGGGCGCGGCTGGACCGCGAACTGCCCGTCGTCGACGGTGCCTCGCTGCACACCGACCGGAGCCGCGGCGCCGCGTTCTGGAACGCCCTGACCGGCAGCCCCACCGACAAGGACGCCCGTACCGGTGCGGAGTTCACCGCCTCGACGGCGGTGGCGAAGGTGTGGCTGGACGGCAAGCGGAAGGGCGTCCTGGACCGGAGCGTGCCGCAGATCGGCGCCCCCACGGCCTGGGCCGCCGGGTACGACGGCACCGGCACCAAGGTCGCCGTGCTGGACACCGGGATCGACGGGAGCCATCCCGACCTGGCGGGCCAGGTGATCGCGGAGCAGAACTTCAGCGACTCCCCCGACACCGCCGACCACTACGGCCACGGCACCCATGTGGCGTCCGTCGTCGCCGGGACGGCCGCCCGGTCCGGCGGCAGGTACAAGGGCGTCGCACCGGGCGCGAAGCTCCTCAACGGCAAGATCATCGACGACGGGAACGAAGGCGAGGAGTCCGGCATCATCGCCGGCATGGAGTGGGCGGTGGCCCAGGGCGCGGACATCGTCAATCTCAGCATCGGTGGTGAGGACACCCCCGGTATCGACCCGGTGGAGGAAGCGGTCGACCGGCTCTCCTCCACGAGCGGAACGCTCTTCGTCGTCGCGGCCGGAAACGACGGCAAGGACGAGCACACGGTCAACTCCCCGGGCAGCGCGGAGGCCGCGCTCACCGTCGGCGCCGTCGACAAGGCCGACAAGCTCGCGGGCTTCTCCAGCCGCGGTCCGCGCGTCGGTGACGGCGGAGTCAAGCCCGACCTGACCGCACCCGGCGTCGCCATCACCGCGGCCTCGGCTCCCGGCAGCACACTGGAGAACGAGAACCCCTCCGGCATACCCGGCTACCTCACACTCGACGGCACCTCCATGGCCACTCCGCATGTCGCGGGCGCCGCCGCACTGCTGGCCCAGCAGCACCCCGACTGGAACGGCACGCGGCTCAAGGCGGTGCTGACAGGATCCGCCGAGCCGGGTCCGTACAGCGCGTTCCAGCAGGGCACCGGCCGGACCGATGTGGCGCGGGCGATCGGGCAGAGTGTCATCACCGAGCAAGGGCCGCTCGACTTCGGCGAGCAGGAGTGGCCGCACACCGACGACGAACCGGCGACGAAGCAGCTCACGTACCGCAATCTGGGGACGGGTCCGGTCACCCTCGACCTGTCCGCCGACGCCTTCTCGGTGAACGGCAAACCCGCCGCCGAAGGCATGTTCACCGTCTCGCCGCGGCGGCTGACCGTTCCGGCGGGAGGCACGGCCTCCGCCGCCGTCACCGCCGACACCCGGGCCGGTGACAGCGACGGTACGTTCGGCGGAGCGGTGAGCGCCGTCTCCGCCGACGGCAGGACCAGGGTGCGCACCGCCCTGGGGGTGGAGCGTGAAGCCCAGATGCTCGACCTGACGCTCCGGCACCTCGGCGAGGACGGCAGTCCCACCGACGACGCCACGACCGAGATCCAGGGCGTCGACAACGACTTCCACTCGCTCCTCGCCCCTGAGGCCGACGGAGAGCTGACGGTACGCCTGCCCAAGGGCACCTACTCCCTGAGCAGTACGGTCCACCCGGGCTACACCGCCCCGAAGCACGCACTGCTGTTCCAGCCCAAGTTGGAGCTGGATACGGACACCACCGTCGTCGTCGACGCCAGGCAGGCACAGCCGGTCCAGGTCAGCGTGCCCGACCCGGCGGCCAAGAACATCGACGGCATGATCGCCGTCGGCTGGAAGCGGGACGCGGGACTCGACCCGGGCATCTACACCTACGCCTCCCCCGGTTTCCAGAGGGTCGCGGTCGGACAGATCGGCCGGCGGCTGCCCGCCGACCAGGCGTTCGCACAGTACTCGGGGACCTGGAGCAACCAGGAAGGCAGCGCGCCCGTCAACTACCGTCTCGCGTGGACGCGTACCGGTCTGCTGGGCGGTTTCAGCGCCCAGGTCGACCAGAAGCAACTCGCCGAGGTCGACGTCCGGATCGGCACCCCCACCGCACCGGAGGACGCGTACCTCCAGGCCCAGCCCTTCACCCCGCGAGGCGAACTTCTCGTCTTCGGCCAGCCGTTGCAGGCGAGCCTCCCCCTGCGGGAGACCGACTATGTCCTCGGTAACCGCACCAAGTGGAGTTTCAGCCTGCTCGCGGGGGCCGGAGCCGAGACACAGCTCTTCGGAGCGGCGGCGTACGAGGCCGGCCGGAGCTACACCGAGCAGTACAACGTCGGCGTGTTCGGGCCTGCCCTGGACCAGACGGACACCGCGCCGCCCTTGTTCGCCCTCGGCGCCGCACGGAACGGGAACGTCCTCCAGGCGCACCTTCCGCAGTTCAACGACGCCGCCGGACACTGGAATCTGGGCCCCGTCGTCACGGCGGTCAGCTCACTCACGGCCGACGGCAAAGAGGTCCCCAATGTGCGCGGCATCTCACCGGCCGCGGATGTCGTCCAGTACAACGTCCCGGAGCGGGACAGCGCGTACAAGCTGACCCTGGACACCTCGCGTGACCCGGCCGCCACCCCGGTGAGCACCCGGGTCAGGACGGAATGGACCTTCCGCTCCGCCCGGACGCCCGAGGACACGTGGACCGCGCTGCCGCTGTCCGTGGTCCGCTTCTCCCCCGCGCTGACGCAGGCCAGTACCGCGAAGGCAGGACGGACGTTCGACGTGCCGTTCCGGATCGAGGGCGCCGCGGCCGCGCAGAAGCCCGAGAAGCTCGCCTTCGAGGTCTCCTACGACGAGGGCCGCACCTGGCAGCGCGCCGCCGTCGTCGGCACGCACCTCTCGCTGCGGCATCCGGACGAGGCGGGCTCCGTGTCCCTGCGGGCCGCCTTGACCGACGCCCGGGGCAACACGCTGGTCCAGACGATCGAACGCGCCTATCTGACCACCAAGTAGGCGCTTCTCGGAGCCAGTTGTTCCTCACTGCCCCTGGCCGGGGTGGCATCGCTGCCACCCCGGCCAGGGGCAGCGCCGTCCTCAGGACCGGATGTCGGTGTCCCAGTCCAGGAGACGGGCGAGGGCGGCGGCCTCGGCGCTCGCGGGTCCGGCCGCCGCCGCCCGGGTGGCCGGGGAGGCGGTGTGGGTGCCGCGGGAGATGTTGCCGCTGACGGTGGTGTTGTGTTCGGTGCGCGGGCGGCGGAGCGCTTCGTAGAGGGTGAGGGCCGAGGTGCGGTCGGGGGTGTCGCGCAGGCACTTCGCGAGGACGACGGCGTCCTCCAGGGCCATGGAGGCGCCCTGGCCGGTGGCCGGGGAGGCGGCGTGGGCCGCGTCGCCGACGAGCAGCACGCGACCGGAGCGCCAGGGGGTCCCGGGCGGGAGTTCGGTCGCGTTGGTGACCATCAGTTCGCCGCCGGTGGCGGCGACGATGTCCGCGACCGGGGCCGGGTCCCGGCGCAGCAGGGGGACGAGCAGCTCCCGCCAGCGGCCCGGCGTGCCCTGGGCGATCGCGTCGGCGGGCAGCGGTGCGTCGTCGCTCACCCGCGCGAACCAGTATGTCTCCCCCTCGGGTGACATGGCGTGCCCGAACGCGGCGGCGCTGGCGCGCACCATGGTGATGCAGGACGACTCCTGGGTCCTGGGCGCGGCGCGGGTGTAGCCGTAGAAGACCCGCTGGCCCGCGTAGCGGGGCTCGGCTGCGGGGGCGATCAGGCGGCGGACCGTGGAGTGCACACCGTCCGCGCCGACGAGCAGATCGCCCGTCGCGGTGGAGCCGTCGGCGAAGCGCGCGGTGACGCCGTCCGGGCCGTCCTCGACGGCGGTGAGGCGGGCGCCGTGGCGGACGGGGATGCCGCGGGCCGTGGCCTCGGCCTGGAGGGCGGCGTTGAGTTCGCCGCGGCGCAGGCAACGGTGGCGCAGCAGGGGGTCGCCGGGTTCGCCCAGCGGCACGTGCGCGGCCTCGGCGCCGGACGCGTCGCGCACGCGCATCGAGGTCAGCGGGAAGCCCAGCGCCGTGACCGGGGCGGCGGCGCCGAACTGGGCGAGGGCGCGCATGCCGTTCCCGGCGAGGGTGAGGAACGCGCCGATGTCCTCCGCCGCGTCGGGATGCGCCTCGTACACGGTGACGTCGTGGCCCGCCTTGTCCAGGGCCAGGGCGGTCGCCGTACCGGCGATCCCGCCGCCGACGACGAGGACATGTGCCATGTCTCCCCCTGTTCGGTACGGTCGTTCGCCGTACGGTCGTTCACGGTACGGTCGTTCAGCGGGCCCCGGCCGGGTTGGTGTCCTCGCCGAGATAGGTGCCGTACCCCTCGGCGACCAGCGGCCCCTCGAAGACCAGGACCTCGTTGACCAGACCGCCCTTCTGGTTGCGGTAGTTGATGACCAGGCAGTCGACGCCGACGTAGCTGCCGACCACCTCGAAGCGCAGGTCGGGGATGCGGCGCAGGCCCTCGGTCCAGTAGGCGCGCAGCGCGTCCTTGCCCCGGATGACCCCGTCACCGCCCAGCAGTTGGGCGGCCACGGGCGAGCGGAACGTCACCTCGTCGGTGAAGTGCGCCAGCAGGGCGTCCAGGTCGTGCGCGTTCCACGCGCTCACCCAGGAGTCGACGAACTTCCGTGCCGTTGCTCGGTCCATGGCCCGCATTATGCCGGGGCCGGGGCCGGCCGTGCCGGAGCGCTGCCCGTCGCGGGCGCGGCGAAGTCCACGTCGGCGGCGGCCAGTACCCGCACGCTGCGGCCGGGGAAGCGGAGGTTGCGGAAGATCTCGTTGTGGTGCGCGACGGACCGCTCGGGCGGCGCGTACGGCGTCCGGCCGGGGCGTACGGAGGTGGTGTGGCCGTCGGCGACGAGGACCAGGTCGTAGTGGTGGCTCAGCGCCTGGCGGGCGGTGGTGTCCACGCAGATCTCCGTCGCGAATCCGGTGACGACGACCTCCGTGGCGCCGAGCGCCCTCAGTGTCCCGTCCAGTCCGGTGCCGAGGAAGCTGTCGGGGCTGTCCTTGCGGACGACCACCTCGCCTTCCTCCGGCCGGAGTTCGGGGACGATCCGCCATCCCTCGGTGCCCGGCCGCATGTCTCCGTCCGCCGCCCCGTCCTGCACCAGGACGACCGGCACCCCGGCGGCCCGCGCCCGCGCCCGCAGCCCGGCGATCACGGCGACGGTCTCTGCGGCGCGGTGGGCGATGGCCATGGTGGCGTTCTGCATGTCGACGACGAGCAGTGCGGGGACGTGCTTGCGGGGCTGGTGCGGCATGGGGTCACGGTAGCTCGCGGGGGGGGCGGGGGCGCAGGCGGGTTTCCGGTGGGCCGGAGGCGGCGGCCCGGTCCTCGCAGGCCGTTCGCCGGGTTCTGGACGAGTACGGGCGGCAGGGGCGCGGACAGATGACGGCCGGGCTCCGCGTGGCCGGCGCCGCCGTCGCGGGGGGGGAGTTGTGGCCGCTGGCCCCCGCGGCGGACCCCTGGAACCGGCACGCGGCGGTGCGGCCCGCCTCCGCTCCGGTGTCCTCCGGTGGCGGGCGGGTCCCGGCGGCGGGGTCCCTTCCGCTGCGACTCCGACCCGTGCGACGGCGGGCCGGTGCTGGTCCTGTTCCCGGCGCACGCCGACGACACGACGGAGCCCGACGCCGTACTGACTGTCCACCCGTCCACCCGTCCCGGGCGAACGGGTGGACACGGCGGAATCTGCGGGAGATACGTCAGCCGACGACGGTCCAGGTGTCGTTGCCTGCGAGGAGGGCGGCGAGGTCGCCTGTGCCCTGTTGCTGTGCCGCGGTGTCGAGCTGGTCGGCCATGAGGGTGTCGTAGACCGGGCGTTCGATGTCGCGGAAGACTCCGACGGGGGTGTGGTGGAGAGTGTCGGGGTCGGCGAGGCGGGAGAGGGCGAAGGCGGTGGTCGGGGAGGCGGCGTGCGCGTCGTGGACCAGGATGTCGGCCTCGTTGTCCGGGGTGACGGTGACGACGTGCAGGTCGCCGGTGGTCCGGTCGCGTACGACACCCCGGTGGGCGTCCGCACCGAAGCGGACCGGGCGGCCGTGTTCGAGGCGGATGAGCGCTTCCTCGGCCTGTTCCTTGTCCTTGAGGGCGTCGAAGGCGCCGTCGTTGAAGATGTTGCAGTTCTGGTAGATCTCGACGAGGGCGGTGCCGGGGTGGGCGGCGGCCTGGCGC
>NZ_JBSFSI010000039.1:0-13785 GCF_053589675.1 Streptomyces sp. NPDC003284
CGCCACGGGGGCGCTCAGGGTGTGCTGGCCGGTGGGCCTGGTGTTCGTACGGCCCGGGGTGCCGGGACTGGCGGTGGTGATGGTGGTCGAGGCGGCCGACGTGTGCGCGGGGCCGCGCGGGCGGGGTGCTACGCCTTCGTCAGCGCGACCGGCTCGGCGGCGGTGTCCGGCAGCGCGCCGTCCGCGCCGTCCGCCGCCCCGGGCCGCTCCCGCAGGGACAGCAGGACCCGCAGCACACCGATCCACATCACACAGGACCCCAGCATGTGCGCGGCCACCAGGACCTCGGGCAGATGCGTGAAGTACTGGACATAGCCGATGACGCCCTGGGACAGCAGTATCAGGAACAGGTCCCGGGTGCGGTTCAGGGGGCCCTTGGGGGCGTCGACGGCCTTGAGGACGAACCACAGGGCGAACGTCAGCGTGACCACGATCCAGGCCAGCACCGCGTGCGCCTTGGCGACGGTCTCCCAGTCGAGCGGGATGCGCTCCACCTCGGCGGAGTCGCCCGCGTGCGGACCGGCGCCGGTCACGACGGTGCCCACCGCGATCAGCAGCACGCTCGCCGCGACCAGTACCCACACGAGCTGCTGCACGGCCTTGCCGACCAGCGGACGCGGCGCCCCGTCGCCCTCGCGGGTGCGCTGCCACATCACCGTGGCGACCGCGATCAGCGCCGTGGAGAGCAGGAAGTGCGCCGCGACGGTGTACGGGTTCAGACCGACCAGGACGACGATGCCGCCGAGCACCGCGTTGCCCATGACGACCCAGAACTGCACCCAGCCCAGCCGGGTCAGCCCGCGCCGCCACGGCTTCTGCGAGCGGGCGGCGATGATCGCCCAGCCGACCGCGGCGCACAGCACGTACGTCAGCATGCGGTTGCCGAACTCGATCACGCCGTGGAAGCCCATCGCACGGGTCGTGGTCAGCGAGTCGTCGGTGCAGGTCGGCCAGGTCGGGCAGCCAAGGCCCGAGCCGGTCAGCCGGACGGCGCCCCCGGTGACGACGATGACGACCGCCATGACGAGCGCGGCGAGGGCCGCCCGCTGGACGGTCCTGGGCTGCGGGGTCCAGCGTTCGGCGATGAAGGCGAGCGGGTTGCGCACGGCGGCTACGGCGTCGTCGCGGGTCAGGTTCGGCACGCGTTCCATCGTAGGCCGCCGCTTGTGCACACTTTCACGAGGGTCCATGGGGTGTCTTCGCCGCCTATTCCCAGCGGAAGAACTTCGCGGCGGCGGCCAGTCCCGCCACCGCCCACACGGCGAGGATCCCGAGATCGCCCCAGGGCATGCCCGCGCCGTGCTGGAGGACGTCGCGCAGCCCGTCGGAGAGCGCCGAGACCGGCAGCAGGGCCAGGACGTCCTGGACGCCGGAGGGGAACTTGTCCAGCGGCACGATCACCCCGCCGCCGACGAGCAGCAGCAGGAAGACCAGGTTGGCGGCGGCCAGGGTCGCCTCGGCCTTCAGCGTCCCGGCCATCAGCAGGCCCAGCCCGCTGAAGGCCGCCGTGCCGAGGACCAGCAGCACCACGACGACGAGCGGGTTGCCGTGCGGGGACCAGCCGAGGGCGAAGGCGATCACGGTCAGCAGGATCACCTGGAGCACCTCGGTGACCAGCACCGACGCCGTCTTGGCGGTCATCAGGCCCCAGCGCGGCAGCGGTGACGACGCCAGCCGCTTCAGCACGCCGTAGCGGCGCTCGAAGCCGGTGGCGATGGCCTGCCCGGTGAACGCCGTCGACATCACCGCGAGCGCCAGCACCCCCGGTGCGAGGAAGTCCACGGACCTGCCCGCCCCGGTGTCCACGATGTCCACCGAGCCGAACAGCACCAGCAGCAGCGCGGGGATGACCACCGTCAGCAGCAGCTGCTCGCCGTTGCGCAGCAGCATCCTCGTCTCCAGCGCCGCCTGCGCCGCGATCATGCGGGGCAGCGGGGCGGCACCGGGACGCGGCACGTAGGTCCCGGGGGAGCCGGTGGCGGAGGTGGTGGTCATGAGCGCAGCTCCTTGCCCGTCAGTTCGAGGAAGACGTCCTCCAGCGTGTGCCGTTCGACCGAGATCCGGTCCGGCAGCACGCCGTGCTGCGCGCACCAGGACGTCACCGTGGCGAGCAGTTGCGGGTCGACCTCGCCGACCACCCGGTAGGCGCCGGGCGTCAGCTCGGCCGCGGAGGACTCGGGCGGCAGGGCCTTGAGCAGGGAGGCGACGTCCAGTCCGGGGCGGCCGCTGAAGCGCAGGGTGTTCTCCGCGCCGCCGCGGCACAGCTCCTCGGGGGAGCCCTGGGCGATGACCCGGCCGGCGTCGATGATCGCGACGTCGTCGGCGAGCTGCTCGGCCTCGTCCATGTGGTGCGTGGTGAGGATCACGGAGACCCCGTCGGTGCGCAGGTCGCGGACCAGGTCCCAGGTGGCGCGGCGGGCCTGCGGGTCGAGTCCGGCGGTGGGCTCGTCCAGGAAGACCAGCTCGGGCCGGCCGACCACGGCCATGGCCAGCGCCAGCCGCTGCCGCTGGCCGCCGGAGAGCCTGCGGTAGCCGGTCCGGCCGCAGCTTCCGAGGCCCAGCCGTTCGATCAGGGCGTCCACGTCCAGCGGATGGGCGTGCAGCTTCGCGACGTGGCGCAGCATCTCGTCGGCCCGCGCCCCCGAGTACACGCCGCCGGACTGGAGCATTACCCCGATCCGGGGGCGCAGCCCGGCGGACTGGGCGACCGGGTCGAGGCCCAGGACGCGCACCGTGCCGGAGTCCGGCCTCCGGTACCCCTCGCAGGTCTCGACCGTGGTCGTCTTGCCGGCGCCGTTGGGACCGAGCACGGCGGTCACGCCCGCCCCGGCCACCAGGTCGAGGCCGTCCACCGCGGTCTTCGTGCCGTACCGCTTGACCAGGGAGCGGATCTCGACGACCGGCTGCGGCGCGAAGCGTCTCGCCGGAGGACGGTGGTCGGGAGACGGGCGGGCGGGCTCACTTCGCATGGGTCCAGAGTCTAGGGACGCGCCGGACCTCTCAGGCGCCCGGGTGCGTGATGTCCTCCTCACGGGGGCGGTGCAGCGCGAGCCAGCGCTCGGCGTACGCGACCGCGTCGGCCAGCGGGAACAGCCGGGCCGCGGCGGCGCCCACGGTGCCGCGGACGACCGGCCGGTCCCGTTCGAAGTCGTGGCCCAGCTCACCGAAGCACCCGGAGTCGACCGAGACCTCGGTCACGGTCTCCCAGCCGTGCGGTCCGGGCCTGCCCACGCGCACGCGGGGCGCGGGGACGCGGTACTCGGCGAGGTGGAAGCAGGTGCAGGTGTCGTAGCCGGTGCCGAGCAGCAGCACGCGCGCGCCGAGCGCCTCCAGCCGGGCGAGCGGGCTGCGCTCGCCCAGCCGGCAGTCGGTGGCGTGCCCCTCGGTGATCTCCCGCGCGCGCGGGCCGATCGCGGCGAACGACGTCTGCGGGTGGGCGCTGCGCAGGGCGCCCGGCCAGGTGCGGACGGTCTCGGGGACGACGCCGACCCCGAGCGTGGGGGTGGTGGCGGGGTCGTAGCCGGGCATGGCGGCGCGGATGGTGTCCCACCACGCCTCGGGCACCGGGGGCCGCGACCACAGGGCCGGGTCGGACAGGTCGCCGCTCTGGGCGGGGACGACGAGGGTGCCGTCCGGGCCGAGCGCGTCGAGCAGTCCCCGGACGACGGCGGCCCGGCTTCCGCAGACCCAGCCGAGGGACTTCATGGAGGAGTGCGTCAGCAGGATCTCGCCGGGCCGGACGCCGAGGGCGCGCAGGTCCTCGGCGAGGGTGTCGCGAGTCACAAGTGGGCCGGTCGGAGGGGGTGTGGGCATGGTCCGGGAGTGTGGCGCACCGGGTGTGCCGACGCCACCCGTTTGATCGATCACCGACCGTTTCCGCAGGTCGGATTAGGTATGCCTAAGTGACGCAGGGCACCGTCGGCCCGCCCCGGCGGCGCTTGTCAGGCCCCGATGAATTACGCAACAATGGCGTTGTGAAAAACGTCGGCGAGGCTCGGGCGACCCCCACGGGGACCCGGCAGGAGGAACTGGCGACCGGGGAGCGCTCCACGCGCAACCGGGTCGCGCGGTCCGTCCTGGACCACGGTCCCTCGACCGTCGCCGAGCTGGCCGGACGGCTGGGGCTCACCCAGGCGGCCGTACGCCGTCACCTGGACGCGCTGGTCGCCGACGACGTCGTGGAGGCCCGCGAGCGGCGGGTGTACGGCGCGCGGACGCGCGGGCGGCCCGCCAAGGTCTTCGCGCTCACCGACTGCGGCCGGGACGCCTTCGACCAGTCGTACGACAAGCTCGCCGCGGACGCGATGCGCTGGATCGCCGAGCGGGAGGGCGGCCCGGAGGCGGTGGCCGCCTTCGCGCGGGCCCGCTTCGCCGCGCAGGCGCGCGCCTACCGCAAGGCGATCGAGGGGGCCGGTCCCGATCAGCGCGCCCAGGCACTGGCCAAGGCGCTGAGCCTGGACGGGTACGCTGCCACCGCACGCGGCGCGCCCCTCCCGCAGCAGGGCGAGCAGCTCTGCCAGCACCACTGCCCGGTCGCCCATGTCGCGGAACAGTTCCCGCAGCTGTGCGAGGCGGAGACGGAGATCTTCGCCGAGCTGCTGGGTACCCACGTCCAGCGACTGGCGACCATCGCCCACGGCGACGGCGTCTGCACGACGTTCATCCCCAGGATTTCCCAGACAAGCGACACCGCATCCACCAGCACGGCCGGGAGGAACCCCGCATGACTCTCCCCACGGAGACTGCTCACCCCGAACTCGAGGGCCTGGGCAACTACGAATACGGCTGGGCCGACTCCGACGAGGCCGGTGCCTCCGCCCGGCGCGGTCTGAACGAGGACGTCGTCAAGGACATCTCCGCGAAGAAGTCCGAGCCGGAGTGGATGACCAAGCTCCGCCTCAAGGGCCTGAAGCTCTTCGAGAAGAAGCCCATGCCGAACTGGGGCTCGGACCTGTCGGGGATCGACTTCGACAACATCAAGTACTTCGTGCGCTCCACGGAGAAGCAGGCGGAGTCCTGGGAGGACCTGCCCGAGGACATCAAGAACACCTACGACAAGCTGGGCATCCCGGAGGCCGAGAAGCAGCGCCTGGTCGCCGGTGTGGCCGCCCAGTACGAGTCGGAGGTCGTCTACCACCAGATCCGCGAGGACCTGGAGGAGCAGGGCGTCATCTTCCTGGACACGGACACGGCCCTCAAGGAGCACCCGGAGCTCTTCAAGGAGTACTTCGGGACCGTCATCCCCGTCGGCGACAACAAGTTCGCGTCGCTGAACAGCGCGGTGTGGTCCGGCGGCTCCTTCATCTACGTCCCGCCGGGCGTCCACGTGGAGATCCCGCTCCAGGCCTACTTCCGTATCAACACGGAGAACATGGGCCAGTTCGAGCGGACCCTGATCATCGTCGACGAGGGTGCCTACGTGCACTACGTCGAGGGCTGCACCGCCCCGATCTACAAGAGCGACTCCCTGCACAGCGCGGTCGTCGAGATCATCGTCAAGAAGAACGCCCGCTGCCGCTACACGACCATCCAGAACTGGTCGAACAACGTCTACAACCTGGTCACCAAGCGCGCCGTCGCCTACGAGGGCGCGACCATGGAGTGGATCGACGGCAACATCGGCTCCAAGGTGACGATGAAGTACCCGGCCGTCTACCTGATGGGCGAGCACGCCAAGGGCGAGACCCTGTCCATCGCCTTCGCGGGCGAGGGCCAGCACCAGGACGCCGGTTCCAAGATGGTCCACATGGCGCCCAACACCTCCTCCAACATCGTCTCCAAGTCGGTGGCGCGCGGCGGCGGCCGTACCTCGTACCGCGGCCTGGTCGAGATCGGCGAGGGCGCCGCGGGCTCCAAGTCCAACGTGCTGTGCGACGCGCTGCTCGTCGACACCATCTCCCGCTCCGACACCTACCCCTACGTGGACGTCCGCGAGGACGACGTGTCCATGGGCCACGAGGCGACCGTCTCCAAGGTCTCCGAGGACCAGCTCTTCTACCTGATGAGCCGCGGTCTGACCGAGTTCGAGGCGATGGCGATGATCGTGCGCGGCTTCGTCGAGCCGATCGCCAAGGAGCTCCCCATGGAGTACGCGCTGGAGCTGAACCGGCTGATCGAGCTTCAGATGGAAGGCGCGGTCGGCTGACCCCCGCACCGGGCAGCGACCAGCCAGCGAACACCGACGTAGGAAGAGAGCAGACCGACAGCCATGGCTGAGGCTCAGAACTCCCCCCAGTCCGCGACCCCGCTCGGACAGGGGGCACCCCCACCCGTGGGCTCCACCACCGCGGGCCAGATCGCGGTCGCCGCGGAGTCGACCGTCGCCACGCGCATGAGCGCGCCGCCGTCCTTCGACGTGGCGGACTTCCCGGTCCCGCACGGCCGCGAGGAGGAGTGGCGGTTCACCCCGCTGGAGCGGCTGCGCGGCCTGCACGACGGCACCGCGACCGCCACCGGCGGCGGCGTGAAGGTGGACGTCCAGGCGCCCGAGGGCGTGAGCGTGGAGAGCGTCGGCCGTGACGACGCGCGGCTCCGCAGGGCCGGCACGCCGGTCGACCGGGTCGCCGCGCAGGCGTACTCCGCCTTCGAGACGGCCTCGGTGGTGAGCGTTCCCAAGGAGACCGTCCTCACCGAGCCCATCCGCATCGCGGTGCACGGCGAGGGCGGGGTCGCCTACGGCCACCAGGTCATCGAGCTGGGAGCCTTCGCCGAGGCCGTCGTCGTCATCGACCACACCGGTGACGCGGTGCTCGCCGCCAACGTCGACTATCTGCTGGGCGACGGCGCCAAGCTCACCGTCGTCTCCGTCCAGGACTGGGACGACAAGGCCGTCCA
This sequence comes from Streptomyces sp. NPDC003284, assembly GCF_053589675.1. Taxonomy (NCBI): domain Bacteria; kingdom Bacillati; phylum Actinomycetota; class Actinomycetes; order Kitasatosporales; family Streptomycetaceae; genus Streptomyces; species Streptomyces sp. NPDC003284. The sequence continues at coordinate 6,835 of NZ_JBSFSI010000039.1, forward strand.
TGTGGGCCAGCACAACGCGCTGATCGGCCGGGACGCCTCCCTCAAGTCGGTCGTCGTGACCTTCGGCGGCGATGTCGTCCGGCTGCACCCGCGCGTGACGTACGCCGCCCCCGGCGGCGAGGCCGAGCTGCTCGGCCTGTACTTCACCGACGCGGGCCAGCACCAGGAGCACCGGCTCTTCGTCGACCACGACGCCCCGCACTGCAAGTCCAACGTGGTCTACAAGGGCGCGCTCCAGGGCGAGCAGGCGCACGCGGTGTGGATCGGCGACGTGCTCATCGAGGCCAGCGCCGAGGGCACCGACACCTACGAGATGAACCGCAACCTGGTGCTGACCGACGGCGCCCGGGTCGACTCGGTGCCGAACCTGGAGATCGAGACCGGCGAGATCGTCGGTGCCGGTCACGCCTCCGCCACCGGCCGCTTCGACGACGAGCAGCTCTTCTACCTGATGGCCCGCGGCATCCCGGAGCACGAGGCCCGCCGCCTGGTGGTCCGCGGCTTCTTCGCCGAACTGGTCCAGCAGATCGGTGTCAAGGACATCGAGGAGCGCCTGCTCGCCCGGATCGAGGAGGAGCTGGAGGCGTCGGTCGCATGAGCGGCACCTTCGTACGCGTCTGCGGGCTGAGCGAGCTGGAGGAGGACACCCCCAAGCGGGTGGAACTCGACGGCACGCCCATCTCCGTGGTGCACACCGAGGGCGAGGTGTTCGCCATCAACGACATCTGCTCGCACGCGAACGTCTCGCTCTCCGAGGGCGAGGTCGACGACTGCCACATCGAGTGCTGGCTGCACGGCTCGCGCTTCGACCTGCGCTCGGGCAAGCCCGACAGTCTTCCGGCGACGCGTCCCGTCCCCGTATACCCCGTAAAGATCGAAGGGGACGACGTGCTCGTCTCCCTCTCCCAGGAGTCCTGAGGCACCCATGGCAACGCTTGAAATCCGAGACCTGCACGTCACCGTCGAGGCCGACAACGCCACGAAGGAGATCCTCAAGGGCGTCGACCTCACCGTGAAGCAGGGCGAGACGCACGCCATCATGGGCCCCAACGGCTCGGGCAAGTCGACCCTCGCCTACTCGCTCGCGGGTCACCCGAAGTACACGATCACCGGCGGCACCGTCACCCTCGACGGCGAGGACGTCCTGGAGATGTCCGTCGACGAGCGCGCCCGCGCCGGCCTGTTCCTGGCGATGCAGTACCCCGTCGAGGTCCCCGGCGTCTCGGTCTCCAACTTCCTGCGCACCTCCGCCACCGCGATCCGCGGCGAGGCCCCCAAGCTGCGCACCTGGGTGAAGGAGGTCAAGGAGACCATGGAGCGGCTCCACATGGACCCCTCCTTCGCCGAGCGCAACGTCAACGAGGGCTTCTCCGGCGGTGAGAAGAAGCGCCACGAGATCCTCCAGCTCGAACTGCTCAAGCCGAAGGTCGCGATCCTCGACGAGACGGACTCCGGCCTGGACGTCGACGCGCTGCGGATCGTCTCCGAGGGTGTGAACCGCGTCCGCGAGACCGGCGAGGTCGGCACCCTGCTGATCACGCACTACACGCGCATCCTGCGCTACATCAAGCCCGACTACGTCCACGTCTTCTCCGGTGGCCGCATCGTCGAGTCCGGCGGCGCCGAACTCGCCGACAAGCTGGAGAACGAGGGCTACGAGGCATACGTGAAGGGTGGCGCATCCGCGTGACACAGCTGCCGGGCCTCCTCGACACCGAGGCGATCCGCAAGGACTTCCCCGTCCTGGACCGACTCGTCCACGACGGCAAGAAGCTCGTGTACCTGGACAACGCGGCGACCTCCCAGACCCCGCGCCAGGTGCTCGACGTGCTGTCCGAGTACTACGAACAGCACAACGCCAACGTGCACCGCGGGGTGCACGTGCTCGCCGAGGAGGCCACGGCGCTGTACGAGGGCGCCCGCGACAAGGTCGCGGCGTTCGTCAACGCGCCCAGCCGCGACGAGGTGATCTTCACCAAGAACGCCTCGGAGTCGCTCAACCTCGTGGCGAACATGCTGGGCTGGGCCGACGAGCCCTACCGGGTGGACCACGACACCGAGATCGTCATCACGGAGATGGAGCACCACTCCAACATCGTGCCCTGGCAGCTGCTGGCGCAGCGCACGGGCGCGAAGCTGAAGTGGTTCGGCCTGACCGACGACGGCCGCCTGGACCTGTCGAACATCGACGAGGTCATCACCGAGAAGACGAAGATCGTCTCCTTCGTGCTGGTCTCCAACATCCTCGGCACCCACAACCCGGTCGAGGCCATAGTGCGCCGCGCCCAGGAGGTCGGCGCCCTGGTCTGCATCGACGCCTCCCAGGCCGCCCCGCACATGCCGCTGGACGTGCAGGCGCTCCAGGCCGACTTCGTGGCCTTCACCGGCCACAAGATGTGCGGCCCGACCGGCATCGGCGTGCTCTGGGGCCGCCAGGAGCTGCTGGAGGACCTGCCTCCGTTCCTCGGCGGCGGCGAGATGATCGAGACGGTGTCGATGCACTCCTCGACCTACGCCCCCGCCCCGCACAAGTTCGAGGCGGGCACCCCGCCGATCTCCCAGGCGATCGGCCTGGGCGCGGCGATCGACTACCTGAACTCGATCGGCATGGACAAGGTCCTCGCCCATGAGCAGGCGCTCACCGAGTACGCGGTGAAGCGGCTGACGGAGGTCCCCGACCTGCGGATCATCGGCCCCGCCACGGCCGAGGACCGCGGTGCCGCGATCTCCTTCACGCTCGGCGACATCCACCCGCACGACGTGGGCCAGGTCCTCGACGAGCAGGGCATCGCCGTCCGGGTCGGCCACCACTGCGCCCGGCCGGTCTGCCTGCGCTACGGAATTCCTGCGACCACGCGGGCGTCGTTCTATCTGTACTCCACGCCGGCCGAGATCGACGCACTGGTCGACGGCCTGGAGCACGTACGGAACTTCTTCGGATGAGGGGCTGAGGCGTGAAGCTGGACTCCATGTACCAGGACGTCATCCTGGACCACTACAAGCACCCGCACGGGCGGGGCTTGCGGGACGGTGACGCCGAGGTGCACCACGTCAACCCGACGTGCGGCGACGAGATCACCCTCCGTGTGAAGTACGACGGCACCACGATCGAGGACGTCTCCTACGAGGGCCAGGGCTGCTCCATCAGCCAGGCCTCGGCCTCGGTGCTGAACGACCTGCTGGTCGGCAAGGAACTCGCCGAGGCGCAGAAGATCCAGGAGACCTTCCTGGAGCTGATGCAGTCCAAGGGGAAGATCGAGCCCGACGACGCGATGGAGGAGATCCTGGAGGACGCGGTCGCGTTCGCCGGGGTGTCCAAGTATCCGGCCCGGGTCAAGTGCGCCCTGCTGAGCTGGATGGCCTGGAAGGACGCGACGGCCCAGGCGCTGGACGGCGCCGACGCCGAAAGGAAGACCGCATGAGCGAGACCGTGGAGATGAAGCCGGCCTCGGAGGAGGAGCTCCGCGAGGCCCTGATGGACGTCGTCGACCCCGAACTGGGCATCGACGTCGTCAATCTGGGACTCATCTACGGCATCCACGTCGACGACGCCAACATCGCGACCGTCGACATGACCCTGACGTCGGCGGCCTGCCCGCTCACCGACGTGATCGAGGACCAGGCCAAGTCCGCCACGGACGGCCTCGTCAACGAGCTGCGCATCAACTGGGTCTGGATGCCCCCGTGGGGCCCGGACAAGATCACGGACGACGGCCGCGAGCAGCTCCGGGCGCTCGGGTTCAACGTCTGAGACGTAGCCTGCGAAAGGGGCCACGGCGGTATGCCGTGGCCCCTTTCGGTTCATCGGCGACGCATCACGGCGTCGGCCAGGATCCGGAGGGCTTCGACGCGCTGGCTGCCCCTCAAGCCGCGCAGGGTGGCTAGGTGGGCGACGAGCAGAATGATGTCGGTGGCGAGCGGGATCACTGCCAGCAGCAGGAACTCGTGGATGAAGGGCATGGGCGCAGCCTTTCCGTGCTGAGAGGTCGGGGTTCCGCGATCGCTTGCAGCTACGGAACCGGACCGGTCGCCGTCCCGGCCAGCACGCCAGCTGCTGACCTGGGTGTTTTCCCAGTTCAGAGAGGGTGTTCGGGCTTTCCCGGTGGGAAACGGGAACGGCGCTCAGCGCCGGAATCCGCGATCGTCGGCTCGAGCGTCGTCCTTGTAGAAGGGCTTGAACCAGTCCTCGGCTTCGAGATTCGCGATCCCCATGCGCTGGTTGAGGTGGTGGTCGGAGTCCTCGATTCCTTCGGCCCAGGGCTCGTAGAGGAACAACACATCGATGTCCTCAAGCAGTACGTCGAGACACAGATGCCAGTCCCAGTCGGCGTGATGCGGCGGTATCCCTTCGACGGTCTCGGTGACCATGTGCGGGTCCTCCACGACGCTGCTCGACGCGTGATCGACGGCTATGTGAAGCGACATCTCCTCTCCGGTGCAGGTGGGACGAGGCCATCGCCCGGCTCTGATGTCCGCGGCCAGATCGTCGAAGCAACGAGCCATCTGACGGCGCCATCGGCTGTTCTGGCGCCAGGTGCCCACGGGGAGTTGGCTGAAGAGGAACGCGTAGTCGTCACCGAGGTCGACGGCGCGATCACCGATCTCATCGAGGACGTCATAGGCCATGTCGGCCAGCATGGAGAGCGTGTCCCCGAGGAGGCAGAGCGTACGAGCGGACGGTCCCCAGTCCGCTTCTTCTTCCCAGTCGTCCCAGTCCTCGTTGTCCGGTAGGGGCCTGGGATCCGGGGGCGCAGCGAGCTCATCCGGTACGGCACGGTTATCGACGCCCGGATAGGTGTAGTAGGACTGACACACTTCGTCACCTGCTTCTGCCGCCCGCGCATACCAGTCATGCGCGGTCTCGCGGTCCCGCGTTCGGAAGTGAAGATTGCCCATGAGACGGAGCGAGAGGACATCGTCGGCATCAATGGCGCGCTGCAGCCATCGGATCGCTTCTGCTCGGTCCGATCGTTCATACAGCAGGCCCAGTGTGCGGAAGGTGTCCACGTCATCCGCGTCCGCGAGCGGCTGGAGCGCACGTAGGCTGATGTCCATGCGGTCGTTGGCGTGAGCGGCCAGGGCGACACTGAAACGCTGGTGTTTCTCGGTGCCGCGTTCGAGAGCGATCTCCCAGATACAGTTCGGGAGCAGATCGGGTGAAGGCCCTCGGTCCCGCAGATGGGCATCGAGCAGGTAGTCGAACGGCCGTAGACCTTCTCCCTCGGGAATCAACAGCCGCGTCACCGCATCCCGGGGACTGGTGGCCCAGGAGAGAGCTGCGTCGAGCGGCTCTGGCCCGATCAGTTGCTTGTTGCGTCCGGGCAGGTACCGCTCGTGCAGAGCTTGGAGCAACTCGACGGGATGCGGATCCCCCAGTCCGGCCAGCGTCAGATCGATCGCCGCCCATACCAGCGCGGCGCCCCTGGGATTGCCGTTGACGACGGAAGCGCTGCGCAGTTCTTGCCACAGGTGGGGGCCAGTGGCGAGTGTCTCCGCCACGCCGAAATTCTCGGCCTGCTCCAGGGCCAGACGCAGACGTTTGTCCGGCCGCGCCCGTAGCTGCTCACGGGCGCGCTCGATCTCAGGCGTGGACCATAGCCGTCGGACCTCGAACTCTTCAGCGAGCCGAACCAGTTCGTGGGAGGGCAGGCTTACGCGGATCCGGGACCGCATGGTGGCCAGCACGACCGTCCGGGCCCGGCGCAGCGCGCGCAGGTCGTTGAGCGTCAGGCTGTGCGGCCCCAGGTACTGCTCAAGGTCGTTGAGCCAGAGAACGTTTGGAGTTCCCGAGCGGCCGGCCCGGACACACTCGGTGACAGCATCCGGCAGGTCGTTGATGTGCGGTGGAACGACGAGTAGATGGTCAGGCAGCACGGACGTCATCGCTTCATAGGCGCAGCGGGTCTTGCCGGACGTGGAATCACCGATGAGAAGGACGACGCCGCCGTCGGTGCCGATGCGGGAGAGCGCTTTGCGCACATCTGGGTCGACGTCCCTCGGAACATAGGCAGGGACCGCGTCGCCGTCGTCGAGTGTGCGTGCTCGGTGCACCTTCAGTTCGAGAGGGTTCGCGTCGCGCACAGGGAACACCGCTACTCGCGGGTCCGCAGCTGTGGGAGGCGTGTTTCGGGCCCGCCGGTACAGGCTTTCCAAACGGCGGCGGTCGAGCCGTCCCGGAGGCAATGACGCGGCTTTTTCCAGTGCTGTCACAAAGGCATCCAGGGCCGCTGGGGAAGACGGCAGCCGCTGTCCGTTGCGCCACGCACTGATCGACGATGTGGTCAATGCAGGCTGTTTCCGTCCCTGCGACGCCTTAGCGATCTTCTGCAGAGTGGGCTTGGCACCGCCCACTCGTGTGGCTTCGGATATCGCCTCCTGAATCGCGCGGGCGAATTCGGTCCGGACGTCTGAGTCCTCTGCTGGTCGGTGCATTCCGCCATGGTGCCGGACGCTACTGACAGTGCTGATGCGGTGCTGTGGCTAAGGGCTGTCCCGTAAATGATCTTTGAGTCGCCGGGCCGGGCCGGTGGCGATGGGTCCGCTTGTCTATCCGGCGAGGGCGAGGTTGTGTATGCGGGCGAAGACGTGCTCGACGCGGGCACGGACCTGCCTGTGAGACGTGTTGTGTTCTTGTTTCCAGCCGGGCAGGTTTTTGCCCTTGCGCCGGCGGTGGGGCATGACGAGCCCGGTGCCGGGGTAACCGCCGTCGGCGATCGTGAGGGTCTTGCCGACGGCGGCCCTGGCGCCGGATTCCTCCCACGTCTTGCAGGCGTTGCGGTTTCCGGGCAGCGGCCGGCCCACCACGACGACCAGGCGGGTGTCGGCGCCGACGACAACCTGGTGGTTGGTGGAGTAACGGTAGTTCTTGGACTGCTCGGCCACGGAGTGGTCGCGGGTGGGGACCAGGGTGCCGTCCACGATGAGTACGGTGCCGTTGGTGAACCGCTTGCG
>NZ_JBSFSI010000040.1:0-10611 GCF_053589675.1 Streptomyces sp. NPDC003284
CACCCGCACGTCGACACCCGAGTCGCGCAGCGACAGGGCATGGGCGTGACCCTGGCTGCCGTAACCGATGACCGCGACCTTGCGGCCCTGGATGACGGTCGGGTCGGCGTCGGCGTCGTAGAACAACTCAGTCACCGCAACTCTCCTTGCTCACATCGGCGCACCGCGGCCCGGGAACTCCGGGGCGTCGGTGCCGGATCGTGGGGGCGTCGCGCACATACGGCCCGCGGATCGCACAGGGGGCCCGAAGACGGACGGATCCCGGCCAGCCTAGCCGGAATACGTTGTCACACGTGACGAGGGGCCGGACACGAAGAGGGGCCGGTGGCCGTTCCACGGCCCGGGTCCGGCTCGCCGCCGTCCTGCCGCCGTCCTCCCGGCTGCGCCAGCGTGCGGTAGCGCCCGCGGTGGAAGACGAGCGGGGCGCGGGCGGGATCCGCCCGGAGCGAGGCGACCCGGCCGACGACGATGGTGTGGTCGCCGCCCTCGTACTCGTGCACCAGATCGCAGCCGATCCAGGCGCAGGCACCGTCCAGCGACGGTGCGCCCCGGTGGCCCGGCGTCCAGGACACCTGCCGGAACCGGTCCCCGCCGGACCGGGCGAAGGCCGTGCTGAGGTCTTCCTGCTCCTGGGCGAGCACATTGACGCAGAAGGCGGAGGTGTCCCGGATGAGGGGCCAGGTGCGGGAGGTCCGGGACACGGCGAAGGAGACCAGCGGCGGATCCAGGGAGAGGGACGCGAAGGACTGGCAGGTGAAACCCACCGGTCCGGAAGGTGTGTGTGCCGTGACGACCACCACGCCCGACGCGAAGTGTCCGAGGGTTTCGCGGTGGGTCCCGGCGTCGGCGGGGGGAGCGGCTCCGGTGCCGGGGGTGGTGTGCGGAGCGGGGTCGGCCATGGGGTGTCCTCGTCTGACGGGTCGGGAGAAGGTCCGGGTACGGAACGGCCGTGGACGTGCGGCGGTCTCGCGGCGCGCGCCGCCCGGACGGGGGCGGTCGGGTCAGACCATGGGGCTCACCGGCCGGGTGTCGCCGACCAGCGCCCGCCCGTACATCTCCCGGGCCAGGCCGGGGTGGAGCGTGGGGTGGCGGGCCGCGGTCTCCAGGTCGTGCCAGTGGCGCTGGACGAGCCGTCCCCGGGCGAAGCTGCCCGCGCCGTTCACGGTGAGCAGCAGCTGCACCGCCTCGCGCAGACACCGTGAGGCGTGTCCCGCGTCCATGCGCACCCGTGCCCGGTCGACGAGGGGCGCGGTGCCGGGTTCCGCCGCCGCGGCGTCGACGGCCTCGGCGGAGCGCGCGAGGTGCAGGGCGGCGGAGTCGATCAGGGTGGCGGCGTCGGCGAGCGCGCCCTGGACGCCGGGGGAGTCGGCCAGCCGGGGATGGAGGGACATGGCCATCGGCTTGCCGCCGTCGACGGCCTCCATGGTCAGACGGAAGACCGCGCGGGCGGCGCCCAGCAGCGGACCCATGGACGCGAGGGTCATCGAGCCCGGCGGGATCCGGTACAGCGGCTCCTCGGCGGTCTCCCGGCCCGCGACCACGTCGGCGAAGGGACGCAGCCTGTGCTGCGGCACGAACACCGACTCGGCGACCAGGGTGTCGCTGCCGGTGCCGCGCATCCCCGCCATGTCCCAGGTGTTCTCGATGGCCAGGTCGGCGGCCCGGACGAGCGCGAGGCCGCGCTCCGGCGCGGCGCCGGGCCGGGGCAGGGGCACCCCGAGCAGGGCCCAGTCCGCCTGGTGGCAGCCGGACGCCCATCCCCAGCGGCCGGAGACCAGCACTCCTTGCTCGACCGGTTCCGCGGAGGTGTCCGTACCGCCGAACACACCGCACATCGCGGTGTCCGGTCCGGTGCCCCACAGGTCGAAGCGTGCCTGCTCCCCGAAGGAGGCCGCCAGCTGCTGTGCCACGTAGGCGACCATCGCGACCCACGCACTCGACGGACAGGCCAGGGCGACCTCGGCGGATACGTCCAGCACGGCGGCGAGCGGGAGCTGGTGACCGCCGAAGCTCCGCGGGACGCCGAGCCGGAACAGCCCCGCCTCCCGCAGCGCCCGTTCGGCCTCGGGGGTCAGCCGGCTGTCGCGTTCGGCGGCGTCGGCCTCGGCGCGCAGCAGGGGGGAGATCGCGCGGACGGCCTGGATCAGGTCTTCCGTGGCGCGGGCGGCGGCCGGGGCGAGGCCGTGGTGGGGCGGTGTGTGCATCGCTCTGCTCCGAGGGGTCGGGTGAAACGGACTCATGGGTCCACTTGTGTCGCCCAGTATAACCGGACCCATGAGTCCGGTTGTTTCGGCGGCCCGGCGGTGGGGCGGCGGGGCGGAGGACTCGGCACACCGTGGGACGGGCACAATGGGACGGTGAAGGAAGTGGAGACGACACCGGAGACCACGGAGACTGCGGGGCCCGAGGCGCCCCAGCGCAGGGCCGACGCCCGGCGCAATCACGAGCGGGTGTTCGCCGCGGCGCTGGAGGTCTTCGGCGAGGTCGGCCTCCAGGGCACGGTGCCGCAGGTCGCCGAGCGGGCGGCGGTGGGCAAGGCCACGGTCTACCGCAGCTATCCCACCAAGGAAGACCTCCTGGAGGCCGTCGTCGGTCACCGGCTGGCCACGCTCGACCGGAACACCGCCCCCGCGCTCGAACTGACGGACACCTACGAGCGGTTCCGCGTGTTCGTGCTCCGCCTCTTCGAGAGCCTCGCCGGGGACCGGCTGCTGTCGGAGGCGCTGGCCACCGCCCAGTTCCAGACCGCCTCGAACCTGCTCGTCCGGCTCTGCGACCTCATGCAGGAGGCCAAGGCCACCGGGCGGGTGCGGGACGATGCCACCGCCTTCGACCTGCGCGTCGTGCTGTGCGGCATGACCCTTCAACTGATGCGGACGGCCGAGCGCGACCCCGCGCTGTGGCGCCGGTACGGCGAACTGACCCTCCAGGCGCTGCGCCCCTGAGCCGGTACTCGCCCAAGGGCAGCGCAGGGGCGGCCGGACGCCCGTGCGAAGGCATGACAGCGGGCCCCCTCGCCTCCGCCTGCGGGGCGGGTGCGAGGGGGCCCTTCGTCGCTGCGCGGTGCGTACTACTGCCAGCGCACCACGTACGGCCGGTTGTCCGGGTTGCCGGTGTCGCCCTCGGCTCCCCACTTGCTGCCCGGGGTACTGGAGTTGTATCCGCCGGGCAGCGGCAGCACCGTGGTCAGATCGAAGTGCGCCTTGCTGACGTTGTAGAAGCCCCCGATGGTGTACGGACCGGTGCCGACGATGTCGAAGGTCTGGCACTGGCCGGGGAAGACGACGCGGGTACGGAGATTGGTCGACCAGGTGATGTCGGCCGCGTAGTTGCCCTGGGCGCAGAGCTGGACCCGGTGGTTGCCGATGGCGGCGGAGGCGGGTGTGCCGACGGCGGCACCGGCAGCGAGGACGGCGGTGCCCGTCGCGAGCGCGGTACGGCGGCTCAGCCGCTGCTAGATACGCATGGGAACTCCCGTGTGGGTGAAGACGGGGGACCGGCGGCTCTCGTTGCTCCGCGCGGTCAGGGATTTCATGAGGACAACGAGTCCTGCGGGCAGCCGAGTTCACCTGGGCTGGTCCGCCGGTCACATGTTGCGTGCCGATCACCGTACGGCACAAGAGTGCCCGTTTGGCGATATGTGTGAGCGAGCAATATAGTCCGCGCATGGTCGAGCCGATCCCCGCTCAGGGAGCCCCCGACATCGTGCGCTGGCCGGACGCGGCGCAGGACGCCATGGCGGGCGACCTGGTGACCGCCCCTCTCCTACGTCACCCCCGCGGGGGGCTGTGTGGCCGTTCCCGTCTCGCCGACCGGACTCGTCGACCGCGATGCCGGGTCGATCGGTGTGACGACGTCACTGGCCTTCAACGGCAAGCTGTTCCACATCCTCCGTGACGCACATGTGGCCATGGCCTACCACACCCGTGAGCACGGGTTCGCGACGGCCGACGACTTCGTCCTCGCCCAGGGTGTCGCCACCGTCCCGCTGGCGCCTTCGCCCGAGGTGCTCGCCGGACTCGCCCCGCGGGTCGCCCGCTTCCTCGGTGACATGCCCTCGGGGCGCTTCTGCGACTGGGCGCTCGGCGACTACCTGGACAACCGTGTCGTCATCGACATCGCGGTGCGCCGCGTCGCCTCCTGGCCCGACGCGCGCGGGACCGGTGAGCGCGCCACGTCCGGCGCGGCCTGGCCGCAGGAGGCACCGGCCTCGCAGCACGCGCCCGCGAAGGGCACCGGTCCCCGGGTCGACACCCGCAAGCTGCACGGCCGGCTGCGGAAGCTGCCGCACCAGTTGCTGGCCTACCGGGGCACGGACGGCTACCCGGTCGTCGTCCCGGTCCGGGTCACCGGGCACAGCGAGCGGGGAGTGCTCCTGGAGGCCGCCGAGGGCCTGCTGCCGCCCGGCGTCCGCCGGGCGGGGCTCACCGCGCACTCCTTCGGTCCGAAGGCCGTGGGGCTGGCCAACCGTGTCTGCACCGGGTGGCTGGAGACGTCCGGTGACACGGCCGTGTACGCGCCGCACACCTCCGCGGGGTTCGCCGCCCCGCCGGTCAAGAGCGTGCAGTTGTTCTTCAACGGCATGTTCGCCAAGCAGGGCTGGCGCAAGGCCCGGCGCGAGGGCACCCTCGCGCAGCTCAAGGCGGAGCATCAGGCGGCCGGTTCCGCGCGCTGATCCGGCGGCCCGCGAAGACACCCGTACCGCGGTGTGGCCCGGATTCCCCGGGAGGCCGTACCCGCACGGCTTCCCGGGACCTGGCGGACCCGGTACACGAGGCCATCGGCCTCCCTCTCCCTCGTCTCTCCCTCGGAGGCGGACCGGCCGCGCGCGTGCATACACCGCGAGGGCGCCCCCGGCCCGCCTCACCGCTCCTGGGATCAGCGCGAACCGGGTCCGATGAGAACACGCGGGCACCGGACGAGGCCGGCGGCCCCGCGGGCACACCGCCGTGAGTGAGCCCGTCCGCCGGACGGTTGTCCCGCGTGTTCAGGCAACCGTGACCGGCGACGCGCGCCCCAGGTTCCCTCTCGCCGCGACGGATGGCGGCGCCGTGGACCTCCGGGTCCGGTGACAGCCGTGCCCGCGTGCACCTCCCCTCGGGGTCGGCCGTTCTCCGCTGAGCACATGCAGGGAGGGCCCGCTTCCCGCAGCCCTCTGACGCCGCTTCCCGTGGCCGACACATGCCCGTCGTGCCGACCGAAAGTCAGCGCGGTGCTCTCCGTGACACATAAGCGAAACGGCTCAGTCATACATACATGTTAAGTATGGGTCATCGAAGGATGTCAAGGAGTAGGCATATGCCGACCTTTGAAAAGCAGGTGCTCGCCCACACTTTCCGGTACTTCTCGGTTTGGGGATCGCCATGCATGGATAACGAATGAGTAACCACCGTGGCCTGTGTGGGTGTGACCAAGGTTGCCGGGGTGATACATGTTCACGACTGCCCGGTGAAGGCCCCAGATACTCCGCACCGGGTGCGCCGCCGGGCCGGCCGAGGGCCGGCCCGGCAGAACTCCACTGTGTTTCCGGCAGATCAAGATCTGGTCCGCGGTCGGCACGACGGCCCTGGACCGGCATGGAGAAAGGCACACGACCATGACCTCATCGAAGGTCGCCGCGTCCTCCGCGTCCTCGCAGGACGCAGATGCCGCTGAAGAGGGTTACGAACGAGGACTCGGCAGCCGCCAGGTCCAGATGATCGCGATCGGTGGTGCCATCGGCGTCGGTCTCTTCCTGGGCGCCGGGGCGAACATCGCCAAGGCCGGACCCAGCCTCATCCTGATGTACGCCCTCGCAGGTCTGATCATCTTCTTCATCATGCGGGCACTCGGCGAACTGCTCATGTACCGCCCGGTGTCGGGCTCCTTCGCTGAGTACTCCCGGGAGTTCCTCGGCCCGTTCTTCGGCTACTTCACCGGCTGGACCTACTGGCTGATGTGGGTGGTGACCGGCATGGCCGAGCTGACGGCCGCCGCGATCTACGTCCACTACTGGTTCCCGTCCGTCCCGCAATGGGTGACCGCGCTGGTGTTCCTGGTCGTCCTGTTCGTGGCCAACCTGATCTCCGTGAAGCTGTTCGGCGAGATCGAGTTCTGGTTCTCGATGGTCAAGGTGACCGCACTCATCGGCATGATCGTCATCGGCCTGGGCGTGCTGACCTTCGGTTTCAGCCAGGCCGGCGACACCGCCTCGGTCTCCAACCTGTGGCAGTTCGACGGCTTCTTCCCCAAGGGCATCGGCTCCTCCCTCATGACGCTCCAGGGCGTGATGTTCGCCTACCTCGCCGTCGAGCTGGTCGGTGTCACGGCCGGTGAGTCGGAGAACCCGGAGAAGACGCTCCCCAAGGCGATCAACACCCTGCCCTGGCGGATCGCCCTGTTCTATGTCGGCGCCCTCACCGTCATCCTGTGCGTGGTGAAGTGGACCGAGTTCGCACCCGGGGTCAGCCCCTTCGTGAAGGCGTTCGCCGTCATCGGCATCCCGGCCGGCGCGGGCATCGTCAACTTCGTCGTCCTCACCGCGGCCCTGTCCTCCTGCAACTCGGGCATGTACTCCACCGGCCGCATGCTGCGCACCCTGGCCGACAACGGAGAGGCGCCCAGGGCCTTCAGCCGCCTGTCCGCCACCAAGACCCCCGCGTTCGGGATCACCGTATCCGTCGCCTTCATGGCCATCGGCGTCGTGCTGAACTACATCGTCCCGGAGAAGGCCTTCGGCTACGTCACCTCCGTGGCGACCGCGGCCGGCATCTGGACCTGGCTGATGATCCTGGTCAGTCACGTGCGCTACCGCAAGGCGGTCGTCGCGGGCCGGCTGCCCGCCTCGTCCTTCCCGGCCCCGGGCGGCGCCGTGTGTTCCTGGATCGCCATCGTCTTTCTGCTCTTCGTCACCGGCCTGATCGCCTACGACGCGGACTCCCGGGTCTGTCTGTACGTGATGGCGGGCTGGGCCGGCGCCCTGGGCATCGGCTGGAGCGTCCTCAAGTCCCGCAACCCCCAGGTCACCCGGCGCAGCGAGCCGCAGTTCGAGCGGACCGGCTGACCGATCCGGAGCGCTGAGGGCCGGCCGCCCAGGAGAACGCAACGTCCGTATGTCCATGGTCCGCTGACACAGCGGCAGCTGAGCAGGAGGTTGTAGGCATGTCGGAGCGTATCAGGGTCCGCACCGCGGATCTCAGGGCCGTGGCGGACAGCATCACCGCAAGCGCGGGTTCCACGTCCAGGGTGGCGGATGCGCTCCGGCAACTCGGCTCCCCGGACGGTCACGCCTTCGGCGACGGTTCGGCCGGCCTGGCGGCACACACCGAGTACCGGCGGGTCCACCAGGATTTGACGCACCTGACGAACGGGATAGGCACGCATCTGGCGGCTCTCGGGGAAGCGGTGCTCCACGCCGCACAGGCCTACGGCGCCGCCCAGGCCCGGGCGGTGGAAGCCGTCCGTCGGCTGAGCTGACCGTGGTGGACATCAACGACGCCATCGCGGAATGGCTGACCCGCGTCCTGCGGGAGATCGGCGATCCGAACTTCCTGGCCCACCATGGACAGGAACTGGAGGCCCAGGCACAGCGGATCCGGGCTCTGCACGACCAGTTGGAGGACGCCGCGGGGAAAGCGGCCTGGGAGGGCCCGGACGCGCCCGTCTACACGCAGGCGGTCGGTGGCCACCTCGACCTGATGGACCACACGGCTGGCCTGCTGGAGGCGACGGGCCAGCAGGCCCAGGAGCACGCGAACAAGACCTGGCTCATAGTGAAACAGGTCATCGGCCTCATCCTGGAGATCCTGGAGATCCTGGCCGTCGGCATGGCTCTGAGCTGGCTGGGGGGCTTTGCCCTCGACTGGATGTGGGAGCAGATACTCCCGCTCATGGAAGGCGTGCTGAGCGCACTCGCCAGATTCCGGGGCTACCTCGCCGAGTTCACGGAGTTCCTGAGGGTCGTGGGAGGTGGCTTGGGCCGCACGGGGGAACGCATCGGCGAGGGACTGGGCAAGCTCACCGAGAGCTTCTTCGTTGACGTGGCGCCGGCCCAACTGCGTGCCTACCCGGGCTTCTACGTGTCGTTGGCCGTGCCGAAACTGCTGAGCGGACGACCGGTGGACTGGAAGGGCAACGCCTGGCAGCTCGCCGTGTTCTTCGGTTTCGACACCGGTCTCGGGCTGGCCGAGGGGGTACTGGAGAACACGGCGTTCGGCGCCGGAGTGAAGAACTTCATCACCGGCGAGAAGGCCGCCGACGACGCCGCCGCGGCGGCCGGGAAGGAGACTGCGGGGGCAGCCAAGGCCCAGGCCAAGGAACCAGGACCGGATGCGACGACCGCCCCCGCGCGGCCGAGCGAGGCTTCCGGGCCCGGAACGGTCACCTCGGACACGAGCGGCTCGGTGACCGGCACGGCCCTGCGGGAGGAACCGCCCGTCGTCCCGCAGCCGCGCCCGGAGACGGGCGGCACTCCCGGGCCGGGAGGCCCGATGCCTGAGTCCTCCGGAACGATCCGGGTACCGGCGCCGCGCCCGGAACCGGCGCCGGCTCCGGAGGTGACGCTCCCGCACGTGCCCCGGGAAGCCGACGCTCCCGCGCCGCCGAGCCCGCGGCCCGCTGATGCCGGCCTTCCGAAGGAGCGCGGTCCCCAGGACGTGGCCCCGCCCGGCACCCGGCGTGCGAGCCAGGACGCACAGTCCGGCCCGAAAGAAGAGATTCCCCCGGCGGATTTGGCCCCGCCGCCCGCGGGCCGTCCGGCCGGCGAGGGTACGGCACCGCCCGTACGCGACACGCAGGGCACGACCGGAGCGGTGCCGCCGGAACGTCCGCAGACTCCCGTCGCGCCACGCGGGACGACCGAAGCGCCGGCGCTTGCGAAGGACAACCCCGTGGGTGCGGGCAGGGCGGACGCCACCGCACCCGCGCCCGGCGCGGAGCGCCCAGCTGCCGGGTCCGGCAGGGGAACCACAGCCGAACCGGCGCGTACCGCAACGCCGGGTCAGGAAGGCACGCGGCCCTCCCCGGCGCCGTCGAGCGAGTCCGCGGCGCCCGACGGCACCCGCTTGACGACCGAGTCGCGGGCCGGAGCCCCGGACACGCCTCCTTCGCGCCCGGAGGCCGTCCGCACCGAGTCCGTCCGCACCGAGTCCGTGCCGCGACCTGCTGAGCCGCCCGCGGCATCGAGCGGCCGGGCGGTGGATCCTGCCGAGGTCGCCCCGGGCCGGGCGACGGTGCCGACCGTGTCCGACGCCTCCGCCACGGCGAAGGGTGCATCCGCGCCCACCAGCGCTGACAGCGCCGTCGCCGCACGGGACATCCGTACGGAGGCCCCGGGACCCGTGCGCGAGCAGCGCCCCCAGACACACGCGGAGAGCGGCAAGGAGGTCTCGGCCGGAACATCGAACGCGGCGGCTCCGGCACGGTCCACGGGGGTACGGCCCCAGCCCGAGCGAATGTCGTCGGAGGGAGCCGGGGTGCAGAGGGAGGCGTCCGGCACCGCTGACGCTGCGCGCGAGGCTTCTCCGGTACGCACCGTGGAAACCCGCCCTCCATCCGCCGCTGCCGCGCCGGGTGAGTCCGCCGCGACCTCGGCGAGCAGAGCCGAGGAGGTGGAGGCGATCCTCAGCCCCCGCCCGGTCGACGCCGCCGGAAAGACCGGCAGACCGTCCGAGGGCGCGAGCCCGGCGGCCTCGCCGCGCCCGTCCGCCGAGACACCGATCGGCGAACCCGTGCCGGAGCCCGCATCCGTACGGCCCGCCGTACCCCTGCGTACCGAGAGCCCTGTCGGGAGCACGTCGGCGAAGCCGGGCGAGGAGCCGGCCGTGCGGGCGGAGCCCTCCAGGATGTCGGAGAGCGCCGGCACAGGGCCCGGCGAGATCGGGCCGGAATCGCGGCCCGCTTCCCCTCAGCCGTCCGCGCAGAGGCCGGGCGTCGTGAAGGAACCGCAGGCGGACCGGCCGTCGACAGTGGACGGCGGCGCACCCGCGGCGCCGAAGCCCGAGGCGTCCGCCGTCCCCGAAGGACAGAGTGCGCGCTCGGCCGAGGACTCCGCGTCCTCGGCTTCCGCCGAGCCGAAGCCCTGGGAGAAATGGGAGTCGTACAAGGGCCAGAAGTTCCGCGAGGCCCTGTACTCCGGTCTGAAGGAGGGCTTCAACGTCACCGCGGGCAACCTCATGACCGATGGCGTGGTGCAGCACATCACGGGCGTTCGCCTCACCGGCGGGGAGTGGGCCTTCGAGTTCCTCGGCGGAGCGCTCGCCACGGCGCGTCATGGCCTCTACAAGGGGATCTGGGCGGGCGAGAGATGGGCGTTCCGCAACCAGCGTGAGGGAGATCCGGCGGTGAGGCGGTGGCTGTCCGAAGCACCGATCGCGTGGTCGTACTACTCCATGTACCTCACGGCGAAGGACGCCGTGAAGAGCGGGGTGTTCGGTGATCCGCTGTACACCGAGCTGAACCCCGCACCAGTCCGGTGAGGGTCACGTGCAGGGCGCGGCTGAGGCGGTCGGCGAAGTCGACGCGGGTGTGGGCGAGTTCAGGGTCCTGCTGGGCTTGGGTGACGGCCGGGGAGGGGTGGGCGAAGGGCCAGAGTCCGGCGGTGAGCAGGATGGCGGTGGAGACGAGTTCGCGGGC
>NZ_JBSFSI010000041.1:0-5316 GCF_053589675.1 Streptomyces sp. NPDC003284
CAGCGCGACCGTCCCGCTGTAGAGGGACTTGCCGTCGCCCGTCGCCGTCTCGATGCTGTCCCAGGCGTCGATCTGCGCCCCGGTGCGCGCGTCGTCCGGGATGGCCAGATGGCTCATGAGGGCCTTCAGGTACACCTGGTGTTTTCTCCCCATGAATGTCGTGGGGCAGGGAAACGTGCCCGACCTGACCATGCGGTAAGCCGAGGCCGGGGCGATGCCCAATACTTCTGCTGCCACTGGAAGGCCGACGAAAGCGGGGTAGAAGTCAGAGGTGTAATAGTAGTGATTGCTACCCGTGACGAAAATGCGCGCGAGCATTGCATCCGATGCGAGGTGAGTCGCCACCCCGGTGCGAAGACCGGCGCGAACATCGTTATGGTAATTCCTGATGACGTTGGGGTGGACGAATCTCCGCAGCTTGGCCCCATAGCATTCGCCTCGAATTTGCTCGGCGACGGCCGGGTCACGAGGGTCGGGGTTGTGGATGATCGCAGAGGCTTTGATCGCGAACTCCGGGAGAGGCTCTTCGCGCGAGTGCAGGGCCTCTAAGTCGCTGCTCGTGCTCTCGTTGTCATGGATCTTCGCAGACGCGTAGCCTGCGTTGACCGCAGCCTTGCGCATCATCTCCGGAATCTCGGCGGGGGCTACGCCCGTCGCTGTGGTCACCCAGGTGCCGAGAGCGGCTGTGATCATTTCGGACCGGACGTCCTCCAGGTCGGCGAAGAAGTTCCGTGCGATGATCTCGGAGCGCTTGCGGAGGAAGGGGACGAGGCAGTCCACTACCGCCATTCGCCACTTGTCGTCGTCGCGCATGTCGGAAAGTCTCCCCATGGCTACCATGGAGTCCCACAGCCGTGACCTTTCGGAGCGTGCCGCTCGTGCTACGACTGCTTTGGAGCGGAACTCGTCATACCGAGGATGACGCTTGATCTCGCACTCTTGAGCGTTTCCTACATGAACGCAAACAGGTTCATTGTTGAAAGCGGCTCGAACGTATGCGGTGACGTGATCGAATGCGTCCTTCATGAGTTGCGCTCCAAACTCCGTCTTCGACTCCAAGCAGAGTATGGCGTGCCACTCAACCCTCTAATCCTATCAACCTTTAATGATCAAAATTGATCACTGGTGACGACTTCGGGGAGTGGTGAAGATGGTGAACGACATCATTTGACGGATGTCAGAGATCAGATCGACAGGATGCCGCCGGACGAGTGCTCACGCCGGGCTCAGCCAGACCGTCGCCAGGGGTGGCAGGGTGAGGCGGACGGAGGACGGGCGGCCGTGCCAGGGGGTGGGGGAAGGGGGGAGCGGGTCCGGGTAAACGACGCCGCTGCCGCCGTAGCGGGTGGCGTCGGTGTTGAGGGTCTCGCGCCAGGCGGGGACGTCGGCGGGGACACCGAGGCGGTAGTCGTGGCGGACGACCGGGGAGAAGTTCGACACGGCGAGCAGCGGGGTGCCGTCGGCGGCGCGGCGCAGGAAGGCGAGCACGTTGTCGTCGGCCGCGTCGCCGGTGATCCACTCGAAGCCGTCGGGGTGGGCGTCCCGCTCCCACAGGGCCGGGGCCGCGCGGTAGCGGGAGTTGAGGTCGCGGACCAGGTCCAGCACGCCGCGGTGGTCGGCGGCGGCGCCGTAGGACGGATCGAGCAGCCACCAGTCCGGGCCGCGCTCCTCGGACCACTCGGTGCCCTGGGCGAACTCCTGGCCCATGAACAGGAGTTGCTTGCCGGGGTGGGACCACATGAAGGCGAGGTAGGCGCGCAGGTCGGCCCGCTGCCGCCACCAGTCGCCCGGCATCTTGGACACCAGCGACTTCTTGCCGTGCACCACCTCGTCGTGGGAGAGGGGCAGCACGTAGTTCTCGCTGTAGGCGTACACCATGGAGAAGGTCATCTCCCCGTGGTGGTGGGCGCGGTGCACGGGGTCGTGGCTCATGTACTGGAGCGAGTCGTGCATCCAGCCCATGTTCCACTTCAGCCCGAAGCCCAGGCCGCCGAAGCCGGACGGGCCCCGGTGGTGCGTGGCCCGGGTGACGCCGTCCCAGGCGGTGGACTCCTCGGCGACGGTCACCACGCCGGGCACCCTGCGGTACACGGTGGCGTTCATCTCCTGGAGGAACGCCACCGCGTCCAGGTTCTCCCGGCCGCCGTGCTCGTTGGGCGTCCACTGCCCCGGCTCGCGCGAGTAGTCGAGGTAGAGCATCGAGGCGACCGCGTCCACCCGCAGCCCGTCGATGTGGAACTCCTCGCACCAGTACACCGCGTTGGCGACGAGGAAGTTGCGCACCTCGCGGCGGCCGAAGTCGAACTCCAGGGTGCCCCAGTCCGGATGGGCGGCCCGCAGCGGGTCGGAGTGCTCGTACAGCGGGCGCCCGTCGAACTCGGCCAGCGCCCACGCGTCGCGCGGGAAGTGCGCGGGCACCCAGTCCATGATGACGCCGATGCCCGCCCGGTGCAGCGCGTCCACCAGGTACTTGAAGTCGTCCGGCGTGCCCAGCCGCGCGGTGGGCGCGTAGAAGCCGGTGACCTGGTAGCCCCAGGAGCCGCCGAAGGGATGCTCGGCGACCGGCATCAGCTCCACATGCGTGAAGCCCAGGTCCGCGACGTACGCGGGGAGCTGGTCAGCGAGTTGACGGTACGTCAGGCCAGGGCGCCAGGACGGCAGGTGCACCTCGTACACCGAGAACGGCGCCTCGTGCGCGGGCCGTTCGCCGCGCCGCGCCAGCCACTCGGCGTCGCCCCACTCGTAGTGCGAGGCGTGCACGACGGAGGAGGTGGCCGGCGGGACCTCGGTGCGCCGCGCCAGCGGATCGGCGCGCAGCGTCCGCGACCCGTCCGGCCGGGTGATCTCGAACTTGTACAGCTCGCCCTCCCCGACACCGGGCACGAACAGCTCCCACACCCCGGTGCCGCCCAGCGAGCGCATCGGGTACGCGGTGCCGTCCCAGAAGTCGAAGCCGCCGGCCACCCGCACGCCCCGCGCGTCGGGCGCCCACACCGTGAACCGGGTGCCCTCGACGCCCTGGTGGGTCATCGGCTCGGCGCCGAGCGCCCGCCACAGCTCCTCGTGCCGCCCCTCGCCGATCAGATGCAGATCGAGATCGCCGAGCGCGGGCAGGAAGCGGTACGGGTCCTCGGCGCGCACCACGGTCCCCTCGTACGCCACCTCCAGCCGGTACTCCGGCACCTCCCGCAGCGGCAGCAGCCCCGAGAAGAACCCCTGCCCGTCGTGGGTCAGCTCCAGCTGGAGGTCCCCGGCAAGGACGGCGACACCGAGCGCGTACGGACGCAGCGCCCGCACCGCGACGCCCCCGGGCACGGGGTGCGCGCCGAGCACGGAGTGCGGATCGTGGTGGGTGCCGGCGAGCAGCCGTTCGCGGTCCTCGGTGCCGAGGGCCGCGGACACCGCCCGCGCGGGCGTCCCGGGCTGCCGCCGGGGGAGGGGACCACTGGCGGGGGGACGGGCAGTCACGTGCGGGGCCTCCTCGAAGAGAGCGGCGGAACCGGACGGGTGCGGCGGGCGGGTCAGGCGGCGGAACCGGGGTCCGCGGCCAGGCGGCGCACCGCCGCGAGCGGCACCGGCAGCCAGTCGGGGCGGTGCCGGGCCTCGTAGACGACCTCGTAGACCGCCTTGTCGGTCTCGCAGGCCCGCAGCAGCACCGGGTCCGTGCGCGGGTCGCGGCCGCCGCCCTCCGCGTACCCGGTGCAGTACGCGGCACGGCAGGCCGCCGCCCAGCGCGGGGCCGGCGGGCCGCCCGCCGAGTGCGCCGCGTAGTCGAAGGAGCGCAGCATCCCGGCGACGTCCCGGACCACGGGCTGGGCCATCCGCCGCTCGGCCAGCGGTCTGGCCGGCTCGCCCTCGAAGTCGATCAGCGACCACCGGCCGGCCGGGGAGCGCAGGCACTGCCCCAGGTGCAGGTCGCCGTGGATGCGCTGGGCGGTCCAGGTGTGGCCCTCGGCCGCCAGGTCGGCCAGCGCCTCGTAGGCGGTGTGCAGCCCGGGGGCGTGGGGCCGCAGCGCCGGGACCGCCTGGGCCGCCTCCTCCAGGCGTCCGGCCATGGCGTCGACCAGCGCGGTGAGCTGGAGCCGGGCCAGGCTGACCGTGGGCAGCGCGCGGGCCAGTGCCCCGTGCACCTCGGCCGTGGCGCGGCCCAGCGCCCGCGCCTCGGCGGTGAAGTCCTCGCCCTTGGCCAGCTCGCGCAGCGCCAGCTCCCAGCCGTCCGTGGCGCCCCGCACGAAGGGCTGGAGCACCCCGAGGACGTACGCGTCCTCGCCGACGTCGGCGGTCATCCACGCGGTGGGCGCCGGGACGCGCGGGCAGTCCTCGCGGGCCAGCGCGAGCGGCAGTTCCAGATCGGGGTTCACCCCGGGCAGCACCCGGCGGAACAGCTTCAGGATGAAGGCGTCCCCGTAGACCACCGACGAGTTGGACTGCTCGGCGGTGACCACGCGCGGGACCAGACCGGCGCGTATCTCCGCGCGCCGCTCACAGTGCAGCCCGCCGATGCGGGCCCCGGTGCGCAGGGCCTCCAGGATCACCTCGGCGGGCCGGGGGTCGTACAGCGCCTCGTACACGGTGCGCCCGGCGAGCGGGCCGTCGTGGACGTGGCCGATCAGCGCGGGCGCCAGTCTGGGGGGCAGCGCCTCGCGCACGCCTATGAGGAGCTGGTAGCAGTCGCCGGGGTGCGGGACGGCGCCGGGGGCGGGGGAGGGCGGCTGGTGGGCGCGGACCAGCAGGTGGTAGAGGCCCAGCCTGCCGTCGAGCGGGAGCAGCTCGACGGCCGTGACCAGGGAGAATCCGGTGACCGGGCGGCCCTTGCCCGCGAACCAGCGCTGCCGGGGCAGCCACTCGCGCAGCAGCGGGTCCAGGGACGCGAGGAGGCCGGCGCTGCCGGCGGTGACAGAGCGTGTGACGGCTTGCGACATGGCTTCCGACATGGCGTCGCGTCCAATCGCTGGTCGAGTGTGACTCACGCGTGCCCGCGTGCGGGGCGGCGGAAACCGCCCCGCGCGTGCGCGTGCTAGACGGCCTCCTCGCGCAGCCGGAACCAGTAGAAGCCGTGCCCCGCCAGGGTCAGCAGATACGGCAGCTCGCCGACGGCCGGGAAGCGCACCCCGCCGAACAGCTCGACCGGGTGCCGCCCCAGGAAGGCGCTCAGGTCGACCTCCGTCGGCTGGGCGAAGCGGGAGAAGTTGTGCACGCACAGGACCAGGTCGTCGTCATATTCGCGGAGGAAGGCGAGGACGGCGGGGTTGGAGGAGGTGAGTTCGGTGTAGGTGCCGAGTCCGAAGGCGGGGTTCTGTTTGCGGATCTCGATCA
>NZ_JBSFSI010000042.1:0-3123 GCF_053589675.1 Streptomyces sp. NPDC003284
CCGCACCGACCACCAAGTCAAACTCCGCGGCCAACGCATCGAACTCGGCGAAATCGAAACCGCGTTGACCGACACACCCGGCATCGCACAAGCCGTCGCACACGTCCGCGAGGGTCAGCGACTGGTGGCGTACGTCGTGCCGGTGCCGGGCAGTGCCCAGGCCCCGGACCACGGTGCGCTGCGGGCCCACGCCGCCGCGCGGCTCCCGGAGTACATGGTGCCCGGTGCCTTCGTGACGCTGGACGCCCTCCCGCTGACGGCCAACGGCAAGCTCGACCGCCGCGCCCTGCCCGCACCGCCGCAGGCGGAGTCGGCCGTGTCCCGGGCGCCGCGCACCGCACGTGAAGAGGTGATCGCCGCCGTCTTCGCCGCCTTGCTGGAGAGGACGTCGGTCGGAGTGGAGGACGACTTCTTCGCGCTCGGCGGGCACTCGCTGCTGGCCGCGCGCGCGGTGAGCCGACTGCGCGCCGCACTGGGGGTGGAGTGTGCCGTACGCGACCTGTTCGAGGCGCGGACGGTGGCCGGGCTGGCGGCGCGGCTGACCGAGCGCACGACGTCGGGCCGCCCCCCGCTGACGCGGGCGGCCGAGCGGCCGGCGCTGCTGCCGCTGTCGTACGCCCAGCGTCGGCTGTGGCTGATCGACAGCGTGCAGGGCCCCGGGACGACGTACAACGTGCCGCTCGCGGTACGGCTGCGCGGCCCGGTCGACGCGGAGGCGCTGGAAGCCGCCCTCGCGGACCTGGTGGCCCGGCACGACGTGCTGCGCACGGTGTTCACCGAGGTCGACGGGGAGCCGTACCAGCGGGTGCTGGCCCCCGGGGAGTGCCAAGTGCCTTTCGCGGTCCGGCGGGTTGCCGTGGACCGGTTGGCCGAGGAGGCCGTCGCGGCGGGCGGGCACATCTTCGATCTGGCGCGGGAGATACCGCTGCGGGCCGCGTTGCTGAGCGCGGCGGACGACGATCATGTACTGGTCGTGCTGCTGCACCACATCGCCACCGACGAGTGGTCCACCGGCCCCCTGCTGACCGACCTCGACACCGCCTACCGCGCCCGACTGACCGGGTCCTCCCCCGACTACCCCGAACTGCCCCTCCAGTACGCCGACTTCGCACTCTGGCAGCGCGACCTCCTCGGCGACCCCGACGAGACCGCCTCACCAGCCGCACACCAGACCGCATACTGGCGCGAGGCCCTCGCCGGTCTGCCCGAGGAAATTCCGCTTCCCACCGACCGGCCACGCCCCGCCACCCCCTCGCACGAAGGTGACGTGGTGCTGTTCGAGGTGTCCCCGCGCACGGGTGCGGAGCTGGCCCGGCTCGCGCGGGAGAGCGGCGCGACCGTGTTCATGGTGGTGCACGCGGCGGTCGCCGCCCTGCTGCACCGGCTCGGCGCCGGTGACGACATCCCCCTCGGCACCCCGGTGTCCGGGCGGGAGGACGAGCAGGTGGACCGGCTGGTCGGGTTCTTCCTCAACACGCTGGTGCTGCGGGCCGACCTGTCCGGCGATCCCACCTTCGCGGAGCTGGTCGGGCGAGTGCGGGACGCGGATCTCGCCGCGTTCTCGCACGCGGACCTTCCGCTGGAGGCCGTGGCCGACGCGGTCGGGCGGTCCGCCGGGGCCCGGCACCCGCTGTTCCGGACGATGGTGACCTACCACTCGACGACCACCGAGATGCCTGAGCTGTTCGGGGTGCCGGCGGACGAACTGCCGGTGGAGATCGGCGGGTCCAAGTTCGACCTGGAATTCGCCTTCGGCGGCTCCGCGGCGGACGGCCGGATCAGCGGTGGGGTGCGGTACGCGACGGAGCTGTTCGAGGCCGCGAGCGTCGAGCGGCTGGCCGGGCGGCTGGTCCGGCTGCTGGACGCGGTGGCGGGCGACCCGGGGCAGACGCTCTCCGCCCTCCCGGTCATGGACGCGGACGAGCGGGAACAGGTGCTGCGAGGCTGGAACGACACCGCGCGCGTCCCGGACGGTCCCGCCACCCTCGCCGCCCTGGTGGCGGGCGGCGCCCGCGACGCCGAGGCCACCGCGCTGCTCTTCGACGGCGCCTTCCTCACTCGCGGCGCCTTCGAGGAGCGCGTCAACCGGCTGGCCCGGCTGCTCATCGGCCGGGGCGTCGGCCCCGAGTCCGTCGTCGCCGTCGCCCTCCCCCGCTCCATGGACCTCCTCGTCGCCCTGCACGCCGTCGTACGCGCGGGAGGCGCCTACCTGCCACTGGACCCGGCTCTGCCCGCCGACCGGCTCACCTACATGACCGACACCGCCGCACCGGCATGCGTCATCACGGACCGGCCCTCACTCGACACACTCCCCGGACAGCTCCGGCCGAGCGCCGTACTCCTCGACACACCCGCCGTGGCCGAAGAGTTGGCGGGGCTCGCGTGCGACGACATCGCCGACGCCGACCGGCTCGCACCGCTGCTGCCGTCCCATCCGGCGTACGTACTGTTCACCTCAGGGTCGACCGGACGTCCCAAGGGCGTACTGATCGAGCACGCCGCCATCGTCAACCGCCTCCAGTGGATGCAGGACACCTACCAGCTCACGGCAGCGGACCGGGTACTGCTCAAGACACCCACCACCTTCGACGTCTCCGTGTGGGAGCTGTTCTGGCCGCTGGCGCAGGGCGTGCCGCTGGTCGTCGCTCGGCCCGAAGGGCACACCGACCCCCACTACCTGGCCGCACTCATCCGCGAACAGGCCGTCACCGTCTGCCACTTCGTCCCGTCGATGCTCGCGGCCTTCCTGACGGAGACCGAGCTGTCCGACTGCCCGAGCCTGCGACTGGTGGTGTGCAGCGGCGAGGCCCTCTCGACCGACCTGGCCGCCAGATTCCACGCCTCGGCCGGACCGCGCCCGATCGCGCTGGAGAACCTGTACGGCCCCACCGAGGCAGCCGTGGACGTCACCCGTGCCTCAGCCCAACCCACCGACAACAGCCACCACTCCATACCCATCGGAACACCCGTCCGGAACACCCGCGTCTACGTCCTCGACGCCCACCTCCAGCCCGCTCCTGTAGGCGTTCCCGGCGAGCTCTACCTCGCAGGCACCCAACTCGCCCGCGGCTACCTCACCCAACCCGCCCTCACCGCCGAACGCTTCACCGCCGACCCCCACGG
>NZ_JBSFSI010000043.1:0-2025 GCF_053589675.1 Streptomyces sp. NPDC003284
GATGGGTAGGGGAGCGTCGTCTGCCGGGTGAAGCGGCACTGGAAGGTAGTCGTGGACGGTTGACGAGTGAGAATGCAGGCATGAGTAGCGATTCACACGTGAGAAACGTGTGCGCCGATTGACTAAGGGTTCCTGGGTCAAGCTGATCTGCCCAGGGTAAGTCGGGACCTAAGGCGAGGCCGACAGGCGTAGTCGATGGATAACCGGTTGATATTCCGGTACCCGCTGTGAAGCGTCAAACATCGAGCATCGTGATGCTAAGGCCGTGAAGCCGCCCTGATCTCTTCGGAGTTGAGGGGAGTGGTGGAGCCGCTGAACCAAGCGGTTAGTAGGTGAGTGATGGGGTGACGCAGGAAGGTAGTCCATCCCGGGCGGTGGTTGTCCCGGGGTAAGGGTGTAGCCCGAGTGGTAGGTAAATCCGCCGCTCTTGCAGGGTGAGACCTGATGCCGAGCCGATTGTGGTGAAGTGGATGATCCTATGCTGTCGAGAAAAGCCTCTAGCGAGTTTCATGGCGGCCCGTACCCTAAACCGACTCAGGTGGTCAGGTAGAGAATACCGAGGCGTTCGGGTGAACTATGGTTAAGGAACTCGGCAAAATGCCCCCGTAACTTCGGGAGAAGGGGGGCCATGTCTGGTGATCGGATTTTCTCCGTGAGCTGGGTGTGGCCGCAGAGACCAGCGAGAAGCGACTGTTTACTAAAAACACAGGTCCGTGCGAAGCCGTAAGGCGATGTATACGGACTGACGCCTGCCCGGTGCTGGAACGTTAAGGGGACCGGTTAGCTCCATTTCGGTGGGGCGAAGCTGAGAACTTAAGCGCCAGTAAACGGCGGTGGTAACTATAACCATCCTAAGGTAGCGAAATTCCTTGTCGGGTAAGTTCCGACCTGCACGAATGGCGTAACGACTTCTCGACTGTCTCAACCATAGGCCCGGTGAAATTGCACTACGAGTAAAGATGCTCGTTTCGCGCAGCAGGACGGAAAGACCCCGGGACCTTTACTACAGTTTGATATTGGTGTTCGGTTCGGCTTGTGTAGGATAGCTGGGAGACTTTGAAGCGTGCACGCCAGTGTATGTGGAGTCGTCGTTGAAATACCAGTCTGGTCGTGCTGGATGTCTAACCTGGGTCCGTGATCCGGATCAGGGACAGTGTCTGATGGGTAGTTTAACTGGGGCGGTTGCCTCCTAAAGGGTAACGGAGGCGCCCAAAGGTTCCCTCAGCCTGGTTGGTAATCAGGTGTTGAGTGTAAGTGCACAAGGGAGCTTGACTGTGAGACCGACGGGTCGAGCAGGGACGAAAGTCGGGACTAGTGATCCGGCGGTGGCTTGTGGAAGCGCCGTCGCTCAACGGATAAAAGGTACCCCGGGGATAACAGGCTGATCTTCCCCAAGAGTCCATATCGACGGGATGGTTTGGCACCTCGATGTCGGCTCGTCGCATCCTGGGGCTGGAGTCGGTCCCAAGGGTTGGGCTGTTCGCCCATTAAAGCGGTACGCGAGCTGGGTTTAGAACGTCGTGAGACAGTTCGGTCCCTATCCGCTGTGCGCGTAGGAGTCTTGAGAAGGGCTGTCCCTAGTACGAGAGGACCGGGACGGACGAACCTCTGGTGTGCCAGTTGTTCTGCCAAGGGCATGGCTGGTTGGCTACGTTCGGGAGGGATAACCGCTGAAAGCATCTAAGCGGGAAGCCTGCTTCGAGATGAGGACTCCCACCCACTTGATGGGGTAAGGCTCCCAGTAGACGACTGGGTTGATAGGCCGGATCTGGAAGCACGGTAACGTGTGGAGGTGACCGGTACTAATAGGCCGAGGGCTTGTCCTCAGTTGCTCGCGTCCACTGTGTTGGTTCTGAAACCACGAACAACCCCATGCCAGGTCACGGCGTGGTGCGGTTGATTGTTTCATAGTGTTTCGGTGGTCATAGCGTGAGGGAAACGCCCGGTTACATTCCGAACCCGGAAGCTAAGCCTCACAGCGCCGATGGTACTGCAGGGGGGACCCTGTGGGAGAGTAGGACACCG
>NZ_JBSFSI010000045.1:0-1022 GCF_053589675.1 Streptomyces sp. NPDC003284
GGAGCTGTCGAAGGTGGGACTGGCGATTGGGACGAAGTCGTAACAAGGTAGCCGTACCGGAAGGTGCGGCTGGATCACCTCCTTTCTAAGGAGCACTTCTTACCGGTTTCGGCTGGTCAGAGGCCAGTACATCAGCGAATGTCTGATGCTGGTTGCTCATGGGTGGAACGTTGACTACTCGGCACGGATGGTTCTGAGGATCACTAGTACTGCTTCGGCGTGGAACGTGAGTCCGAGGGCGAGTCTGTGTCGGGCACGCTGTTGGGTGTCTGAGGGTGCGAGCGTTGCTCGCCCTTCGGGTTGCCGGCCCCAGTGCACTCGGGATGTTGTCCCGGGGTGATGGGTGGTTGGTCGTTGTTTGAGAACTGCACAGTGGACGCGAGCATCTGTGGCCAAGTTTTTAAGGGCGCACGGTGGATGCCTTGGCACCAGGAACCGATGAAGGACGTGGGAGGCCACGATAGTCCCCGGGGAGTCGTCAACCAGGCTTTGATCCGGGGGTTTCCGAATGGGGAAACCCGGCAGTCGTCATGGGCTGTCACCCTTGTCTGAACACATAGGGCAAGTGGAGGGAACGCGGGGAAGTGAAACATCTCAGTACCCGCAGGAAGAGAAAACAACCGTGATTCCGGGAGTAGTGGCGAGCGAAACCGGATGAGGCCAAACCGTATGCGTGTGAGACCCGGCAGGGGTTGCGTATGCGGGGTTGTGGGATCTCTCTTCTACGGTCTGCCGGCCGTGGGACGAGTGAGAAACCGTTGATGTAGGCGAAGGACATGCGAAAGGTCCGGCGTAGAGGGTAAGACCCCCGTAGTCGAAACATTAGCGGCTCGTTTGAGAGACACCCAAGTAGCACGGGGCCCGAGAAATCCCGTGTGAATCTGGCGGGACCACCCGCTAAGCCTAAATATTCCCTGGTGACCGATAGCGGATAGTACCGTGAGGGAATGGTGAAAAGTACCCCGGGAGGGGAGTGAAATAGTACCTGAAACCGTGTGCCTACAAGCCGTGGGAGCGTCGGA